>NZ_JANZQH010000004.1:0-402901 GCF_025153485.1 Chryseobacterium pyrolae
AAAAATATAAATATTTTAACTTATAAAATTTGCTAATTAACATAGAATGTCAAGGTTCAAAACCTTGACAAGGATAAGTTCTGTCTTTTTTCAGCTTGCAACCACCTAATTCAGATTAACAAATTGGTTTTCTGAATATAAAGCTATTCACTTCTGAGATTCATTTTCACTTCATGTTCAATATCACTTTTATCGTATTTAAAAGGTATTTTAGATAATGACCATCCAACATCATAATAGTCATAATTTTTATAGATGTGATATTTATTCAAAGAATCTGTAATATCAAATTTATCTAATATCAAATACCCATTTCTAATATTAACAGAGTCATATACGACAAGATACTTTCGTCCATTGATAAACTCTCCGTCCTGATGGGCATCTCTAATGAATCCTTTCTCATACTTGAATCTAAAATCATTTCCCTTTTTACGTGCTCTATCCCCATAATAATCAGAAGTGATTTCTCCTATGGTATATTTGGCATTTTTAAGTAGTATTGCAGTCGGTGGACTTATAGCTTTATACTTTAAAAAATAGATGATCCAGCTTATAGAGCCAATCATTATTATTGACATTACTATTTTTCCGTTCATTACATGATTATTTTATTAGCTGGTGATAAAGTAAATAATTTATTTAGAAATTTTGTATAAAAAAACCACCGCATCTGCAGTGGTTTATATTTTTTAAATTATTCTGATTAGAAAGAGACCTCATTCACTTCCTTTCCCCGCTGGAAATTCATTACTTTCTGGCTTCCTTTGTAAGAAACACTGACAATATTGAGTTGCTTAGGAAAAGCACTTAAAAGGATCGTATTTTTAACCTTCATGGTACTAATGTCCGGCACGCCGCCGGTCTCAAAATATACCCATACCGTTTCTCCGCTTACCTGACTTCCGGTGAATGTTATAGTTTTCGGAGAACCATTGATATACACATCAAAATTATTGTTCACATATTTTTTAACCTCTGCTTCAAATCCTGCTGTATTAGGATTGATTTTAATAGCATCAGAAATATGTTCTGTATTCATTTTTGTGGTAAACTTCAATGTTTTACTTCCATCTATATAATCCACTTTTGTCATTGAAGAGAAAAAGTCTACATACATAAAACTCATTAACACAAAAAATGTTAAAATTCCTGATATATATAAAAGTTTTTTCATCTTAATTAATAGATTTACAATCATACTTGCTAATTATAGGTCACAAATAATATGCCAATTAAAAATTTACATTCACAGAATACTTATCGTAAAATGCTTTGATGTGGGCTACCGCCTCATCAGCCGTGTCTACCACTCTGTATAAATCCAGATCATCTTCAGCAATCATCCCTTCTTTTAGCAGGGTTGCCTTGAACCAATCCAGCAATCCTCCCCAGAATTCACTTCCTACAAGAACGATCGGAAATTTACCGATTTTATTGGTCTGGATGAGGGTCATTGCTTCTGTAAGCTCGTCTAAAGTACCGAAACCTCCCGGCATAACGACGAAACCCTGAGAATATTTTACAAACATTACTTTTCTTACAAAAAAGTAATCGAAGTTCATAGAATAAGATTTATTAATATACGGATTAAAATGCTGTTCAAACGGCAAATCAATATTAAGTCCGATGGATCTTCCCTGGGCATTAAAAGCACCCTTATTTCCTGCTTCCATGATCCCTGGCCCGCCTCCGGTAATGATTCCAAAGCCAAGTTTAGTGATCTTTTCAGCAATTTCCACGGCCATTTCATAATATTTGCTTTCAGGTTTTAGCCTTGCAGAGCCGAATATAGACACACATGGGCCGATTTTAGCCAGCTTTTCGTAGCCATCTACAAATTCAGCCATAACTTTGAAAACCATCCAGCTGTCCTTGGTAATGGTTTCGTCCCAGGTTTTCTGTCTGAGACTATTGTGAAGTTTTGTTTCGTTAATATCAAGTGTCGGATTTACTAAACTTTCATCCCTTGTTCCATCCATTTCCATTGCAAAAAATTATTTAAAATGTTTTTCGGCTTCTATTACGGATTCTGGTCTTCCAACATCGATCAGGATGCTGTCATGTACAAATCCGTGGATATGTTCTGTCTGCATCAGGTCCAGATATTCCTCCATAACAGAAAACTTGCCGGTTCTCTTTATTTTTTCAAAGATAGCAGGGTTGATACAGTGAACGCCACTGAAAGCAAGAGCCTTAAAGCCTTTATTAAATTCTGCAAGCCTCTGTTCCCCCGACTGTACATTAAGCCAACCTCTCAAAACCATATCGTCGTTGAAAAGCAATTTTCTTGAACTATCTCTATCGGAAACCGCTAAAGTAGCAAAATCTTTTATCTTTTTGTGGTATTCAACGAAAGCATTGATATTGATCTCTGTTAAAATATCAGCGTTCATGATCAGAAAATCTTCCCCGTGATCGAGGAATCTTCTTGCAAAAATCAAGCCGCCACCGGTTTCCAGCAGTTCATTGGTCTCATCTGAGATTTCAATGTTGCATCCGAAATTACTGTTTTTATTCAAAAATTCAACAATCTGATTTCCAAAATGATGGATATTGATCACAAAATCTTTTATTCCAAAGCTTTTAAGATAATTGATATTTCTTTCCAAAAGGGGCACGCCGTTTACCTTGGCCAGTGCTTTTGGATGATGATCCGTAAAAGGTTTTAGCCTTGTGCCTTTTCCGGCAGCGAAAATTAAAGCTTTCATTTTTTATTTATAATGGATGAATGATAATTGATGAATGATCAAAAACGAGCAAGTGATAGGTGATAACTGATGTTTAAATAGGGTAATCATTTATGCATTCAATTGGTGCTGCTCGTCGTGGTGAAGGCTTATTTCTATGCCCTCAGGATATTTTTCCTTGATGAATTCAGCGATCTTTATGGCAGAATATACAGACCTGTGTTGTCCTCCTGTACATCCGAAACTGATCTGCAGGTCTTCAAAACCTCTTTCCAGATAGTTGTCTATATTGATAGAAATGATAGATTTTACCAGTTCCAGGAACTTAGGCATTTCTGTTTTTGTTTCAAGATATTCCTGAACTCCGATGTCATTTCCTGTCTGGATTTTATATTCTTCAATTCTTCCGGGATTTAAAATTCCTCTGCAGTCGAAGGTAAAACCTCCGCCGTTTCCTGAGTTATCCTTAGGGATTCCTCCTTTTTTGTACGAAAAACTGTGTATGTCGATGTGTAGCATTCTTCTTTATTTTATTTGAACCATTAAGGTTTTTTTATTTTTTTATTGATATCAAAGCCTTCGACTTCGCTCAGGCTGACATTTCTAATACTATCTGTTTATATGTATCACAGGCTCCAAATGGAATCTGGAGTTAGCTGTTTAAAATGGTATTAATTTTTAATTTTACTTCTTCCGAAGTTAGCTGCTCAATTACTTTTTTCAGCTCAGGGTAATCTTTCATCTGTTCCCAGAATGCTGCAAACTGTGTAATATTTTGAATACCTTTTTCCAGACTTTCCATAAAATGATGTTTCCTTTGGATCAATCCTCTAAAACCATAAGCTCCCAATACCTGCAGGAATCTCATCATTTGGATTGGTTTTACCGAGTTTTCTAGTTGAATTTTAACTTCTTCATTTTCAAACTGTCCGATGTAATAGCCGAGCATTTCATTTTTGAAATCTTCAGGAAAGTCAGCTTTAGCCTGAAATAGAAAAGAGATCACATCATACATCAGTGGTCCTTCCATAGCAGACTGGTAGTCGATAAACGAAACTTTACTTTCTTCGTTGACCATCATATTTCTGGCCTGAAAATCACGGATCATGATTCCTTTTGGACCCAGGCTTTCAATATGGGTAGCAATCTGTTTAAATTCTTTTAGCAGTGTAGATTTACGGTATTCCAGTTCAAGAACGTCTGCTACAAAGTTTTTAAAGTAGTACAGATCGTGGATTACGGGAAGTTCATCATACCTTTCATATTCAAAAGTTTTTGAGAAATCAATTTTTCCCTGAGTGCTGATCTGAAGCTGGAAAAGCTTTTCCAGGATTTGTTTTACCAATGCTTTTACGTGAGGAGAAAGTCCTTCCTTTGTAATGATGTCGGAAAGGGTCTGCTCGCCAAGAAATTCCTGTACATAGATTTTCCTGTCATCTGAAATGGCAAAAATAGCAGGAGTGTTGAGTCCCAGTTTAGAAAAGATTTCAGAATAATAGATGAAACTTTCGTTTTCCGGAATATTTTCATTGCGGGTGACAATGTATTTTTGGGTACCTGATTGAGCCAGGAAATTTACCCTCGCAGAACCGCTTTGAGCCAGTGTAACGAACTCGGAAGATGGTTTGCCCAGATACTTTTCAAAAAAATATTTTGTGTTTTCGGAAGTCATAATATGGAAACAAATATACTAATTTAATGGGAGTTTCGAGTGTTGGGGTAGGAAGGTTTGAGGGTATTAGAGTTTTAGAGATAAGAGGGTGGTATGGTTTAGAAGTTGTGCTGGTTGAAAGTTGATGCAGAATAAATTTTTATAATGTATAATTTTAAATCTAAAATCTAAAATCTGAAATCTGACGTCTGAAATCTGAAATCAAATATTTATTAACCTAAGTTTCAGTCTAATTTTTATCTTTGCATCATGCTAAAGGATTTTAAACCAGTTTTAAACATTTTGCTGAGGTTCATCGTCATCTATCTGGTGCTGCTTTTTGGGTACCAGTTTTATTTGAATGCCAGTAAAGCGGGAGGGCTGGATCCCTTTTCACGAATAATTGCTGATCAGGTTGCCTCCATTCAGAAGGTTTCGGGATTTCCTACGTTGCTTTATGATGATGTAAAAAATGAACAGATCTGGTTCTATGTAAAGAAAAACTATGTGACAAGAATGGTGGAAGGCTGCAATGCCATTTCCGTTATGATCCTGTTCGTAGCATTTGTATTTGCATTCTATAAAGGAACCAAAACGTATATTTTTGCTTTGGCTGGGCTTGTTTTGCTTTACATAATGAATCTTCTCCGAATCGTGGGGCTGAATATTGTGATGTCGGATTATAAGGATTACGGAAAAATATTCCATGATTTTATTTTTCCGGCAGTTATTTACGGAACTGTAGTGGTTCTTTGGTTGGTATGGATCAAATTCTTTGCTTTAAAAAATGAAAATTCTTAACTGGCTTCTGGTCATAGCAGGAATTTGCGGTCTTATAAGTATACGTGTGCTTGAGGACAAAATTTTCTATGATCCTTTTTTGGGGTATTTTCACGAAGCCAATAAAAATATTGAATTCCCCCAGTTTGAATGGGGAAAATTAATTATTGGACATTTTTTCAGATTTATTCTTAATCTTTTATTTTCGTGCCTGATCATTCAATCTCTTTTTAAAAACAAACAGTGGACGATACAGGGAGCATTACTGATCACGATTATCTTTGTGATTACTTTCCCGATTTATCTTTACTGCATCTATGACCGGTTTGATATAGGATATCTTTTTTCCTTTTATATGAGAAGGTTTGTGATCCAGCCGCTAGCACTCCTTCTGATTGTCCCGATGTTTTATTATAGAAAGCAAAAAGGCAAATAATCGAACTGGCGATTGATCTGTTGATTAATCTATAGTATGTTTATCTACGCTTGTTACATTTTCAGGGGTCCACTGTACTCTTTTAACAAAATCTTTTTCACGGACAGGGCAGTCTTTGATCTGGCAGACAGGGCATGAAACTGTTTTGCAATCGTCCATATGGAAGTTGAATTCTACGCTTCTTTTCGTGTTTTTAGCTAAAAGAATAATCATTTTTTCCATTTCATTGTGCGCTTCACGAAGGCTGTAGTACCAAGGTAAGGTAATATGGGCGTCAATATGGAGATTGGCTCCGAACTGCTGGATTTTCATATTGTGAACGTCTATCCATTCTATTCTTCTGTTTTCTTCCAGCACTTTGATGATTTGATTAAGAAGGTCCGGATCCTGCTCATCCATAATTCCACTTAAAGATTTTCTAACAATCTTATACCCAACATAGATGATATAGAACCCAAAAATAAGGGCTACAACAGAATCCAGCCAATAGATTTTTGTAAAGTAAACGACCACCAAACTGATCACCACGCCTAACGTTGTGATGGTATCGGACTGAAGATGTTTTCCGGATGAAACCAGAACCAGGGAGTTTTCAGACTGACCTTTTTTAATGGAGATATATCCTAAAAGATAATTGACGATCGCGGTTGCCGCAATGATCCATATTCCCAGGTCAAGCTTGGCCAGTGTTTTTCCTACGACCAGGCTGTTGATGCCTTCATAGATGATCATGATGCCCGCAATGGCGATTAAGGCTCCTTCAATACCGGATGTTACAAATTCTACTTTTCCGTGGCCGTAAGGATGGTCTTCGTCTTTAGGTTTTGAAGCAAGATGAAGGGAGTACAATCCCATAAATGCACTGATGACATTTACGACACTTTCCATGGCATCGGAGAATACAGCATCGGAATTGGTAAGCTTCCATGCGATAATTTTTCCTATGAATAAAATGACTCCGAAAACGGCAATAAGCTTTTGGAATCCTATTTTGTCTTTGCTGGTGATGGTTTTTTTATTTTCCATAGTTTGATAAAAAAAAGAATCTCAATTTTGAGACTCTTTTTTATTTTGTTAGTTTAAACTAAGTTGTTGGCTGCTAAGTATTCTGCAATCTGTACAGCGTTCGTTGCTGCTCCTTTTCGCAGGTTATCTGCTACGATCCAGAGATTCAGCGTTTTGGGCTGTGAGAGATCCCGTCTTATTCTGCCGACAAAAACGTCGTCTTTACCTTCGGAGTACAGCGGCATTGGATATTCGTTGTTTTTCACATTGTCCATAACCACTACACCTGGTGTTTCAGATAAGATCCTTCTTACTTCATCAAGGTCAAACTCATTTTCAAATTCAATATTCACACTTTCTGAGTGTCCTCCCTGAACGGGAACTCTCACTGCAGTTGCGGTAAGATTGAATGTATCATCCCCTAAAATTTTCTTAGGTTCTTTCATTAATTTGATCTCTTCTTTAGTATAGTCATCATCACTGAATACATCACAGTGAGGAAGAGCATTTTTGAAGATCTGATAAGGATATACTTTGGCAACGCTGTCATCTCCGCTTATTTCAGCATTGAGCTGATCCACGGCAGCTTTTCCTGTTCCTGTTACAGACTGGTACGTAGAAACGACCACTCTTTTCAGGTCATATTTTTTATTCAATGGCCCCAAAACCATTACTAACTGAATGGTAGAGCAGTTCGGATTGGCAATGATCTTATCTTCTTTAGTTAAAACATGGGCATTGATCTCCGGAACAACCAGTTTTTTGGTAGGATCCATTCTCCATGCCGAAGAATTATCAATCACGGTGGTGCCTGCTTCTGCAAAAAGAGGGGCAAATTCAAGAGAAGTATCTCCTCCGGCAGAAAAAATAGCAATATCCGGTTTGGCAGCTATAGCGTCTTTCATGCTTACAATGGTAAATTCTTTCTGTTTATACTTCACCTTCTTACCTACAGACCTTTCGGATGCCACCGGAATTAATTCTGTTACAGGGAAGTTTCTCTCCTCCAAAACTTTAAGCATAACTTGTCCAACCATTCCTGTTGAACCGACTACAGCTACTTTCATTGATTTAATTAAAAATTTAAGGTTAAACGATTACAAAGTTATCAACTCGTGATTGATCACTTATTATTTTATTTTTAAGCCCCAAAGACTCTCATCCAAGGGAACGCGAATGCAAATAAACCTGCTGCGATAAGACCCATAATCACGATTCCTAAAGAAATAGTGTCATTAGACTTTACTTTTTTATTGATGATGGTCATCAATACGGCAGCGACCAACATAGAAAATGGATGTTCTACAAATGTCTGTCTGCTATAAGGATCTTTCATTAATGTTCCAGCGTCCAATGCCGCTTTGAAACCTGGAGAAAATATGAATAATAAACATATTCCTATCAGAAACTGAACATGAAAGAAAATCATGGTGAAGAGGGTCGTCTTCTTTAAAAATTTGTTCACTTTACCACTGAAACCAAACATTGTGGCTAGAAGGGCAATAATAAATAACGACACCAAAAGAAGTTCAAGATAACCGAATCCTTTGTGTGCACTAAGAAAAATCTTGTAAAAATCCATATTCAATTTTTTGTACACAAATATAACAAAAATCCCGGCGAAAAGCCGGGATAGATATTTATAAAATCTAATATAGTGATCTTATTAGAAGTTGAATGACAATGTTGCTGCCCATGTTCTTCCGAATCCGAAGAATACCTGGTTAGATGCATCTAATCCTTTGTAGAAATTTTTTGGATTGTTGATATAGGCATCATACTTCTGTTGTGCAGTTGTAGTTACCCCACCTGTAGTACTTGTTGCAAAATCAGATAATTGCTTAATCTGAGTACTTGTGTTAGATTCTGCGATATAAGTTGTGTCGAACAAGTTATAAACGTTACCTCTAATAGTAAAATACTGTTGCTTATTATTTAGATTAATTCTGTAAGAAATACCAAGGTCAAATAAGTTATAGTTTGGAAGTTTTAAAGTTCCTCTTTCTGCGGTAGACTTCACACTGAAGTTATAAGCATCTAAGCTCGCATAAAGGTTGCTAGTACTTCTCCAAGTAGTATCGAAACTAAGATTTGTAACTGGTCTTACAGTAAATCCTAATGCTGCAGTCATTTGAGCTGCTTCTCCTACTTTAGCTTTATCTAGATACAATTGAGTTTCATTGCTTGACGTTCCTGGGAAGTTGAATGGTAAATTGGTTGTATCTTCAAATAAAGTTGCTGTAGCATTTCCTCTGTAGTACCAATCTCCATAAGAGAACATACCGAAGGCTGAGAAGAATTTATTTAAGGTATAGTTAGCATCTACTTCAACTCCCATGTGTACTTCATTCAACCCAGTGATCTCAGCATAGAAAGTTTTGTTTGTAGAAACATCTCTTAAGCTTGATCTTCTCAGGTATCTATCGTCCCAAGTTGTTCTGTATAAGTTAACATTAGCATTGAACTGTGCTGTTCTGAATCCGTATCCTAGTTCTGCACCAAATATTTTTTCATTGGTAAGGTCTGGAGAAACAACATTTTCATTACTTCTATATACCGCATTGAAGAACGGTTGTTTTTCGTAGTACCCCACATTTCCGAAAATATTGTGTTTTTCATCGATGTTATAGTTAATACCAGCTTTAACATTGTATCCAAATAGGTTTTTGAATCCAGTTTTGGTATTCATGATTTCACCTCTCTTAGAAGTAGTTACTCCATCTATGATAAAGTTATCGATTCTTTGGAAACCTTGGTTAGAAACGGAACCTTGAAGGAATGCTGAAATTTTATCGTTTGTATATTCAAATTGTCCGAATGCACCATACCAAAGTACTTCACCATCATTGCTATAACCGATTCTATTATTTAAATCGTCAATTTTTCCTCCAAATGGATTCCATGAAGCTTCTGGCTTAGAAACAGCTGTCACTAAATTAGGTGGGATGTTTTTATTGGCTTTATCAAGGTATCCGCTGCCTCCTAATAGATCAGTCACTACCTGATAGTGGTATCCATAATAGTATCTTGCATCAATCCCAGTAGTGAACTTCATGTTATCATTGATCTTGTGATTGAAGCTAGAAATTAATCCAAACCAGTTATGTGAATTGATTGAAGCATTTCTGATCAATACCCCTTTGTCAGGTGTTGATGCCTGGTTAGCTGCATACACTGCATCAAAATTATATAGTCCAGTTACAGGATCTCTGAAAGTTGATAAACTTTTTCCGTTGGCACTACCAGTGGTGTTTGTTCCTCCACCTCTACCAAAAGAACCATACAATACTGTATTAAGTTTTGAGTTTTCGCTCATGGCCCAATCCCAGTTCAATGACATTACTGGTTTGTGGTAATAGTTTACTCTTGCAGAATACTCTTCACCTTTAAGGTATCCCCAATCAGAATTATATCTTCTGTTTGGTGTTCCGTCATTATCGGGATTATATGTGATATAATTGGCAATTGGAATAGCAAATGATCTTTGGTTGTGCCATTGTGGAGCGCCTGTGATTGTAAACTGGAAATCATGATTGCCTCCTGGCTTTTTATATCCTACAGCAAAATAATAGTTGTATCCTTCAAACTTAGTTCCATCTGCGTACATAGAACCTGCAGTTCTACTCATCAAGAATGAAGAAGACCATCCTTTAGCAGATTTTCCTGTATTATAAGCGAAAAGAGTCTTTAAATAATCATCGTTTCCTAAACCTAAAGAAACTATACCACCTTGCTTTTTATCAGCAGCTCTGGTTATGATATTTACTGTACCTCCTACAGAAGCAATAGCTAATTTAGAAGAACCAAGACCTCTCTGAACCTGCATTGCAGAAGTAACATCAGATAGCCCAGCCCAGTTAGACCAATAAACAGATCCTCCTTCCATATCATTGACAGGCATACCATTTACCATTACAGCAATGTTATTTTGGCTGAATCCTCTAATATTCAATTTAGAGTCTCCAAAACCTCCACCGCCTTTAGTAGCATAAACAGACGGAGTCGTATTTAAGATCTCAGGAAATTCTTGATTTCCTAATCTTTCAACAATCTGTGCTTCTTTAATTGTTGAAACTGCTACCGGTGTTTTTCTATCTTTGGCGATATCGGCAACACCAGTTAATACAACTTGTTCAATGTCATTGGACTTAGTTTTCACTGTATCCTGAACCTGTTGAGCATAATAAACGCTAGCTGTAGATAAGGTAATAACCGCAGATAGCATCGATTTGTTGATTAATTTCATAATCGTTAGTAATAGTTAGATTTAATTTTCTGCAAAATTCGCGAAATAAAATTTAACTAATATTAACTGTATGTTAATTTTTACTCAATCTTAATAATGGTATATTGTTGATAATCAGTGCGGTGTATAAAATTTGAATTTTAATATGAAAAAAATCATATTATTGAGTTTTTAATAAACAGGGGCTGTTTTTATTAAAAATATAACGCTATTTCACGGCTTTGAGACTCAAATCAATATTTTCAGCTGAGTGGGTAAGGGCTCCCGCAGAGATATACGTTACGCCAGTTGATGCAATTTCTTTTAACATATCACGGGTAATTCCACCTGAGGCTTCAGACTCACACGAACCGTTGATCATGTCTACAGCCTGCTTCATCATATTTACATTCATATTGTCAAGCATGATTCTGTCTACTTTTGCCTTAATGGCTTCTTTTACTTCTTCCAGATTTCTTGTTTCGACCTCAATCTTTAACTTTTTCTTATTCTTTTTAACGTAGTCTTTGGCCATTTTTACAGCGTTGGTAATACTTCCGTTATAGTCGATGTGGTTGTCTTTCAGCATGATCATATCATATAGGCCATATCTGTGATTGGTTCCGCCACCTATCGCGACAGCCCATTTTTCACATACTCTGAAATTCGGTGTTGTTTTTCTTGTGTCTAAAAGCTTTGTTTTTGTTCCTACCAATCGGGAATCCCAGTCGTGGGTAAGAGTGGCAATTCCGCTCATTCTCTGCATACAGTTCAGGACAAGCCTTTCTGTAGAAAGAATAGATCTTGCACTTCCGGTTACAATTAAAGCAACATCTCGTACCTTAGCAGAATCTCCGTCTTTAATGAAGATCTCCACTTTTAAATCTTTGTCAAAAGTCTTAAAAATAATTTCCGCCAGCTCAACACCTGCCAAAATACAGTCTTGCTTTACCAGAAGTTTTGCACTCTGCTCCAAATCTTTTGGAATGGTGGAAAGGGTAGAGTGGTCACCATCCTGGATGTCTTCTTCTAAGGCGTTTTTGATAAACGTTTTTAATGTTTTATCTGTAGCGTAGCTTGGTCTTTTCATTATTAATGCTTTTAGGCTAAATCTTTATTATAAAATGCTCCTTTATTTTCTGTCATTTCCATAGACTGGGTAATGATAAGATGAGCAACGGTTGTCAAATTTCTTAATTCAGATAATTGTGGTGAGAGAATAGAGTAGTGGTAAATTTCATCAACGGCTGCTGCGATCTCCTGATGTTTTTGCAGAGCCATATTCAAACGTTTGTTACTTCTTACGATACCCACCAGATCACTCATCATTTCCTGTAATTGTTTTCTGAGGTAGCTTACGATAACCATTTCATCCATGATCTTCATTCCTTCTTCATTCCATTCCGGAACGGCTTTCAGGTCTTCAAAATTGAAATTGTTTTCCTTGAGTAAAGCGATAGTTTTAATAGCGGCATTATGACCAAAAACTAATCCTTCAAGTAAAGAATTGGAAGCAAGTCTGTTAGCGCCATGGAGTCCTGAATTGGTACATTCTCCCACAGCAAAAAGATTTCTGATAGACGACTGCCCGTCACGGTCTACTTCAATACCGCCCATCAGATAATGGCATGCGGGTACTATAGGAATCAGTTGGGTAAAAGGATCAATGCCTTCTTCTCTGCACTTTTTATAAATATTCGGGAAATGTTCCAGGAATCTTTCGTGATCCATCTCGCGGCAGTCGAGGCCGGCATATTCGTCTCCGGAAATTTTCATTTCGTTATCAATAGCTCTGGCCACAATATCCCTGGAGGCTAATTCTTCACGCTCATCATATTTGTGCATGAATTTTTCGCCCTTTTTGGTTCTTAATTTGGCGCCATCTCCTCTTACTGCTTCAGAAATAAGGAAAAGCATCCCATTGATTTTGCTGTACAATGCAGTCGGATGAAACTGATAGTACTGCATATTGGAAACCTTACCCTTTGCCCGTGCTACGAAAGCTATTCCGTCTCCGGTAGCAATGGTAGGATTGGTGGTGTTCTTATAAACATGTCCTGCCCCTCCGGTAGCTGCCAGTGTTATTTTTGAAGTGATTTTTTTAATCTTTTTTGATTTTTCATCAAGGATGTAGGCTCCATAACAGTTGATGTCGCCTTGGCTCACCTCTTTTCCCGGAACATGATGCTGGGTAATGATATCAATGACATAATGGTGATCAAGAATCTCGATATTGGGGCTGCTGTTGGCTGTTTCCAATAAAGCTCTTTCGATCTCAAATCCTGTAATGTCTTTATGATGGACGATCCTGTTTTCTGTGTGGCCGCCTTCTCTTCCTAAGGCAAATTCGCCATTTTTCATGTCGAAATTCGCACCCCATTCTACAATTTCGTTGAATCTTGCCGGGGCTTCCTTTACGACCATTTCTACGACATCGCGTTTGTTTTCTCCGTCTCCGGCACGCATGGTATCTTCGATATGTTTTTCGAAATTATCATTTTTAAAGTCGGTGACCACGGCCAATCCGCCCTGTGCATATTTGGTGTTGCTTTCGTCTTCATCAGATTTTGTAACGATGATGATCTTCGCATCAGGGAACTGTTCAGAAACTTTAATGGCATAGGAAAGTCCCGAGATGCCGGAACCAATTACTAATACATCCGCTTTTATCATATGCTTGCTTTAGGTACAATCGTTTAAATATTAAATAAATTTAAACAATTTTTCGTTTGGTTTTCTTACTTTTTTCATGTGCTGGAAATGATCTTCTTCAGAACGGTAGCCTAAAGCGAGGGTCACGGTTACTTTTTCTGTCTCTGGATTGATGTTGAGGATCTCTTCTATAAGGTCCTGCCGGAAGCCTTCCATAGGGCACGAATCTATATTTTCAATAGCAGCGGCGTACATCAGATTGGCCAGTACTATATAAGACTGCTTTTCTGCCCAGTTGAAAATTTCATCCTGTGTTTTTTGGGTGATATGTTGATTAATGCTTTTTCTGAACAGGTCAAGTTTCTCCACAGGAGTTTCCCTTACCTCGGAAATATGATTAAAATAGCCGTGAATATAGCTTTCCTCAATCATTTTCTTTGAAATGATGACGATGAGGTGCGAGCATGTCGAAATTTGTGAAGGATTATAGAAAGCCGGAATCAATTTCTGTTTCATTTCCTCACTTTCAACCACCAGTACTTTGTACGGTTGAAGTCCAAGCGAACTTGCAGACAGCTTCCCTGACTCAAGAATATTGTGCAGGGTGTCTTGAGGAATGATCTCATGATTAAATTTTTTCACAGAATATCTTCTGCTCAAAGCTTCCAAATAATTCATAGGACAAATTTAAGAATTGAATACGAATAAAGTAGCTTTAAAATGAAATATATACCTTGATAAGAATAAAAAAAGGATCACTCCAAATTTGGAGCGATCCCGGGGTATATAAAAATAATCAATTTAAATTTATTCTCTGTTTTTTACCATAATCCAACCTGAGAATTTGATTGGAGTATTCTTGCTGTTGTTCTCATTCCATGTGATAGAATACCAGTAGTTTCCGGTAGGGACTTTCTTGCTTCCATTGGTCGTTCCGTCCCAGATGTATCTGTTTGATTTATCAGCCTGGAAAAGCTTGTAGCCATATCTGTCGAAGATTCCGATTTCCAGGTTTTTCTTATTGGAAAGTGCTGAATAATCGATGGCGTCATTCACACCGTCTCCGTTCGGAGTAATCACATTAATCAGATTCGGAACAGTAATATTGATCTCAATAGGTTCACAATCATAGCTGTCCTTTAAGAAGATCTTAGTTTCCCCTCTGGCAACATTGGGGAATACATTAGAATCCTGCCAATTTATATTGTCCATTGAATATTGGTAAGGAGGAGTTCCTCCATTGGCAAAAACAGTCACTGTATTTCCTGAGATGTCAATATGGGTAACTACGGGCTGCTCAGAAGCATATACTTTTACTGTCTGAAGTACAGTACAGTCTCCGGTTTTCAGTTTTACCCAGTAGGTTCCTACGCCTACATTGGTAATAGACTGTGTCGTTGCACCAGTGCTCCAAAGATATGAAGTGAATCCAGGTCCTGCATCCAATGTGGTTTTGTCTTCAATACAGATGATCTTGTCTTTTAATACGCTGGACAGAACCGGTGCCAAAACGGTCAGTGTTACCTTAGCAATAGAATAACATCCCTGTGCATTGAATACCTTGATATAAATCACTCCGGATGGTGCCGTATAGGTTAAGAAATTTAAAATTTCATTGGTTCCGTTTTGAGCATCTGCCAGAGACGGATAGTATTTTTTCGTTGCTCCTGTTAATGTTGTTACGGGAGCATTGCTTAGATTGAATGTTCCCAATGAAGGGTTGGTTTCAAGGAAACAAGATCTTAAAGAAGCATCAGTAACAACCACGACCGGATTAAGATTCAGGGTAACTTTTGCGGTGCTTACACATCCCTGAGGAGTGGTTACTTTTGCAAATAATATGGCCGCTGGTGATGCATAAGCTGTAGGGTTGGGAATCTGGTTGATCCCTGCATTCAGGTCGTACATCGTATTGTAGAATTGCATAGTGCATCCCGGAACCGTTGTTAATGCTGCTGTGGTAAGGTCAAATGTGGCTGTACCCGCATTATTGTTGTTACATCCTGTAAGTGTAGCATCCGTTGCTGCAAATGGTGTAGGGTTAAGCTGTATAACTCCATCTCCATTGTCGCAGAGCGTTGAGCTTGGATCTTTGATGACGACTTTAATGGTCGTGGTTCCTGAATACGGGAAGTTTGTAGGGTTGGTAATCGGTGTTGAACTTCCTAATACATAATAAGTGAATACATAGTTTCCAGGATTATTGACAAACTGTGAATTGAAAGAAGTTAGATCCACTGTTCCGGTTCCGGTTGCAGGGTTGGTACATACAAACGGAGTAACAGTTGCATTCAGGATAGGAACTTTATCTACAAAAACTTTTACATTCTTGATCGAATGTCTCGCACTCGCACCTCCAGTAGCTGCTGAAAAACCGAAATATCCCTGTGACATTCCTATTGCTCCTCCGGAAGGGGCAAATGATTGGTCTACAATAAGTACGCCGTCCAGTTTAATTTTAATAATCCAGTTTGTCGGATTGGTAAGGTCTGTTTCTCCATTTACTTCCACATGTTTGTAGACTGGTCCTACAAAGGGTTGCGTGGCGATTAGATCAGGAGAATGGAATGTACTGCCCGGAGTATTGTTGTATTCAATATTATTTCCGGCTGTGTCATTGGTTCCGTAAAGCAAATGTATTTTGCTCATCTGACCTTCTGTGGTATTGTTGAAAATATCAAATCCTACCATGAGTCCTGATGCGTTCCCTGGGATTCCAAGTCCTCCACCTGATACAAATCCTGTAGGGGGATTGACCAGGTACCAGAATGTAAATCCGTCTCCTCTTCCGAACTGAGTGGTGCCATTTCCATCTATTCTAAAGTCAAATTCCACTTTCCATTTATCACAATAACTTAATGTGATAGGAGTGGCCAGCTTTATAGCTCCGTATAAACTGGTATTGTCTGTAGTAAGGCGGATAAAATCTGTGTCAACGGCTGCATTCGAAACAAGGTCCCAACCTGTAGTGTTGACCGGATTTCCTGCGAGCTGGTACGTCTGGGAAAATACTTGTCCTGAAAAGCCTAATAAAATGGTTAAATAATAAATGAGTAGTTTTCTTTTCATGTGAAGCTATTGGTTTGAGGTTATTGGTATAAATATATTTATTTTGTGTGGTATTATATAATGAATAATTGTCAATTGTTTGGTTTAAATTGTCAATTTCAAGTTAATTTTGATTAATTGATAAAATAATTAAAATGATATTCTCTTTTTATTGTTTGGGGTGAAAAAATAAACTCATATTCTTCTTACGGTTTATGGTCATTAAAAAATCACTCCAGAAAAAGAGTGATTTTTTACTAACTGAGGATTATTCCCTGTTTTTGACTAAAACCCAGCCTGAGTATTTGGTCTCTGTGTTGTTTTTGTCATTCTCGTTCCATGAGATAGAGTACCAGTAAGTTCCTGTAAGAATCTTTTTACCGAAAGCAGTTCCGTCCCATTTGAAATTTCTTGTTTTTCCGGCTTCGTACAGTTTATTACCATATCTGTCATACACTATAAACACCAGGTTTTTCTTGTAGGCCAGTGCAGAATAATCAATAAAGTCATTGACGTTGTCCCCATTCGGTGTGATGGCGTTGATCAGGTTCGGAACGGTGATCTGTACTTCAACAGGTGTACAGTTGTAAAAGTCTTTCACGAAAATTTTAGCTTCGCCTCTGTGAAGTCCCGTAAAAATATTTGAATCTTGCCAGTCGATGCCATTTAAAGAATACCTATAAGGTGGTGTACCTCCTGATACATTGACGGTTATAGTTGTATTATTGATGTCGATGCTTGTAACAACAGGGTTGGCAGAAGCAATAACCTTTACAATCTGTGTCGTAATACAATCTCCTGTTTTTAATCTTACCCAATAAAGCCCTACGCCAACTCCCTGGATAGATGGAGTAGTTGCTCCGGTGCTCCATTCATAACTGTTAAAGCCAGGTCCTGCGTCCAGGTCAGTTCTTCCGTCAATACAGATTATTTTGTCTTTTAAAACGGTAGATGTTACAGGTGGCAATACAACAAGATTCACTTTTGCCACAGCGAAACATCCGGTAGCATCTGTTACTTTTACATATACTGCAGTGCTTACAGACATATACTGTGTAGGGTTTACGATCTCGTTGGTTCCGGCCAGGGCATTGGCTACAGAGGTGTAATATTTTTTAGTGAAACCGCTTGTCAATGTTGTTACATCAGCGGAAGTCAGGTCAAATACTGCACTGGTAATATTGTTCTGTAGAAAACATGAACGTAGTGTAGCCTCTTTTACCGGAGTGTCCGGGTAAAATGTCAGTGTAATTTTTGCAGTACCGGTACATCCCAGCGGTGTCGTTACTTTTACATAAACAATCCCTGCTGCAGAAGTATAAGTACCTGGATTTTGAATTTCATTTGTTCCGGCATTCAGGTCATTCAGGGTTTTGTAATATTTTTTGACCACGGTAAGTCCGCCTGCTACATCTGCCGAGTTGAGGTTGAATAATCCGGTCCCTGCTTTATTATTATTACATACTGTTAAAGTTTTATCAGTAAGGGTAAGAGGAGCAAGAACCAATAGGATCTTTCCATCCGGGTTATCACATAATATTCCTGCATTGTCCTTTACAACCACCGTAACTGTAGTGTTCGCATTGAATTGGTAGTTCGTAGGATTTGCAATGGGAGTTGAGCCCTGTAAATAGGTGAATGTATAGTTGGAGGGATTGTTTACAAATTGAGAATTAAAAGACGTTAAGTTTACAGATCCGAATCCGGTGGTAGGGTTTGGGCAAAAAGACTGTGTAGCCGTAGTTTGTAAAATAGGAACTTTATCGGTATAGATCTTTACGTTTTTAATAGAATGTCTTGATCTTGCTCCTCCTGTAGAAGCAGAAAATCCGAAGTACCCCACTGTCATAGCGGCTGCAGTTCCCGCAGGAGCAAAAGATTGATTACAAATTAGTGTGCCATCAATTGTTATTTTTACAATCCAGTTGGCTGGAATGGCAGGATCTACCTGAGCAGTTACTTCAACATGTTTATAGGTGGTTCCCTGAAAAGGGATTGTTGTGTTAAGGTCCGGTGAGTGAAAAGAACTTCCGGCAGTGTTGAAGAACTCTACATTGTTGGTGTCTGTGGTATTGACAACCTGTCCGTAAGCTACATGTACCTTACTCATTGTAGCTGTGGTAGTATTGTTATAAGTATCAAATCCTACAATAAAGCCAACGGCATTTTGGGAAACTCCGAGACCGGAACCCAATACACTTGCCACTGGTGGATTGGCTAAGTACCAAAATGCAATTCCGTCCCCATTGGAAGTTTGGTTAGAATCCATTCTGAAATCAAACTCCACTCTCCACTTATCACAGTATTTTAAGTTGATGGGATCGTTCAGTCTTATAGATCCTGATTTATCATTGGCGTCCGGAGTGAGCTGAATAAAATCACCGCTTACCTGTGTGGGGGAAACCATTGTCCATCCTGTGGTATTGACCGGATTTCCGGTGAGTTGATATGTTTGGGAAAGTAGTCCTCCTGACAGAAAGAGCAGAAGAAGAGAAATATAAGACAGTAAAAGTTTATTCATTGAATTGGGATTACTTTTAATTAGATACTGTAAATATATTAAATCCCAATTAATTAATGTGTGTTTAATGTTAATTTTACTGAAAATGATAGTTATTTTTCAATAAATAACATAATAAACAGGTGAATGTTTAATGTTGTGAATATGAATTTAGATTCATTAAAAAAGAGAGTTGCTCTCCAGGCCTTCAAAATAGGCGTCGATCTCCAGATCGGTGGAGGCTGCGGCAGCTACAGCGAGTTTATCGCAAAGCTCATTTTCAAAATGTCCAGCATGGCCTTTTATCCAATGCATTTTTGGGGTGTGCTTATTATACATCTCAATGAATCTCTTCCAAAGGTCAGGATTTTTTACATTTTTCCATCCTCTCTTGATCCATCCTGCGATCCAGTTTTGGTTCACGGCATCAGCGACGTATTTGCTGTCTGTATAAATGTGAATATCGTTCTCCGAAGATTTTAGTTTTTCCATGGCGGAAATAACAGCCAGAAGTTCCATTCTGTTGTTGGTGGTTTTTCTGAAACCTTTGGAAAATGTTTTCTGATAGTTTTTTTCGGGAACACGCATGAGAATTCCATAACCTCCTTTTCCGGGATTTCCGCTGCATGCACCGTCGGTATATATTTCTATTCTCAAAAGTGTAGGGATATATAAATTAGTAGTCCATTTAAAATAAATTTAAGGAAAACTAAACTGTTATTTAATTTAAAATGCTGTAAATTCTAGAACGGGAAATCATCATCGTCATCGAAATCATTCATTGAAGATCCTGAAAGCTTTGAGCTGTCCGGCAGATCAAATGCTGCCCCGGGCTGAATAGTTGTCTTGATTTTATCGAAACCACTAGGTTCATTAGAACTGAAATTGGAAGGATGACCTCCTAATCCACCATCAAAAGCTGCTTCAATATCACCGAATCTTGCGAAATGTTTTAAGAATGATAATCTCACGTCAGCTGTGGCACCATTCCTGTGTTTTGCAATGATCAGCTCGGCCTGGTTTTCCGTTGGCGTTTCCGCACCTTCTTCGTCATTATCCCATACTGCAATTTTATAGTATTCCGGTCTGAAGATAAAGGATACAATATCGGCATCCTGCTCAATCGCTCCGGATTCCCTAAGGTCAGAAAGCTGAGGTCTTTTTCCCGGGCGGGCTTCCACACTTCTTGACAGCTGTGAAAGTGCAATAACAGGGACGTTAAGTTCTTTTGCAATAGCTTTTAATGAACGCGAGATCATGGAAATTTCCTGTTCACGGTTTCCAACTCCTTTTCCTCCGCCTCCTGCAGTCATCAGCTGGAGATAATCGACCATGATTAGTCTTACTCCGTGCTGCATAACCAGTCTTCGGCATTTTGCACGAAAGTCGAATATAGAAAGAGAAGGGGTTTCGTCAATAAAAAGGGGTGCGTTTTCCAGTTCCGATACATTGGAAAAAAGTCTCTGCCATTCTTCGTCATCCAAAGTTCCTTTTCTCAGTTTCTCAGAAGAAATTTTCGTTTCAGAAGCAATCATCCTGGTGATTAGCTGTACCGATGCCATCTCGAGAGAGAAAAGCACCATAGGAATTTTGTGGTCTACGGCAATATTTCTTGCCATAGACAGAAGGAACGCTGTTTTACCCATCGCCGGACGGGCTGCGATAATGATGAGGTCGGAATTTTGCCAGCCTCCTGTTTCTTTATCAATATCTCTAAATCCTGAAGGAACTCCCGAAAGGCCCTCTTTATCTTTCAGAGATTTAATCGTTTCAATAGCCTGTTTTACCAATGAATTGGCAGTGTCGAATCCTTTTTTGATCGTTCCGTTGGTGATCTCAAAGAACGACTGTTCCGCCTTGTCTAAAAGTTCGAAAACATCCGTAGATTCTTTATAGGAAGAATCAATGACATTGGCAGAAACATTGATCAGACTTCTTAAGATGTATTTTTCAAGAATAACACGTACGTGGTATTCAATATGGGCAGATGAACTCACACCCATGGTAAGATCAATGAGATAATGATCTCCACCGGCCTGACTTAATTTATCTTCTTTTTTTAATTCCTGGATAATCGTCATAAGGTCTACCGGATGGTTAGCTTCGTAAAGCTTTAAGATCGTGGAGAAAATGACCTGATGTCTTGGGTCATAAAATACTTCCGGAGTAAGAAGGTCAATAGAGTGGTCAAGTCCCTTTTTGTCAATCAAAAAAGTTCCTATAACCAGTCTTTCAAAATCTACAGCATTGGGAGGCATTTTTCCATCCGCAATAGATAGCTCTCTTGCAAAGTTTCCATGCGTTAGGGATGATAATGTTTCTTTCTGCGCCATGATGCAAAGATAGTTTATTTAAAAAAAATAATAACTAACAAGTTATCAGCAATCCTCCTGATGTATCATGAACAGAACCAAAAAGATGTTGATAAAAATTTGGGGATCAAAAATAGAAAATTTTCAATAAGTAATATTCATTCAGATGAAAATGATTAATATTTTTTTGACTATTTACATGACCCAATATCATTTTTTGAGTTAAATGAAAATAAGGCACAAAAAAAAGACTGTCGCAAAAGACAGCCTTTTTTTGTGTGATATAAGAATAGATTTATTCTTTATTCTTTACCAGTATCCATCCTGAATATTTCGTTTCGGTACTGTTCTTATCGTTTTCGTTCCATGAGATAGAATACCAGTAAGTACCTGTAGGGATTTTCTTGCCGGAAGCTGTTCCGTCCCATTTGTAATCTCTCATTTTGTTCGCTTCATAAAGCTTGTTTCCATATCTGTCATATACTATAAACACAAGGTTTTTCTTGTAAGAAAGAGCAGAGTAATCAATCTCGTCATTCACTTTGTCTCCGTTCGGAGTGATTGCATTGATCAGGTTTGGCACTGTAACTGTGATCTGTATAGGAGTACAGTTGAAAGAATCCTTTAAGAATATTTTATTTTCTCCTCTAGGAAGTCCGCTGAACGAATTAGTTGCCTGCCATGTCACTCCATCTGTTGAGTACATGTAAGGAGGTGTTCCGCCTGAAGCATTTACTGTAATCGTATTGTTGGTGATTTCTACACTGGATATTACAGGTTGCGTCGAAGCAAAAATGGTTACAGTCTGAAGCGTAAAGCATTTTCCTGTTTTCAGTTTTACCCAGTAAATACCTATTCCTGCATTGCTGATGGATTGTGTAGTAGCACCTGTGCTCCATTCATATCCATCAAATCCAGGTCCTGCATCCAATGTTGTTTTCGCTTCAGCACAGATCGTTTTGTCTTTCAATACTGCAGATTTTACAGGAGGAAGTACTTTTAACGTAATCTTAGCGATATCATAACACTGATTAGCGTTTGTAACCCTTACATAGACTTCGGTGCTTGTAGTAAGATAAGTATTAGGTGCAGCAATTGGGTTGGTTTCAGCTGTTGCGTCATTTAATGTCTTATAGAATTTTTTAGTCTGTCCTGCAATAGCTCCTATATCGGCTAGTGTCAGATCAAATTTAGCCTGCATGATATCGTTTTCGATATAGCACTCTTCCATCAATGCATCTTTTAAAGTAACTACCGGATGGAATGATAATGTAATATTTCCTATAGCAGTACATCCAAATGCAGAAATTACTTTTGCATATACTATTTTTTGAGCTGAAATATAGCTGGTTGGATTCGTAATCTCATTAGTGTCAGCATTTAAATCAGCAAGGGTCGGATAATATTTTTTGGTACCGCCCGTAAATACATCTGCTGTCGTCAGGTCAAATTTTCCAGTTCCTTCACCATTATTATTACATGCGAAAATAGTCGCATTTTTTGCTGTGATGCTTGCATCTACAAATTTGAATTTACCGCTTATAAAGCATTTGTTGATAACGTTGTTCGGGTTGTCTGGATCGAGATAGCGGATTCTGTAATAATATGTGGTTGTTCCATTTACTGTTGCAATGTTAAGAGGATCATCTCCTGTAACGACATCGTTGGTATTGTCATGGTAAGTAACCTGGAAGTTGGGATTGTTGCCATTAATAATACCGGCAGTAAGTGTGTTAAAATTAAACTGAGAAGGAAGTCCGCATACCATAATCGTTGTAGGGTCGGTTGGGGCAGCTCCTGGGATACCCGGCGGAATAAAAGGATTAGGAGCAAGAACCGGATTATTGAACGCAGAACTTAGGGTAGCTGTACCACCCCAGATCAACTTGAATCCGTCATCGGAACTCTCAAAATTATCTACAATAAGATAGTAAGTTTCTCCAGCCAGCACCTGCATGTAAGGGCTCCATTCTATCTGGTTTCCAGCAGTTCCGGTGCCATTTGGAGTTGCCGGAGGTGGTATGGTTAAGCTGAGTCCTGTATCTCCATTGGGTACTCTTCCAGCGTAATTACATCTGATTGGTGTAACAAAGGTGTTGTTGGTGTTCAGGGATGTACACCCGTTGGTCGTAGGGCCGTATACTGCAAAATCGTAATCATCCGTATTAACATTAGGGTCAATAGTAAATGATAGGGTTCCTGATGTTGCTATGGTAAAAGTATACCATACTGAGTAATTTTCATCTCTGCCCAAGCATCCACTTGTTGACAGCTCCTCTTGAATATTTCCATGTCCTGTTGGGGTGTAGGAGATGTCAGAGTTCCCGCAGAGAGGAATGGCTGTAACACAGTCAGACTGTGCATAAAACACCTGCGATATGAAGAAAATTAAAAGAAGTAATGTTTTTTTCATGTTTAAAATGATTTTTGTGAAACAAGATTTGAGTAAAATAAAGTTATCAGCATTTATGTTGAAAAAAACCGCCCCGTAGAGCGGTTTTGTATTTTTAACAAGAAATTATTCTCTGTTTTTTACCATTACCCATCCTGAGAATTTGAATGGTGTATTCTTTTTATCATTTTCATTCCACGTTACAGAATACCAGTATGTTCCTGTAGGAATCTTTTTACCGGCTACTGTTCCGTCCCACTTATATCCGTTAGATTTATCGGCCTGGTGGATCTTAGTCCCATATCTATCAAAGATACTGAATATAAGACCATTTTTACCAGATAAGGCTGAATAGTCTATGACGTCATTTACACCATCCCCATTTGGAGTAATAACATTGATAAGATTGGGTACTACCACTGTTATATCAATAGGCTCACAGTCATACGCATCCTTTACATAGATTTTGTGGTCTCCTCTTGAAACATTGGTAAATACATTGGAATCCTGCCAGTTGATATTATCCATAGAATATTTGTATTCAGGAGCTCCTGCAATTACATTCACCGTGATTGTCGTGTTTGAAATATCAATGCTTGAAACAACAGGCTGCTCAGAAGCATATACTTTTACCGTCTGTAATGAGATACAGTCGCCTGTCTTCAATTTAACCCAGTAAGTTCCTACAGATACATTGTTGATAACTTGTGTAGTTGCTCCGGTGCTCCATTCATACCCATTGAATCCAGGTCCGGCATCCAGAGTTGTTTTGTCCTCTATACAGATGATTTTATCCTGTAGAACGTTCGAGTAAACAGGAGAAAGAACGGTGAGTGTTACCTTGGCGATATTATAACAGCCCTGTGCATTGATTACTTTTACATAGATTACTCCTGTTGGAGCTGTATAAGCCAGGAAGCTTAGAATTTCATTGGTTCCGTTTACTGCATCGGTTAAAGATGGATAGTATTTTTTAGTCGTTCCAAGTTGCGTTGTTACTATAGCACTGCTCAGGTTGAAAGTTCCCAAAGAATGGTTAGTCTCAAGGAAACATGTTCTTAAAGAAGCATCATTTACGGCTACCAGTGGATGAAACTTCAGAGTGATTTCCGCAGTTGCTGTACATCCGAATTCGTTTGTTGCTTTTACAAATATTTTTCCTTGAGCTGATACAAACTGGTATATAGCTGGGCTTGTGATTTCGTTCGTTCCTGCGTTCAGATCGAACATTGTAGGATAATATTTCAACACGTGGTTAGGCCCGGCTCCTATAGTAGCAGTAGTAAGATCAAACATGGCTGTCCCGGAGTTATTATTGCTACAGCTCGTAAGTGTTGCGTTTGTTAAAGTAAAGCCGCCATCTCTGAATTTGAATTTTCCTGTAATAAAACAGCCATTCATAGGATTGGTTGGGTTCGCAGGATCCTGATACACAATTCTATAATAGTAAACCAGTGCAAGGTTTACGACCTCTGAAGTCACAGGATTTCCTCCTGTAATGGCATCATTGGTATTTTTATGGTAAGTTACCTTGAAATTGGGGCTGTTTCCATTGATAATTGCTGTGCTCAATGAAGTAAAGTTGAATGGCGTAGCAAGAGAACAAACCGTTACCTCGTTCGGATCATTAGGGTTAGCTGCCGGAAGTCCCGGAGTAATAAATGGAAACGGAGCAAGTGCTGGATCGTTGAATGCAGAACTTAAACTTGCAGTACCTGTCCAGGTTAGTGAGAATCCATCCGGAGAACTTCTATAGTTATCTACAACAAGATAATAAGTCTCACCAGCTTGCACTACCATATGAGGACTCCATTCTGACTGGTTTCCTGCACTTCCATTCGTATTTGGCGGTGGCGGTGGTGGTATAGTTAAGAGTAATCCTGTATTTCCCAGAGATGCACCTGTACCATTGAAATTACATCTTACAGGCGTTACAAAAATGTTACTATTATTCAAAGAAGTACAGCCGTTTGTAGTAGGCCCGTAGACTGCAAAGTCATAGTCATCGGTATCAATAACCGGGTTAATAACAAATGCCAGTGTTCCGGAAGTCGCTGCCGTAAAAGAATACCACACCGAAAAGTGTTCGTTTTCAGTGTCACTCAGACAGGAATTTACACCAATACCTTCCAGTATATTTCCTGGTCCGGAAGGAGTATAAGAAATATCTGAGTTTCCGCAGATAGATATTGCACTAATACAATCTGACTGGGCATATAAGATGCGTGAGCAGATGATTAGAAAAACGAGTAATGCTTTTTTCATAAAGGGGGATTTAAAAAAGACAAATATAAAAAATTATTAAAGTTAATTTAAAGATTTTGTGATATATTTAATAGAATCAGCATATTATTGCCTAATAATTCATTTTTCTCAGCTTGGGATTGGTGCTTGCTACCAGGAGTGCGACCAAGACAGTCATGGTTCCCCCAAACACTACAGAGCGTACTACGCCTAGTAACTTTGCCATTAAACCACTTTCAAACTGGCCCATTTCATTGCTGGACATAATAAAGATAGAATTCACACTCAATACACGGCCTCTGATGTGATCCGGAGTTTTCAGCTGTACAATAGTTCCTCTGATGACAACAGAGATTCCATCCAGCATTCCGCTCATGACAAGAAATATAAACGAAAGCCAGTATAGCTTGGACAGACCGAAACCAATGATGCAGAGCCCGAATCCGGCAACAACAACCAGTAGGATTTTCCCTTGATTCTTTCTTAACGGAACCACTGCTAAAAGGGTGATGATACACATAGAACCTATATCGGATGCCGCATTCAGGAGTCCGAAACCTTCCGCTCCTGCATCTAAAATGTCAGTGGCAAATACCGGAATCATGGCTACGGCCCCTCCAAAAAGAACAGCAAACATATCAAGACATAACGCCCCTAAAATTTCTTTTGTCTTAAAGATATAGGAAATACCTTCACGCATACTCTCCACAACATTCACTTCTTCCTTTTTATATTCCGAATGCTGTTCCTTCAGCTGCCAGAAGAATAATGAAGCAATAAATATTAATGAAATAATGACAATCAATGTGTATTTTACCCCAAAATAACCGATAAGAAGTCCTCCGGCGGCATGTCCACATACAGAAGATATCAGGAATGTAGCCTGGTTCAGGGTTACGGCATTCGGGAGGTTTTCTTTCTTTACAATTTTAGGAATCATGGAGGGAGCAATAGGCCCGATAAAAGCCCTGGCTATTCCTGTGAAAAATATAACCCCGTATATAAAATAGGTGATTTCGTGTCCGTTGAAGTGCATCTCTACATTGAAAAATGCAGGAATCAGCAGAAGGCCAATCAGAAAAACATAGGCATAATTACAAATCAGCAGAAGTCGCTTCTTTTCATTCATATCAATGACGTGTCCGGCATATAAAGCGCAGCTTACGGCGGGAATAACCTCTGAAAGTCCGATGAGGCCTATTGAAAAAGGATCTTTTGTTAATTGATATACCCACCATCCCAATAAAGTAGCAAGCATTCTGAAGGCTAAAACAATAAAAAATCTTCCCGTAAGAAGATTCCTGAATTCAACATTTTGCAATGTTTTTAACGGTGTAAAGGAAATCATGCACAAAAATAGCCCTAAATATTTATTTAAGGCTGTTTTATATGTCGATTTTTAAATGATAAATCAAATAGGTTCTGAAAGATAAAATCTATTTAGTCTGCTCTCAGAGAACTGATCACAATGGCTGCAACACCCGCTGCCCCAATTACGGTAGCACCTGCGGTCACTCTTGCTTTGGATCTGTCTTTTACCGCAGCAACATTGGCTTTTGGAATGATCACCTCTGTACTGTCCTTCTTACCGGCAGTTCCGATAAGTTTATCGCCATCAATGTTACGGAACAGTATTTTCTGTTTTGGAGAACCATCTTTCATGGTAACAACATAAGTTTTTCCAGCTTGAAGATTAGAATAATTGTTTTTTGAAACGTCATCGCTGTACTTTGTGGTAGCGCAGGATGAAATCACAAATAAAGAAGTTACTAAAGATGATTTTAAAAGTACAGATGCTCTCATTATTATTTTTTATTTTTTCAAATTTATAATTTTTTTCGAATATATGTTTTTAGAATTGAAAAAATATCTTTAAAGTTTGTAAATTTCTAATAGATCTGCAATTTTTCTGTCATTCGCAAGTCTTGGCGTTTTATTTTGTCCTCCCAGCTTGCCCTGCGATTTTGCATACTCATGGAATGCGTTCTTTTTCAGCGTCGTTATATGAAGGGGCTGGAGAATATTTCCCGTAATAAGATCCTCATAATAAGTATTTCTCTTCTGAAGCTGCTTATCCAGTTCATTTTTGAATAACTCCATGTTTTCAGGCTCTTTTTCAAACTCTACCAGCCATTCATGATAGGGAAGCCCTTCAGCAGGATTAACTTGCGGGGCAAGATGGAATTCTATGATCTGTGCAGGGTATTTTTCTAGCGTGGCTTTCATTGCCTCCTCAACTTCGAATGCAATGACATGCTCTCCAAAAGCAGACGTGAAGTGTTTTGTCCTTCCGCTCACCAGAATTCTGTACGGATCTTTAGTGATAAATCTTACAACATCCCCTATAGAATAGGCCCACAAGCCTGAATTGGTAGTAAGGATCAATGCATAATCTTTATTGAGTTCTATATCTTTTAAAGTTAATCTTCGTGCTCCGGGTTTCCCATATTCTTCTAATGGAATGAATTCGTAAAAAATGCCATGGTTAGTTAACAGGAGCAGTCCCTCTTTGGTATAGTCATCCTGAAAAGCAAAAAAACCTTCAGATGCCGGAAATGTCTGAATAATATCTACTTTTCCACCCAGAAGATCTTCCATTTTATCCCGGTATGGTTCATAATTAACGCCTCCCGTTACAAGAAGCTGGAGATTAGGGAAAAGCTGTTTGATCTTTTTACCGTGTTTTTCGGTAAGCTTCTCAAAATACATGATAAGCCATGGCGGAATGCCTGAGATCAGGGTCATATTTTCATGTTCCGTTTCTTCAATGATCTTGTCTACCTTGGCCTCCCAGTCTTCCATAATGTTCGTATTCCAGCTTGGAAGGCGGTTTTTCTGAAGATAAGTAGGGATGTGATGGGCGACAATTCCTGAAAGCCTTCCTGTTTTTATTCCGAAAACTTCTTCCATTTCAGGGCTTCCCTGTAGGAAAATCATTTTTCCATTCACAAAGTCTGCATTATTTTTCTGAGTAATATAATGGAATAGTGCGCTCTGTGCCCCGGCAATCTGAAACGGCATTCCTTCTCTGGAAATAGGAATGTATTTCGATCCTGAAGTTGTGCCTGAAGTTTTTGCAAAATATTCCGGAATATCCGTCCACAGAATATTGGCCTGTCCTTTTTTTACCCTTTCGATGTAGGGTTTCAAATCTTCATAGTCGGCAACAGGAACTTTTTCCTGGAATTCTTTAATAGAATGAATGTTCTCAAAATCATGTTCCCTTCCAAACAGTGTTTTCTGAGCCGTCTTTATAAGAGACAGCAAAAGAGCTTCCTGATTTTTTTCTGAATTTTTTTTGAATTCCCCGGTTTTCTGAACATGTTTTTTTGCCCAGATCAGTGCCGCATTTTTCTTGAAGAAATTTAACATGCCTCAAATTTATAAATAAGTAGAGAATATGGAATCATTTTCATTCAGATATGCCACAAAAAAACCGGCGAATGAGATTCACCGGTTCTTCGAAATTTGATTATGAAAATAACAACTATATGTTAAAGTTTACTTGTTGGCTTTGTACCTCTTGTCCGGAGTGCCGTCTTTTTTAAGGTTTTTGTTTTCTTTATACCTTTTATCAGGCGTTCCGTCCTTTTTCATTTTGGCTGCCGGTTGGGCAGTTTTAGCGGCCGGAGCTTTTACCGTTTTTGTTGTTGCGTGAGGGGCTGCAGTCGTTGCCGGAGCAGTCTGTTGTGCGGTTGCAAAGCCTAGTCCTAAAGCTAGAGACATCGCTGTTAATAATTTTTTCATGAGCGTGTATTGTTTATTTTTTCTTGAGTAAAGATATACAAAAAGCGGGCTGAAAAACTGGGATTTACAACCTTAACTAAAGTTTATTACTGCTTAAAAAAAACTTAAACTGGGGCGTTGAAAATAAAAGAAGCCTGCTTTCATGACGAAAACAGGCTTGATATAAATAGGAATAATTGATTTTAACGTGTACAGTTGGCGGTCCACGTTTTACCATCCTTCATGTATAAGATTTTCAATTCATTATTGTCAATTCTTATATAAGAGGTAGCACTGGAACCCACCATTACTAGTGTGTGATCTCCCGACTGCTGAAATTCAACTCCATTAAGATCAGGAATACCGTTCGAGAATGCGAAATTGTATTTCGTACCGCTGGCAATCTTTGTTACAAATACACTTCCGTTATCTGTACTGTTGTTTGTAGATCCATCATTATAAGAGATCTTCCCTTTGTAGGTTCCTGCGAAGAAATCATTGTTTACCGGATCATCATCATTACTACATGATGCAAAAGATAATGTGGCAACAACTACCAGCATCAATACGCCTAAGATTCTAATTACTTTTTTCATAACATTATTTATTTAAATTTCGATAAGATGAAATTCCCAAACACTATGCCATGCAATAAAATAGGCTTTTTTTTAACTTTTAATTAGATAAAATTGTAAAAAATTAAGATTTGGGTATCTATTATGAGATTTTAGTTAATTTTTAGAAGATACTTCATTTTCATCCAAAGAAAAAAATATCCTTACCTTTGTCTTGCATAAACGGTTTCGGATCACTCCCGAAATCGCTTTTGTCGTTTATGCCATTACTATTTATGCAGCTAAAACCCATTCACGAAAAGTTTCTTCCCGACCTTCTTCAGAAAGAATTTGGAAAAGAAATCTTTACCCAGTTAGAAAACAGCCAGCATATTTCCGTAAAGGGAAATGCCGGTTCTTCGGTCTCTATTTTTGTTGCCGAACTTTTTTTGACCCGGAAAAAAACCGTCCTTTATCTGGTAGATGATAAAGAAGATGCATTATATGCCAATACGGAAATGGAAGATCTTATTGGAAAAGATAAAGTTCTGTATTTTCCGGCAACACACCTTGAGCCTTATCAGGTAGAGAAAACACAGAATGCCAATCTTGTTCTGAGAACGGAGGTTTTAAATAAGATCAATTCCGGAAGATCTCCAAAAGTTATTGTAGCCTATGCGGGAGCTTTGTCTGAAAAAGTTTTAAAGAAGGAAGATTTTAAAGCGATCTCTCATCATATAAAAGTAGGAGATCAGCTGGATTTTGATTTTGTGGATGAGTTGTTGACGCATTATAACTTTCAGCAGACGGATTTTGTTTCTGAACCGGGAGAATTTTCTGTCAGAGGAGGAATCGTGGATGTATTTTCCTATTCCTACGAAAAACCTTACCGGATTACATTCTTTGGTAATGAAGTGGAAAGCATCAAGACTTTTGACATTGAAACCCAGCTTTCAATAGATAAAGTGAAAGATTTTCAACTGGTTTCCAATATGAATTTTTCAGTAACTGCAACCAGGGTTTCGCTATTGCAATTACTGCCTGCCGAAAGTTTTATCGTTTCAAGGAATGGTTCTGTAGGAATGCACAGGATCAAAACTTTTTATGAAAAATCACTGGAAAAATATGAGACTTTAAGTAAAGATATTGCCCACAGGAAGCCACAGGAACTCTTTATTTCAGACCAGGAGTTTCTGTTTGATTTTAAAAAGTTTAAAACCATTGATTTTGCAGGTACTCCTATTGACGGACTCAAGGAAATTACTGAAATAAAAGTAGAGCAACTTCCCCAACCTTCTTTTCATAAGAATTTTGAATTGTTGATTGAGGACCTGGAAGAAAAACAGAATGAAGGTTTTGATACCTGGATCTCTTTTTCAACAGAAAAGCAGAGAGAAAGATTAGAGTCTATATTTGAAGAACTGGAGCATGAACTTCCGTTTAAAAGCTTCAAATCCGAACTGCATGAAGGTTTTGTGGATAACGTGCATAAGCTTTTAGTATATACAGATCACCAGATTTTCGACCGATACCAGAGATACAAAGCGAAAAATACTTTTGCAAAATCTGAGCAGCTTACCCTGAAAGATCTGATGTCCCTTAAAATCGGAGATTATATTGCTCATATCGATCATGGAATAGGGAAATTCATGGGACTGGTGAAAGTGAATAATGACGGGAAGATTCAGGAATGTTTTAAACTTACCTATAAAAACGGAGACTTATTATATGTAAGTATCCACTCCCTTCATAAAATTTCGAAATTCAACGGACCGGACGGCAAAGAAGTTGTGCTTAGCAAATTAGGTTCCCCGGCGTGGAAATCATTGAAACAGAAAACAAAAGCAAAAGTAAAACAGATTGCTTTTGACCTTATAAGGCTGTATGCCGAAAGAAAGACAGCAAGAGGATTTTCTTTTACTCCGGATTCTTATCTGCAGAATGAACTGGAAGCCAGTTTTATTTATGAAGATACTCCGGATCAGGAAAAAGCAACCATCGATGTAAAGAGAGATATGGAAGCAGATACGGTGATGGACAGGCTGGTCTGCGGAGATGTAGGTTTCGGTAAGACCGAAGTGGCCATCCGTGCAGCGTTTAAGGCTGCTACAGATGGAAAGCAAGTTGCAGTGCTGGTTCCTACAACAATTTTGGCTTTTCAGCATTTCAGAAGTTTCAGAGAAAGGCTGAAAGATTTTCCGGTGAATGTTTCTTACGTCAATAGATTCAGAACGGCTAAGCAAAAGGCAGAGGCTTTAGATGGTCTTAAAAGTGGAAAAGTAGATATTATTATTGGGACACACCAGCTGGTGAGCAGTTCTGTTAAGTTTAAAGATTTAGGACTGCTGATCATCGATGAAGAACATAAATTCGGAGTTTCAGTAAAGGATAAACTGAAAACACTGAAAAGTAATGTAGATACGCTTACATTGACTGCTACCCCAATCCCGAGGACACTGCAGTTCTCGTTGATGGCGGCAAGAGACCTGTCGGTGATCAAGACGCCACCACCGAACAGACAGCCTGTTGATACGCAGTTGATAGGATTCAGTGAAGAAATTCTCAGGGATGCTGTTTCTTATGAACTTCAGCGGGACGGGCAGGTTTATTTTATCAATAACAGGGTGGAGAACCTTAAAGATATTGCGGGGCTTATCCAGAGACTGGTTCCCGATGCAAGAGTGATTACAGGACATGGCCAGATGGAAGGTAAGCAGCTCGAAAAGAATGTGCTTGATTTTATGGAAGGAAAGTACGATGTACTTGTTGCGACTACTATCGTTGAAAGTGGGGTAGATGTTCCTAATGCGAATACCATCTTTATTAATGATGCTCATAGGTTCGGGATGGCAGATCTCCATCAGATGAGAGGAAGAGTAGGGCGAAGCAACAGAAAAGCATTCTGTTTCCTGATTACACCTCCTTATGATATGATGACTTCCGATGCCAGAAAACGATTGGAAGCTATTGAGCAGTTTTCGGATCTTGGAAGTGGTTTTCAGATTGCTATGAAAGATCTGGAGATCCGTGGTGCCGGAGATCTTCTGGGGGCGGAACAGAGTGGATTCATTAATGAAATGGGCTTTGAAACGTATCAGAAACTAATGCAGGAAGCTTTAGAGGAATTGAAAGATGATGCAGAGTTTGAGAACTTATTTGATAATGAAGAGGACAGACAGAAGCTTTTCAAGTCGGTAAAAGATGTCAATATTGATACTGATCTGGAGCTGATGCTGCCTGATTTTTACATCTCCAATACGGAAGAAAGACTGCTTCTGTATCAGAAAATTGCTGAGATCAACAATGAAAAAGACCTCTATCAGTTTGAATTGGAGCTGATTGACCGTTTTGGTGATCTCCCAAAAGAAGCTGTTAATTTACTGAAGAGCGTTGCCCTGAAATGGCTTGCTGCAGACATAGGATTTGAGAAGATTGTCATGAAGAATGGCGTGTTTTTAGGCTATTTCCCTGCTAATCCTCAGGATAAATTTTATCAGACCGACAGATTCAAACATATCATCAGTTATTTAACACAAAATCCTTCGGAAGCCCAGCTTAAAGAGAAGGTGGGTAAAGAAGGAAACCTTCTGATGATGAGAAAAGAAAAAGTGAAAAATGTAGATGAGGTAAATATGCTGTTGAAGACCATTATTGGACATCATTAAAATAGATAGCTTTGTTTTTTGATCAAAACAATGGAAAAGACCCGGAAAGTTTACTTTTTGGGTCTTTTTTTTCATGATTATTATCAGTGTTGTGGGCCAATAGAATACTGGGAATTAAGCTTAAAAGGGCTTGGAAATCACTATTTAATGAGAAAAGAAAATGCTGTATCTATCGCTGTGATTGGTTTTGAAGGGTATTCTTCTTTGGAGATGCATAAAAAAGGAAAGCTTTGTAGTAATAATTCTACTTTTTCATACAATTAATTCTATAACGTAATTGCTTTATTTCTACATGATTAACGGGTTGTAAAGGATTTTTTGTGATTTAAATTCATATCTTTGCAGCCCATATTATGAAAAGAATTATTTACTGTTGCGCAGCGGGCTTTTTGTCGCTTTCTGTCAACGCGCAAGTGGGAATTGGGACTACTTCTCCCAAATCTAATCTCGATGTCAGCGGGAAAACCACATTAAGAAAAGAACTTAGAGTAGGCGGTACATCTGCCCAGATTGGAAGTGCCGGATTGAACGGCCAGGTTTTGGTTTCACAGGGAGAAGGTTTGCCTCCTGTCTGGAAATCATTGAATGTTTCCTTTATGGAGGAAGGGCAATACAAACTGATCAATTCATATCTGTCGTCAGATCAGGCAGGTATTACGGATCTTTCTAATGGTGTGGCTGCAGATAATGTTTATAAGAACAATGTTGGAGATGATATCACCGATACTTCGAAAGGGAAATGGTCGAAAATAACCGGACTTGAAAATAATTTTATCATCAAAAACGGAAAAAACAGGCTTACTTACCAGTTTCAGACAGGTATAGAAATGAAGGCTCCGGATGCAACCGTTTCCCAGTCTATCACCTTTACCTGCGGCGTTTTCCGAAACGGCAAATTGGTGGCGGTACGTCCGGATAAGGTGGTTTCAAACAATAATACCGAGAAGTCTGGTATTCAGGATTATATTTTCACGCTTAATTATACAGAGCAAAATGTTCCTATTGGTGGACATAAGCTTGAGGTGGCGTGCCGAAAAATCAATACATCAAATGTAACCTCGCAGTTTGCAGTAGGGCGTAATGTCTCGGACACCAATACGATTTCCAATGCATTTACACTGGAATCTATCATGAAGATCGATGTTATTGAATATGTAACTTATAAAAGCAATTAATTGATGAAAAATATTATATCAATCCTGTTTTTTGTAGCAGGACTGTCTCTTTCTGCCCAGGTGGGAATCAATACGAATTCACCGAAAGCAAAACTGGACGTCAACGGTGATATCAATTTAAGAAATAAGATCGTTGTTTTGAATGTTACAGACAATACACTTTCTCAAGGAAATAATGATCAGATCCTTGTCTCTCAGGGAGAAGGTTATCCTCCAATCTGGAAGTCCCTGCGTATTCCTGAATATGAACCGAACAAATTTTATTTAATATTCAATAACTCCTTTTCAGACAGAACCGGAGTGAAGTTTACCAGTACCGAACAGTCAAGTATTGCGGCCAAAAGTACAGCTTTTTCTAAAGGAGCGGATATTTCCAGTCTTCCCGGATTTAAAAAAATTGCGGGTCTGTCCCAACCCATCAGTGTCTTCAGTACAGAGAGTAAAACCTATTTTCAGTTTGAGACCGTGGTGCAGGCTAACCTACCTGCGAACGGGACACCGGATATTTCTATAGATTACGCATGTGGTATTTTTGTGGATGACAAGCTGGTTAATCTCAGACAGAGAAACCTGAAGGCGAGTAGTGCAAGCAGTACATTCATTACCCATAATCAGATCGGTGTGGTAACCAATCTTTCTAAAGGACAGCATACGGTAAGTGTTGCCTGTTCAAGACTGGGGTCTTACAGAACGGGAACCGATGTTGTACTGGCTGTAGGGATCAATGCAGATACAAACATTAACAACTTTATTGCTCAATCTTCTCTGAAAGTTGATGTATATGAGATTCCTCAGGCATTTAACCCCATTATAAACTAATCCAGGCATGAAAAAAATTATTATTATAAAATCTTTGCTATTTGCTATGTTGGCCAACGCACAGGTAGGTGTGAATACTCCCAATCCTGTTAATATGCTGGATGTAAACGGGGATATCAACGTAAGAAGAGAAATAAGAACTGGAGGGACGAATCTGTTGAGAGGATCAGCCGGATCAGCCGGAACTATTCTTCATAACAATTCGGAGATGAATGTGAATGACTGGAAGAGTATAAAAATCGCTGATGGGCAGGGTAGTATGTCTGTTTTTTCATTGAATACAGTTGCCGATCAAACAGGCGCATCCTTTTCTTCTCCTAATGGAGTTACAACTCCCTATACGGAAGGGACGACCATTACCAATGCATGGACGATTCTTCCCGGGACGGTGGATACTTTTTCCATTACCAATGCTGTAAATAAAGTTGTTTTTACTTTTCAGACGACAGCTCAGAAAACAGGAAATGGGAATTCTTCTTCAGGTTTTGCATGTGGAATCTTTGTAGATAATACTCTGAGAGCAGTGAGAACTGATGTTTTAATAGGTTCGGAAGGAAGTTATAAAATCTTTAACCTTAATGCGACACTTGCGGATCTTACCCCTAAGAACAATTATAATGTAGCTGTGGCATGTACCAAGAGAAACCTGAATTCAGGGACTTTGGGAATAGGAAGAGCGGTGAATACGGACTTTCTGAATAACGAGATGTCTCAGTCTGTTTTGACAACATCTGTACTTCAGCCTTATTAATATTGCAATCCATCATAATTAAAGACCTAAAAGCATTATGTTTTTAGGTTTTTTTTGTGAAAAGATAAAAATTGTCATCGATTTGTTGAATAAGTGAATGTTTTCGTCAAAAAAATGAATTATATTTGTAAACTCACTAAAATATTTTTTCATGGGAAAAAACTATCTTTTTAAAGTCATTACCGGAGTGTTTTTCGGACTTCTGGTTTCATGTGACAATTCTTCTTCAGATCAATTTGAACCCAGTGCCAATAATGGCGGAAATAATGGGAATACAACTCCTCCTCCGGCCAGAGTACTGGAAAAAATCACATTAAACAGTACCGTTCAGGAAGAATACACAGTTAATGGAAGTGTTTTTCAGAAAGGAATGTTGAGAGATGGAGGCACCAATAATTATTATACGGGTACTGTAACGTATATCAATAATAAAATTGGTAAAATAAAATTTATCGGAAGTTTAACCGGAAGTACGGCCTATGATTTTAGCGTAAGTGAGGACAGCAAGGGGAATGTGTACAGTGCAACATGTACTGCTACGGCCGCTGCTCCGCTAGATTCGTTCGTAAGTGATTATACCTTTACTTATGATGCTACCGGTAAGAAGCTTGTGAAAATCATGGAAAAAAGAAAAGTGTCCGGCAATACCGCATACAGCTTATTTACTGAAAGCACTTTTACCTATAATGGAGACAATATTTTCAAGGCAGAATGTGCCAAGGGAACACTTACAGGAACAGGAGATCCTAATATGGCTACGGCTAAGATGACTGTTTACAGCTATCAGAACTATGACTCTAAAGTCAATCCTTTCTCTACGCTTCCAAAATCCTTTTTCACAGCCTGGAGCCTGATCCGTCCTGAGAACTTCTACAGAATATCTCCGAATAATCCTACATCAGTCTATGTAATGCCGCCAAGTCCTGCACCTGGAGTAAATACACCTATGACGTATGTGTACGATGCATTTAATTATCCTGTTTCCGATAAGGATCAGGCGCTTAAATATGTTTACAGAACTTTATAAAACTCAATTGATTATCGGTTTTATCGGAATATAAATAAAAACATAACTTTTATTCAAAAAAAAGTTATATTTGTCAAAAAATAAACAATTACCTGGAAATGAAACATCTTTTCTACTTTATTTTATTAATAGCAGGGTTCTCTTCAATACATTCCTGCAAAGACATGCTAGACGAAGACGGGGATCCATTATTGGATCTGAATGACACGGGAGGCCTAAACGGTCCGAGAGCATTATACAGAGAAATCACCAACAAAGATACATTAGCAGAATATCACTACAGTGGGCTTTTGGTAACGAAAGTAATCACAGACAGTGCTTCAATTACAGATATCGCTTACAGTGGTAACAAAGTAAGCCAGATTTCATTTAACGGATTTTTGGATCTGGATGGGAATGGTAAGCTGGATAAGGATAGTGTTTCTTACAGCCAGTTATTTACTTATGGACCAAACGATAAGTTAGTAACAATTTCTGAAAACCGTTCTGTTTTCAGAAGACCTCCACCTGTTCCACCTGCAACTAATCCAGGACCTCAGACGCTTTTAAGAAAAACAAAAACGCTTTACGATCTAAAATATAACGGTTCTACTGCTAAACTGGACTCTATCATTATGAAGAATGGTCCGGATGTTTCAGGAACACCGTTTGCGTTTATCAGCTATTCTAAAACAGGATATGCTTATTTAGGAGATAATGTATCCAGAGTCGTAAGAAATTACGGACCTATGGCTGGCGGAGCATTCGGAAGACCTACCACCAGATTAGCTTATGATTTCGTAAACTATGACACAGAGATCAGTCCGTTTACATTGCTTCCTACGGTATATAAAATCTCAAGACTTTTATCTACTGAGATTAACGACAGAGAAAGTCATATTTTATCTCCGAACAATCCTAAGAAATTGTCTGTAACAGATCTTATACCACCTATTCCATCTCCTGTTAGCAGAACAACTAACTATAGCTACGATCCACAAACGTATATGACAAAAGGATTTGGTGTTAACTACATTTATAAGCCTTTCTAAAAAGAAACTTTAAAATATACAGGCCCAATCTTATAAAGGTTGGGCTTTTTTATTTTTTATCTCTTAATTTTGCAAAAAATTTCTAAATGAAATATTTAATAGTAGGCCTTGGAAACAAAGGTCCGGAATACGAAAATACACGTCACAATATAGGATTCAAAGTAGCTGAAAAAATAGCCGAAACATTGGAAGTTCCATTTAATACAACCAATTTCGGCTGGATGGCAGAAGGGAAGTACAAAGGAAGAAAAGTTTTCGTCCTGAAGCCTGATACTTATATGAATCTTTCCGGAAATGCCGTAAAGTTCTGGATGCAGAAAGAAAATATTCCATTGGAGCATGTACTGATCATTACAGATGATCTTGTACTTCCGTTTGGGACATTGAGAATGAAAATGAAAGGTTCCGATGCCGGACACAACGGTCTGAAAAGCATTAATGAAATGCTACAGACCCAAAATTATGCAAGACTCCGCTTTGGGATCTCTGCCGACTTTTCGGAAGGCCGCCAGGTAGATTATGTACTGGGAACATGGAATGCAGAAGAAAATGAAAAATTAGGTGAACGAATTGAAAAGTTTGCTAAAGCCAGCTTGTCTTTTGTTTTTGCCGGGATCAACAATACGATGTCAGCATTTAACGGGAAGTAATTAAAGATTCAGAATACAATAAAAATCTCCGGTTAGCATATCCTAAATAATTTCCTGTTTTATTAGAACTTAACCAGTACGTTTTTCATCTATTAAAAATATAAAATGCCACCGAAATTTCGGTGGCATTTGTTTATGCTTTAAAAGTCAATTTCCAATCTGACTTTTTTATATATGTTTAATAGAAATGTGCGAATTTTTATGACTTATAACCAAGTGACAACTCCGGTTTCAACATCATAGTTAGCCCCAACTATTTTAATTTTACCTTCATCTTCAAGGTTTTTAAGGGTTGAACTTTGTGTACGAATGTCTTCGATTGCACTTTTCACGTTTTGCTGATTCAATCTTTCCAAAAGCGAACCGTTTTTTGATGAACGTTCTTCGCCTTCTTCGATGATTTCATTAATAATTGGGTCGAAATGATTAATCAAATGGTTTAGATTATCCATTCCCATTCCCTGAATTTGTGCTGCGTCCAGGCCTCCCTTTAATGCACCACATTTAGTGTGTCCTAAAACGACAACAAGTTTGGAACCCGCAACGTTACAGCCAAATTCCATTGAACCTAAAATATCTTGATTGACAAAATTACCTGCAATTCTAATACTGAAAACGTCTCCCAATCCCTGATCAAAGATAAGTTCTGCAGAAGTACGGCTATCTATACAGCTTAAAATAACTGCAAAAGGCCATTGTCCTTCCCGTGTTGCGTTCACTTGTCCTAAAAGATCCCTGTTTGCCTTTAGATTATTGACAAATCTCTGGTTTCCGTCTTTTAAAAAGTCTAATGCTTTTTCAGGAGTAATAGTAGATTGAGTTTCGTGTGTATGTGCTTTCATATGATTTGTTCTTTTTAAAATTAAAAAATTAGTGTAATGAGCTTACATTGCTCTTCGGTGTGTGATCAGGATGTGAGAATCTTCATCTGTTTCATAATCTTTGTATGAAGTTTTGAAGCCTAAAAGCTCCACATTAATGTCTTCTTCTTTTGCTCTTATATTGGCAAAGTCCTGGATCATCTCCAGTACATCTGTGGCAATATATGAAGTTCCTCTTGCATCAATGGTCACGGTAGAATTGGACTTCACATTTTTCAAGGTCTTTTTGATGGCTGCCTTATTCAAGAAAGAAACTTCCTCGGCAAGCTTAATAGTGATTTCGTCTGCATCATTCAGTTTTTCTCTGCTAAGGTAATAAGCACGCTTCATATTCCCCTGAAGAATGTAGAATACGGAAATAGCCAGACCGATACCTACTCCTTTAAGAAGGTCGGTTGCGACTACCGCTACCACTGTGGCTACAAAAGGAATGAACTGGAATTTACCCAAATGCCAGAAATGTTTGAATGTGGCAGGTTTTGCCAGTTTGTATCCAACAAGGATCAATACTGCAGCAAGGGTAGCAAGCGGTATAAGGTTTAATATAAATGGAATGGTAAGTACGCATACCAATAGGAGTACACCGTGAATCATCGCAGACATTTTTGAAGTGGCCCCTGCATTAGCATTGGCAGAACTTCTTACGACTACAGATGTCATGGGCAATCCTCCGATAAATGAGCTGATCAGATTTCCGATTCCCTGTGCTTTAAGCTCAAGGTTGGTATCGGTAATTCTTCTCTGTTTATCCAATCTGTCCGAAGCTTCAATACAAAGCAACGTTTCAATAGAAGCTACAATGGCAATGGTTGCCCCTACTATCCAAACCTTAGGATTGGTGAATCCGTTAAAATCAGGCATCGTAACAAGATTTTTGAAATCATCCAAAGACTTAGGAACAGGTAGTGAGACCAGATGTTGTGTACCGATTGCCAAAGAGCTTCCGGACAGTTTAAATAATTCGTTAAGAAGTATTCCTGCCGCTACTGCTACCAATGCTCCCGGCAGCATTTTCATTCTTTTTAAAGCCGGAATTTTATCCCATGCAATAAGAATACCTACCGAAAACAGAGTGACTACAATAGCTCCAATATGTACTGCCCCGAATAATTCTGTGAAATATCCGAAATTAAGACCGTTGTCAAATATAGATTCATGCCCTTCGTAATCTTTATCGAATCCCATGGCATGAGGAATTTGTTTTAAAATAATAATAATACCGATAGCAGCAAGCATTCCCTCGATGACATTATTCGGGAAATAATTGGATATACTTCCGGCTCTGATGAATCCTAAAATTAACTGGATGATCCCGGCAATGATTCCTGCACAAAGGAAAAGCTCAAAAGCTCCCAAATCTGTGATCGCTGTTAAAACAATAGCGGTAAGCCCGGCCGCAGGACCAGATACTGATATATTTGAATTACTTAAAAACCCTACGACTAGTCCTCCTACAATACCGGCGATGACACCTGATAATGGTGGTGCTCCTGATGCTAAAGCGATTCCGAGACATAATGGAAGCGCTACTAAGAATACAACGAGTCCTGAAGGGAAATTCTCCTTGATTCCTCCTATGAATGATGTTTTTTTCATAATGTTTTGAAAAATACTATAACTAATTGATCTATACTCAGATAATCAATTATAAAAGATTGGAAATTTAAGTTTAAAAGCACACGTATCCGATATCAGTTTTTGATATGAATACTATTAAAAAAATCTAATTATACTTAAAAACTAAGCTTCCGGAGGCGGAGAAAATATGGTGAGTAGGGGGGACAGATGAAAGGAATCATCTATTAACTCAAAAGACACGCCCTGAAGATCAGGTTCGGAAAACTTCACGTAATCGAATACGTCCAAAGGTTTCGGAAGGGTCTTTTCGTAAACAATAAAAGATGATGGGTGAGAATGAGGCTCCTCTTCATTGAGTATAACATTGGTCCTAACCAGCTCCCAGCCAGCAACCGCAGCAATGCCTGGCAGTGCTGTGAAGTTTAGGAAAAAGGTTAATACAATAATACTCCAGAATTTCATCTTACATTTATTTTAGAAAAACTAGTCTGTTTTTCTGTTCATTACCCAATCAGAACTTGTAAGGTTATAGATTTTTTGGATGTCTTTCAGGATTTTCTCGAAATCGATCTCCAAATCAATGATCTTACCCGTTCTAAGGTCAAATACCCAGCCATGCACAATAGGATATTCATCAATGATGTATCTTTCCTGTACACAAGCCATTTTGATCACGTTGATGCACTGCTCCTGAACATTGAGTTCTACAAGTTTGTCATAACGCTTTCCTTCATCTTCGATAGAATCTAATTCAGTCTGATGCAATCTGTAAACGTCGCGGATGTTTCTTAACCATGGATTTAATAATCCCAGGTCCTGAGGGGTCATCGCTGCTTTTACGCCGCCGCAGTTGTAGTGTCCGCATACGATAATGTGTTTTACTTTAAGATGTTCTACAGCATATTGAATGACCGCTGTGGAGCTCATGTCTAAAGTATTGATAACATTAGCGATGTTTCTATGGACAAAAACTTCTCCCGGTTTTGCACCCATGATCTCTTCCGCTGTAGCCCTGCTGTCTGAACATCCGATGTACAAATAGTCAGGATTTTGAGTTTTGGCAAGCTCATGGAAGAATTCCGGATCTTGTGAAATTTTAGATTCTACCCACTTTCTGTTGTTTTCAAAAATAACCTCGTACGATTGTGACATAATTTTAAAAATTTACAAAGGGTTATGATTATTTATTTCGTTTAAATTATTTTCGAATTCAATAGATTAAATCAATAATCATGCAAAAATATAATTTTTGCTGAAAAGCCAATCAGTTTTAACAATATTTAATATTAAAATATGCTTAAAATCATGTTTAAAGCGACTGATACACGCAGTTTTCGAATGAATTTGCCTGAAAAATTAATAATCCAGACTCAAAAAAGCTAAGATAAAATTACAAACTATAAATGATAAAATTAAAATTGGAGATTAAAATATTATTAATTCATAAAAAACCGCCTCAATCTGCATTGAGGCGGTTCATCTTTACAAAAGGTTATTATTTTATTGTTTAATAATCTTCACTATCGTTTCAGAATTATTGATTCTTACTAAGTAAACGCCTGACAGTAAAGAAGAAAGATCAGTCTGTTCATTTTCAAACTTTCCTGACTTTACCAATTGACCGGAAATATTATAAATCTGGTAATAGTAATCTTTCGCTTTGTCGTTTCCTTTGATATACAACAGACTCTTCACTGGATTCGGGAAGAACTCAAGCTTGTTTTGAGCTACTTTTTCCTCGATTACAGTTTTTGCAAGAATGTTGGTTGCTTTAGCTAAAGCATTCTGAGGTACTGGAATGGCGAAAGGCTCATATCTTCCGATTTCATTTCCGTTGCCATCATATTCTATTTTTACACAACGGCAAGACATCGCAGCCTGTGGACGGAAAAGATTAGTGGGTGTAAGGAAGTAAAGTTTATCATTTTGTAGTGGAGAAGACTGTGTAATTTCTGTATTAAATAACATTCCGATAGCTTGATCGCTTGCAATTGCAGAAGTCCATATTCCGGAACGTTTAAAATTATCATCCACACCAGGAGCTGCAGCAGCTTGAGAGGCCGTAAGTGTATTTCCTCCTGTGAACCCTCTGATCCCATTATTAGGAAAGTTTCCTATGTTATATTCTGGTCTGTTAAGAATAAATCCATATCTGGTTTGTGTTCTTCCTGATCCGGTAGCTCTCACATAACCACCTATATAATTCATTTTGTTAATATCATAAGCTTCGTTATTTACAAATATATTATAGTTTGACGGATCTATTCCATAAACAGGTTTGTTACTCTGCATAAAACGGGCATTATAGAACCATGGTGTATTTCCCTTTGTGTAAGAATGATAGCCATCATATAGATTTACACCATCGATTATATTCATCATCATATCCGGAATTCTCCATCCTTGAGGACAGGGATCGTAAGGAGATTTCTCTGTAGCATGGCCCCATCTGTCTGTAGAAAGTCCGTTTTCATCGGAAATCCAGTCTTTTGAATTGGATGATGCATTTTGGTACAAATAGGTTGAAGGGTTGGAAACTGAATATTTTAAAATCTTTTTAATTTTATTATACTTGCTGTCAGCTGCAGTTATACTGTTGGAATAGGTTGAATATTCTTTTGAATAATTAGCAAGATAAGTTGCTTCATTCACAGTTCCGTAGACAATAGTTCCCGCATTCAATCCTGTTTGTCTGAAAACTGAATATTTTCTGAAGTTATCACGCGTACTACCTCCTGAACTATGTTCATAGAACCCTCCCGGATAATAGAATACAGGAATCGGATCTTTTCTTCCCCACTGATAATGCAATCCGCCACTATTTCTAATAGCCATTGCTCTTAAACTAGATTCAGAAGCAGGATAATTAGGGTTATACTGGAAATTTGCTAAACCTTCTGCCACAAAATGCTGGTCAAGAAATGGACCTTGTGCTCCTAAATCTCTGTCCATGAAAGTGGTCGTCAGTGGAACACCGTAATAGCTTTTAACAGGGTTTACAAACTGTCCGCTTGGATCACTTTTGATCCCGTTATTGGCAACACTTTCTGTTTTAAATGCAGGAGAATATTCCTGAACAATAGTTTGTGGCGCCCAGATATGCCAGCTCCAAAGGATGGGGTCTGTATTATTTCCATTGGACCATGTTCCGTTGCTTCCTAAATGGAATGCCACGACAGCATTACCGGTCTTACCTTCTTTAAGTATAACTCTTAATTTTGCATTTTCCAGAATACCATCATCAATAATTTCTACACTTGAAATAAGAGTTTGATCTGTTGTCCAGACTACCGAGGTAGATTTTACACTTCCTGTAGGCATTTCATTATTCTCTGATAGGTAAAGTTTTTGCATTGCATAGGCTTTTCTCAACGGAATATCAATTACTCTGTCTTTATCTGCTGCATTTGTAGTATTTAATGTTGAGTTTGTATACTCAATGTAGCTATTCGGCTCTTTTGCCCAGCTTCGCAATTGTTCCAATGTGTATTGACTAGCAGGTGAATAAACGTATTCTGCCTCGAATGCACTTGGCATATAGCTGTTATTAGGGTCTTTTATACATCGTACCCCTCTTGATTCATAAGTGTTTCCGTCAATGATACGGTTGTGCGCCAGAAAATGCCATCCTAAATTCGAGTGATTAGGAACGTTTCCTGCATCAGATACATAAACCAATCCTCTTGCTCCTATTTCGCTTGGTGCGCCATGGGTGAAAAATGTAGAACTATGTAATGCTCCATCTGTAATCTGATCTTGAAGAACAGCTTCAGGGCCTTTGTTTGCAGAACCCATTCCCAGGAATATTTTACTGCTGTTCCTGTTAATGCCTGATCCGTCTTTTAAAGTCATTGGCTGAGGATAATACTCATAGTTACCATTGATTGGAATGACTCCTAGGTTTCTCTCAGAAACTCCGTTGAAATCGAAACCATAGCTTGGGAAAACTTTTATCCCCGGGTAATCGGTGCTTTGTGCATCGGGAATAATATTTGTCGTTGTATTTCTGAACTTTTTCCCCCAAGGACTTGCATTTGCATCTCCGGCGACACTTGAGTAAAAAGAAGGAACTCTCCATCCGCAAGGACATGGGTCATAAGGTGATTTCATGTTGTAATACGTACTTTTTTCTAAAACATCACTGTTGTCTGTATTAGTACTGGTCCATCTTCCTTCTCTGATATCACCCCATAAATCCCAGGCGACATTATTGTAATAATTGGAAGAATCAAAAGTTTTAAACTTACTTTTAGAAAACCATGTTGTATTTTCCTTTCTAACCCAGTCTGTAGGATTTGGACCCTGTACTGCATAGTTTTCACCATTTTCAACCGGAGTTTCTCCTATTTTATAGATGTAAACCGGAGGGACAATATAGTTGATAGGATTGTTAATAGAATATCTTATATTTCCATTTGGCGAATCAAATCCTGTATTATTGTTGTTTCCGCTTGCATCATTCGGTTGAAGATTTCCTCTGAACTTTACCGGAAGCGGATTTTGCTGAGCAATTCCCGGACTGAATTTTCCAGCTTCACCTTCTACTTTGAATACAGGAAAAGGATCTTTTCTTCCCCATTGATATTGAAGACCTTTAGTTTTATCCCAATCGTTACCTGTAAGCTTAGCGTTAGTAGCGCCCAGATTTCTGTCCATCCATTTCCAATCGGTTACCAGATTTCCATCTTTGTCTTTTTCAAAACCTTGATGATAAGTACTTCCATCAGTAGGATCATCTGTAACCCATACATGCCATGTCCAGTATATCTTGTCATTTACTTTATAAGAAACAATAGCATTGCCTTCTTTAAGTTTATTGACTAAAACTTTAATTTTGGCATTTTCTCCCGTACCTTCTAACATAACAGATTTGATCAAGCCCATTTCGTCCTCCCAATATAATCCTGTAGTGGCAGTTCCTGTTGGGATAGGCGTGTAAGTGCCTTGCTCATCTTTCATAAATTCACCCCCTTTCGCCCACATTTCGTAAGCTTTTTTTACAGGGATATAAAGACCGTCTACACTGGCATTATTTTTATCCTTACCTGTAAAGATGTAGCTATTAGGAGCTTTGGTCCAGTCTACAAAATCTGATTGAGCCCCTGAATTGATCGTAAAGCAGGCAACAGGGCAATCTTCAGTAACTGGATTTCCGAAAAGGCCAACATATTTTATAAATTTATTAATTTCACTTTCTATGTCTATTAAAGGTCTTGATGGACCGTTCCAGCTATTGATCACTTTTGTATTTCTAATAGCGCCAACACCGTATAATGAAGCCTGCGAAGTGTTACTTAATGAAAAGTTTTCAGAACCAGGCCCTCTGTGTTTGTCATAGAGTGGAGGATAGCCAAAATCATCAGTAGTATTATAGTTACTTGTAGCAGTAAGAGAAACATATTGTCCGTTGCCTTTATAAACTCGTAATCCTGTGACTTTACTGATAACAATTACTACAGGCTGTTGATTGGCAAAAACATCACCCAGCTTTTCATTAATGTAATTGTAAAGATTGTAATATCTGTTTACCAGAGCATTAGGGTTGGTAAAGTCTAAATATCCTCTGCCCCATGGTTCCCCGCCTTCTTCAGGAGGTAAAAACCAGTTGCTGAAATTGATAAAAAAGCTTTCATTTGAAAATTTTCCGGCAAACATATACACCGGATCATGATATGAAAACTCAAAAGGACTTGTATCACTTCCCTGATAGATGAATTTCTGAGAACTGGCGATCGTAGAAAGACTATTGGGATTGGTGATGTTAATAATCGGTGAGTTGGCGTTAGAATTATCCAATGATGCGTTACCTTGAAAAGACAAAACGATATCATCTAATTTTTTTGTCAAATGTTGAGACTTTACCCTGTCTTTAACCCCAGAAACCGATCCATTTGAGTTGTATAAAACCGTTCCGTCTTTTTTAGGAGTAAATAGAATCGTATACTGGTTTTCATCTAAATCACAGTTTCCATACGTATAATTCGCCTTTTTGTAATGGTTTACTGTTTTATTCCATGTGATGGACTGCCAGTTGGTAATGCTTGAGTCTGAACTTAGTTCGATCTTTACAGAATGGGTATTCAAAGTCGATTCTGGTAACTCGAAATTAGCGGTAAGATCTTCATTATACTCATAGTTACCTGCATAGGTTTTACACCATACCGATACCCAATTGTTTTGGGCATCTTTGTACTTGATCGTAACCTTTACATCTCCGGAAGTATTAGGCTTTTGAAAGTTACCTTTCATTACAACTAACCCCTTTTCATTCACATTTTGTGAAATAACGATAAGAGGATCCAGATCATAAACACTCGGTGGCAAAGGTGTTTTATGATTAGATCCAATATTGGTCTCATTAGGCTTGGGGACGATAAAAGTCCCTGAATAAGCATGAGACGATGCAATACAAAAGACTGCAGCAAAAATCTTCAATGTCGATTTTTTTTTCATACGTATAAAATTAAAAGTGTTTTTTTCGAAATAGATAAGATGATAACGTGGTAGATCTCATTAAATTAGCAGCAATAAAACGTCAAGAATACAGGTTTTATTTCTTATCCCAACTTGATCAATACCGGTGAGCTTTACAATAAATAAAATACTTACTGTTTCTTATATCAGGCTATATAGGTGATTTAAGTCAGGCTTTGGAGGTGAAAAATGAGGCAGTACAGAAAGCTGCACCATGTTTAGAAAGTGAATTTTTTTCCATGTGTTTTGTGTTTTAAAGTTTTTAGTTGTGTTTTTTTTGAAGATTAAAAATTTAAGGCATAACTTAATTTTTTTAAAATTCTTTAACAAAAATCGATAAAATATTTTTTTCCCACAATAGAGAACTTGAATTTTAAGGAAAAAAATATTATTTCTAGATATAAATCTATAAGAGGAGCTTTTATATGGTATTGTTAATGTATGCTTCTGTAGCTCTTTCTGTTGGGTGAATGGTTGCAGGATTTCCAACCACTACAGAATGGGAAGGAACGTCAAAATTGACATACGAATTGGGGGCAATTAAAACATTGTTTCCAACTGTTATTCCGCCTACGATGACGGCATTGGCTCCTATCCAGACTTCATCACCGATTGTAGGAACACCCTGGAGTTTACCACGGTTTTGCTGGCCAATAGTCACTCCCTGGGCAAGGTTACAGTTTTTTCCAATCTTTGCTTTAGGATTGATGACCAGGCTTCCCCAGTGTCCCAAATAAAAACCTTCTCCAATTTCAGTTTCAGGATAAATCTGGTAGCCGTATTTTATTTGATAATGTCTGAGAACTAATCTCCAGAATATTCCTATAACAGGCTTTTTGTTATACTGTTGAGCTTTTCTTAAAATATAAATAAAATGCAGGTTTGGATTGATACATTTTTTCCAGATCTCAAATGAAGAGAGCCATTTTCCGCTTTCGCGGTAAAAATCTTTTTGTATAACTGTATAACCCATTCTTTAAATATTTATAATTCGTCAATAATTTCCTGAAGTTTCGCTACAGATTTCTGCAGGACAAAAGGCAGATCAGCTGCAGTAATTTCTTTTTCGTAGCGGCCTGCAAGTTCCGGATTTGTAAGGAATTTTTTCATTCCCTCATAGATCCCGTCCTCTGAATTGGGTGTGATAACACCTAATTTTCCTTCCTGAAGAAGATCTTTTATTCCGGAAACATCTGTGGATACAACCGGCTTATTCAAAATTAATGCTTCTGCAATAATGGTAGGGAAGCCTTCATGCCTGGAAGACATCACATAAAAATCAGCTTTTTTCAGATAAGGATACGGATTGCTTCTGAAACCCAACATCTTTACCGTTTCCTGAAGACCCAATTGATTAAGTTTCGCCTGAATGTTTTCGTAATCAAAACCGTCGCCAATAATGATGATCTGGTGCTTCAATCCCTCGTCCATCAGCTTTTTATGGACATCCAGAAGTCGGTCATAGCCTTTCTGCGGATAAACCGTTCCAATGGTTATAAAAGTGGGAAGCTGGTTGGAAAAAGGATAGTCATCAATTGCCGTATTCGCTTTATTCAAAGTATCAGCTTTGTCAATCGGATTGTAAATTTTGATAACCGCCTGCTTTTCCTGGTCATTCCGGGCCACCTTCTGCATTTCTCCTTTCAGTTTATTGGAAATAACCAGAATTCGGTCGAACTTGAAAAGCTGTCTGATCACATCCGGAGTATATTCTTTCAGATTAAAAATGTCATTCTGTATCCAGATGATTTTTTTTGAATCCTTCTGAGGGCTGGAAAGAAGTTCTCTGTACATCCCGTGAATAGCTGCTATTTCTACGTTGTATTTTTTATTTTTGAGAACAAACTTATAAAGAAGAGAAGGGCACCAAAGAAACATTTTCTGATACAGCACTCTGAATGCTTTCACCGGAATTTCATGCGGTCTGTTGGTCGTGATCATTTCCCCTTTGATAAGATAATGGAGATTGACCCATGATGGTACTTCCTTAATATACATTCCTGTATAGAGGTTGATCAGCAGATCGACTTCATATTTGTCTTCAGGAAGGTTTTTGAGAAAGTTGATAAGAACTTTTTCTGCACCACCATGTCGGAGAGAGCCAATCCGGATAAGTATTTTCTTTTTTTGTGACATACAATTTTAATCAATCACGATATTATTTTATAAATTTCAGAAAATTATAAGTACTAACAGATATTATAAACCATTTAATTGAATAGTTTTAATTTTTCTGAAGTATTTTTTTCCATTCCTGTGCTATTTTTTCCTTCTTCCACTTGCGTGATTCTTCGTAAGAAGATTTCATCAGTGCATCTAATACTTCCTTATTATTGGTTAGCGTTTGAAGATCCTGTATAAATTTATTTTTGTCATGGAGAGGAATGAGAAATCCATTATTTTTATTAATAATATCTGAAGGGCCATAATTACAGTCATAGGCAACCAGGGCATTGGAAAAGAACATGGCCTGTATCAGTATGGTAGGCAAGGCTTCTACGGTAGAGGTCAGACAGTTGATTTTTGAGGAAGCAAGAAGCTGATAGACTTCTTCCATGCTCCTGCTACCTAAAAGTTCAATTTTAGAGGTTAGATTTTTATCAATAACTTCCTGTTGGATACGTTTTTCTTCTCTGCCACTGCCTATAATCACAACTTTCCAGTCTTCAGGCATATTAATTTGAGAAATAATATCAATGAATTCGCTGATGTTCTTTTCAGGATCAAGCCTTGCAACTACAGAAATAATATTCTTCTTTTGGTCCGGTTCAATGTACTTTTGATTGTCAATTTCATTGTCCATGAGGTTATAAATGGTGAGGGAATTTTTATTAAGTTCCTTATAATGTTTCTCACCGGGGATATTGGTGCTTACAATGGTTCTTAAATTTTTATAGTAACGTCTTAAGCCTTTGTTCCAAAATAAACCTCCGGATTTATAGCTCATATGTTCCCAGGCAATGGTTTTTTTGCTAACTTCCTTGTCTAAAGAAAGCATGGAAGAAAGTTTATACCAACAGGAAACAATCGTTTCATAGTTCTGATGATTCTCTTGTATCCATTTTTTTAAGACCTTGTAAGATCCCAGATCATAGAAGTAGGAATAAATATTATATACTTTGGGAACAAATTTAAATTTTTCTAGAATGTATTTTCCTCCTTTACTGGATGAGTGGGCAAACGAATCAATGTAATGCTTCTTTACTTTTGGGTTAATATGATAAAAATCTTTATGGGGAGCCATTAAGAATAGAATTTCAACGTCATATCCGCTGTCTGCTAATTCTGAAGTTAAGTTGGCGAGAACTTTTGAAATACCATTGGCCTTTATATTCTGGTAGTATATAAACAGGATCTTTTTGTTCATTTGTTTTTTTTGAATTGGAATCTCTTAAGGGGAGAGATTTTTACAAAAGTAAAAAAAAGAAATTACGTCTAGATCTAAAAAGAAAAGAACTTACAATTGAAAGGAAAAGAATAATTATTAAATTTGTAAAAATTAAAAATTCAAATGGAAAAAAAAGAAGTACAGGACCTTGTCATTGAAACTATTAAAGAATTCGTAGACAATAACGGAATCGAGACGGAAGAAATAACGGTTACCCAAAGACTGATCGGAAGAAGTGGAATATTTGATTCTATAGGTCTGGTTAATTTTTTAGTGGATCTTGAAGAAGTGTTGGAGGAAAAATATGATAGAGTATTCAGTCTTTCCAGCGAAAGAGCAATGTCCAGAAGTACAAGCCCATTCTCCAATGTTGAAGAGCTAACCAAGTTTATCCTAGAGCTGGACGATGAAGAATAAAACAATTTTCATTACTGGAAACCGTAAAGGAATTGGACTTCATCTGACCCACTATTATTTGGAAAAAGGGTACAATGTATTGGGATGCAGCAGAAGCGAAAGCGATCTTTCTCACGAAAATTACCACCATTTTATCTGTGATGTTACCGATGAAAAAAGCGTGAACAGCGTAGTACGAGAAGCAAAAAAGAAGTTTGACGGAATAGATGTCCTTATCAATAACGCAGGTATCGCTTCTATGAACCATTCCCTGCTGACACCCGGCTCTACTGTGAAAAAAGTTTTTGAAACTAATTTTTTCGGTAGCTTTTTCTTTGCCAAAGAATGTGCAAAAGTCATGAGGAATAAAGGAGGAAGAATTGTCAACTTCTCCACTGTAGCAGTTCCCCTGAATCTGGAGGGAGAAATGATCTATGCTTCCTCTAAAGCCGCCGTAGAAAAAATGACGAAGATTTTGGCTAAAGAACTTGCCGATTTTCAGATTACGGTAAATGCTATAGGACCTACACCCATTTATACAGATCTGATAAAAGTGATTCCAAAAGATAAACTTCAGCAGCTTCTGGACCAGCAGACGATTCACCGTTTAGGAGAATTTGAAGATGTGGAAAACGTGATAGACTTTTTTATATCACCCAAAAGCAACTTTATTACAGGACAGATTATATACTTAGGAGGATTATGAATCTAAACCAATTACACCATTATTCCGGATTAAGTATTATAGAAGAAAATAATACCTATACCTATCCCGAACTGGCAGACCAGATTTCAAAGACTACCGATGAACTGAAAAACAGTATCATTGCGAATGACGTCGTTTCTGTCCAGTCAGATTACAGCTTTGAAAGTATTTCTATGCTTCTGGCGCTTTCCCAGTTTCCCTGCATTATTGTTCCCATTGTTCCCACAACGGATACAGAGATCCAAAATAAACAGAAGGCGGCAAAAGTTACGAAAATCATTAGTTTTGAAAATAAAAAGACGGTAGTTACCCCCGTTAATGAAGTATTCGACAGGGTCGCACAATATGATGAGATTCTGAATAAGAATCAATCAGGATTGGTCCTGTTTTCGAGTGGAACTACAGGAGCTCCGAAAGTAATGGTGCATAATTTCAGTGAAATTATCTCAGAATTTAAAGAGCCGAAGAAACAAAAGAATCTGAATTTTATTCTTTTCCTGCTTTTTGATCATATCGGAGGAATCAATACATTGCTTGGATGCCTGAACAATGGTTCGCAGATTACCATTCCTGCCGACAGGAACCCTGAGTATATCATGCAGCTGATCCAGGATAAAAAAATTCAGGTACTGCCTACAAGTCCTACCTTTCTAAATCTGATGCTCATGACGGAAGATTTTGATAAGTACGACCTTTCCAGCCTTAAAATGATTACTTATGGTACCGAAAGAATGCCTCAGCATTTACTGGATAAGCTGAAAAATAAAATACCTTCCACTAAATTTCTGCAGACCTTCGGAACCAGCGAAACCGGAATTTTAAAGACAGAAAGCAAATCATCTACAAGCCTTTTCTTTAAGATCGTTGATCCTAATTACCAGTTCAAAGTAGTTGACGAACAGTTGTATTTGCAGTCGAAAAATCAGGTTTCAGGTTATGTGAACCAGGAAAGCAGCCAGTTTACAAAAGAAGGATGGTTTGCCACAGGAGACCTTGTTGAGGTGGATGAAGACGGCTATCTGAAAATAGTGGGAAGAATTAATAAAGTCATTAATGTAGGCGGTTTAAAGGTGCTTCCAAAAGAAGTGGAAGATGTCATTAATCTCATTCCGGAGGTGATCGATACCACTGTTTTTGCCAAAGACAATGCCATTACAGGTCAGATGGTGTGCGCCAAAGTTGTGATTACCGAGGGGAATGACGAAAAAGAAATGAAAAAACTCATTTTACAAAAGTGCCGCGAAGAACTGGATAGATATAAAGTGCCTAGTAAACTTATTATTACCCATTCATTGGATGTTACGGCCAGATTTAAGAAAGAAATTTAATTATAAAAAAAACATATGTATATTTTTTATCGCTTAATGCTTTTCTGCTTTACTTTTTGGGAAAGACTTTATATGAAGATCTACACCAAAGTATGTGTGCTTCAGGGGTTGAAACTTGGGGAAGGCGTTAAGGTTTTTGAAAGAGTTTATTTTGGTTCAGAGCCGTTTCTTATTGAAATAGGAGATAAAACACAAATTGCCGGAGGTACACGTTTTGTGAATCATGGCGGAACAACAATGACCCTGAGACGTCTTGAAGGCTTCGCAGATGTCAGAATTTTCGGCAGAATAAAAATAGGGAAGAACTGTACCATTGGTTCCAACTGTGTGATTCAGCAGGATGTGGAAATGGGAGACAACTGTATCCTGGGTGCTGGATCTGTTCTGACCCATTCAATCCCTGATAATACTGTTTTTACAGGTAATCCGGCGAGATTTATTTGTTCTGTGGAACAATACGCAGAATCTGTGCTCGATCAGAATACCATGTATCCCCGTGAGTTGGAGCAAAACAGAACAGAGCTTAATCAATGGCTGAAAAAGAATCTGCCCTATGAATTTAAAAAGGCAAAAGCCTATAAGAAAAGATCTGAATAATACAATATATTCTACCGGAATGATGATATTATTGATAAGATCTTTTGAGAAATACAAATAATCTATAGGAAAATAAAAGGTGGCTGAGGTTCTCAATGCCACCTTTTACTTTTAGTGATCAGCCGATTGCTTTTATTTTTTTAACACCTCAATAATCTGATTGTATATCTTTTGATTATCAAATCTTTGGGAAGCTGTTTTATTGTTGAATTTGATAGTTTCTACCCAATCCTTATCCGTTAAAAATCTTTCCATCCCCTCAGCCAGTTTCGTTGCATCATATTCTACAATCGTCCCGTTGATGCCATCGTCCATCATTTCTTTTACTCCGCCGGCGTTTGTCGCTACAACCGGCTTCTCTAAAATCAATGCTTCTCCGATTACCAAAGGGTAGGCTTCCGATTTGGAAGGCAGGACATAAAAATCAGCCTTGTTTAAATAAGGATAAGGATTGATAACAGGATCTTTAATGATAAAAGAATCCTCAATACTGTATTCTTTGATTAAATTTAACAATTCCTCTTTATCCTGTCCATTTCCAAAAAGCCAGATTTTATGATGTAAACCTTTGTTGATTAATATTTTATGGGCTTCAACTAAAATTTTGTTTCCTTTTCTTGGAATAAGTCTTCCTAATGAAATAAAAACAGGCAGATCTGTCTTAAAATCTACCTCAAATTCGTGAGCCTTTTCTTTAATGACCTTGTGTTCAAACGGATTATAAATGACAAGCCCTTTCGGGATCTCTTCATGATACACTTCTTTTATGATATTTCTGGTTTGTTGCGAGACAAAAACTGCCGTATCCATTTGCTTAAGCTGTCTGATAATAGTAAGCTTATCCGTCTCAGTGGCTGCAGCATCCCGGATATCCGCATGGAACCATCCTATTTTTTTTGATTTTTTAAAAGGACTTTTCAGTAACGCATCAAATTCTGAAGAAGTAAAAGCTATCTCAACATCCGGCTGAAACTGTATTAGCTTTTGGATTAATTGAGGAAACCTGTGATAAACTTCCAGTCTGACTCTTCTTAAAGCCAGTTGTAATTTGTGCATCAATGGGTTATTTGAAAACTGTTCTTTTCCTTCAGCCAAATGAAAAACCTTAACGTTTTCAGGGATTAACGGAAGCATTTCACCCTGTTTTAAATTAAGGAGTAAAGTGATCTCAAACAGATCTGAAGGAATGTTCTTCATAATATCACATAAAACCTTTTGTACACCACCCGTTTCCATAGACCGTAATCTGAATAATACTTTAGTTTTAGATATCTTCATGTGTGAATTAAAATTTGATTTTATCTTATCCATCTGAAATGTTGTTTTGATCCGTAACGGAAAACAATTCAGTATTATCTGGTAAGAAAGTTTTGAGTGAATATTTTTACTTTTCTTAAAACTCTGTAGCTGATAGAATTTTGATATTCCAATAATTTAAATATTTCCTCGTGATGAGTATAGGTTTCAGGAACTTTTACACCATTAATGCTTTGGATGTTTCTTCTTTTCATGGCATTAAAAACTACCTGAGCAAAGTAGTCGTAGGATTTAGATTTATTGTCATTCTGGGATATTCCGCCACCGTGTGTCCTGTAAAGATAGTTGGTCTCATCAATGAAATGTACATTTCCTTTTTCATACATCTTTAAATACAAATCCTGGTCCTCTGCTATTTTTAGATTACTATTCATCTTCTCTGTTTGTTCATAAATATCCTTTCTGAATGTTACAAAATGAGCGATCTGAATGGGATAATTAAAAAAATACGGATCCTTATTCTGTACCTGCATAGCAGATTTAAAAGGAGCGATCGGTTGTAGATCTTTATCACAGCTCATGAATCTTGAATATGCTAAGGCTACATTCTTTTTCTGCATGAATACACTGACCGCTTTTTCAATAGCGCCAGGAAGAATAGCATCATCCGGATCTACAAAACCACAAATATCTCCTGAAGCAAGTTCAATGAGCTTACTTTTGGTAACGCCAACCCCACAGTTTTTTTCATTTTCGAAAAATTTAAAACGCTTGTCTTCTGCAATAATGGCTTTGATCTGTTCTTTCTCTTCTTCAAACGAGGCATCATCCAGAATGACGGCTTCCCAATTTTTGTAGGTCTGTGAAAGTAATGACCTGTAGCAGTCTCTGAACAGGACAGCATTGTTATAATGGGCTATAAGTATGGAGAATTTCATCTTTTAGAGAGCATTGAACACTAGGTCCTGTTTGTTGATGATTTGCGTATTGGCAGGAACATCTTTATATATGGTACATCCTGCACCAATGATGCAGTTGTCTCCAATTGTTACCCCTTTCAGTACTGTTACATTGCTTCCCAGCCAGCAGTTGTTCCCTATTTTTATAGGTGCTTTTGAGAATTTCGATGGGTGAAGTTTGAAGACAGGAGAAGTGTCATAAGTATGGTTATGGTCATAAAGTTTGACATTTTCCCCAAATAAAGTGTTATTCCCGATTGAGATATGTTCAAGACAGTTGATCGAGCAGAAATTATTCATGAAAAAATGATCACCGATCTCTAAGTTGGCATCTTTCACGACCAGAATACAGGTATAGTTTCTTAATTCTACAGACTTTCCGATACTTAATTTTTTTATATCTTTATCTACAACAAAACGGTTGCCTATGCCCATTCTGAGATGATCAAAAAACACGTTAGGGTTCTTTTTTAGGGTAGAAAGCTGCTGTCTTCTATGGAATTTTTCGAAAAGATTATAGAACATATCGGGACTTTTATTTTTTTCATTTTCATTTGAGTCTCACAAATATAATCTGTTTTTAGATAAATGAGAAAAAAATATTTATTTTTGCGGTATTAAATACAACACAGTGAGTGAAATAACAAGGGTTCTCAAAACTTTTATCGGGTATCTGAAAAGACCGGATCTTTATCCGGAGCTTGGCCGGAAAATCATCAAAAACACAGTCAATAGAGGCAATGCTTTCAAAGGCAAGGAAAAAACCAATTCCTGGGCTGCCGGAAGAGCGGTCTCCCAAAAAGAAGCTGTTTCAAAGCTGTTTGCTGTTGAAATAGATGCTTTCCGTACCGATTATGCAGATGTTTTACTTACAGCCGCACAAAAGGAAAAAGCATGCCCTGTGAAAATGGGCGGTCCCGGAGCTTTGGAACTGCTGTACTATGCATGTGAATTTACCGATGCAAAGCATGTCGTAGAAACAGGGGTGGCATATGGATGGTCATCACTGGCTTCGCTTCTTTCTTTGAGAAAAAGAGACGGTGTGCTTTATAGTTCAGATATGCCTTACCTGGCGCAGGATGGTGATCAGTACGTAGGTTACGTCGTGCCGGAAAATCTTAAAAACAACTGGAAACTATTCCGCTTTGCAGATAAAGAATCGTTGCCGAAAATTTTTGCTGACAATGCAGTTTTTGATGTTCTTCATTATGATTCAGATAAGAGTTATAACGGAAGAATGTGGGCATATGATGAGCTGTACAAACATTTGAAAAAAGGAGGCGTTTTTATCAGTGATGATATCGGTGACAATTCTGCTTACCAGGATTTCTGTGAAAAAAATGACATAGAAACTACGGTAGTAGAGTATGAAGGAAAGTATATTGGCGTTTTTGTCAAGTAGTTTATTTGTAACTAAAACTATATAAGGCTGTTGAACAGTTTTCATGAATGAAGATAAGCCAGATTACCTTTACCCGATTTCTTGCAGCTATAGCCATCGTCATTTCTCACTTTAATAAAGATATGTTTGTCTATAAGACTGATTATATTTCAAACATCTTTTTAAAAGCTAATGTGGGGGTGAGCTATTTTTTCATCCTTTCGGGTTTTATTATGATCGTGGCTTATCATAAGAAAGAAAAGATCGCATATTTTGAATTTTATAAGAACAGATTTGCAAGGATCTATCCGCTGTATGTGATAGGGCTCTTGCTTTATCTGGTGACGAGATATTCAAATTTCAGTATCGATAAGGTCTTTCTGTACCTGTTTGGGCTGCAGAGCTGGATCCCGGGTAAGGCCATGATCTTAAATTTTCCGGGATGGTCTATCTCTGTGGAGTTTCTGTTTTATCTTATTTTTCCCTTGTTGTACAATTATTTTTACTCTAAAAAGAATAAAAGTATTTGGGTAGCAGGCATTGTCCTATGGGTGATTACGCAGGTATTCTCTCATCTTTATGAAGCTTCACCATCCTATAAAGGTCCGCACACAGAAAGTTACGAGTTTCTGTATTATTTTCCGCTGATGCATGTAAGCGAATTTTTGGTAGGAAATCTTGCCGGATTGTTTTTTGTGAAGAATTTCAAACAGAAAAATTTCGATATCCCGGTGATTTTGATTTTTGCAGCGATTATGCTTTCGCTGATCTTTGTTCCTCTTTTTTATCACAACGGGCTGATGGCGATTCTTTTTATTCCGCTTATTATTTTAATTTCCCGAAATAACGGGTTCGTGACCAAATTGTTCTCATTAAAACCCCTGGAATATTTAGGCGAAGCCAGTTATGCCGTTTATATTACCCATATTCCCATTCTTTATATCCTGAGGGAGGTTCTGAAGTGGCAAAAGTACAAACTTGACATCAACAGTATATTCTGGGTCTATCTGGGCGTTCTTATCCTCACCTCCATGCTGTTCTACCAATTTATTGAAAAACCACTCAGAGATTATCTTAAAAAACTAAATATCAGATAAAATTTCCCTTGGGTAGTAAAGGAGATCTGGTACGTTTGAAAATCTGTTATTTTTGATTGATAATTTCTGAAGTCAAAACCTGGCAGGCTGAACCATTTTGTTGGCCCCCGTTGGATTCTACAATAATGTATTCCTTGTCAATTAAAAAAGCTTTGAAACGGAGTACTGCAGAATGATTTTTTTCATTACTGTCCTGGATTTTTTTATAGAGAATATCTACTTTCCTGTCTTTACAGCCCTGGATCAGTTTGCTGAATTTTACCTCGTAGTTTGTAATTTCTCCGTAATATTTAATAACTGAAAAGCAGTTGATAGATAAGATTAAAGCAGCAAAAGTTTGAGCATAGACTATATTCTTTTTTGAAATATTCAGGGCAATAAAAAGAATCAGATACAGGTATGCGTTACTTTTAATACGGATAGTATCATCTATTTTTGTAGTGTAATAACTGTATAGGATACCTGATAATACGATTATTAATGAAATGATAAGATAAAAGTTGAAGTAGTCTTTATTTTTTCTTTTTTCAATAAAAATATAAGCGCAAAAAGAGATAAGAGCTATTCCTACAAAGATATTGAGCACAGATATCCTGTGTAGAATTCCTTTGTGTATAATTACATTAAGAAAGCTGAAATCTTTTAATGTAGATACAGATGTTTTTGAAATAAAATCAACAAGCGGAGCCGGGTTGATATGAAGATGATCTCTTTGTCCAAGAGCAAAGCCACAGTACATATAATTGATCAATAAGTATGCTAGAGCCCCAGTGGATAGAGCTCCAGAAAGAATGATAAAAGATTTTACAGAATGAAATTTCTTAAATGCAAGGTAAGCAAGATATACCAATACAGAAATAAGAACAAAAATACCCGAAAAACGAACAGAAATCAGCAAAAAGAATAGGGTAGAAAGATAAATGGTATGCTTTGTACTAAATCCCTCATGTGTATAATTGTATACATAATAAATAATCAGATAATTGAAAAAATAATACAAAGGCTCCGATAAGCTTATAGGATATAAATTAAGAAATGGATAGAATGAAAAAACTAGAATAGTCTGTGATAAAAAAAAATTCTTTCGGTATGAAAAAAGAACGATTCCAATATAAGCTAATATGTTGACCAGTTTGGATGCCACAAAAAAGCTTCCGGTGAAAAAACTCAGTAACTTGATAGCTAAAGGATATCCCAAAGGGAAATTCACTTTGTAGTACCAAAAATCCTGAGCCTGCTGCAAATAAGTAATACCATCCGGGGTAAGCTCTCCGGAGGAATACATCACCTTTAATATAAAATAAATTATAGTTCCAAAGAAAATGGTGTAATCAAAAGGTGTTATTTTGCTGTTAGCCGGACGGAAAGTCATCATAGCAGAGAATCTCTGAAATTAATATTATAAAGTCCGGAAGCTATACTCTTGTAATCTGTTACCAGATATTTCAGGATCATAGCCCATTTTTTCAGTGTAGGAGCATTCGCAATCTGAAAGCTTCTGTGCATCCTTCTGATATGTTGTCTTACATTTTCAGGTATTTTTTTCTCATCGGTAGCCCAGCTGTCAATTTCTTTCCAGACAAGAACTCTGGTACTTGACGGTTTTATTTTTTTAGAATCTACCTGAGTAATACGGTTGTTTTCATGTACTCCTCTCACCGCAATGGCTTTATCTAAAATACCAGGATAAAGGTCAAGATAAAAGGAAAGACGGAAAAGAAATTCGCTGTCCTGATGAAGCCTTAAATTGGTTTTGAATAGAATATCCATTTTCCTTAGAAGAGGCTCTCTACGGATCGTCAGTGCATCAATGCTGAAAAGGCCAAAACTCCCCAGCATATAAATCTGTCCGGGAAAAACATCTTTAGGGCTATGTCTTTTGTATACGGTAGTGAGATTATCTCCAAATAGCGGATAATACTGTTCTTTTGCTTTTTCAGAGTAGTAATGAACGCCCAGAGCACCATAGACCCCCTCTACCTCCTGTTTTTCGAAAAGTTCTTTTTCAGCGTCAAAGCGGTTGGGAAGGAAATAGTCGTCTGCATCCAGAAAAGCAATAAAATCTCCGGTAGACTTTTCAATACCCAAGTTTCTGCTGGGTCCTGCACCATGGTTACCTTTGTCAGCATGCTGATAGACCTGTACTCTGTCATGCTTTTCCGCAAGCTGAATGCATACCTGCAGGGCATTGTCCGGAGACTGGTCCTCTACCAGGATCACTTCGTACACTTCATCAAATTGAAGTGCAGATTCCACGGCCTGAGAAATAAATTTTTCAGCATTATAAACGGGGATAATGACTGATATTTTCATTTTTTTTGTTAACATTTTGAACGGTAAGATAATAAAGTATGTAATTTAAGGATTTTAACAGCCTTGTAATAAAAAAAGTTTATTATGTTAAGAAATTAATGAGTGTTTAAAATTAATATTATAAAGACCGGATCTGATACTCCTGTAGTCGGTGACGAGATATTTTATCACCATTCCCCATTTTTTTAATGGGGGAGCTTTAGCGATTTCATAACTGCGGAGCATTCTTTTGATGTGGATCTTAGCATCATCCGGAATCGTATCCTCTTTTTGAGCCCAACTGTAGACCTCTTTCCATAGCAGGCTTCTGGAGATCGCCGGATCCACTTCATGGGTGTCCACTTTGGTTATTCTGTTGTGCTCATGTACACCTCGTACGGCAACAGCTTTGTCAATGCTTCCCGGGTACAGATCAAGATAGTAAGACAGGCGGAACAGAAATTCGGTGTCCTCATGAAGTCTTAAGTGATCCTTAAACAGTATATTCATTTTTTTAATTAAAGACGATTTTCGGATCGTTAAAGCATCAATGCTGAAGAGTCCAAACGATCCCAACATATGCATTTGTCCGAAAAAAACATCTTTAGGAGGGTGTTTTTTGTACACAGTGGTTAGTCCGTCCTCAAAGAGATGGTAATACTGTTCCTTTCCTTTTTCAGAATAATAATGAACACCAAGAGCTCCATAAACTCCTTCTACTTCAGGATTCTTGAAAAGCTCCTTTTCTGCCTCAAACCGGTTCGGCAGAAAGTAATCATCAGCATCTAAAAATGCTAAAAAATCACCGGTTGATTTTTCTATACCTAAATTTCTGCTGGAGCTGGCACCATGGTTGCCCTTGTCCGGATGCTGATAAAGTTTTACTCTTTCGTTCTTTTCGGAAAGCTGCTGACATATTTGCAGAGCATTATCCGGAGATTTGTCCTCAATCAGGATGACCTCATAAACTTCATCAAACTGAAGGGCGGATTCTATGGCCTGCGTAACAAATTTCTCTGCATTGTAAACAGGAATGATTACTGATATTTTCATTTTCATCTTCATCTTTGGAACAGTTAAAATAACTTTTATATTTTTATAGTGTAATTTTTTATTCTATGCTTTTAATTTAAGTTTTAAATATTCAGTTATTTTTTTCTCTACAAAATAATAGAAAAAAGCAGCAACGCCAATAACAATGATAATTTTTAATAGAAAATAAGGAATATTGAGGTATCCATCTACTTTAAATCTTCTGAAAAAAAGTTCGACAAAAGGATGTGAAAGATACAAGGAATAGGAAATGTCACCTAAAAAGATAAGAAAACGGTTTCCTTTGAATTGGAATGTATAATCGAACAACAGAAACGACAAAACAAATAAAGAAACAATCAGCAATAGTAATAAACTGTTGGTTACCGTAATAAGACCGAATAATACTGCTGAAAAAGACACAATACCGACAGTACATAATAGGATAGCCCAATTTTTACTTACTGAAACCTTATCTAGCAAAATGGCAAATACAATCCCGGTCACAAAATATAAATTCAGGGGACTGCAAACCATCTCCAGATAGGCACTTTCCGGTGGATATAAAAGTCCGGCTATATAAGTCAAAATAAAAAATGTTGCAATAAAAATATATCTTCCTTTTTTGAAAAGAAGGGACATCCCGAAGATCAGGTAAAAAAACATCTCATAATTAAGAGACCATCCCAGATACAATACAGGGAACGTGTTTTTTTGTGGAAGAAAAAAGATAGAATGAATAAGTCTTTTGAAGCCTTCATCCTGAAAATATACCATGAGAGTTCCTCCAATAACCATCCATGCTCCGGATAGCAGAAAATAAAGAGGTACAATTCTAATGATTCTTCGCTTATAAAATAAAGTAATTTCCTTCGAAGTATTGATACTGAAATCCTTTTTTAAAGTTGTAAAAGCCATGATAAACCCGCTGATTACAAAAAAAATACTCACCCCAATGCTTCCTCTTTTAAACAAAATATCACCAAGGCGCAGATTCTCAAAATTAATATATTCTGAGAAATGGAAGCAGCAGACCAGCAATGCAGATATACCTCTTAATATCTGTAGATTATTGAGTTTCATGAATGGGTGTAAGTAAATCTATATTTTGTTTTCAGAATCTTAGGATCTTTAAGAATGGCTCCAAAAAGAGTTGTCATTTTGGAAAATCCTTTTTTTACAGAAAGTTCAAAAGCTTTTTTCTGCAGAGAGATATGTTGCTTTGCATCCGGATCTGAAATGTTTTTTTGAGACCATTCATACAAAGAGTTCCAAAAAAGAAACTGTCTTTCGTTATATTGGGGAGAATATTTTATGATTTTGGTAATTCTATTGTCATCATGAATACCTCTGATTCCTGTCGCCTTGTCTATAATTCCGGATTTTAGATAGCAATGGTACGCGAGTTTAATAATAAAATCAGAGTCCTGATGAACGCGCAAAACCTCATTAAATTTTAAGTGATTTTTCTGAATAGCCGACTTTCTGACAGTAAGTGCATTCAAGTGAAAAAAAGTGCCGAAGTTTTTAGAGGTTAAACCTAAAAGTCCTTTGAAAACTTCTTTTCCTTCTGCAGGGTAATTAACCGTGGTAAGCGAAACATCATTAAACTTAGACTGAAACTCCTGTTTACCTTTTTCGGTTAAATACTCAATCCCTACGGCGCCAAAAACGCCATCAATCTGTTGATCATTAAAAGCTTTTTTTTCCGCATCAAACCTATTAGGAAGATAATAATCATCGGCATCAAGAAACGCGATGAAAGTACCGGATGATTTTTCAATACCCAGATTTCTTGTTGCAGCTGCCCCGTGATTTCCCTGATCAGGGTGCTGGAACAGTTTTATCTTAGAATACTGACTGGCTAATTTCCGGCAAATCTCAAGTGAATTGTCGGTAGATTGATCTTCAGCTAAAATGATTTCTTTTACTTCTTCAAACTGCATGGCAGAGGCTACAGATTTTTCTAAAAATTCTGAAGCGTTATACACCGGAATGATGACGGATATATCAAGCATTATAGTACAGATTGGTTATTATGAGCCCAAAGAGCGAGCTGTAGCAGGTTCCAGTGCTTATTGTCTTTAGTCTGAAATTTCTGGGCCGCATCAAAATCGATGTAGTTAAAGATTTTCTGGTCCCGGTTTTTTAACAGGTCATTAGAAAGTTTCATCAGGTTATCTTCTGCAAACCAGCTTTTTACGCTCATTCCAAAGCCTTGTTTATGACGTTTTCTGATGGTTTCTGTCCAATATGAACCCATGGCTTCACGCAAAATGATCTTATCGTTGTCATGAGTTAGTTTCAACTGTTCCGGCAGCTGAATACAGAATTCGGCAAAATCTATATCCAGGAAAGGTGTTCTTACTTCCAAAGAATTGGCCATAGCCATTCTGTCGGATTTCACCATCATATTTCCGGGAACATAATGTTCAAGATCCACTCTCATGATATCGTTCAATGAATCGGGGTTAGGTGTAAAGCTGTAGCTCTGTTTATAATCTGATACCAGTCCCAGTCTTTCCCGTTCTGTTTTATTAAAATCATTCCTCACAAAATTCTGGTGGAAGTCTAAAATTGATGAAAACTTCAAATTTTGCTGGGTAACAAAAGAGGTTTGCCTTGCTTTCTGATACAGCTTTAACCCAAACTGGGCAATTATATTTTTATAACTGAAATGGTTTTTTAATTTATTTTCGACGGTATAAAAATGATATCCACCGAACAACTCATCACCTACATCTCCGGAAAGCGCTACTGTAAGACTTTTCCTTGCATTTTTGCAGATTTCATAATGAGGAAGATAAGAAGTGTCTGCAAAAGGTTCATCTAAAAATGGAGATATTTTCAGCAGTGATTCTGCAACATCTCCTTTCTGTTCATGAACTTCACGGTGATTGGTATTATATCGATCTGCAATTTCTTTGGCAAATTTAAGTTCGCTGTCTTTATGATCATACCCAAAACTGATCGTTGTCTGTTTGGGCAGAAACTCATTCACCATCGCAACAATAGATGAAGAATCTAGTCCACCACTTAGAAAGCTTCCGACCTCTACATCTGCAATGAGCTGTTTTTTTACAGCATTTTTTAGGAGATAAAAGAATTCCTCTTTGGCATCGGACAGACTTATTGTCCTGTCTTTTGCCGGAAGGCTATAGTATCTGGAGACTGTAATTTTTCCCTCTTTCCAGATCAGCTGATGAGCAGGAGGTAAAGTGAAAATGTTACTATAAATACTTTGGTAAGTACTTACATATCCATATTGAAGATAATGGGAGAGGGCATCTGTATTGATCTGCGGCTGGATCAGTCCGGAGGCCAGAATAGCCTTGATTTCTGAAGCGAAAATAAACTCATTGTTACTTCCTATCGCATAGAAAAACGGTTTTTCCCCAAAACGGTCTCTGGCGCAGAATAGTTGTTCCTTCTGATTGTCCCAGATGGCAAAAGCAAACATTCCCGGAAGGTCATGGATGAGGTTTTCCTGTTTTCTCTGGTACATAGCCAGAATAACTTCTGTATCCGAACCTCCGTGGTAGGGATATTCTGCGTAGTTCTTTTTAATGTCCAGGTATCCATAGATCTCGCCGTTAAGAACAATACATTCGTTTTTTGTATTGGAGAACATGGGCTGTTTTCCGTTATCAGACAGGTCTATAATAGAGAGTCTGCGGTGGCCTAAGGCTGCGTGGTCATAAAATTCATAGTGCGAAGAATCTGGGCCACGGTGGATCATAGAATCCGTCATTTTCTGGATTTCTTCCTGATAATTTCTAGCATTATTAGCAATAATTCCGGCTATTCCACACATGTGTTTTTATTTTTTTTGATAATTTGAGGGAAGGTATAATGTAAATCTTCCGGTTTTTACTACTTTGTATTTTTCCGGATGATCCACGAATTGTAAAGGTACAATTTCTCTTGATAGGAAAGGATAGTCATTGCTTTCTATATAGATGAAATCATCTGGAGTCTTACCCACTTTTTTAATAATAAATCTTACATAATCTTTGAGTGCAAAATAGTAATACATAGGTGGGGAAGCGTTTAAAATATACAAGTATCCTATCAAGTGATTACTGGAGTAGATGACATTAGGCTGATTTTGCAAATAGGGACGAAGATCCTCAATATCTTTTGTCCTTCCTTTATCTAAGTATAAATCGTAGCCGTTTATTTTTACTTTTTCAGTTTGTTCTGTGAAAATAAAATCTTTCCAGCCTTTTTCTTTCAATAAATTTGGGAAAACTAAATATTGGTAGATAAAAAGAACAACAAGAGCTGCATATATCCTTACCCTATACACTGATAAAATAATAATCGATAATGCAAGGTAGTAGTAAAGATTGTATAAAGTTCCCCGTACCTCAAAATAAGCCCCCGATCCAAAAGAAAGTCCAAAAGGAATAAGTGATAAAACAATAAGCATGGTTTTCTTTTCAAGACAGATATCTTCAAGAAAATATCTGTAAATCAAAAGCGCTAGAAGCACATAATTGATATAAATAGATGGATGAAACAGATAGGAGATCACAAAAATCACACCCAGAACTATCAGGATATAGTTGGTGTGTTGTATTTTATTCTTTGAAAATTTATATAAATAGCCAATCAGAAGTAATGATGGAAGAAATATAAACCCTGCAACTTTTAAAATCCAAAATATAAAAAATCTCTTAGGATGCTGTTTGGTGTGGAATTGTTTGTAATATTTTATCCATTCAAACTGAGAAATGAATTTTGAAAAGTCTTCAATAAAAGTAAAGTAAAAGATAATTCCCATTATTCCTCCGGCAATGATGTAGAAAATTATTTTTCTGTCTTTCTTCCAGAAATTAAAAAATAAAAAGCCTGCTATGGGAATAATAACAATGGTATGTGGGATGCCATTAAACAATAATATTCCAAGACAGAATCCAGAGATTATTAAAGGTAAGGACTTATTGTAAATAAGATAAATGAATATAAATGCTAAAGCGAGATTAATCAGGATGGTATTGCTGATATATTGGTGCATAACAATATTGCTGACTCCCCAGCTTATAAAGTTTACTGTAATTCCCAGGAAACCAATTAAAAAGGCATTGACTTTAAGCTTATAGTATTTACCAGCAAAGAGGTAAACAAGGAACGTAGAAATATTCAATAATGCATAGGTAATTATTCTAAAATGATAGATGTTTTCTGTAAAAAGGAATTTGAAAATTCTGTAAAAATTAGTAGAGTCTATGGTAGGTAAACTTCCATGATCTTTGTAGTAAAAGAGATAGAATGCTTCATCGTTAAAAATGAAACCTTTATCCAGATTTGAATAAGCAATATACCCTATAAACAATGAACCTATAACAAAAATCCAGCTTAAGATATTTTCATAGTTGTATTGAGATCTTTCCATGAATTATTTTTTTTGAGCCAAAATGCTGAATCCTGATGCAACGTTTTTACTCATTGGATAGAACTGAAATATCACATCCAAAAATTTTATAGGAAAGGTAAGAACCATAAAAAGTAAGTAAAGTACGGTGTGAAGAGGTTTGATTCCGAAAGAAAATACCAATGCAAACCACTCCTGAACTACCCAAAGCATTCCAGATGTAGGACCGATAGGCTTCAGTTTTAAAATGTCAAATGCTCTGAACTGGTGTTTCATCCCTTCAAAAGTAAATCTCTGGAAGTCATAAGGTGATGCATGAAAAGGTTGCATAAACGGAATGAAACTGTAAATTTTCCCTCCAGGTTTTAAAACTCTGTGAATTTCTGCAATTACCTTTTGAGGATTCGGGACGTGTTCCAAAACTGCAATATTGATGATGTAGTCTACCGAATTATCCTTAAACGGAATATTTTCAATATCACAGATGATATCCACATTTTGGTAAGGAAGAAGGTCTACATTCAGAAGATCATCTCCGAAATCTGAATTTCCGCTGCCGAGGTTCAGCGCGACTACATTTTTTCCTCTGATCTCGTTTCGGATTATGCGTTTTGCATCAAAAAAAGGCTGAGGATAAACAGGGCTGATGATCTCAATGAGGGCACTGTATATTTTATTAAACTTCTTTATTTTATATTTTATTTTATCAAGAAAATCTGTTACCACTTCTTCCTGAACCGGAATGAAGATATATTTCCCGTTTCTTACTTGGTATTCGTCTTTAAATTTTTCTTTGTCTATGTTTTTCATCGTTGTGTTAATGCTTTCGCACTATGAAATTATTTACTGTTCATTAATGATATTGATTATTTTTTCCTGCTCGGTTTCTGCCAGTTCAAAATAGAATGGCAGCCTTAAAAGGCATTCTTCAAAATGATCAGAGTTGGGAAGTTCTCTGCTATTATGTTTTTGAGTATAGAACTCACTTTTGTGTAAAGAAAGGTAGTGAAATACTGCCAGAATACTATTTTCTTTTAGTTTTTTAATAAGCTCTGTCCTGGAACTCAAATCTTTGCAAACAATGTAAAACATGTGCGCATTATTGGTTGCAAATTCGGGAATGACCGGCAGTGAGAAGTTTTTGTTATCCTTTAGTCCTTCATAATAGCGGTTCCAAATTGCCCGTCTTTTTTTTTGTATATCATCTATATTTTCAAGTTGTGCCCAAAGAAAAGCGGAGATAATTTCACTCGGAAGGAAGGATGATCCCGTATCTACCCATCCATACTTATTAATTTCACCGCGGAAAAACATGGAGCGGTTGGTTCCTTTTTCCCAAATAATTTCTGCTCTGTTAATAAAGCGTTCATCATTAATTGTCAACATTCCGCCCTCTCCTGAAATAATATTTTTGGTTTCATGAAAGGAGAATGCTCCCAGATGACCGATACTGCCTAATGCTTTTTTTGTTCCGTCTCTGAAGGTATAATAACTGTCAATTGCCTGAGCAGCATCTTCAATGACGATAAGATTGTGTTTTTTAGCGATTTCAAGGATTTTTTCCATATCACAGGCAATTCCTGCGTAATGAACCACAACGATCGCTTTGGTTTTATCCGTGATTAAATTTTCAATTGTATCAGCATCAATATTAGGATTGTCAGGATAGGAGTCTGCGAAAATAATCTTTGCGTTCTGTCTTACAAAAGCCAGCGCTGATGATACAAAAGTATAACTCGGAACGATAATTTCATCTCCCGACTGGATGTCCGCCAGAATAGCACACATCTCCAGAGCATCTGTACAGGAAGTAGTGAGCAAAACCTTTTTGAAGCCGTACTTTTCTTCAAAGAATGTATGGCATTTTTGTGTAAATATACCGTTCCCTGAAATTTTTCCGGTGGCTACAGCTTCTTCTATATATTTTGTTTCTTTTCCGGTAAGATAAGGTTTGTTAAAGGGAATCATTTTTCCAATAGTGTTTTATAATTAATTCATCTTTTATGGTATAGCCTTGCTTCTTATAAAAAGAACAGGCCTGGATGTTTTCTTTTTGAGTAGGAATTTCCAGATGCGTTATTCCATTTTTAACGCAAAAGTCTTCCACTTTATTTAATAATTTTTTACCGAATCCCTGCCCCTGAAAATTGGGATGTGTGGCAATTAATCCAATTTTCCCTAGACTGTCATATTGTTGAAGGGTTACAAAGCCTATTGCCTTTCCGTCTTCTTCAATATAAAAGGTTTTTAAAGCAAATTTTTTGTTGAGACTATTGATCACCCACATATTATAGAGCTCTCTGAATTTTACTTCGCCAAATTTTTCATCAAGTAAAAATCTGCTTTTTTTTCCGCTTTCGTAAGCTAGGCTCTTGAAATAATCTACTTCTTTTTCATCGGTATCGGTGTCTCTTATCGCCCCGAAATCCGTATGATGGAGCGGGTTTAATGTTTTTATAAAATTAACCTTTGTCTCTGTAAAATACAATTGATATCCTTTTAAACTGAAATCAAACGCTGAAGGTTGTTTTACGACAATCAGGTCATAATCTTCAGAGTTTATATTCTCTTCTTTATCAATAGTGATGTCTCCAATTTTTTTTCTGAAAAAATCGCTGTCCCACTGTAAAAAATTAATTTTCATAAGCTTCATCAATTATAAAGACAGGTCTGTTTTTTGTTTGGTTAAAAGTCTTTCCGAGGTAAATGCCTACGACCCCAATACAGCTGATGACCACACCGGATAGAAACCAAATGGATAATATGAGTGAACTGAAACCTGGTTCAGTGATTTTTCCTTCAAAATAACGGATTGTAAAAAAAGCGGCAACTAAAACAGATAAAAAGGAAATGGCAGCACCAAAGCCTACAAAAATTTTCAAAGGCTTATCTGAAAAAGATATAATCACATTGAAAGCAAGTGAAATGAGCCTTGAAAGACTGTATGAAGATTTTCCGTCTTCTCTGGAACTGTGTTCTACGGAAACATTTGTTGAGTTAAATCCCACCCAGTTGGCGAACAATGGAAAGAATTTGATATTGTCATTAATATTTAAGACAGACTGAATAACCTTTCTGTGGTACATTCCAAAATTAGCGACCTCATTATTAATTTCAATTCCGGCAAGATAATTAAAAACCTTGTAAAACATTTTAGAGCTCCATCTTTTAAAGAAAGAATCTATTCTGATTTCTCTCCTTGCTAGAACGGTATCATAGCCTTCAAGAGCCTTATGATACAGTTTCTCGATTTCTTTGGGCTGATCCTGTAAATCGCAGTCCATTACGACTATCCATTCACCTTTGGCTTTGCTTAAGCCAGCCATGATAGCAGGATGCTGACCAAAGTTTCGGCTTAATCTGTAAATTTTAAGATGTTTATTTTTTTCAGCGAGACTTTTCATGACTTCCCACGAATTGTCCGGACTTCTGTCATCAACAAGAATGATTTCATAGTCCACACCCATCTTTTCAGAGACTTTATTAATTTCGGAAACTAAAATGGGAAGTATTTTTTCTGCACGATAAACCGGACTAACGATACTAATCATGAATTGTAGGGAATAATAAATTTTTTTTCAAATATATAAATAATCAATTTAGTTTCTTTGAATTATAAAAATAATCCTTTTTTTACTTATAGATTAAGGAAACAGTTTCTTTCTTTTAATATTTTTTCTTTAATTTTCAAGAGTTCAGGTGTGTTTTTGCTTATACTTTTATAACTTTTAAAATGTATTTTAGCCTTGTCAAGATTCCCTGTTAAAGAATTTTTTACAATACTTTGAAGCAATGCTTTTTTTTCCCGCTGCAAAGAATCATGATGATTAGGGTCTAAAATCTTTGTTTCTATACTCAAATCCTTGTATTTGGTGTAATCTATCTTATTCAGAGACTGTTTGCCGTCGTGTACCACTTTGCTGGCGGGAGCAAGAATAATTTTCATTTTGTGGAAGTGAACCCGGTTTACGTATTCATTATCTTCACCATAATGAAAAAAGTAAGGATTGAAACCACCTACTTGTTCTATTGTTTTTTTTGGAAGCAGCCAATGGGCGGCATTAACAAAATCAAGTTCATAATAAGGTTTCAGCGACTGAAAATAGAGATCAGAGATCAGCCTTGTTTTCTCACAGTTGTAGGCAATGTATTTGTCTAAAAATATGTCAAGTTTCTTTTCTGTCCCGTCTATATGCACGGGACTCATAATCCCAATTTCAGCTGTATTGGGATGAGAATGGTATACTTCCAGTAATTTTTCAAGACTTTCTTCATACAGCCAGGCATCCTGATTCATCAGATAAAAGAAATCAGCTCCTTCTTTGTAGGCTTTTTCTATGCCGAGGTTATTGGCTTTTCCGAAGCCTAAATTTTCTTGAGACTGAATAAAATCTACCTCCGGAAAATGGGTTTTTATATATTCTTGTGTACCATCTGTAGAGCAATTATCAATGACAATACAGTTAACAGGAACTGAGGATTGTCTTAAACTTGTAAAACATCTTTCAGCCCATTTCATGGCGTTATAAGTGACAATTATAAAATAAATTTTAGGCATTTAAATATATTTATCAGTTAAAATCTTCAAATATTCCTCGGGTTTTACTCCTGCAAAAAACGTGTTGGTAGTATCGTCAAAATTTACCTTGTAAAAGTCTCCTTCTTCAGACTTTTCGTACTGAGCATCCTTTTGCAATTTGTTTTCAATTGCTTCTGTAATTTCCTTTAAATTGTAATAATAAGGATAAGCGAAATTAATTGTTTCATTTTTTATATTCATGCAGTTTGAGACTAGGAAACGTCCAATATCATCAATGTCTAATAACAATCTTCTGGCTTTACTGTGAATGACAAACTTATGATTGTTCATAATCTGATTTTTCAGATAATTAAACAACGTATTTGGATTTCCTCCGTTACCTACAATATTACCGATTCTTAGGATGAGGTAGCTTTCAGAGTTATTTTTTATATAATCTTCAATTTTTAATTTATGTAAAACATAATGGCTTTCCTGCTTTGACTGATCATTCACACTAAGCGTGGAAAAATAAATCAGTTTGGCATTTTTATTATTTTCTAAAGTGCTTCTTAGCAGAGAAAATTCTCTTTCGAATTCTGAACTTCTGGTTTCAAGGGAATTAGAAACACCGGATGCGAAAAATAAATTATTTTCCGAATTGATGTCTTTTAAAGAATTTGCGATAAGTCCAGTTCCTATAATCATTTATTTTTGTTTTAAAACTTATACAAAACTGCTGTTTTGTTTTTTAATGTCGTATTTCTGTTTAATGGTATGTCTGCTCCACTTTATGGCTAAATATAATTTAACCGGACTAAGAGAAAATTTGGATAAAACATTATAAAAAAAATACCCTGTACTTGCCTTAAAAAAATCAAATTTAGAGATTACATTAGAGTAAGACATCAATGTAAAATAAAAATAAGTTTTTAGTTTGAAAGAGCTGTAATCCGGATTATATTTTTTGACAAAAGGAATAATTGCAAAGTCTTTTTTCATGACATCAGACGTTACATTTTTTGAAATACTACCACTGAATTGTCGGTAAGTACTCATCTTCTCAGGCAATATTTTGATTTTGCCATAGCACCCGGCCAATAAATAGAGACATCTGTCTGCAGAGATAATATCGGTAGGAAAATCTTCTTTTAAAATATCTTTTCTGAAAAAGAAAGTAGAAGTCTGACATATTTTTAAATCTGTCAAATCATCTTTTGATAATTCATCTCCCGGATGGTCTGAAAAACTGTGACTGGGAGTAGGCGTATCTTCATACACAACTTTAGAATCGGTTCCCGTAGCTGAAAAATTGGGGTGTTTTTCTAAAAAATCAAATTGTTTCTGGAGTTTAGAAGAATCTATCCAAAGGTCATCACCGTCTAAGATCGCAATATATTTTCCAGATGCTTTCGAAAAGGAGAATAGTGTGTTTTTTACATATCCTAAATTCGGAATATTTTTAAAATACTTAATTCTATTTCCTTGAGGATGGTGATTAATCATTTTATTAATCACTGCTTCTGTATTATCCGGAGAATTGTCGTTGCATATAATAATTTCGTAATCACCGCCGAATTCCTGCGCGAAAATGCTATTGAGGCATTCCTCAATATATTTTTCGTGTTTATATGTAGTGATACAAATGCTTATGTCCATAACGTTATCAGATTGTAAATATATCAGCTATTTTTAGATCCAAATAGTTGTATCGAACACATTTTGCAATATAGATCTTTTTGTCTATAAACCCCATTGTGTTGAGATAGGCATTTCTATGAGTAATAAACTTTGAATAAAGCTCTGTTTTATTATGATCTTCTTTTGGTGATATTTCTTTAGCTCTTTTTAAAGCATTTAAATACGGATGTACATAATCTTTAAAATATTGTTTGCTTTTTGGAAGTTGTTCAGTATCTTTTTTTTCGACTGCAGACCTTAAACCATATACTTGATTAGAATGCAGCCTGTATGAAGACAGTGATTTAGAAATAAACCCAAGTGCGTTTTTCATGCTCAGTTTTTGAACAATAAAATAATCGTGGGCTACCGGGAAATCCTTAAGGTTATGTTTTGCCAAGGCTTCTCTTTTTATTGCCAAGGCGCACCCCAGAATGAAGCTTCCTTTATTTACTAATGCTGTAAAAAGCTCACCTTCTGAAATTTCTTTATTAACAGTTTCATGCGAAATATTTTTCCAGTTGAGGTATGATGGTTGAGTATTTTCTTCATCCATCAGTTTTAAATCATGAAATACTCCGTCAAATTGAACATTAGCTTCAAAAAAATGTATGGTTTTCTCTATTTTATCTTTTTCCCAAATATCATCTTGATCACTTATGACAATAATTTCATGAGTAGTTAAGATAATTGCTTTTTCGAAATTTTTAATGAATCCTAAATTCGTTTCGTTTCTAAAGACTTTAAAAATATGTGGATAATTTTGTTGATAAGCTGAAAGAATCTCAATAGTTGAATCTGTTGACATATCATCACAAACAACAATCTCATCCGGAGCCGTAGTCTGAGTAAGAATAGAATCCAGCTGTTGAGATAAGTATTTTTCACCATTATAGGTACATAAAGCAACCGATACTTTCATTGTTTAATATAATTAATAGATGTTTTTATAATTACCGTCCAATTTGCCTTTTTCATCCACTTTCCATGAATTTGAGTTGGAAGAAGTATTGATGTAAAACTTTTGCTCATCACTAAGATTATTTATATCCAGATACCATCCACCATGTGTGCATGTGAAATCAGCGGCCATCCGAATGGCATTCATGAATATTCTTTTACTCGTATCAGGGATATAATTAGGAGTATAAAGCGCAAAAGTAGTGTCAATATCAGCAAAAAACATGTCTTTTTCTGCTTCTTTCTGCCAAAACTGGGATTCCCAGTTAAGAACATTTCTTTTCAATGGATAACTTTCAGGAATATCATCCAGCCGAAGAGCAAATCCTATTTTTGTAATTCTACCTGAATATTTAAATAGCTTATTAATAAGAATTCTCATAAATTTCTCAGGCAGTTGATCATTAGGGATGATATCCGCATCTGTAACGATATAATATCCCTTTGAATATTTTTTTTGTAAAACTGGGCTTTTAAAAAACACTAAATGTCCTGCATTTTCTTTCTGATACTCGATTGTGATTTTGTCTTTTATTTCTTTATAATATTCTAATAATGGGGGATAGGTAGATTGATTATCTATCACTATAATGTTTTTAAAACCTCTTTTGAGATAAAAATCTATCTGCTGTTTTAAATAAAACAACTGGTTGTAGTTAATTATAATAATCGGAATTTTCTTAGGTTCAAAATATTGGGATCTAAGAACAGGATTGTTCATCAAGCTTTTGATAAAACTTATATATTTTCTGATTCCTTTTGTGTTTTCTTTTAAGTAGTTTTTTAATTTTAAAATGAAAATGAGCATTGGTATAATGTAAACTTTCATATTAAAAGGTACATTTTTTAAAAAACGATTAGCCTGATAACCATTTTTCTGGATAATATTATTGAATATTTTTCTATTCTTTTCAAATAAAAGTTCCTTATTCACTCTGTTTTGATAAGATGTAGAGTTCGGACTGTAATGGTTTTGATGAAGAATAATTTCAGAATCAACAAAGGTAATTTTCATTCCTTTTCTTTTTACCCTCCAAACGAAATCATTATCATCAAAAGCAATTCCCAATGAGAGCAATTCGCTAAAGCCACCTAAACTATCCAAATCTTTTTTGGTAATAGCAGTACAAAAGTGATAGGCTTCCGGTCTGTGAGTAGAATGATTATACCATCCTGCGTCGCCATCTTTTGTTACAATGTGGTCGTTCTCCTGAATGTTTTGTTTAATTCTTTCAGGAGCTTTAATGATTTCATTCAGGTTGTCTGTTACTTCTTTATCAAGAGAAAAGCAAGCAAAGCTGAGATAAATATTATCTTTAAGATTTTTATCTGTGTATTCTAGAATATTTCCCAAATGAAAACATTCAGGATTTTGAAGGATTATTTGATCACCTTTTGCTGCATTAAAACCAATATTGAAAGGTATACATGAGTTTTGATACCATTTTTTATCAGGATCAAGTCGGATTACTTTTAGAAAAGGATATTTCAGCGTTAAATCTTCTAACCGTTCTTCCTCTTTACTTCCGTCATCCACAGCGATTACTTCAAAATTTCCCTGGTAATTTTGAAGTTTAATACTTTCCAGTGTTCTTTTGAAAAGTTCTTTACGGTTATAATATGCTGTAACGATAGAAATCATTATAAAGTGTCTTTAATCAGTGTTTTATCTCTGTGTTTTATTATTTTATTACCCAGATTTATAAATGGTTTTTCCAAATATCTTTCAAGAATTAATGCTACAGGATAACAGGTAACAATTGTTAAAATCAAATACAAAAGCATATTTTGTAATTTTTCTGTAGGATCTAATAAATAGAAAGCCAGAATAAAATGAATAATATATATTGAGTATGATACCATCCCTATTTTTTGAAAAATAATATTATTTATAAATGTTTTTTCTAAAATCTTAATAAGTCCACAAAATGATATTCCTGAAAGAAGAGGAACAAAGATAAATGATTTGATTTTCCAGAAATAAAAAGATATAACTGTAAAGGCTATAAAAATGAAAATGGCATTTAATAAACTTATCTTTTTATTATAATTATAATAAAGAATCCCAATTATAAAAACAGGAAGCTGAACAAGAATATTAAAATATAAAAAAGAATTATTTGTGATATTAATTTTAAAAAAAAGAAATAAAAAATAACATATAAATATAATAAAAATCGATTTTATCATTAAGTAACCAGAAAATAGGAACTTATGTAAAAACGGGAAAACTGTATAAAATAACATTTCAGTACCTATAGACCACCCTCCCGGAACAATTGAATTGTTTGCAGAAGGAATAAGTCCATGTAGGAATACGATATTTGCTAATATATTTTTTGGAGTATAACTATTGCTATCTTTAAAATAAGAATTTAAAAAATAATACAATATTATTCCTAAGTAATAGATTGGAAATATTCTAAAAAAACGTCTTATATAAAAATTTGTAGTTGCATGGTTTTCAGTTTTTCTACTATCATGGGAAATGCAAAGAGTAAATGCAGAAGCAATAAAAAACAATTGTACACCCATTTGTCCGTAATCGAAAAACAGTTTCATTGTATCAGATTTGAAATGATATATTTGTGAAATATGTACTGAAATTACCATTAATATGGCAATCCCTCTGGCTGAATTTATAAAACCGAATTTCATAAAATTATCACATTAAGATTATTTCTTTTCAGCATTCCAATCACTTTGCAATCCTATTTTACCAGGTCGTATGATTCCGAACTGTTGCAGGTATGAGTTTTCATTTTCTTCTAATTCAAAATTGATGAAAAAATTAGGCATATAATGAATAACCTGATTACTCAATGGAGAATAAATGGCAAAAGTTGCAACATAATAACCTTGTGTAAGCATCCCCTTTGGTAATTTACACTGTAATTTCCATTCTCCTTTCTCACTTTTAATATACCTTTGGCTAGTATAATCGGAAGTCCAATAGATTAATTCATCATGCTGATCTTTGATGTCAATGGTAATATAAGCATCCTCCACAGGAGTTCTAGTAGTGAGATCAAATTCAAATATTAGATCATCGTCAGTAAAAAGTATGTGGTGGTCGTTTGGTTTTGCCAGTTTTACTCTATTTATTTGCATTTTAGCATCAATTGCCGATGGGTAATTAATTTCAAAATTTTTCTCACCACTTCTGAACTCCAGATCATATCGGTTTAAAACATTTTCCATATTATCCTGACAAACGATACTTCCTTGCTTTAAAAGTATCCCTTTTTGACAAAGTCTTCTTACGGCAGCCATATTATGACTTACAAATAATACGGTTCTTCCTTCTCCCTTTGTAACATCACCCATCTTTCCCAAGCATTTTTTCTGGAAATCAGCATCACCAACAGCCAATACTTCATCCACAATAAGGATTTCGGATTCTAAATGGGCTGCTACGGCAAACGCAAGACGGACATACATTCCCGATGAATATCTTTTTACAGGCGTATCAATATACCTTTCAACCCCTGAGAAAGCCACAATTTCATCGAATTTTCTTGTGATTTCCTTTCGGGTCATTCCCAAAATAGCACCATTTAGATATACATTTTCTCTTCCTGTCATTTCTGGATGAAAACCTGTTCCTACTTCTAATAATGATGCAATTCTACCTTTGGTATAAATTTTTCCGGTAGTAGGCTTTGTTACTTTACTTAATAATTTTAATAAAGTAGATTTTCCTGCTCCGTTTTTTCCAATGATTCCTACGGCATCTCCCTGTGTGATTTCAAAATCAATATCACGAAGAGACCATACATATTCAGAAGTTCCTTTGGTTGTTCTGTCATTAGCTTCGCCAATTTTGAGATATGGATCTTCTTTTCCTCGAATGGTATACCACAATCTATTTAAATCGTGAGAAAGAGTTCCTGTTCCGACTTGTCCCAAGCGGTATTGTTTTGATATATTTTCTGCCTTTAAAGCTAGCATATTTTAAATTTTATTTTAATAACTTATACAGTATCCATAAAGGTTTTTTCAACCCTATTGAAGACGACTACTCCTATGGCCAAAAGAATAAGAATAATGATCGTACTAATCCCTAACATTATAGGAGAAAAATCTCCAACACCTAACCATGCATATTTGAAACATTCGAAAATACCGGTTAAGGGATTGTAATAAGATAGTTTTTTAAAAATTCCCGGAAGTGAGGATGCCGGAAAAATAACCGGTGTGGCATACATGTATAAGCTTACCCCAAACCCAAGCAACATGCTTAAATCTTTATATTTTGTAGTAAGAGAAGAAAATATCATCCCTGCTCCTAAGGCAAACAGAGCCATAAGAAATATGAGAAAAGGAGTAGCCAGAATCCAGATGTTAGGATGAACTTCTCCTTTATATAAGTAGTAGCCCCAACCAATAATAAAAAGAAGAAGCTGAACTCCGAAACGCATCAAATTGGAAATTACAACTGAAAGGGGAGTTACAAGTCTCGGAAAATAAACTTTACCAAAAATTGAGGCATTTCCTGAGAATGTATAGGAGGTTCCCAACAATGAGCCTGAAAAATAATTCCAAAGCGTAACGCCTGCAAGATAAAATAAAATGGGGGGTGCGCCATCTGTAGGTAATTTAGCAATTTTACTAAATACAACAAGATATACAATAGTTGTTAAAATGGGATTAATAAAAAACCAGATAGGACCTAAAATAGTTTGTTTAAAGCTTGATATGAAATCTCTTTTTACAAACATATAAATCAAGTCTTTATATTTCCATACTTCCTTTAATTTTAAATCAAATAAAGTATGATCGGCATCAATCGTTTCTGTCCACTTCTGCTGTGGTTCATTCATTTGTGTAAGTTTTTGCAAATTTAAAATATTTAATTCTTATTCAATTTTTTTAATTAGTGAATATTTATTCACATAATCCTGAAAACAACAACTAATATATTACTATTTGTTATTATCAACAAAGAACTATTAGCCATAAAACTAATAGTTCTTGAAATTTACAATAAGAATCTTATTTTTTCACTAATTGTTTAAAATATTCACTGTAACTGCTTCTTTACCTGAAGCAGGTGTTGAATCTGCTTACAGTAATTTTTGTTTAACCTAAAACTCGTTGACTGCTTTAATGATCGCCTGAATTTCTTCTTCTTCCAAAACAGAAGAAATAGGAAGACTCAGTACCTCATCATGCATTTTTTCCGTAATAGGAAATGAAAGGTCACTATATTCTTTATAGGCTTCCTGCTTATGAGGTGGAATAGGATAGTGGATGATAGTCTGGATTCCTTTTTCTGTTAAATAAGCCTGGAACTCATCCCTTTTTTCTGTTCTTACCACAAAAACATGCCATACATGTTCATTTTCATCAGCCGGATTTTCAGGAAGGATGATCTTGGGATTATTGATTTCAGAGATCAATCTTTTAGCAATTTTTCTTCTGGTCCCGTTCTCGTGCCCAATGTATTTAAGCTTTACGTCTAAAACGGCAGCCTGAATTTCATCCAGTCTTGAATTTAAGCCTTTATAAATGTTTACATATTTCTGGTTTGAGCCATAATTGGCTATTGCCCGGATGGTGTCGAACAATTCTTTGTCATTGGTAGTTACTGCTCCTGCATCGCCTAAAGCCCCTAAATTTTTGCCAGGATAGAAACTGAAACCGGCTGCGTCACCAAGATTACCCGATTTTATACCGTTCCATTCTGCTCCAATAGCCTGTGCATTATCTTCTACGATCTTTAGCTGATGTTTTTGGGCAATATTTTTAAGTTCTTCAGAAAAAACAATTCTTCCCTGAAGGTGAACAACAAGAATAGCTTTCGTTTTTGCACTTATTTTTTCTTCAATTTTTGAAATGTCAATATTATAGGTATTGGCATCAGGCTCTACAAATACTGGAACCAGTCCATTATCAGATAAAGCCAGAACTGAAGCAATATAGGTATTGGCTGGCACAAGAACTTCGTCTCCGGCTTTCATTATCCCTAATTCAATATAAGCGCGGAAAATCAAGCGTAGGGCATCAAGGCCGTTCGCTACGCCTAAAGCATATTCTGAACCGATATATGATGCCAGATTGGTTTCAAAGCTTTTGACTTCGCTTCCTAAAAGGTACCAACCGCTTCTGAAAACACTTAAAAGTTTGTTTTCAATTTCTTCCTGATGTTGTAAATTGACCTTTTGAAGATCAAGAAATTTTATCATAATACTTTATTTTAACGCTGATTTATTTTTTTCTTAAGCAAACTGCTCCCCATGAATACCCTACTCCAAAACCTACCAGCATGATGTTTTTTAAATCTCTTGTTGTAAGTGAATTTTTAAACGCAATGGGAATCGTAGATGATACGGTATTACCATAATCCAGCATGTCTATAACGAAATTTTCCTGCGGAATATTAATTCTTTTTCTTAAAAAATCAAGCATAAAGGTATTGGCCTGATGGAAGATAAAAGTATCAATGTCACTTTTTTCAAATCCATTGATTTTTAAATTTTCCTGAACCAGACCTGGAATTGCTTTTGAGGTGAAATCAAAAATTTTCGGACCGTTCATGTGAAGATAATTGTCTTTGTCTTCTGCGTCTTCTGTTTTTTTGTTTCTTACCGCACCGTTTTTAACGATTAAATTTTTGGCACCTTCTCCATCTGTTCCTACAGAAAATTTTAAAATTTCAAAATCTCCATCATTGGAAATAAGTGTTGCCGTTGCGGCATCTCCGAAAAGACTTATATTTCCCTTGTCATCCTCATGAATGTGTTTTGAATAGGTTTCTGCCGTTATCAAAACTACATTGTTCATCATTTTAGCATCAATAAGAGCATTGGCAAGAGATAACCCGTAAATATATCCCGAGCATCCCTGATTGATATCTATAGCCCCACAACTGGTCTTTAAACCAGCTTGAGCCTGCACGATACAGGCTGTTGCAGGAAGGAAGTAATCTGGACTTTGTGTACATACGATCAGATAATCTATGGAAGACTTGTCGATTTTGTGTTCATCAATCAGCTTATTAAGAGCTTTCACCGCAATATCTGAAGTAAACTCATCATCACCGGTAATATTTCTGTTTCTGATCCCTATCTTATCTAGGATTTTATCACTGTCCCAGTTCGGAAATTTTTTTGAAATCTCCTCATTGGAAATTGTTTTCTCCGGAATATAGGTTGAAATATGTTGTATAAAAGCCATTATTTACTGTTTATTTTTTATTCTCAATAATGAAGGAGTAAAGCTCATTGATATTTTTGAACGATGTAATCTTTTCAGGGTCAATATCAAGGCCGTAATTGTCCTCAATCATTACATTTACTGCCATGGCCGTAAGAGAATCCCAATAACTCTCTTTATTGTATTCTGTTTCCAGACCTATGGGGGTATCCGGGTTTTCTAACTCCAACTGGAAATTTCTGATAAATTCATTAACTGACATATGATTATACTTTAAATTTTAAAAATATTTGGTAAATAGATGATTAAAGTTTTTTAATATAATAATGGTTATCTGATCAGTTTGAGCTGAAATAGTTTTTAATGATGAGTGTCTTGGGTTTAAATTAATTATTGTTTTTTCTCAGCAACAAAAGCATAAAGCTCGTTGATGTCTTTGAACGAAGTAATCTTTTCAGGCTCCATATCAACGCCATATTCATCTTCGATCATTACTTTTATCACCATTGCAGTAAGAGAATCCCAGTAACTTTCTTTATTGTAAGCTGTTTCAGGTTCTACTATTGTATCTGTATTTTCCAGTTGCGCCTGGAAATTTTTAATAAATTCGTTTATTGACATAGTTTTATATTTTGAATTTTTTGAGAATATTTGGAAGTATTGTATTAAAAGTGTCCTTTTTTAGCAGGTAATAATTATTTTCATCGTCGCTTCTGATCAGCTCGGGTTGGAAAAGTTTATGATAACTGTTCACGGAAGTGTTCTGCTTTCTTACCTCAAACTGAAGCGTGTCAAATCCTAATTCATTCAGAACGTAATTTTTCACCGCAATATCAACTTTGATGGAATTCTTAATGTTTGAATACTCAGGTTTAGAGACCCAGCTTCCTATTTCAGGCAGTCCGGAATCTATTTTGTAAACCCTGTATGTTGCGTACTCTTCATTGTTTTCATCAAATGCGATGAAATAAAACTCCTTTTTCTGTTGCTCACGTTCTTTATAGCCTAAGATCCATTCTTTCTGAGCGTTGACATCCGGGGAAGTTTTTGAAATAAACCTTGACTTTTTTTCATTATTCCTGATGGATACTATAAATGCAGCGTCATCAGTCTCAACAAATCTTAATTTAATTCCTTTATATTCGATTACCATCTTCTGTTATTTATTTTTTTGTGCTACCTCTTTAAAACTTTCATAATCTCTGAAGTAGTCATCTTCGTCATAGATTTCCGAAGCCAGACACAACAGTACGGCATTATGTGAAAACTGAATATCTCTCCATACCAGTTTGGGAATATACAGCCCTTTGGTAGGATGATCTAAAGTAAAAGTCTCCTTGTTGCCATCCTTATCTTCCGTATTAAAAATAATGGTTCCGGAAACAGCAAATATCATTTGCTGCAGTGCTTTATGGGCATGTCCGCCTCTCGTTACATCATGAGGTGTATAATAAGTCCAGTAGACACGTTGGATCTCAAAAGGAACATTCTTCTGTGTCTCCGCTATAGTAATATAGCCCAGTTGTGATGATCCTATTTTATCGAATGTAATGATTTGTGGTTTATTGTATTCCATTAATGTTTCTAAATAGTTCTTTAAAGTTCCCAAAGTTAATTATAAAATTACTATCGGAAAGAAGCCTGTTATTATTATATAGCTATACATAAAAATCTACCTCGGACTATAAGATAGTGTTAGAAGGGGCTAGACTAAAAAAAACTACTGGCTATAAAGCCAATAGTTGCTGAGATTTATAATAATATAACTATACTATTATTTTCTAACGAGTTGCTTAAGATATTCACCGTAACCGCTTTTACCGTATTTTTCAGCGGTTTCAAGTAATTTTTCTTCGTTGATGAATTTATTTCTGAAGGCAATTTCTTCTATACACCCGATTTTGAACCCCTGTCTTTTTTCAATAACGCTTACAAATTCAGAAGCATCATTCAGAGAGTCAAAAGTTCCTGTGTCGAGCCAGGCGGTACCTCTGTCCAGAACACCTACTTCTAGTTTTCCTTTACTTAAATAAACATTGTTGACATCAGTGATTTCAAGTTCTCCTCTTGCAGAAGGCTGAATGTTTTTTGCGATTTCTACAACTTCATTATCGTAAAAATATAAGCCGGGAACTGCATAGTTTGATTTTGGATTTAATGGCTTCTCTTCAATGGAAACAGCTTTAAAATCATCATCAAATTCGACAACACCATATCTTTCCGGGTCAGAAACGTGGTAGGCGAAAACTACCCCACCATCCGGATTGGTTTTGTTTTTCAGCAATGTGCCCATTTCAGAGCCGTAGAAGATATTGTCTCCTAATACTAATGCAACAGGATCATTTCCGATAAATGTATCCCCCAGAATAAAAGCCTGTGCCAGTCCGTCTGGGCTTGGCTGTACCACATACTCTATGTTACATCCGATCTGAGATCCATCACCCAAAAGTTTGATAAACCCTGGCTGGTCATGAGGCGTTGTGATGATCAGTATATCTTTGATCCCTGCCAAAAGCAGCGTTGAAAGAGGGTAGTAGATCATCGGTTTGTCATAAACAGGCATCAGTTGCTTGCTTACGGCGATTGTAAGAGGGTAAAGTCTTGTTCCGGATCCTCCGGCCAATATGATTCCTTTCATCGGTTATTTTTTTATGTTTTGTATTGTGTGATCGATCTGGTTTCTGATATTTAGATCAATGGTGGGATTCATTAAAAGAATAGAATTGTTTTGTGATAACTTGCCCCCTATATTTTTGTGAAACTGAACCAGTTCTTTCAAATGTTCTTCTGAAATAAAAGAAAAAGAACTGTACAATGAAGTTTTAAAACCATCAAAATCAAAGTTTCTGATAATAGAGCGGGCCTGTTCTTTGGTAAGTAATTCCTTTGGTGGGTCTACGTTGTAGTCGAACATCTTAAGTTCAATATACCCTTTGACGTAATTCTTGAGCGCTTCTTCATAATGGGAAACTTCTATAAATTCATCGATGAGGCTTTTTTGAGCCAGATTAGCCGCCGCTGGAGGCGGAGGAAGTGTCTGAGCTCCTGCCAGAGAAAAGAATACTATAGAAAGCAACAGAAGAAAGTGCTTCATGATCATCTTAATTATATTGATTTTCGTAATATTTCTGGTAGTCACCGCTGGTTACATTCTCCAGCCATTCCTTGTTTTCCAGGTACCAGTCAATGGTTTTTCCTAAACCTTCCTCAAAAGTCACAGACGGCTTCCATCCTAAATTTTTGTTCAGTTTGTCTGCATCGATAGCATAGCGTTTGTCATGTCCGGGTCTGTCTTTCACGAATGTGATCAGTTTTTCAGAATAGCCTTCCGGTTTTCCAAGTTTCGCATCCATTTGCTTGATCAATTCTTTTACAAGATCAATATTCTGCCATTCGTTGAAACCTCCGATATTGTAAGTTTCTCCGGTTTTTGCTTCATTGAATATCTGATGAATAGCTCTGGCATGGTCTATAACGTATAGCCAGTCTCTCGTATACTTTCCGTCACCATAAATAGGCAATGGTCTTTCATTAATAATATTTGAGATACAAAGAGGGATCAGTTTTTCAGGAAAGTGATTCGGGCCATAGTTGTTTGAGCAGTTAGATACAATGAATGGCATTCCGTACGTATTTCCGTATGCTCTTACCAAATGGTCAGAAGCTGCTTTTGAAGCGGAATACGGAGACTGTGGGTCGTAAGCAGTGGTTTCTAAAAAGAATCCGGTTTCACCAAGACTTCCATAAACTTCGTCTGTAGAAACGTGGTAAAATAGATTTTTTCTTTTTTCGTCCGGAAATCTTCCATGGGTATGATCAGGATTCATTGTCCAGAATTCCTTACATAAATTAAGGAGATTGGCTGTTCCGTTTACATTCGTATTGATGAAAGCCATGGGATCTGTAATGCTTCTGTCTACGTGACTTTCTGCTGCCAGATGGACAATTGCGTCCGGATTGTATTTTTCAAAAACCTTTCTTAGTTCTTCAGGTTTTGTAATGTCGGCTTTTTCGAAAACATAATTAGGTTCATTTTCAATGTCCTTCAGGTTTTCTAAATTTCCTGCATAAGTAAGGGCGTCTAGATTAATGATCGTAGCATCCGGATTATTTTTCACGAATTCTCTAACGACATGAGAGCCTATAAATCCTGCTCCTCCGGTAATAATTATATTTCTCATCTATTTATTTTCTATGGTCTTTCTTCCTATACTTTTATAATGGAATCCGTTTTGTTCAGGGATTTCCAGTGGATACATATTTCTTCCGTCAAAAATGACTTTGTTTTTCATTTTCTTGGCCATAAGCTCAAAATTAGGATTTTTAAACTCAGGCCATTCTGTAGCGATGAACAATGCATCTGCATCTTCGAGTGCATCATACATTCCTTTCGCGTACTGTATTTTGTCTCCAAGAAGCTTCTGTACATTACTTTCTGCTACCGCATCATACGCAGCAATTTCTGCGCCCTTTTCTAATAAAAGAGCAATGTTGTCCAAAGAAGATGCTTCGCGGATATCGTCTGTGTTGGCTTTAAATGCCAGTCCCCACATCGCGATTTTCTTTCCTCTGATGTTTCCTCCGAAATATTTCTCAATTTCTGAAACCAAAATTACTTTCTGAGTCGTATTGACTCTTTCTGTGGCTTCAAGAATCTGGAAATTGAAATCTTCCTGTATTCCGGATTTAATAAGGGCTTTAACATCTTTAGGAAAACAGCTTCCGCCATATCCAATTCCCGGGAAAAGAAATCTGTGGCCAATTCTGTCATCACTTCCCATTCCCAGTCTTACTTTATCAACGTCTGCTCCTACTTTTTCGCAGTAATTGGCGATCTCGTTCATGAACGTGATCTTTACAGCTAAGAACGAATTGGCAGCGTATTTTGTAAGTTCCGATGATTTCTCATCCATAAAGATGATCGGAATTCCTGTATTGGTAAATGGCTGGTAAATTTGAGCCATGATATTTTTGGCTTTTTCAGAGCTTGCGCCCACCACAACTCTTGAAGGATTCATGGAATCTTCCACAGCAAAACCCTCTCTTAAGAATTCAGGGTTTGAAACTACATCAAATGGAATATTAGTTTTAGCAGCAATTACTTCTCTCACTCTGTCTGCGGTTCCTACCGGAACGGTGCTTTTATTAACGATGACCTTATATTCGGTCATCATTTCTCCAATGTTATTGGCTACCTGAATGACATATGAAAGATCTGCAGAGCCATCCTCACCCGGGGGTGTTGGCAGTGCCAGATAAATGACTTCGCTTTTGTCCAAAGCCTCTTTAAGGTCGGTTGTGAAAAATAATCTTTCAGATTGAATGTTTCTTAAAAACATTTCTTCAAGGTTCGGCTCATAGATGGGAACAATACCGTTTTTCAAACCTTCTACTTTCTTTTCATCAATATCAACACAGTATACTGAATTGCCAAGTTCTGCCAGGGTAGTACCTGTAACCAGCCCTACATAACCTGTTCCTACAATTGTTATATTCAAAATGTATGTTTTTAAATTTTAGCACAAAAATAATAAAAATACTTTCACATACTTCTTTAATTTGCCTTAATGAAAATTTTAATGTATTTAGTTGATAACTAACTAGATTTTGCTTTTTTAGAAAAAATGCGTATATTTGCAGAGGATTTACAGGAAAAAATGAAAAGGCTTCGGAAGAAAGCCTTTTTTCGTACTGGTAAATCAAGATAATTAATGTATGGAGTTTAGAAAAAGAATTGAAGAATTATTAAACGAATTCCTTGAGACTAGAGAGGATTTGTTTCTTGTTGATCTAAAGATTTCTGCAGGAGATGATATCACGGTAATTTTAGACGGTGATAATGGGGTGACTCTTCAGGACTGCCTAGATGCAAGCCGCGCTATAGAGTTTAATATGGATCGTGAAGAGCATGACTTCAGCCTTCAGGTAATGTCTGCAGGATTGAGCGAGCCACTATCGGCTCCCAGACAGTTCAAGAAAAATTTCGGAAGAGAGATTGAAGTAATGCTGAATGATTCTTCCAAGATTGAAGGCGAGTTGGCCAAAGTGGATGATGAAAAGATCACACTTATTTTACGCTACCGAAAACCGAAAGATATCGGAAAAGGGAAAGTGGATGTGGAGGAGGAAAAAGAAATTCCTTACTCTGAGATAAAAAAGGCGTTAGTAGTAATTAAATTTTAAAAGAAAAAAGAATAGATGGATAATATAGCGTTGATTGAATCCTTTGGTGATTTTAAAGACGAAAAGGGGATCAGTAAGATTGATCTTATGGCGATTATTGAAGATTCACTGAAGACTCTTTTGAGAAAAAGATTTGATTCAGATGATCATTTTGATGTAATTGTGAATCCTGATAAAGGAGATTTTCAGATATTTTTAAATAAAACGATTGTAGAGGACGAGATGTCCGAAGATGATGATCTGGAAATTGAACTTTCTGAAGCTAAGAAGATTGACCCTACTTTTGAAGTAGGTGAAGATTTTACGATGGAAATTCCTGTGGCCCAATTGGGAAGAAGAAATATCCTTACTTTAAAGCAGATCCTGGCGACAAAACTTCAGGAGCATAATAATGCAATGCTTTATGAGCAGTTCAGAGATAAAATCGGGGAAATTGTTATTGGAGAAATTCACCACATCCGTCACAAACATGTGATCTTATTGGATGATGAGGAGAACGAATTCATTTTGCCAAAAGAAAACCAGATTCCGTCCGACTTCTTTAAAAAGGGTGAAAATATCAGAGCTATTGTTGAAACAGTAGATTTTAAAGGTTCAAAACCGCAAATTATTATTTCCAGAACTGCACCTAAATTCCTAGAGAAATTATTAGAGCTGGAAATTCCTGAGATCCAGGACGGAACCATTATGCTTAAAAAAGTAGTGAGAATTCCTGGTGAGAAGGCGAAGATCGCAGTAGATGCTTACGATGACAGAATAGATCCTGTAGGTGCCTGTGTGGGGGTGAAAGGATCAAGAATTCATGGTGTGGTAAGAGAGTTGAGAAATGAAAACATCGATGTTATTCAGTGGTCTAAAAACCCTGAAATTTTGGTAAAGAGAGCTTTAGGAAATGTTACCATCAACAAAATTGATATCAACGAGGATTCAAACTATGCTTTAGTTTATACGCCGGTTGAAGAGATTTCTAAAGTAATTGGAAAACAAGGGCAGAATATCAGACTGGCTTCTTGGTTGACAGGATATGAAATTGATGTATTTAGAGAAGCTAGCGAGGATGACGATGTTGATTTGAGAGAATTTAATGACGATATCGAGCAGTGGATTTTGGATGAATTTAAGAAAGTAGGTCTTACTACTGCGAAATCAGTATTGGATAAGGATACTGAAAGTCTTTTAAATATGGTAGATCTTGAAGAGGAAACTATCGAAGATGTAAAGCGTATTCTAAAAGAAGAATTTGAAGATTAAGATTTTTAATAAATTTTAATAAACAGTAAAAAAGAAATACTTTAATTTTAAGAATTAAAAAAAAATAGTAAATAATATAGATGCCAAAAATAAGATTAAATAAAGCGGTTAAGGAATTCAACATTTCGATGTCTAGATTGGTAGAGTTTTTACAGTCAAAAGATTTCGAGGTTGAAAACAATCCTAACGCTCAATTAGAAGAAGCGGCATATTCTGCATTGGAGGCTGAGTTTGCCAAAGACGGTGAACAACGAAAAGCTTCCCATGAGGTGGTAATCACAAAAGTTCCGGAAGAAAAACTGGAAATTGAAGAAAAGAAAACCCCTGAAGTAATAAGAGCTAAAGCAAATAAACCAGAAACTAAGATTTTAGGTAAAATAGATCTTGAATCTAAAGCACCTGAAGTTGAAGAAGCACCTGCGCCTGCGGCACCAGTACAAGCGCCTGTACCCGTAGCAGCACCGGTTGAAGAGAAGAAAGAAGAAGTTGTGGCTGAACCGGAAGTTAAAGCAACTCCTGAAAAACAGGAATTCAAAGTTCTGGACAAAATTGATCTGTCCCAAATAGAATCTAGAAATAGACCTGTAAAAAAAGATAAACCCAAAATGGAGGAGAAAAAAGAAGAGGAAAAACCGGCAGAACCTGTGAAAGAAACTCCAAAACAGCCAGAACCTGTTGCTGAAACGAAGGCAGAGCCTCAAAAACCAGCTGAGCCTGAATCTCAGAAAATAGAAACTGTTTATCAGAAACTTGACGGTCCTAAGATCGTAGGGGAAAAGATAGACTTAACGCAATTTGCACCAAAACCTGGTTCAGGCGCTAAAAAGAAAAGAAAGAGAATTGAAAAACCAGGCGGTCCAAACCAACCGGGCCAAGGGAATAATCAAAACTCTGGAAACAATAACAATAACCAAGGAGGTCAAAACCGTCCGCAAGGTCAGGGAGGCCCAGGAGGTAATCGTCCACCAGGTCCAGGAGGTCCGGGAGGAAACCGTCCACCAGGACAGGGAGGTCCAGGAGGTAACCGTTTTGGAAACAACCAGGGAAATCGTCCGCCGGGTCAAGGAGGAGGATTCAAAAAAGGTCCAGGAGGAAACAATACTAACAACAGACCGGGACAAAGAACGATGCCTGTTGAGCTTACTGACGAGCAGGTTAAAAACCAGATCAAGGAAACCCTTGAAAAACTTACCAACAAAGGAGGTAAGTCTAAATCTGCAAAACACAGAAAAGACAAGAGAACATACCGTAGAGAACAGGACGAACGTCAGCAAGAGATTGACGCTCAGGACAGAACATTAAAGGTAACTGAATTCATCACAGTAGGTGAACTGGCTAGTTTAATGAACGTTTCTCCTACAGAAGTTATTTCTGCTTGTTTCTCACTAGGAGTAATGGTAACCATGAACCAAAGACTTGAAGCAGATACCTTATTATTGGTTGCCGATGAATTTGGATTTAAAATTGAATTCTCAGATGCTGATCTGGAAGAGGTAGAATCTGAAGAAGATATGGATACTGAAGAGGATCTTTCCTCTAGAGCACCAATTGTAACGGTAATGGGGCACGTTGACCACGGTAAAACGTCTCTACTTGACTACATCAGAAAAACAAATGTTATTGCTGGTGAATCAGGAGGTATTACACAACACATTGGAGCATACAACGTAAAATTAGAAAACGGACAGAGAATTACATTCTTAGATACACCGGGTCACGAAGCGTTTACCGCGATGAGAGCCAGAGGTGCTCAGATCACCGATATTGCAATTATTGTAATTGCAGCTGATGATGATGTGATGCCACAAACGAGAGAAGCAATTTCTCACGCACAGGCAGCAGGAGTACCAATGATCATTGCATTGAACAAAGTGGACAGACCAAGTGCTAATCCTGATAATATCCGTCAGCAGCTTTCTGGAATGAACATCTTAGTGGAAGAATGGGGAGGAAATGTTCAGGCACAGGAAATTTCTGCGAAGTTTGGTAACAATATGGACGTCCTATTGGAGAAAGTATTACTTCAGGCAGAAATGCTTGATCTGAAAGCTAATCCGGATAGAGCAGCTCAAGGTGTTGTTATTGAAGCTTCATTAGATAAAGGTAGAGGATATGTTGCTACAATGTTAGTACAGGCCGGTACCTTAAAGGTTGGTGATTACGTAGTCGCTGGTAAAAACCACGGTAAAGTAAAAGCAATGCTTGATGAAAGAGGTAGAAACCTTAAAGAAGCTGGTCCGTCAATTCCTGTTACCATCTTAGGTTTAGATGGGGCACCGACAGCTGGTGATAAGTTTAAGGTATATGCAGACGAAAGTGAAGCTAAAACCATTGCTAATAAGAGAGAACAACTACAGAGGGAACTGTCAATAAGAACTAAAAAGCATACTACGCTTGAAGAACTTGGAAGAAGAATCGCATTAGGTGAGTTCAAGGAATTGAATATTATCCTGAAAGGTGACGTAGATGGTTCCGTAGAAGCATTATCTGATCAATTACAGAGATTATCTACAGCAGAGATCAATGTGAATATCCTACATAAAGGAGTTGGACAGATTACCGAATCTGATGTTAACTTAGCTACAGCTTCTGATGCGATTATCATTGGATTTAACGTAAGAGCGGGTGCTAATGCTAAAGAATTAGCGGATAAAGAAGAGATCGAGATCAGAACATATTCAGTAATTTATGCTGCTATTGATGAGGTTAAAGAAGCTATGGAAGGCATGCTTTCTCCTGAGATCAAAGAACAGGTGATGGGTAATGTTGAGATCAGAGAAGTATTCAAAATCTCTAAAGTAGGAACAATTGCAGGATGTATGGTTCTTTCAGGAAAAGTAACGAGAAGCTCGAAAGTAAGAGTACTTAGAGACGGTATCGTTAAATTTGACGGAGAACTAGAAAGCTTGAAGCGTTTCAAAGACGACGTAAGAGAAGTAACCAAAGGTTACGAATGTGGTCTGAACCTGAAAGGGTACAACGATATTGAGACCGGAGATATTCTTGAAGTCTACGAACAAGTAGCTGTTAAGAAAAAACTGAAATAATAGTTTTTTAAATATAAATATGAAAGCCACTTTTTATAAAGTGGCTTTTTTTGTTTTGATATAGATTTAATAAATTATTTGTTTTTTTATTTAATATTTGAAATATTGATAATTTATAAGAAATAATTCTATGAGGTGTGTTGTTTTTTTATGTGAAATCACCATGAATTTTAAAAAGGATAGTTTTTAAAGATGGTATCTTTTAAATGATGCAAAAAAAGATAAGGTAAGTCATTTATAAAGGAAAATGTTAGGAAAGAACCCTTAAATAATGAATGTGATTTGCTCTAAATAATATTATACCATCCAAATTAAATAATCCGATGGTTATAAAAGACGAGATAACAAAAAGAAGAGAAAAGAACAGTTTTTAACTAAATGCATGAAAACCACTTTTTTATAGAGTGGTTTTTGAAATTATTAATATTTAAATATAATTTATATTGGTTCTAAATAATATTTTATGCACTAGTAATAATTTGTTAAAAAAAATGACATGCGTGAAAAAAAAATATTTATACAAATAATGCTGGATATTATCGTTTAATCTAAGTTATTTCACAGAATAGTTAAAAACAATATATAAAAGAAAGCCCAGGCCTACATACGCCTGATATTTGTGAGTGTTAATATTTATTAACATATTTGCCAATTAAATATATTAAAATTTGTTAATATGAATGTTAAACTACGTGTATTGAGTGCTGGAGCACTGTTCTTTTTGGGGCAGGTTGCTTTTGCGCAAAAAACTAAAAAGGACACAGCATCTACTACGCAGATTGAAGAGGTAGTAATGGTTGGATTCGGGCAGAAGAAGACTGTGCAGGAAATTACAGGGTCAGCAAGTACTATGACTGCAAAGTCTATTGAAGACCTTCCTGTTGCTTCTGTTGATAAAATGTTGCAAGGTAGAGTTACGGGAGTTCAGACGGGTAGCGCGTCTGGTCAGCCAGGAGGTTTTGCCAATGTAAGAGTAAGAGGTATATCTTCTATTAATGGAGTAACGTCTCCAATTTACATTGTTGATGGTGTTAGAGTTGCAAACGGAAGTTTAGGAACTGCTAATGGAACATCTTCACTTACAAACATCCTTGCTAACTTAAGTCCTGATGATGTTGAAAGTATTACTGTATTGAAGGACGCTGTTTCTACGGCTGTTTATGGTGCAGATGCAGGTGCGGGGGTAATTGTAATTACCACTAAATCTGGTAAGAAAGGAAAGCCAAGATTTAATTTATCATTTAACAGTGGTTTTAACCAGCAGGCTGTTGATATGGCAAGAAACTATTCCGCAGGTGAGTATAAAACTTATCTAAGGGATATGTATAATAATTCATTGAATTCAAATTATTCTATTGAGCAGATGGCGGGTGGATCATTAAATGGACTGATCTCAGCTTCTTCAAATGCACAAGTAATGAGTATTATGTCTTCTCCATATGATACAAACTGGTTAGATATTGTCAGAAAGGATGGGTACCAACAGAATGCTGATTTCAGTATGTCAGGTGGTAATGACAAATTTACGTATTACGCAGCGGCTAATATGTTTGACCAGAATAGTATCATTAGAAACTCTTTCTTCAAAAGATTATCTTATACAACAAAATTAAGTTATCAGGCAACAGATAAACTAAAAGTTAGTACAGATTTCCAAATTTCACATAGTAAGACAAGAACTTTAAGTGATGGAGGTGCATTCTCTAATCCAATGTTAGCACAGTATTTCAACAGGCCAACCGATCCGGCAAGAAATGCTGATGGTTCTTGGTATTTAGGAAATCCTGCAAATAGCAGATTAAGTAATAACCAATTTAATCCAGGATATTTGTTAGACAATAACTATATCCAAGCTGGAACATTTAGAGCTTTTGCTAACCTTAATGTTGAATATAAGATCTTAAAGAATTTAACATATAGATTTGTATTTTCTCCGGAATATGTAAATGTTGAAGAGGACACCTATTGGAATCCTTTACATGGTGACGGTTATACATATGGGGGATATCAGAGAACTTCAGCTAACAGATATTTTAATTTTAACGTACAAAATATCCTAGATTATTCTCAGAAATTTGGAAAACATAATATTGGGGCATCATTAATTCAGGAAGCTTATAAGACTAATAGAAGATTCTTAATGGCTACAGGTATTACAGTGGGTACACCAGAGCTTGAAACTTTAAGGAATTTTGTAGTTCCTTATGGTTATGATGGAACTCAAACAGTTACATCAAGATATGGATATGCAGCGACAGGACATTATGACTATGACAAATTAATCTTATTAGATGCTTCTTACCGTAGAGACGTTCTTTCTCAATTTACACCTGGAAGTAAGGCTGGAAATTTCTGGTCTGTTGGAGCTGGTTTTGATTTAGCGAGATTGGATTTTGTTAAAGATATGAACTCTATTTCTATGGCAAAGTTCAGAGCATCTTACGGTAAATTAGGTAACCAGGTTACAGCTAACCCATATGCATTATATGCATATGATATCAACTACAATGATTATGCTGGAGCTAGATATTATAACATCTATAATCCTAACTTATCATGGGAAACTGTCAATCCATTCAACGTTGGATTAGATCTAGGGTTCCTAAGAAACAGAATCACCGTTACAGCTGAATACTATAATAAGAAAACTAATGATCTTATTTATAACGTTCCATTATCTCCATCCCAAGGTGGAATTCTTAATGATAACGGAACTATAAGATACGGTGTAATGCTTGATAATGTTGGAACTCTTGTTAACCAAGGTTTTGAATTCAATGTAAATGCTGATATCTTTAAAGGAGATAGAAATCAAGTGAATTGGTCTATTGGTGCCAACTTGTCTACTCTTAAAAATGAGGTTACAGAGTTATACGGAGGGACTGTTAACACAGGAACTACAACACTTAGAGTAGGAGAGGGAGCTCGTACTTTCTACCTTAGAAAATGGGCCGGTGTAGATTCATCTAACGGAGATCCATTATGGTATCTTAATGGAGTTGATGGTGAAACTACCAATGATTATAACAAAGCACAACAAGCTGTACAAGGGTCATTCTTAGCTAAAGTATTTGGTGGAGCTAATACTAGTATTTCATACAAAGGCTTTGCTTTAGATCTTCAGTTTACTTATGGATTTGGAGGTAAGATCTATGATGACTGGGCATCTTATACCTACAGTGATGGACAATATTCTTTAAATTATCCTGGATACGGAGACGTTATGGGAGATTATTGGACGCCTCAAAATACAGGGGCATCTAATCCTAAGCCAATGGCTGGAGGTAACAAGCTTTCTAACAGAGCTTCTACAAGATTCTTGTATGATGCAGACTATATCAGATTGAGCAATGCAAGGTTTGGTTACACATTTACAGGTGATTTCTTAAAAGGCTCAGGTCTTAATTCTTTACAGGTTTATGTAATGGCTAATAATGCTTGGACTCACAGGTTTGATGATAGATTGAAATTTGATCCAGAGACTAACATTTCAGGGTATACTAACTTAAGTTTACCAATATTAAAGTCTTATCTATTTGGTGTTAATATTAGCTTCTAAAAAAAAGAAAAAATGAATAAAATAATAAAAATAGGATTGTTGTCAATCGGAGTTGCTGTTACCAGCATATCTTGTTCCGAGGACTTTGTAGAGAGAGAGTTTTATCAGGATGTACAGCAGGCTCCTCTAAAAACTGACAATGAAGTTCAGGCATTTGTAAGGGGAGGTTATGCAACGATGCGTAACACAGAATATTATGGTGCAGACTTTTTAGCATATGGAGAAGTGAGATCAGATGAGATGATCAGTAATCTTTCAGGGGGTTATTATCAAAACGTTATGAACTATACAATGCTTTCTAATGATCCATACGCAGTAAATACATATAATAGAATTTACGAGTTGGTTGCTAAAGCAAATGTTGTTATCAATACTGATATGGCTACCATACAAGGAACAGACACTGATAGAAAAAATTCAAGATATGCTCAAGGTCAGGCTTATGCATTGAGAGCGATTGGTTTTTTTGATGGTTTAAGATTATATGGACAAAAGTATATTTCTGGAGGTGAGTCTTTAGGTATAGTTTTACCTTTGAAATATGATCCTACAGCTCGTATGCCTAGAGCGACTATTGCACAGACAGAAGCGCAGATTGATGCCGACTTTACAAAGGCGATCGAACTAATGACTGCTAATGGAAATGCTCTTAGTACTAATAAAACCGAATTGACAGTGTATTCTGTAAAAGGATTAATGTCAAGATTCTACCTTTATAAAGGAGATTATGCAAAAGTAAGATCACTTACTAATGATATTTTCAATAAATATTCTGTAGCCTCTGCTGCTTTATTACAGGAAACTTTTAGATTTACGATGAACGGTGCTGCTCCTAACTCTATTTTTGAATTAGCAGTAGGAATCAATTCATCTTTATCTACAGGATCTTACAGACAGAGACTTAACCCGAATGGTTATGCAAACCTTGTTGTAAATGCAAGTACTCAGGCCGCTTATGATGCAAATGATATAAGAAGAACATTTATTACACTAAGTGGAGGACAAAGATTCCTATCATTTAGTTCTAATGCTAATGGTATTGGAAAATATACACAGGGAGTAGGTGCTGATAACATTAAAATGCTTCGTTATGAGGAGATTTTATTAAATGGTGTTGAAGCGGAATTAAATGGTGGAGATCCAGCCAAAGCTCTTACTTATTATAATCAGATCCTTACAAATAGAGGTTTGGCAGCGGCAGTATCTGTTGATATGACAAAACTGAAGTTAGAGAGAATGAAAGAGCTTCTAGGAGAAGGTATCAGACAATGGGACTTAAGAAGATGGGGTACGGCTGTTCCTAGACCAACTGGAGCAAGTACTAATGTTGATCTTAATGCATTCCCTATCCCAAGACAGGAAACTGACTTAGCAGGAACACCGGTTAAATCAAATCCAGGGTATGACAACTAATAATTATTTAGATAATTATTAAATATATCAGCCACTTCATAAAGAAGTGGCTTTTATTTTGTTACTTTTGTTAAAAATGTTGCTATGAAAAAGGTGCTTTTAATTTTATTTGGTTTCACAATTTCCGTAGTAGAGGCTCAGGCCGGTAGTGAAAATGTATCATACTCTACAGAAAATATCTTTATGCGGGCAAACAGGCCTACAACTAAAGAATATGTCATAGATGGTAGCCCTTATACTACCGGAGATAAGTTCAGTAAAGTAATTATTAAAGGGTTTAGCAAAGATGTCCAGGATCTTCGTTACAATGCCTATGAAGATGAAATGGAATTTAAAAAAGGAGAAGAACTTTTTTATGCCAATAAAGCGGATAATGTTAAAATCCAGTTTCCGGAGCTTAACAAAACTTACGAATCATTGACCTATACTTATGACGGTAAAACAAAATCAGGATATCTTGTATTGTTGGTAGATAATCCTAAGTTTTCCCTTTACAAAAGAGAAAAGATGGAACTGTTGAAAGGCGAAAAAAGTACCAATTCATTTACAAAGGATGCTAATGATTACTATGCAAAGGAAAAAGATATTTATTTAATTTCCAGAGACAAAAAATTCTCCAAATTTCCAAAAAACATATCAGAAGCAGCAGAACTTTTTTCAATAGATAAAAAAGAACTGGAAAGCTTTTTGAAATCCAATAAAATCAATTTTAATAGAGAACCAGATATGATAAAACTGGTAGAATTTATAAACAAGTAAACACCATATATCAACCCTTGCTTTTTGCAGGGGTTTTTATTTCCTTTTATTTCTTATTTTTGCTGTACAAAAATGAACAATGAAATCTTTTAGGTTCCTTGTCATTTTTGAACAATATAAATAAACGCATGAAGTACATCCTTTTTATAATCATCTTCTTCGGTTTTGTCTCGAAGGCTCAGGTCGTTAATAAAACAGACATTAAAAATACACAGAAAGAAGAAGATACCCTTGTCATAGATACTGGTAAAAAAGATTCCCTGAAAATTTTCAAACCTACTATCAATGACTATCTGTATCAGACTCAGTTTTCTGAAAAGAAGATTTTTGATACCGTGATGACGTTTGAGAAAACTCACATTTTTTCGCAATATAACAATACAGACAACTTTGGAAAAGCCCAGGTTGCAAATATAGGGGCAGGATTCAATCCACTGGTTTACGAAGTAAATCCCGAACAGAATCTTTCTTTATTACCTTCCAACAAAGCCTATATGATCATTGCTGCAGACGATGTAAAGTATTATGACGTAAAAACTCCTACGGCCACTTTTATCTATCATACAGCCATGAAGAATGGGGCTGCACTGAAATCTACCTATACACAGAATATCGGGAAAAGATTCAATTTCGCCCTTGAATATATGGGACTGCGTTCCCAGGGGTTCTACAGAAATTCATTGGCATCCAATAACAATACTCTATTTTCAGGGCACTATGTTTCCAAGAGTGGAAATTATGAACTCTTTACCCACTACCTTCACCAGAATGTAAACAATCAGGAAAGTGGAGGGATCACAGAAGATGATCTTTTTCAGAACGGTGACAGCAATTATAAAAACAGGCAAAATGCCCAGGTTAATCTGGCTTCATCGAGTTCTCAGTATTCTTACAGAAGATATTATCTGACCCATCAGTTTACACCGTTCAATTCACAAAAGTTTCCTTTTAGCATAAGACATACCCTATCTCATCAGGGGAATAAATATTTTTATAATCAGAGTGGGGCGGAATCTTACTGGTATGATAACGTTTCAGAATTAACGAATGGTTTCCCACTTACCACAAAAAAATATTCTGATAACTTCAGCAATACAGTAAGTCTTGTCTTTAACAATGAGAAATTCAAGCTTGATGGGGGAGTACGTTATCAGATGCTGAAATTTGGTGTGAGAGATATCGCTACGGTTAACGGAGTGGCTCTTCCCGGTGAATTTAAAGAAAACAGAATTGGAGCCGTTGGAAATCTTCAGATAAAACTTTGGGACAAGTTTCAGTTAAAATCATTCCTTGAATTTTCAAATGGAAGTCAGTTTGGAAGCTATCTTAGAACCACCAACAATGTCAAGTTCGAACCTATAAAAGATTATTTCGTTAATGCAAAAGTAAACTTCCAAAGTGCTTATCCATCATTTAATTACCTTTTAAATACTTCCGTTTATAACAAATACAATTATTATCTGGAAGATGCTAAAAACCAAACGGTAACGGAGATCGGAGGAAGTGTTAATCTAAAATGGTTCAAGACCGAAATTTTCGCCAATTATTTCAGAATCGATAACTATACCTACTTCAATGCAGACGGAGCACCGCAACAGAGCAGCAGCTCGCTGAATATTTCTCAGATCGGGGGAGATGCTACGTTCAGTTTCGGGAAATTCCATCTTAATACAAGACTTCACTTCCAGAATGCACTCACGAATAAAGAACTTCTTCCAATGCCAAGTTTCATCGGAAGAGCCAATTTCTTCTTCCAAAGTATGGCCTTTAAAAACGCTGCAGAAGTTCAAATGGGTGTAAAGATTTACTATTTCTCAAAATTTGCATCCAGAGATTACTTCCCGATTCTCAACGAATATATTTTGCCTAGGGCAGATTCCTTCTCTATCGGAGGACAGCCTATTGCCGATCTTTATATCAATATGAAGGTGAAAAAAATGTTCTTCTACGTAGAAGGACAGCAGATAGGAACCTTTATCTCCAACAACAAAGCCTACGCATTTCCACATTATCCGGTGTATGATTTTAGATTAAACATAGGAATTGTGTGGTATTTGTTCAACTAAAAGCTAAACAAGTTGAAAACAATAAATAAAATTTCATTTAACGATATACAAAGCATTCCTCAATTGGTAAAAGATTTTTTAAACCAAAAAATTGAGGGCTTTGAAAACAATACCTTTTCTTTAGATCACTTTAAAGATCAGATCCATCTCAAACAAAATGCTTTTACATCAGATCAGAGACAGATCTTATCTGATGTACTGGAAAAGCAGCTTTCAGGTCTTATGCTTTCATCAAAGCAGAAAGAAAATCTGGAAAACCTGAAGCAGCCGAATACATTTACCATTACCACCGGACATCAGCTGAATCTTTTCTCAGGGCCTGTTTTCTTTGTCTATAAAATTTTACAGACCATTAAAACCTGCACCTATCTGAAGGAGAATTTTCCGGATTTTAATTTTGTTCCCGTGTACTGGATGGCTTCAGAGGATCATGATTTTGCAGAGATTAATCATTTTAAGACTGAAAATAATTATTATGAGATCAATGAAAAGTCAGGGGGTCCTGTAGGCAGAATCGAGGTCAGTGATACTTTCTTTATTTCAGAATTTGAAAAAGAATTTAAAGATTCCGTATTCGGGACAGAACTGATTCTGATGATGAAAGAAGCTTATAAAGTAGGAAATACGTTGACGGAAGCTATTAAAACCTTAGTGAACCGCCTTTTCTCTGAATTCGGGCTATTGATCATGGATGGTGATTCCAAAGAGCTTAAAGAACAGGTCAGAGAGATCTTCAAAGACGAATTGTTGAATTTTAGTTTACAGAAGAACTCAAAAGAAAAAGTAGATTTTCTGACGGAGAAATATGGAAAAGTCCAGGTGAATCCGCGGGAGATCAATCTTTTCTATCTTTCTGAAACCAGAGACAGAATAGACTTTGATGGTGAAAAATATAATGTAGTAGATACCCATAAGAGATTTACCAAGGAAGAAATACTTCAGGAGCTGGAAAATTATCCCGAAAGATTCAGTCCCAATGCCTTAATGCGTCCCGTTTATCAGGAAAAAGTACTTCCTAATTTGGCGTACATTGGAGGGAATGCGGAAATTATGTACTGGCTGGAACTTAAAGATTATTTTACCGCAGTCCAGATCCCTTTTCCTGTTTTGATCCCAAGGAATTCTATGCTTTTCATTAAAGAAAAAACTGTTGGGAAAATTGAAAAACTTGATTTGAATATAGAAGACTTCTTTGGAAGCTTCACGGCCATTACCAACCAGAAAATTTTAAAAGACAGCAGCGTATTATCATTGCTTGAAGAAAAAGAAATACTTTTGGAGAAAAGCTTCTCTGAATTGAAAGCTATAGCAGAAACCACAGAACGTTCTTTCGGGAATATGGTAAAAGCAGAAGAAGTAAGACAGCTGAAATCATTCACGAGAATGAAAAAACGTTTGCTTCATGCAGAAAAAATAAAACAGAGCGAGCTGCTCGAAAGGCTGGAAAATCTGTTTTTAGATGTCCATCCTTCAAAAACCTGGCAGGAACGGGTGTATAACTTTAGTGTGTTCTTTTCAGACTATGGTTATTCATGGCTTGAAAATTGTTGGGAAGAAATGGTGGTTCAAGAATCCAAATTAATAATTGTTGCCATTTAATTTTAAAGAAGTATTTTTGTAAATTATAATTATCGAGTATGATAAAGAGGTTTTTTATTTTGTCCAGTTTATGTATGGTTTTGGGGGTATCTGCCCAAAACTCACACACCGTTGTAAAAGGAGATAATCCTTACAATATTGCAAAAAAATACGGGATAACTGTAGATGAATTGTTAAAGCTGAATCCAAAATTCAAAGACGGTAAGCTGGCAATAGGAGATGTTGTAACGGTGAAAGCTGAGAAGCATACCGCTCCGGTTTCCAAACCTGCAGTTGCTGAAAAAGCAAAATCAAATGCTCAGGTCGGAAAAATTATTCTTCAGCCTAAACAGACCGTTTACGGAATTACAAAACAATACCGTATTTCTGAAGCAGATCTCAGAAAACTAAACCCTGAACTTGATTCCCATATGAAAATAGGGGATGAAATCACTTTGCCGCTGGACAGCATTAAAAAATATGGGAGTGAACAGCAGACGGCTCCTGTAGTAGCTGTAACTCCTAAGCAGGTGGAAACTCAGGTTGAAACATCGGTGCCGGTAACAACAGAAGGAGAATCTTATGTGATCCAGGCAAAAGATAATTATTACAGAATTACAAAACAATTTGGAATCAGCCAGCAGGAGCTTTATGCCTTAAATCCTGGATTGGAAGAAAAAGGGCTGAAGCCAGGTGAAACCATCAAAATAAAAAAAATAAAAACGGATACCGCTTCAGTTTCTGAGCCGGTGAATCCGAAAACAAAAATAGATTCCGGAAGCGAAAAATCTGCCGCTGCTGCAAATACTGCTATATCAGCTGATGATTACGTAACCTATACCGTTCAGCAGGGAGACACAGTCTTCTCCATTGTTAATAAATTCGGAGTTTCAATCGATGAATTAATCGCTTTGAATCCCGATCTTTCAAACGGACTGAAAACCGGAATGGTCCTGAAGATTAAAAAGCAGGATCCGGCTTATGTGAAGAAAAACGGAGATGCATTGAGCGTTGTTTTAATGCTTCCTTTCGGATATAGTACCAACGAAACTCAGTACAGAGGAATGGCATTAGACTTCCTTACCGGAGCTAAGCTTGCTATCGAAAGAAACGCGAGAGGCGGACAGAAGCTTGATATCAAAATTGTAGATTCTGGAAACGAAGCTTCATTTAAAAATTCAATGGCTCAGATCAATCCGGATAATACAGATCTAATCATTGGCCCATTCTTCAAATCAAACGTAATTGACGTTCTTGATTTTACAAAAAATCAGAAAATCCCGGTGGTGGCACCATTTGCGAACTCTCCGGAACTGTACAATTACAGCAACCTGATTATTGTTGAAACCAATGACCAGACCTATGCCGATAAAATCGTAGAAGAAGTAAGAGCGGTATATTCAGATCAGAAAATATATGTAGTAGCAGACAGCAAAAAAGATATTGCCAACTATATTAAAGGAGGTCTCGAAAAAGCAGTTAAAAATCCAAATATAATCATTGTAAATTCACCTGCTGAAATCCAGCTGGACCAGAATATGATGACAGGACAATCTGCTCCTGTTATTGCTATATTGGCCAGTGATAATGATGCTGCCGGAGAAGCATTTGCAAATAAAATCATCGCTCTGTCGAAAGAAGTGCAGGGGGTTAAAGGTTTCAGCATGTACTATTCTCCTGTTTTTGAGAAAAAAGTAGATGACCTGAGCCAGGCGAGCCTTGTCTATCTTATGGACAGAAAGATCAATGCAGATGGGAATTTTGAAAAAGAGATCCTGGCGGCCTATAAAAGTAAGTACTGCAAGACCCCTCCAAAATATGCAATCGTTGGTTTCGACGTTGTTAATGACATGCTGACGAGAGAAAATAAAAAAGGAGAGATCTTTAAGCAGATGAATAAAGTTCAGACTCAGCTTGCTACAAAGTTTGAGTTTGTAAAATCTAAAGCAAACGGAGCGTATGTAAATACGGGTTACCGCGTGATTAGATTAGTTCCTTAATCGATTTATGCCTTTTTAAAGGAATATTTTTAACATTATCTTTATATTTGCATAATATTTAATTCATTACATGAAAGCACTTGTATTTCCTGGGCAGGGTTCTCAGTTCGTAGGAATGGGAAAAGAATTGTACGATTCTAGAAAAGACATTAAGGACTTAATGGAATCTGCCAATGAAATTTTAGGTTTCGATATTCTTACGTTGATGTTCAACGGTACAGATGAAGACCTTAAGAAAACAGAGGTTACCCAACCTTCTATCTTTATACATTCAGTAGCAGCCCTAAAAGCAATTAATGGTCTTGGAGCCGAAATGGTTGCAGGACATTCTTTAGGCGAATTTTCAGCTTTAGTTGCCAATGGTGTTTTATCTTTTGACGACGGTCTGAAATTGGTTTCTGAAAGAGCAAAAGCAATGCAGGAAGCCTGCAATGCCAATCCAAGCTCTATGGCTGCAATTTTAGGTCTTGAAGACGCTAAAGTTGAAGAGATCTGTGCACAGATCAGCGGTATTGTAGTGCCAGCTAACTACAACTGCCCCGGTCAATTGGTTATTTCAGGGGAAACTTCTGCAGTAGAAGAAGCTTGTATAAAACTTAAAGAGGCAGGTGCTAAAAGAGCGTTATTACTTCCGGTAAACGGAGCGTTCCATTCACCGTTGATGCAGCCGGCACAAGAAAGACTGGCAGCAGCCATCGAAAAAACAAAATTCAGAAAAGCAACGATTCCTGTATACCAGAATATCACAACGACAGCAGTGACCAATCCTGAAGAGATCAAACAAAATCTGATCGCTCAGCTTACAGGTCCTGTAAAGTGGACGCAGTCTGTTCAGAACATGATCAAAGACGGAGCATCCAACTTTGTAGAAGTAGGTCCTGGAAAAACGCTTCAGGGACTGATCAAGAAAATTGACGGTTCTGTAGATGTAGCTTCAGCAATCTAATTAAAAAAATATGAGCGGAATATTTTCACCGGGAAAGCTTATGCTTACTTCAGAATATTTCGCGATAGACGGAGCTCTTGTCCTGGCGGTACCTACCAAGCTTGGACAAGAGTTTTTCTTTGAAGAAAATGATGACGAAAAATCCCTGATCTTTTGGAAAGCTTATCATCAGAACAAACTTTGGCTCGAGGCTGTCATTGACTATCAAAACTGGCAGGTCTTAGAGACCAATATTCCTTCAGGCGCTGAATTTATTCTTAAAACCTTAAAAAATGTTCAGCAGCTTTCTCAAATTAAATTCAAAAATAATTTTACCTATCATCTGAAGACCAACCTTCAGTTTCCTTCTGATTACGGACTCGGAAGCAGTTCTACTTTAATGAACAATCTTTCGGAATGGGCAGCCATCGATCCTTTTCACCTCAACAGCATCAGTTTGGGGGGAAGTGGTTATGATATCGCCGTTGCCAAAGAGAAATCTGCGATTCTTTTTCGAAGCAAACCAGAGATCAGCTATGAAAAGACAGATTTCAATCCTGTGTTCAAAAATGAGCTTATATTTATTCATTTAAATCAGAAGCAGGACAGCAGGGAAGGAATCAATTTTTACAAGTCGAAACCGAAGTCCCAAATACTCGTTGACGAATTTTCGGATATCACAAAGAAAGTTTTGTTATGCAGCGAATTGGAAAATTTTTCTGAACTGATGATGATTCATGAGCAGAAAATTTCAAAATTCCTTGAAATTCCCACAGTTAAAGAGAAGTTTTTCACAGACTGTCCTGTTTTTGTCAAAAGTTTGGGAGCCTGGGGCGGAGATTTTGTGATGAGTGCTAAATTTGATGGCTATAAGGACTATTTTTGGGGAAAAGGTTTTAATGCCGTTTTTCAATGGTCTGATATAATTAATTTATAATCAATAATTTACAATCCTTTTTTTTTATTTGTCATTCTGACTTATATCATTATATTTAAACCACCTTTAACAAATAATTAATATTAATTTTGTTGAACCCAATAAAGAAATAGAAAATATAAGTAAAATGAAACACGCTAAAATCATCCAGGATTTAGAAAAGTTAGGGATTAAAGGAAATTACGAACTCGTCTATAACCCGTCTTACGAAGAGTTATACCAGGCTGAAGTATCTCCTGAAAATCAAGGCTTTGAGGAAGCTGAACTTACAGAATCTGGTGCAGTATCAGTAAAAACTGGAGTTTTCACAGGTCGTTCACCTAAAGACAGATATATAGTTCAGGATGATGTTACAAGAGATACAATTTTCTGGGATGGAAAAGTAAATCTTCCTACCACAGCAGAAACATTTGATGCTTGTAAAGGATTAGTGCTGAACCAGCTTTCTGAAGCTAAGAAAATTTATGTAGTGGATGCTTTTTGTGGCACCAATACAGATACTAGGCTAAAAGTAAGGTTCATCGTTGAAGTGGCGTGGCAGGCGCATTTCGTTACCAATATGTTTATCCGTCCGTCTCACTATGAGCTTGAAAACTTCGGAGAGCCGGATTTCACAGTGATCAATGGTTCTAAAACAACAAACCCGAACTGGGAAGCTCAGGAATTGAATTCTGAGAACTTCATTATGTTCAATCTTACCCAGAAAATACAAATCATCGGAGGTACCTGGTATGGAGGTGAAATGAAGAAAGGGATGTTTGCGATGATGAACTACTATCTTCCATTGAAAGGAATGGCTTCTATGCACTGCTCTGCAAACGTAGGTGAAGAGGGGGATGTAGCTCTTTTCTTCGGTCTTTCAGGAACAGGAAAAACAACTTTGTCTGCAGATCCTAAAAGATTCCTGATTGGTGACGATGAGCACGGTTGGGATAACAATGGTGTATTCAACTATGAAGGTGGGTGTTATGCTAAAGTAATCGACCTTTCTGAAGAAAAAGAACCGGATATTTTCAGAGCTATCAAAAGAGATGCACTTCTTGAAAATGTAGTAGTGAACAATGGAATTGCTGACTATACTGACGGATCTATCACTGAAAATACAAGAGTATCTTACCCAATTTACCATATCAATAAAATCGTTCTTCCTTCTAAGGCGGGACATGCTAAGAAGATCGTTTATCTTTCTGCTGATGCATTCGGAGTATTGCCTCCGGTTTCTATCTTAGATGAAAACCAGGCACAATACCACTTCCTTTGTGGATATACGTCTAAATTAGCCGGTACGGAAAGAGGAATCACAGAACCGGAACCATCTTTCTCTCCTGCTTTCGGAGAAGCGTTCCTTACGCTTCACCCTACAATGTATTCTAAAACATTGATCGGGAAAATGAAAGAGCACGGAGCTAAGGCTTATTTGGTGAATACAGGATGGAACGGAACAGGAAAGAGAATTTCTCTGAAAGATACAAGAGCTATTATTGATTCCATCATTGATGGTTCTATCGAAAATGCTCCTAAAACTCAGGTTCCAATCATGAATCTTGAAATTCCTACACAGCTTCCGAATGTTTCTGAAGGTATCCTGGATCCTAGAGAAACATACAGCAACGCTGCAGAATGGGAAGAAAAAGCAAAAGATCTTGCTGCAAGATATATCAAAAACTTTGAACAGTACTGTGATACTGAAGAGGGGAAGAAATTAATTTCTTCAGGACCTCAACTTCAGCAACAGACTATCTAATACAACAAAAGCCTCATCAACGATGAGGCTTTTTATTTTTTATACCTTCAGATGATCTCATTACATAAGATCTGTGTCAATTGGTGGGATGTGTGGAAAATGGAATTAAGCTTTTAAACTTAATAAAGCAAGTCTGTACCCATCCATTCCAAAACCGGATAATACAGCATCTGTGCTAGCTGCAGTTACAGACTTCTGGCGAAATTCTTCTCTTTTATAAATATTACTGATGTGAACTTCAATCTTTGGTTTACGGATGTTTTTTAAACAATCTGCAATAGCATAGGAATAATGGGTGTATGCTCCGGGATTAATGATCAGAGCTTCAAAATTATCTTCCTGAAGCCTGTTGATGATTTCCCCTTCAATATTAGACTGATAATAGCTGATCTCATCTTCTGAGAATTCAGCTTCCAGCTTGTCCAAATAATCAGTCATAGAAACAGTACCGTATACTTCCGGTTCTCTTGTACCCAGTAAATTAAGATTTGGACCGTTAATGATAAGGATTCTCATGTGAAAAATTTATTCAAAGATAAATAATTTCTATACATCCTGCCTATGATTACCCCTCAGATATATGGGCAATCTATTTTAAAATGGTTATTTTCTTATATACTTCCACAAGCATTGATCTGTTTTCACTCTCTTTAATGTATTATTCTTTTCTAAAATTTAGAACATAAAGGTCTGATTCAATCTCGTGAGGAGCTCGTGTAGAAACTTTGTTAAAATCCTTGTTGTTATATCGGTTTCTACTCTTTTCATATTTAAAAATTATTTCTAATTCCGGAAAGTGAGTTATTTAAGTGTTTTATGGAAAATCATTGTTTTAAAATATTGGTTGTCAGATTAGTGTAAAACTTAAGTCATTTTCTTGTTTTTCATTTGATCTGTTCTTTTTTGATTGATTAGCAGGTGTAATTTTGCAAAATGTTTGTTCCGGATCCTAAAAAGCGTCAAGTAATCTTGTTGTTTCCACTAAAGAAATTTTTCTTGGGAGCAATGGTTATAATGTTTTCATTTTTACATGCCGGAAAAGAAAATGACTCACTTGACGGCCGTAGTTTTGAAAAGCAAACGAAAAATGGTGAAATATATATTCTTGATGGAACCATTATTTCAGGAGCCGAAGCGCTGTCTGATTCACAAATTAAAATTATAAAAAAAGACACTGCATCTTATAAACGCGTCATTCAGCAGTCTTCACAAAAACCGGAAATAGTAAAAAAAGAAAATGGTTTAAAGGAGCGGTCAAATGGTAAAAAGATCCGGGAAAACAAGATAGAAATATCAGTCAAAGATCATGAGGGAAAATATCAGTCCTTGCTTCTTGGTGAACTTCAGGCTACAAAAGCAAACGGGCAGTATAAATATGATGATCCCTTTCTTATCCTATCTTCTTTTTTAGAAATCTCTCCGGAAAGAATAAAGATTAATTCTTTCAGCAACGCCAAACGAATATTTGTATCAGGCCGGTATTGTTATATCAGGCCTCCGCCTCTATCTGTTGCTTAAAATCAGAACCACATAAAACATACTTGGATAAAAACTAAACCAATCATGATACCGGGTAAAAGTTTTTCTAACAAAGCTTTTACCTTTTTTCTTCTAACTAAAAAAAACAATTCAAAAAATGAAAAAAATAATATTACTACTGGCAACTATTGCTTTTGGATTTATGCATTCCCAAGTTGGGATTAATACTGCAAATCCTCTTGGAGTTCTACACGTAGATGGCCTGAAAGACAATCCTGCAACAGGAGCTCCAACCGCTCCACAAGGATCTAATGATTTTACGGTAACTTCAGTGGGCAGTGTAGGGATTGGAACTATTGCACCTAATGCATCTGCAATTCTGGACGTCAATGTAGACGGGCTTGCTATTGGAAGCAAAAAAGGACTTCTGGGCCCGAAAGTAGCATTGACTTCTCAGACTGATCAGGCTACAATTCCTTCACCGGTGGCAGGTCTGCTTGTGTATAATCTGGGAACTGCAGGACTTAGCTATGTAGGTTATGTATTCTGGAACGGTACAGAGTGGAGAACATTTAGTAATGGTTCTCTTGCGCCCGGAACCTTAGGAACTATTACCTGTAACGGGGTAACGCTTTCTCCGGGGACGTATACCGCAGGTACTCCATATACAGGAACCATGAGTGTGCCATATACAGGAGGAAATGGAGGTGTTTATGCTGCGCAGGCTATTGGCCCTGTCAACGGGCTTACCGCAACGCTGGCTGCCGGAAATTTTAATGTCGGATCAGGAATTCTTACATATACAGTGTCAGGAATGCCTACCGCTTCAAGTCCTACACTTACTACTTTCCCGTTAGATATTGGAGGGCAGACCTGTAGTGCTACCGTAGGAGCCGGAGCTGTTATTGCCCCAGGAGAATTAGTATATTATCATTCTTCAATTCCACGTAAGACCACGTCGTTTCTTTTAAGCCAGTTTCTTAACGATCTTCCGATCATTAATAATACGTTCAGAGTGGATGCTTTCATCACTTCGCCTAATGCATTTGATTCGAATGGGTCCAATACCAATTTTGATCCGCGTCTTTATAATATTACAGCTGCCAATGCAAAAGTATGGGTTTCAGAAGTATCTACCCACACAGGAGATTCTCATGGTGCCAATTTATTAGTCTTTCCCAATAATTACGCACAATTTGATGACGGAGTGTATCTTACCTATGGCAGAAACGAGACCGTTACTTTTGACATTACTACTGCAGATAACAAATGGTATAGAGTCTATTATGCATTGCGTATAGATAATAAATCTTTTACAAGTGCAGGGAATGGGAATACGACTAATGATTCCAGTACTTTAGATAATACATTGGAGGTTTTCGTATCCATTCAGAGATTATATTAATTGAATGATTCATTGAATATTGGAAAGGGGAACTGTGGAAAGTTCTTCTTTCCTATTTTCAATAGATTAAAAGTAAGATCATATCTTAAAAAAATACAGGAAGGAGAATCTGATGAAATTTAATTTTAAAAATATTCATATTGGAGAATGCATAAGAGAAAGAGTTGAGGAAATGGAAATTTCAATGATCCGTATCTGCAGTTTTCATAAAGCTACTGAGGAAGAAATTAATGCAATGTATGCCCGCAAAGATCTGGATACAGAAGTTCTTCTCAGGTGGTGTAAACTCCTCGAATACGATTTTTTCAGAATTTATTGTCAGCATCTTATATTATTTGCTCCTGAAAACCACTCCCATCATATAGCATCAAACACCGGAACCTTTCCTCCTAATTTTAGGAAAAATGTATATACCAGACAGGTTGTAGATTTTATTTTAGAATTAATTAATACAGGACAGAAAACAAAATTTCAGGTCATAGAAGAGTATAGAATTCCCAAAACCACCCTGTATAAATGGATGAGTAAGTATAATGAGATGGAATGAAGAAGAAATATGAATTTGATTATTTATTAAATCAAGATAAAGCCCAGGTTGTAAAGCTGCTGGGACAGGAGTTTAACTTCTATCCATCCAATGTTTGGACATATGTTTTGGAAACGGGAAGCTTCTGGAGAAAAACGGTCATGTTTATATTTTACGAAAATGAAATAGTTTTTAAAATAGAAATAAAAAGAATGTATGGAAAGCTCAGGTCCAAATTATAAAAAAATATACTCCGACCTTATTTTTAAAAAGTATCCTGAAAAATATCAATCCTGTAGTTCCATTTTACAGAAAGAAGTTTTATCCACATTGGATGTCATTAAACTGAATCAAATAATTTTCACTTGTGAAAATCTGGAGACCTCATTATTTAATCAAAAAATGAGGTCTTATGATAGGGTGACGATCATGGAGATTTTAGAATATCAAAAGAAAAACAAGCTTAGTAATACAAAGGTGGCTGAGGAGTTTAAATTAAGCAGAAATTCAATAGCGAAATGGAAAAAAATAGAGATAAAGTAATGGCAATAAGATAATATTTAGCTGAAAATTATAAAAAATAATCAGAGTAATCTGAAAAATGACGTCATTGACGTCATTTTTTTATTATCAAATCTCATGGTATAGTTTCTCCATTGTGTTTACTGATATTTATCATGTGTAAGGAAATCGATAATGGTTTTAAGCCTCTATTTTTGTGGTTTTTACAATGTATTTAAGTTAATTTTTGAAAATCTATCATAAAAAAAATTAAAGTCTACTTGTTTTGTAGACTAATTGTTTTTAGCTTTGCAGACCTATTTCGATCGGCTTATAAAGAAAGATGGAGGGAACTGACCCTGTGAAGTCTTGACAACCTGCCCCTGTGCAAGGTGTTACATTCAGCCTTTAAAGGAAAAATAAGCATTTGGTTAATCGTATTTATCGATGCCCTTTGCTGACTTTTCTGCAAAGGGTTAATTTTTAATATATGATAAATAAAATTGATTATGATTAGTAAAGGTTTAATTAATTCTAAAATTTGGCTTCCACCAGTCGCTGTATTTTTCCTGGGGATGATCAGTGTACACGCACAGGAAGTCAAGCCCAAAAAAGATACGATCAAAGAAAAAGAAATCGATGAAGTGGTAGTGATAGCTTATGGTAAAGCGAAAAGAACAAGCTACACAGGTTCAATAGCCACCATCTCCAGCGATAAGATCAATAACAGACCTGTTACCAATATTACGAAAGCACTTGAAGGGCAGGTTGCAGGGGTTCAGGCTGTGAGTGCTTCGGGGCAACCGGGATCTACGGCTTCCATCAGGATAAGAGGTGTAGGTTCCATAAGCGCTTCAAGTGATCCTCTTTACGTAGTAGACGGAATTCCTTTTGACGGAAACATTAATTCCATCAGTCCTAATGATATAGAATCCATCAGTGTTTTGAAAGATGCTACGGCAAGTTCATTATACGGTTCAAGAGGAGCCAATGGAATCATCATTATTACAACGAAATCCGGCAAAAAAGGAGAATCAAGAGTTAATTTTAATATCAGCCAGGGATTTTCCAGCAGAGCGGTAAAAGATTATAAGCAAGTCAGTACAGATCAGTATTTTCAGCTGTATTGGGAAGCATTGAGGAATGGTTACAAATCTCCTCAGATATCTTCTCAGCAGGCAGGGCAGATGGCAAGTGACAACCTGGTTAATGCCCTTGGAATCAACCCTTACGGCGCTGCTTATCCAAAACCTGTAGGGGCGGACGGAAAACTTCTTCCCGGTGCAAAACCTTTATGGAATGATGACTGGCGGGATATTCTTCAAAGAACGGCTTCCAGAAGTCAGGTAGATTTTGATATCAGCGGAGGCAGTGAGAAAAGCAATTATTTCTTTTCATTGGGCTACTTAGATGATAAGGGAATTGCCATCGAGTCAGGTTTTCAAAAATTTGGAACGAGATTGAAAATCAATTCAGAAGTTAAAAAATGGTTGAATGCAGGCGTGAATTTAAGCTATACGAACAGTATCCAGAACGCACCGCCATCTTCAGATTCCAGACAGGACAATATTATTCAGGCTGCAAGAGTAGTTCCATCGTTCTATCCGTATTACGAAAGAAACGATGATGGAAGCTACAAGCTGAATGCAGAAGGGAACAGGATCTATGATTTCGGAAAGTACAGGCCTACCAGTGCTTTGCAAAATCAGAATGCAGCAGCAACGTTGCCTTTGGATAAAAATGAAAATAAAGAAGATAATTTCTCAGGAAAAGGATTTTTAGAATTTACCTTCCTACCCGAACTGAAATTTAAGACCAGTTTTTCTGTCGATTTAGTGAATTACAACGGACATTATTACTCGAATCCGCTTATTGGTGAAGGAAGTGAAATCGGGGGTTCTGTAACGAGATCAAACAGCAGAACACTTTCTTATACGACCAGTAATATTCTGACGTATGACAAGAAATTCGGGAAGCATCATATCAATATTTTAGGAGGTCAGGAATTTTATAAATATGATTTTCAGACGATTTCAGGTTCCAGAAGCCAGTTTTCTTTGCCTTACTATTATGAGCCTGATGCCGCAGCCTTATTGGGGAGTTTCAGTGGGAACAGTGACAAGTTTTCCCTGTTGAGCTTCCTAGGAAGAGCAGAATATGATTTTAACAATACCTACTTTTTATCAGTTTCAGGAAGGGCAGACGGTTCTTCAAGGTTCTTTGCCGATAACAGATGGGGGAAATTCTGGTCTGTGGGAGGTTCATGGAAAGTCTCGAATGAAGATTTTATCAAGGATTTAAATATCTTCAATCAGCTTACATTACGTGCAAGTTATGGTGGTCAGGGAAATGATAAATTACGGAGACCAAACGGATCTTCGCTTTATTATGCTTATCAGGAACTATACAAATTCTACAATAATCTGGGTGAGCCGGGAACCGTTCTTGAAAAAATACAGACGAATGATGTTAAGTGGGAAACCAATCTCAATTTAAACGTAGGTCTTGAGTTTGCCATTCTGAATAACAGGGTGAAAGGTAATATCGAATATTTTAAAAGAAAAAGTCAGGATCTTTTGTTTAATATGCCGGTGGCTCCATCTTTAGGAATCAGTGATTTCCCTTTTAATGTTGGAACGATACAGAATACAGGTTTTGAGTTTTCATTGTTCACAACTCCTATCAAAAATGATAATTTCCAATGGAATGTAGATCTGAATCTGAGCACATTAAACAATAAGATTACAAAGCTGCCAAAAGGAGCCGTTATAACCGGAACCAAGCGTTTGGATGTGGGAGGTTCTATATATGATTTTTATCTTCAGGAATGGAAAGGCGTAGATCCTTCCAACGGAAAGCCTTTGTGGAGATATATCTATCAGGATGCCAATGGAAATACAATAGACGGAACCACTTCCGAATATGCAAAAGCTACAAGAACTTTCCAGGGATCTGCCTTGCCTAAAGTGACCGGAGGGATTACCACAAGTATTGCTTACAAAAACTTTGATGTATCAGGATTACTGACGTTCAGCATCGGAGGAAAAATCCTGGATACAGATTATACGTCCTTGATGTCTAACGGAAGTTCCGGTGGACGTGCCTGGAGTGCAGAAATGCTGAACAGATGGACTCCGGAAAACCCGAACACGGATGTTCCTGCATTAAGTACAACAACGAACAACTGGAATTCTTCTTCTTCAAGATTTTTATATTCCGGAACCTATGCAAGACTTAAAAATGTGAGTTTGGGCTATACGCTTCCTTCAGATTATTTTGAAAAACTGGGCCTGAAAAAGTTTAGAATTTATGTTCAGGCAGAAAATCTTCTGACGTTCTACAAACATAAAGGAATGGATCCGGAACAGGCACTGGATGGAACTACATATTACAGATATCCTGCGATGAGAACGATAACTTTCGGTCTTCAGGCGACTCTTTAAACCTTTAAAATTTGAAACAATGAAAAAATTAAAATATATATCTTTTGCTCTTGTTGCTCTCTGGTCGCTAACAAGTTGTGAAAATGAGCTGGAAACGGCTCCTACAGATCAGGCTAATGGCGAAGAGGTTTTCAAAACAGCGGAAAGTGCAGAAACGGTAATCAATGGCGCATGGGCAAAATTTAATGATGATGGACCCACCTATGCAAATATCGGGTACTCAACAGTTTTGAGAACGAGTGATGCGATGGGAAGTGATGCTGCTATTCTTACTAATAAATATGGATTCCCATCTGCCTACGCTTTTACGGAAATGATTAACAATACGCTTTCGCGTCCACAGTTTATATGGTCTACATTATATTCCACCATTAATAATATGAATAATGTGATTGCCCGTATTGACCAGACAGAAGGAAGCCAGGCAAAAAAAGATCAGGTAAAAGGACAGGCTAAAGCATTACGGGCTTTCTGTTATCTGAACCTGGCCAGCTTTTATCAGTTCAGTTATCTGAAAGACAAAATGGCACTTACAGCTCCGATTTATACGGAACCCTCAACCATCAGTTCTGTTCCAAAGAAAAAAGCAAGTCTTGAAGAAATTTATACATTGATTAAAAGTGATTTGACGGAAGCGGATAACCTTTTGACTAATTATACAAGAAATAATAAGGACAAGATCAACAAAGCGGTAGTCAACGGACTTTTAGCAAGAACTTACCTGAATACCGGAGAATGGAGCAAAGCTTCAGCGGCGGCAAAGATAGCCAAAGCAGGCTATCCGTTGATGACTCCTGAAAAATATAAAGAAGGATTCAATGACATCAGCAATGGAGAATGGATCTGGGGACATGGGCAGACTCAAGAACAGTCTGGAGAGAGCTATGCCTTCCATTATCTTGATGTATCTTCTTCAGGAAGTTATTATTACAGTTTTATGGCAGATCCGTTTTTCAAAGATCTGTTTGACACGAATGATATCAGATACCAGTTGTTTCAATGGGATGGTCTGCCGGGTAGGGAAGGTTTACTGAGGTATTCCAAGTTTAAATTTAAAACAGGACTTATCGCAGATATCGTATTGATGAGAGCTGCAGAAATGTATCTGATCGAAGCTGAGGCAGAAGCCAGAAACGGAAATGTTACCAATGCTGTGGCAGTTTTAAACCAGTTGAAAACGGCCAGGAATGCCAATCTTTACACAGGTTCTCTTGCTCAGAATGATGTAGTAAAAGAAATACTGATCGAAAGAAGAAAAGAGCTTTTCGGAGAAGGATTCTCACTTTCAGATATTATCAGAACGCAAGGAACAGTGGTGAGAAAACCATTTGTTGATGCCAACGGACAGCCTATAAAAGTACAGATTACCACTCCTGACGGAACTGTAAAAACAGTGAACGGAAGAGGGCATTCGGTCTTTAATTTTCCTGATCAAACTGCTTTTGCACCGAACAGTAGATATTATCTGTTCAGTATTCCTCAGAAGGAGATTGATAATAATCCGAATTTGTAAGTAAATTAAAAAGGAAGTTACCTAGGTAACTTCCTTTTACTTATGGACTAGTATTTTTCACTTTTTTAAAAATGAATTTTTTATTTTCTTTTATAATAATTAATGTATCACTGTTTGAATTCTTAATTATTCTGAAAGGAAGATTCACTTCCCTCCAATATACTGGAAATTCGTCATTTGTTAAACTTCCTGGAATTAAAAACTCTCTTTCAGTTAAGTCTTTTGTATAATAAATAAAATCGTAGTCGTTTTTTTCTATATATTTTTTTTTATCAATATTAAAAACGTGACCTATATTAAAACTTCCTTCTCCTTCTATGGCTGTATCAAATGAATATTTATTAAAATCGCGGATACCTTTTTCATTAATATCTTTACAACTAAAGATAAGAATACAACCTAACAGGGTTAAAAAAAATATATAATAATTCATTTTTCTATTTATTAAAAAGTGATTTAAGTTTTGTAAATCTATCGGCTGACATGGTTTTATTAAAATTAATATCCACACCAGTTGGTACTGCGTATAATCCTATGCTTACAGATATGCCATCAGGCTTAGAGTTTATTATTAGTTGTTTTAATTATTATCAATGAAGATTTAAACATTTTATATTCAGGTATTAGTAGATGTAGTTTGTATGTTTTTCGTTTTTATATTATTTCAAAGATATGAATCTTGCTATAGTTTAGTTCCTCTATATTCTATTATATTATATTAAAATTACCTGAAGAATTAGAATTTACAATTTTTTTTAATAATTCCTTATCTGTGCTTAATAAATCTATACTCAAATGCCCTGATATTTTTATAACAAATTGGAGCTGACTATGTGAAATATCTAAATCTTTATATCGAGATTCTTTTTTTTCATACACACCATAAGGATATGAAATTAAATCCTTTGAATATTTCAACAAGTCATCTTTCATAAAAACTAAAGCCCCTGTAAATGCAGATGGAATATTGTTTTGTTTAAACAAGGTTCGTAGAGAACTTAAAGTATCATCGTTATTAGGTAACCATTTTAAGTCCTTATCATCGTGGTTAACAATCCATGGAGAACTACTATCCAGATTTAATATGATATTCTTAAACCAATCCACATAATTTTCAAGAAATACTATTAAACCTATATCTTTTCCTTCAAAAACACCCGGTAATTGAAACGAAACCCCATACCATTTTTTTAATGCTATATACTGTTTTCTATCGTAAGGAAGAAGTTCTTTAACTTCTGTTTTGAATTCTATCATACTAAGATTATCTTGAAATCAAGTTGCAAATCTTTAATTTCTAAAGTATTAAATTGTTACGGATTATATTTTTTGTAGTTTTCAAGTGTCTTCATAATTTCTCGAGGATAGTTTTTATTTTTTCTGAACAAAATAAACAACCTTCTCACTTTTATTTCCGTCTTTAAAACCGATCTTTATGCTGTCCAGGCTTTCTCTTTTACTGATGTCATCATAATAGAGCACAAGATTATCATTGTTAATGCCTCCGCAGAAATCACAATAGAAATCAAGGAATTGACTATGATCACTGTCTTCAAGGGCAAGGCCTGCCTCACCTGTTTTAAGGTTTTTAATCCTTACACTGAAGGCAAAGAAACTTTTATTGATCGTCTGATCATTTTTTGAATTCAACTTAAAAGTAGTAAACGCTTCCACAATTTCACATTCTCCCTGATTGATGGTCACCTTATTTTCCGTGGGTTGGTATTCCTTGATGAAGAGATTTTTACTTTTAGATTCTGAAACAGTTTGGGGCAGAAATTCTGTATCAGAACCTACACAGGCGAACAGAGTTAAAAATAAAGAAAGTAAAAAAAGTTTTTTCATAAGCTGTATCAGGCAGATCCTACTCCAAAAATAAAGAAAATATAGCTTCCTTTCAAAAAACACTACAATGTCAGGAATATATTAAATCTTCACAGAGTCTTCCCGTTTTAGAAAAAAACTTTACCTTTGTCCATATGAACCTGTTAAGATGGATACTAGCATTCTATTTCATGGCGTTATCACTGATGCCTTGCGAAGATGTGCACCGTCCTGTAGGACCTACAGAGGTTAAACTGTCATTCAATATCAAGGAATCCCATTCAAAGGATAAAGGAGATGTCTGCTCACCGCTGTGTACATGCAGTTGCTGTCAGATGACGGTATCTTCTTTCAAAATGGATCCTTTATTAGAAATTCCGAGCCAGGTTCAGGCTTACTTTTCAAAGAAAATTCTTTTTCAGAAAAACAATTTCGCATACCAGATGTACGATCATATCTGGCAGCCCCCTAAAATTTAATTTTTATTGATTATTAGAAAGTTAGGCTTTCTATCTATTGAACTTTGCAATACCATTGCAGAGGTCTTCGTGATATTTTTGCAGCGGCATTATTGCCCTATGCAGTTATTACCAATAAAAATTAAATACAGATCGTGTTAGATAAAATCATAAAATTCAGTATCAAAAACAAGGTGGTTGTAGGTATCATGACCTTGCTTCTCATTATCTGGGGAGTATGGAGTGCTACAAAACTTCCCATAGATGCTGTTCCTGATATTACCAATAATCAGGTGCAGATCATCACCGCATGTCCTACACTCGCAGGACAGGAAGTAGAACAGCTGGTTACTTTTCCTATAGAGCAGAGTATTGCCAATGTTCCGGATATTCAGGAAACCAGAAGTATTTCAAGATTCGGACTTTCCGTAATCACCGTAGTCTTCAAAGAGAATGTAGACGTATATTTTGCCAGACAGCTGATCAATGAACAGCTGAAACTGGCAGTAGAAGAAATCCCCAAAGGAGTGGGAACGCCGGAACTGGCACCTGTAAGTACGGGCCTCGGTGAAGTCTATCAGTATATTCTCCACCCGAAAAAAGGCAGCGAAAAGAAATATTCCGCTAAAGAACTCCGTACCATGCAGGATTGGATCGTACGCAGACAGCTGAACGGAACTCCCGGTGTTGCAGAAATCAACAGCTTCGGAGGAGAATTGAAACAATATGAAGTAGGCGTGAATCCGGACCGCCTTAAAGCAATGGGCGTAAGCATTACCGATATTTTTACAGCCTTAGAAAAAAACAACCAGAATACCGGTGGAGCATACATAGACAAGAAACCGAATGCTTATTTTATACGTGGAATCGGATTTGTAACCTCGCTGGAAGACATTAAAAATATCTCCGTAAAAAATGAAACCGGGAGCGTTCCGATTTTTATAAAAGATGTTGCAGACGTACGTCTTGGAAGCGCTGTGCGTTACGGAGCATTGACCTACAACGGAAAAGTAGATGCTGTAGGAGGTGTGGTCATGATGCTGAAAGGAGCCAACAGTAACGATGTTGTCAGCCGTATTAAAGCTAAAATTCCAACCATCCAGAAATCACTTCCCGATGATGTGGTGATAGAGCCCTTCTTAGACAGAACAGATCTTGTAGGAAGAGCAATCAATACCGTAGAGAAAAACCTCATAGAAGGTGCCCTTATCGTTATTTTCGTATTGGTGGTTTTCCTTGGCAACCTTAGAGCAGGACTTATTGTAGCTTCAGCCATTCCGCTATCATTGTTGTTTGCTTTGGGAATGATGAATGTTTTTGGTGTCAGTGCCAATTTAATGAGTCTTGGAGCAATAGATTTCGGATTAATTGTAGACGGTGCCGTAATTATTGTGGAAGCCACTTTACATCATTTAGGTCTGAGGAAATCTGTACGAAACCTTACCCAAAATGAAATGGACGAAGAAGTTTTCCTTTCTGCATCCAAGATCAGAAGCAGTGCGGCTTTTGGTGAAATTATTATCCTTATTGTTTATATTCCGATCCTTACCCTTGCAGGAGTAGAAGGGAAAATGTTTACGCCAATGGCCAAGACTGTGGGATTTGCAATTTTGGGAGCATTGATTCTTTCCCTGACCTATATTCCGATGATGAGTGCCTTGTTCTTGTCTAAAAACATTTCGCATAAAGAAACCTTTTCAGATAAGATGATGAATTTCCTGCAGAAGATTTATCAGCCGATGCTGCACAAAGCTGTTAAAGTAAAATATATCATTGTTTCGGCCACTATTTTCATATTTGTCATCAGTGCTTTTATTTTCAAAAATATGGGTGGCGAATTTATTCCGCAGTTGCAGGAAGGGGATTATGCATTCCACTGTATCCTGCCACAGGGAAGTTCACTCAGCCAGAGTATTGAAACCTCTATGCAGGCTTCCAGAATTATCAAACAGTTTGATGAGGTAAAAATGGTTGTCGGAAAAACAGGTTCCGCTGAGGTTCCTACCGATCCTATGCCTCCGGAAGCAACAGATTTGATTGTCGTTTTAAAACCACAAAAAGAATGGAAATCAAAAAAATCTTATACAGAGCTGGCCGATGAGATCAGTGAGAAATTAGAAACTATTCCCGGTGTGTTTTTTGAAAAGAACCAGCCGATCCAGATGCGTTTCAATGAGTTGATGACGGGGATCAGACAGGATGTTGCCGTTAAGATTTTCGGGGAAAATCTGGATTCACTATCTATTTATGCCGATAAAGTAGGGAAGATCATCCAGACTGTTGATGGAGCCACGCCTCCTCAGATCGAAAGGATAAGCGGACTTCCTCAAATCAATGTAGAATACGACAGAACAAGAATGGCTAACTATGGCTTAAATATAGAAGACGTAAACAATGCCGTAAGTACAGCCTTTGCAGGAAAAGCAGCCGGACAGGTGTTTGAAAACGAAAGACGTTTCGATCTTGTGGTCCGTCTCGACAGCCTTCACAGAACGAATATCGATGATGTGAATAACTTAATGATTGCAACAGCTACAGGAGCGCAGATTCCGCTTTCCCAGGTCGCCAATATCAGCTATAAACTGGGACCGGCACAGATCAGTCGTGAAGAAGGAAAAAGAAGGATTGTGATCGGTTTTAATGTAAAAGGCCGTGATGTACAAAGCGTAGTGAAAGATATTCAGGTCAAACTGGATCAACAGGTCAAACTACCTTCCGGATATTATTTTACCTATGGCGGACAGTTCGAAAATTTACAGGAAGCCAGCAAGCGTCTGATGATCGCAGTTCCGGTTTCCTTGTTTCTCATCTTTATGCTGCTCTATTTCACCTTCCACTCATTTAAGCAGGCCGCATTGATCTTTACAGCTATCCCGATGAGTGCTATCGGAGGTGTGTTTGCCCTCCTGTTAAGAGATATGCCGTTCAGTATCAGTGCTGGGATCGGGTTCATTGCTCTTTTTGGGGTTGCGGTTCTTAATGGAATCGTTTTGATTGGAACTTTTAACCAATTGGAAAAAGATGGCGAGAAGGACGTATTGAAAAGAGTATACGAAGGAACAAAAACCAGATTAAGACCTGTTCTGATGACTGCGACAGTGGCTTCATTAGGCTTTCTGCCCATGGCAATTTCTACAGGAGCTGGAGCCGAAGTACAGAAACCTTTGGCCACAGTGGTAATCGGAGGATTGGTAACCGCTACATTCCTTACCTTATTTGTGCTGCCGATGCTTTATATTATTTTTAATTCAAAGATTTCAGGAAAAATGAATAAAATTAAGCCAATTACAACAGTTATTGTTCTTGGGTTTCTGATGTTCGGACAGACGTTTAAAGCGCAGACCAGACAGATTTCTGTGGATCAGGCCGTAGAAATGGCAGCCGAAAATAATTTGGTTTTAAAATCAAAAGATCTCAATATAAAATCGGCGGAAGCTTTGAAAGGTACAGCGAAAGAACTCCCCAAATTAAATTTTGAAGCACAACTCGGGCAGTACAACAGTCCGAAATTCGATCAGTCATTTGCCATTTCGCAAACCATTCCTTTCCCGACACTGTTCAAAGCAAGGAAAGAATTGATCACTGAAAATATAAAAAGCAGGCAAATCGATAAAGAAGTTTCTGCGAACGAACTGACCAAACAGGTAAGGAGTTATTATTATCAGATCGAATACCTTCAGTACAACAAATTCAAGCTGAAGGATCTCGACAGTCTGTATGAGGATTTTATTCGAATTGCAAGCGTAAGATTTAAAGCAGGAGATATAAAGAAGATTGAAATTAATACAGCAGAAACCCAAAAGGGGGAGATCAGCCTGCTGTTGAAACAGAATGAAGTGTATTTAAACAATGCCTATAAAAATTTAAAGACGTTATTAAATACTTCCGAAGATGTTGAAGTTCCTTTTAAAAGCGATTACGAACCTTTGAGAACAGAAAATATTCTCGACAGTTCTTCTGTAGTCAATAACCCTACAGTCAAAGCTTTCTATCACGAAATGGAGATTGCTGAAAAGAATAAAAATGTGGAGAAATCCCAGGGACTTCCCGAATTCAGTCTTGGTCTGACGAGCCAGTCGCTGATTGGTTTCCATACCAAAAACGGGCAGGAGAAATTCTATAATGGGGGCGACCGTTTCAATTCGTTCTCTGTAGGCGTTGCCATTCCTTTGACGTTTGGGGCGACAAAAGCAAAGATGCAGTCTCTGGAATATGAAAAACTGGCCGCCGAAACCAATGCAAAGATGAGAAAGAAGCAGCTTTCGACACAGCTTGAAAATGCTTTTGCACAATATCAGCAGGATATACAGCAGTATGAATATTATGTAAGTCAGGCCATTCCAAACGCCGAAAAAATTGTCAAAGCAGCTCAGTTAGGGTACAAAACAGGAGAAATCTCTTATGTAGAATATCTTTTTGCCCTGCAGACCGCCACCAATATTCAGTTAAAATACTTAGAATCCATTCAGCAGGTCAACCAATCTGTAGTTACCATTAATTCAATCATCAATAAATAAAATGAAAATAAAGCACAATATCATATCTCTGACCGTCACAGCACTTTTACTTATAAGCTGCGGAAAAAAAGAAACGCAGGCAGAAAATCCCGAAGTAAAAACTGAAAAAGCGGAAGCTGGCCATGAAGAAGCACCGCAGACGATTGCTTCATTAACTGAAGAACAGATAAAGTCCGTTGGAATATCTTTAGGTCCCATCGAAATGAAGGAACTTACTTCTACCGTTAAAGCCAACGGTCTTCTGAGAGTTCCCAATAATAATAAAGCCACCATCACTTCTTTGTATGGCGGAGTGATCAAAACCCTGAACGTACAGGTAGGAAGCATCGTGAAAAAAGGACAAGTGATCGCAACCATCGCCAATCCTGAATTTATCCAGCTGCAGGAAGAATATCTGACCACAAACAGTAGAATTATCTATGCAGAACAGGAATACAGAAGACAACGGGAGCTTTTTGACAATGATGCAGGCGCAAAGAAAAACCTGCAGAGTTCAGATGCAGAGCTTAAAACCTTGAGAACGAAAAAAGCTTCCCTTCTGAGACAGCTTCAGATGATGGGAATCAGTCCGGGAAAAGTAAATAATTCCAATATGAGATCAGGGTTGGTGATTACAGCACCCATTAGCGGAACCGTAAGTAGTATTTCCGCACAGATCGGAAGCTATGTAGATGTTTCATCACCTGTGGCAGAGATTATTGATAACAATTCTATCCACCTTGACCTGCAGGTTTTTGAAAAAGATCTTCCTAAAATGAGAGTAGGACAGATCGTGCATTTCAAGTTGACGAATAACCCTGAAACTGAATATGATGCCATGGTGTACAGTGTAGGATCTTCTTTTGAAAACGAAAGTAAAACCGTTTCTGTACATGGCACAGTGACCGGAAATAAAGCAGGCCTCATCGACGGGATGAATATCACCGGAATTGTCAGCCTTGATAAAAATACAACTCCGGCCGTTCCGAACGAAGCCATCGTGGAAGCAGACGGAAAATACTATGTCTTTATCCGTACAGACAAAAAACCGGAGGAGCATGAAGAGGAAGAATCCGGAGACGATCACAAAAATGAAAAAGGAGAACCTGTCCAACATCAAAAAACCTTAAATTTTGAAAAGGTAGAAGTGATAAAAGGAACATCAGACATGGGCTATACAGCAATTACACCTGTAAAAGGAATTCCTGCTGATGCCAGAATTGTAGTGAAAGGAGCTTTTTTCGTTAATGCTAAACTTTCCAATTCCGGCGGGCATGAGCATTAAAATAAGGAAATGATAATTGATTTATAGGAACAGACCGGAATAACTACCGATTTTTATGCCTAAATTAGAGGTGTTTACGGTACATTTTCAGAGTCAGAATACAAGAAACATTCTAATACATCGTTCAGTTATGCTGTTAAACAAAAAAATATCCATCTGGTATTTCATCCATGAAATAAAAACCCAGATTCTGTATATGGGCATATTTGCTGTGTCCATAGGATTATTAGACCTTCTTCCGTGGTTCCGGAAAATCTCACTTCCACTCAATATTCCTGCTCTCTTAGGAACCGCAGTCTCATTGCTGCTGGCGTTCCGGACTTCACAGTCTTACGAAAGGTGGTGGGAAGCCAGAACAGTCTGGGGAGCAATAGTGAATGATTCAAGAACCCTAATGAGGCTGGTGATACAGTTTTCCCCTGTTGGAGAAGATAAAATCATAAAGGAATTTGCAGAAAGGCAGATCATCTGGACCTACACACTTGGAGAATCTTTAAGAAGACAACCTTTTTCAGACAGAGTTCAGAACTACCTGGATGAACATCAGATCAAAGCCACAAATATTCCGAATGCCATTCTGGATGCCCATTCCCAACAGCTCAAAGAAATAGCTTCTTCAAAAGGGTTAACAGACTTTCAACAGATGCAGCTGAATGACATCATCACCAGGCTCTGCGATAGTATGGGGAAATGTGAAAGATTGAAGAATACAGTCTTTCCGAGGTCTTACAGTATTTTGTTGCATACCTTAATCTATGTTTTTGCAGCCATCCTTCCATTTGGACTGGATGATGCACAGCTGGCTGTTGAAATTATCATCACATTTCTTATTCCGGTCATGTTTCTTGCGATAGAAAAAACATCAATCATCATGCAGGATCCTTTTGAAAACGGACCTGTAGATACGCCCGTGACAGCATTGGCGCAGACCATTGAAATTAATATTAAACAGATGACAGGAGATCAGAATATTCCTGTCAAAAAAGATAATTCTTTGTATTACGAAATGTGATCAACTAAAATTTCAGAAAAACATGGAAGAAATAAAAATAAAGAAAGGTTCCCCGGCCAGCAGACATAAAAAAAATTTGCTTTTTGTCCTGCTGTTGAGCGGAACCTACATGATTGCTGAGGTGATTGGCGGCCTTGTAACCCAAAGTCTTGCCCTGATGGCTGATGCTGCACATATGCTGACCGATGTTGCGGGGTTGCTTTTGGCATTGATCGCCATCAAAATAGGAGAACGAAAAGCAGATGCTTCTAAAACATTCGGGTATTACCGGACAGAGATATTAGCAGCAGTAATCAATGCAGTGGTATTACTCGGCATTTCCCTGTATGTATTGTATGAAGCGTACCAAAGATTTCAGAATCCTCCGGCAGTTCAGAGCAAAACAATGCTGATTGTAGCGGGAATAGGACTTGTTGTGAATATTATCGGAATGATGATCCTCAGAAAAGATTCAGAAGGAAGCCTGAATATGAAAGGCGCTTATTTTGAAGTGCTTTCCGATATGCTTACTTCCATCGGAGTAATGATTGCAGGAGTTATCATGCTGACAACGGGTTGGTATTACGCTGATCCAATTATCTCAGCAGCCATTGGCCTTTTGATCTTTCCGAGAACCTGGCGTTTGTTAAAAGAAGCAGTCAATGTCCTATTGGAAGGAACACCCAAAGATGTTGATATTCATGAGCTGCGAAAATCATTAGAACAAGTTCCGGGAGTAAAAGAAGTTCATGATCTTCACGTATGGTCATTGACATCAAGCGTAAATGCGATGAGTGCACACATCGTCAGAGATACCAGAACGGCTCAAAACCAATTGTTGAAAACCTTAACGGACGTAACAACCGAGAATTTTAAGATCAGCCATACCACTTTTCAGATTGAAGAAGAAGGTTATGAAGAACAGGAAGTACATCTTTAAAAATTAAGTGCAGACATGAAAAAAGATATAGAAAACAAGCTTATTGATAAAAATACCAAGCCCACTAGCATGCGAATTCTGGTGTATGATTTTTTGAGTACACAGGAAGCGGCACTTTCCCTTTCGGAAGTGGAAAATCATTTTGACAATGCAGATAGGACCACCATTTACCGTACATTAAAAACTTTTGAAGAGAAAGGAATTGTCCACAGCATACAGGAAAATACCACTACAAAATATAAATTATGCGATGACGGTTGCGATGAGAAAACCCACAAAGACTGGCATCTGCATTTTTACTGCAAAATATGCAAGCAGACCACCTGCCGGGAAGATATTTCCTTTCCGGAAAATGTTCAAACCAATTTCAGAATCGATGAGATAAGACTTTTTGCCAAAGGAATCTGCGAAAACTGTCTTGAAAGTTTGCAATAGTATTGCATTGAGTATAACCTTAATTTTACATCAAAATAGTATTTATGGAAGAATGTTGCAGTACAAAACCCAAAAAGAAAGAACAGCATACACACGATCATTCCGAAGGAGACGGGCATGATCACTCTCACGATACAGGAGACAAAACACCTTTTCAGATGTTTCTTCCTGCCATCATCTCTTTCCTGCTGTTGCTGATAGGAATAGCATTGGACAATTATATAAAAACGGAATGGTTTACAGGTTGGTTGCGTTTGGTCTGGTATCTGGTGGCCTATATTCCTGTAGGATTTCCCGTATTAAAGGAAGCCTACGAAAGTATCGTTCACGGAGATGTCTTTTCTGAATTTTTCCTGATGGGAATTGCCACAGTAGGGGCATTTGCAATCGGGGAATATCCCGAAGGTGTTGCTGTAATGCTTTTTTATTCCGTAGGAGAAGTATTCCAGGGAATGGCCGTTTCAAGAGCCAAAGGAAACATCAAAGCCTTGCTGGATCAGCGACCTGATGAGGTGACGATTATTGACGGAAGCCAACCGAAAACCATTAAAGCCAAAGAAACTAAAATAGGAGACATCATCCAGCTGAAACCCGGTGAAAAACTGGCTCTTGATGGTGAACTGATGACTGAATCAGCTTCATTCAATACCGCTGCACTCACAGGTGAAAGCAAACCGGATACGAAGACAAAAGGAGAAGTTGTACTTGCAGGAATGATCAATATGAACAGCATCGCTCTTGTAAAGGTAAATACCGCTTATGAAGACAGCAAGCTGAGTAAAATTCTGGAGCTGGTGCAAAATGCTACTGCGCAGAAAGCCCCGACCGAATTATTCATCAGAAAATTTGCAAAAGTGTACACGCCGATTGTTGTATTTCTTGCTATAGGAATCTGTCTTCTGCCTTATTTCTTTGTGAACGATTATCAGTTCAGAGATTGGTTGTACAGAGCCTTGATTTTCCTTGTTATTTCATGTCCTTGTGCATTGGTGATTTCCATTCCGCTGGGGTATTTCGGAGGAATTGGAGCTGCAAGCAGAAACGGGATCTTATTTAAAGGAAGTAATTTCTTAGACAGTATCGCAGAGATCAAGAATGTGGTGATGGATAAAACCGGAACCATGACGGAGGGCGTATTCAAAGTGCAGGAAGTAAACATTCATCCTGAATTCAATAAAGATGAGATCCTGAAACTGGTCAATGTACTGGAAAGCAAAAGTACACATCCTGTGGCTACAGCAATCCATAATTATGCAGGAGAGATTGATCATTCTATTCCCCTGGAAAATGTGGAAGAAATTGCAGGACATGGCTTAAAAGCGTCAGTCAATGGAAAAGAATTGCTGGTCGGTAATTTTAAGCTGATGGATAAATTCAATATCAGCTACGACATCAATCATGCTAATATTGTATACACGCTTATTGCCATAGCATATGATCAAAAGTTTGCAGGATACATAACGATTGCAGACAGTATAAAAAGCGATGCCAAAGAAACTGTTGACAACCTGCACAGAATGGGCGTAAAAGCCACCATGCTGAGCGGTGATAAAAGTACTGTTGTCAAATACGTAGCAGATCAGCTGGGTATCGACAATGCTTTTGGAGATCTCTTACCGGAAGACAAAGTCAATAAAGTAAAAGAAATCAAAGCCAAAAATCAAACTGTAGCATTTGTTGGCGATGGGGTGAATGATGCTCCGGTAGTAGCGCTTAGCGACGTAGGAATTGCCATGGGCGGACTCGGAAGCGATGCTACGATTGAAACCGCAGATGTCGTTATCCAGGATGATAAACCAAGCAAAATTCCGATGGCCATCAATATAGGTAAGCAAACCAAAAAGATCGTTTGGCAGAATATTGTTCTTGCCTTTGCGGTAAAAGCAGTTGTCCTGGCGCTCGGGGCTGGAGGTTTAGCCACAATGTGGGAAGCCGTATTTGCAGATGTGGGAGTAGCGATGCTGGCGATCTTAAATGCAGTGAGGATCCAGAGAATGAATTTTAGTTGAGAGGTAGCAGCAGTAAGGTTGCAGATGGTAGGTTTTTGGTTGCAGTTAGCAGGTGCCAAATAATAGGTTTTAGGCTGTAAGATAAAACGACAATTATTAGCAGTCCAAAATTTTATCGGAGATAAAATCCTTGAGCTTTAAAAACAACCTGTCATAATAACTTTCGCGTCCTTGCGATTAAAAAACATTACATCATCCATTTAAAAATAGAAAACAACCAAACCTTATAGATTTCCAAAACCTATAAGGTTTTTTATAATCATAAAAAATCTGCAAAATCACCATAATCTGCGCGAGGAAAACTATCACAACTTCAAGAAACCTTATTTTCCCTAATCCCAATCTAAAAATAATCAATGACATTCATCATAAATAATACATAAACACAATTTGAGTAGTATATTTGTACAACAGAACTGATCATTGAGATTTTTTATTTCCATATTCATTATTTTTACCATTGCATTACGCCCTGTTTTGCCATTGGTAAACTATGCCGTGAACTATGACTATATTGTAAAAAACCTCTGTGACAACAGAAATGTTCCTCAGTCAACGTGTAAAGGGAAGTGTTACGTCAGCAAAGAACTGGCGAAAACAGAAAAACAATCCAACAATTCGCAGGTTATCAAAATATCTGTACTGGATGTTTTTGTTTCCCACAATACCCTTTCATTTTTAGGACAGAAAGAATCTGATACTGAAGCTAAGGCTATACATTCGGATTATATTGTTGATCATACTTCAGACTATTTCTCCAGGATATTCCATCCTCCTTTAGCTTAATTTTTCAACTATTCTTTTAGTTTTTTTCTCAAAATACCTTCGTTTTTATAGCTGAATGTTGCTTTAAGCAATAAGTAATAAAACGACGATTATCTTTGTGTTAAAAATTAATGTACACATTCGTCATACTATCAATTTCAATTTACAATTAAAATGAAATCAAAAATTATTTTGACTGCATTATTGTCAGTTTCATTATTTGCCTGTGGCCAGGAAACGCCTAAAGTAAAGCATAAAAAGAGTACAACATCTTCAAAATCTACTGTTAAGAAAGTGAAATTTGCTAATGCAGAAGATCCTATCTGTCATATGAAAACAGAGGATGATATGAAAGATACGGTGGTCTATAAAAATAAAACGTACGGTTTTTGCAGTATCCTCTGTAAGGACGAGTTCAAAAAAAATCCTGAGAAATATGTCCAAAACTAAAAAGGAAGCTCCAGGCATAAAAAGAAAGGTGATCATTCCGATTGCTATTTTTGCCCTTTTGTTTCTTGGAATAGGTGTTGGAATGGGATATTTTAAAAAGAACCTGTATACCGTAATGAAGGTTCCCGATTTTGAACTCACCGACCAGAATAATAAAAAGATCACCAATAAAGATATGCTGGGAAAAGTATATCTGGTGGAGTTTTTCTTCAGCAGGTGTCCTACGATTTGTCCTGTGATGAACCGTAATATGAGATTTATTGAAGATGAGATAAACAGCCCGGAATTCGGAATTATTTCCATAAGTATTGATCCGGAAAACGATACGCCTGCTGCATTAAAAGAACATGCTAAAAGTGTAGGCGCAAAATCTCCCGACTGGCATTTTCTAACAGGAAACAGAGACTATATCGGAAAACTGGCAGACCAGTTCAATATCTATATAGGAGATCAGGAAGACGACAGCGAAAGCCTTAACCACAGTGGAATGATCGCTCTGGTAGATCAAGAGGGGAATATCCGCTGCAGATACAATAAAGAAAATATGCCGATCCTGTACTACTCGGGGCTGAACTATGAAGATCCCGAAGGAAAGACCCCGAAACTCAACGGGAAATATCATCCTGACCGGGAAATATTGATCGAGGATATTAAGAAATTATTGAAATAAAGTAAGTTGGAAGAAAGAAGATGGAAGTTATGATGAGGGTAATGATTGATGGCAGTCAGTAATGCACATGATTAAAAAGATGATATGGAGAAGTATCAATGAAGGATAGCCATCTTCAGGCAGAAATAACTTCGTGCTTCCCTCCTCCCTCTTCCTTCTATAAATAAAAAATATTGTTAAACCATAAATACAAAAAATTATGAAGATTTTGAAAGTAGCAACTTTAGGTGCCGTAGTAGCAGCACAATTTGCCTTCGCGCAGTTTAAGCAGAATCCACTTCCTTATGCCTACAATGCATTGGAAGGTTCGGTAGATGCACAGACTATGGAAATTCACTATTCTAAGCATGCTGCAGCGTATGTTGCTAATTTAAATAAAGCAATTGCAGGAACACCACAGGAAAAACAGACTTTATTCCAAATCCTTTCCGGTGTTTCTAAATTGACTCCAGCGGTAAGAAACAATGCAGGAGGCCATTACAACCACGAGCTTTTCTGGACAGTTCTTACGCCTGTAAAAAATACAAAGCCTTCTGAAAAATTGGCTAAAGCAATTACTGAGACTTTTGGAAGTATGGATGCATTCAAAGAAAAGATTAGCAAAGCGGGTGCAGACCGTTTCGGTTCAGGATGGGCATGGCTTTCTGTAGATAAGAACGGAAAATTATTCGTGTCTTCTACACCTAACCAGGATAACCCTCTGATGGATGTCGTAGAAGAAAAAGGAACTCCGATCTTAGGAATTGATGTGTGGGAACACGCTTATTACCTGAAATACCAGAACAAAAGAGCTGACTATCTTACAGCGATCTGGAATGTGCTTAACTGGAAAGAAGTAAGCAAAAGATATGATGATGCGATAAGCAAAAAATAAAGATGAACTTAATTTGCAGCATATTCCTCACTCTTTATATGGCGTTCAGACCTCTGATCCCATTAATGGAGTATGCTGTAAATTATAATTACATATCCACCGTTCTCTGCATCAATAAAAGCAAGCCGGAGCTCCACTGTAACGGAAAATGTTATTTAAGCAAGGAACTTTCAAAGACGAATGATTCTGATTCTTCGCCTTTAAACAAAACAAAAAATTCAGGACAGAAAATTCTTGATATCTGTACGCTTCCTGACATTACCTCTATTCAAAATGCAGAAAAACTCCTTTCTGTACATTTCAATTTTCTTTACGAAACAGCCTATTCTTTTCTGTTTCTAAAACACATTTTCAAACCACCGGTTTTTTAAGTTCAATTTTAATCATTACAAATTACAAAGCGCATATAAGGTTCTCCGAAGCTTCAGTGTTCCTTAAACAGTTTTTCAATACACTTTAAATAGCTAAAGTGTCAAAAAATTTTGTGCCTTTTGTGGTTAAAAAAAATTGAATGTTCACCCATTCAAAAATATTTCTATTTCAAAAAATTCAACTTAAATAATCCAAATGAAAATTTATAAATTTTTATCATTATTCTTTATTGCCTTTAGTTTATTCACTTTATCCTCATGTCAGAACAGCGATGACGATGATCCGCAGGATACTTCAACCGGAAATATTCAGATCAAATTTGAAAACGGCTTCAATAACCTGGGGGATATTGTTCTCAACCAAACGGTACAGACTTCCGCGGCCGGACAGAAACATAATTTCTCCGCATTAAAATATGTCATCAGCAACATCACTTTGATTGATGAGGGCGGAAATGAATTCAAATACAATGAAAATAATCCTGATAAAGGCGCTTTTATCATCGATCAGGCAGACGCTGTTGCGGGAGTGATCTATCTTGATCTGAACGGAATTCCTAAAAATAATTACAAAAAAGTAAAATTCGGACTTGGGATCAGTCAGAAGGCTTATCTCTTAGGACAGGACGGCCAGGCAGAATTCTGGACGAAAGCTAAACAGAAAGGAATGTCTTGGTCCTGGGCAGCCGGTTATGTTTTTGTAAAACTGGAAGGGAAATACGGTTCAGCTTCTGCAGACACAGAATTCATGAATCATACCGGAAATATGGGAAATGTTATCGCTAATACTACTCCGGATCTTTACCGGGAAATTACGTTGAATCTGCCGACAACCGCCAGAGTAACTTCACAGATAAAGCCTTCCATTCATATTCTTGCAGATCTGAATCAGTTTCTGAGCGGAAGCAAAACCCTTTCTCTTACTACAGAAAATAATATGATGATGGGCTCCAGCCAGCATCTCGTAGATGTTACGAATAATCTTACAGCGATGTTTAAAGTAGATCACGTTCACAATGATTAGGATTTTATTGAAAACAATATGGGTTGTCATTACTTTTTTGAGTTGCCTGTCTTGTTCAGATGAGGTCATCCAGCCGCTGGAAAAAGATGAAGCTTATTCGCTGCAGTTTCCGTCTTACTTTCCTGAAATGACTTTCGATGCATCCGGTAATCCGGTGACTAAAAATGGAGTAGAGCTGGGTAGAAAATTATTTTATGAAGGAAAGCTTTCAAGAAATAATACCATATCCTGTGGATTCTGTCATATTCAGGAAAATGCTTTTACCCACCATGGCCATACTGTGAGCCATGGAGTGGATGACAGAATAGGAATTCGTAATGCACCGCCGATTCAAAATATGGCATTCCTCAAGAGATATATGTGGGATGGTGTCATTCATAATCTGAACGAACAGCCGATCATACCGATCACAGATGTGAATGAAATGGACAGCTCCATGCCAGAGGTGATTTCTAAATTAAAGGATGATCCGAAGTATAAAAAACTCTTCATGGCAGCTTACGGTGACGAAAATATGACGGGTGAAAGAATATTGAAAGCGCTATCGCAGTTTATGGCAAGCATGATCTCTGCAGACTCGAAATACGACAGAGTAAAACAGGGAAAAGAAACTTTTACCCCTGAAGAATCTCAAGGAATGGCTCTTTTTAAACAGAAATGTACATCCTGTCATAGCGGAGAATTATTTACGGATGAGAGTTTCAGAAATACAGGAATGTATCACAATGCCCAGTTCAAAGATGCCGGGCGTTATCGGGTAACGCTTGATCAGGCGGATTGGATGAAATTTCGTGTACCGAGTCTGAGAAATGTAGAATATACCGCACCGTATATGCATGACGGAAGATTCTACACGTTGGAAGCCGTTCTTAATTTCTATTCAGATAACGTAGAAGACAATCCCAATCTTGATCCACAATTGAAACAGAACGGGCACATCGGAATTGCGATGAATACTCAGGAAAAGCAATTTATCATCGCCTTTTTGAAAACTTTGTCCGATAAAAACTTTATTTCTAATCCAAAATTTGCAGAATGACCATGAGGAACATAAACAGAATAATTTTTACACTCAGCCTTGTTTTATCAGTGATTTTTCAGGCTAAAACAATTAACGATAGTCTTTATATGGCAGACCATATGAATAGTATTATACTTGATGATTGCGATGCTTGTGGTTGTGCCGCAGGAAACGGATCTTCCGGTTTTGAGTCTTTGCTAAATCCTCAGTTTATTGGAATTAAATATTTTGCACAGCATTATAAAGCCAAAGAGAATCTATTTGTCAAAGATCTTACTCAGGACCAGTATTTTAATACCCTGCAGGTATGGGGAAAGATTCCTGTGACTGAAAAATTGAGTGTATACGCCAGCTTGCCGTTTCATTTTCATGAGAAAAAAACAATGCAAGGGGATATCAATATCAATGGAATCGGAGATCTGAACCTGATGGGAATCTATCGGATCATCAATTCTAAAGATAATTTTCACCAACTCCACGGTGGTTTGGGCGTTAAAATTCCTTTGGGGAAATTTGATGAAAAAGGAGCTTCCGGTGTCAATCCCAGTTTTCAGCTGGGAACGGGAAGCTGGGATTATCAGGCCGCTTTAAACTATAAATTTCAAAAGAATAAGCTGGCTGTGCTGGTTAATACAGATTACACCGTAAAGACTGAAAACAAAAAGAAGTATCACTTCGGAAACCAATGGAATTATGCAGCAACAGGTTTTTACCAGCTCGCAGGAAATGAAAAGACTATTTTCTCTGCTAAAGCAGGACTTCAGGGCGAGGTCTATGATAAAAACAAACAGTTTAATGAGGTACTGCCCAACACAGCAGGAAGTGCTTTATATGGAAAGGTTGGTTTTGAGGCTTCTTATAAAAAAATCAGCTTAGGAGGGGAAGTGATGCTGCCCGCCTATTCTAATTTAGCAGGAGGTGACATTGAAGCAAAATCCAGATTCAGTGTTTTTATCAATTTTGGAATTTAATGTAGTGTTAGCTGAGGCTGCCGAAGCCGCCAGTTATTAGTACTGAAAATTGTTTACTGTTAATCAACCTTATAGATTTCTAAAATCTATAAGGTTTTTTCGTAGAAAGTCTTCGCGCAAAAAAATGAAGCTTAACATAATATCACGTACGCAGATTTTATTAAAAATGTTTTCATAGTGCTGGGAATTAATTTATTATGCCGCGTATTGCATATATTAATAATTTTCTATCTTTGCCGCAATCTGGTGCGCTGTAAAAAGCACTTAAAAGGGAATCCGGTGAAAATCCGGGACAGACCCGCTGCTGTAAGCTCCACATCAAAGTTTTTGAAGAGTATATCCACTGTTTTTTTTTAATGGGAAGGATTTCAAAAACGGAGTAAGTCAGAAGACCTGCCAGAGGATGAACGTTTGATGCTTTCGTGGAATAAAGCTTAGGACAACAATGATTTTGTGCAGTGATAGCTGCGCTTTATCTTTGCTATCTTATATCCATTAGCGTCAATATTATTCTCAATGAGCTAATGGTCAGAAAATGTACTGCTTCACAGTTTAAAAAAGGCGTTATCACATTATTTGTGATGGCATCTCAACTTCTATTCTCACAATCCGGAGATACGATCCGGGAGAAAACCATTCTTCCTATTCAGCTTTACAAAAAAGATTTTAAAGAAATTCTTCCTGCACAGGTCCTTTCCGGCGAGCAGCTTGAAAGGCTGAACAGTCAGTCGGTGGCTGATGCTTTACGATACTTTTCGGGAGTTCAGATCAAAGATTACGGTGGAATGGGTGGCCTGAAAACGGTGAATATCCGGAGTATGGGAAGCCAGCACGTAGGTGTTTTCTATGATGGAATCCAGCTTGGAAATGTTCAGAACGGGATTGTGGATCTGAGTAAATTCTCACTGGATGATATTGAATCTGTCTCTTTGTACAATGGTCAGAAAAGTGAAATTTTTCAACCTGCAAGGGATTTCGGATCTTCAGGATCCATTTATCTTCAGCCTAAAACACCGGTTTTTAAAGGAGATCAAAAAACAAACTTGATCCTTAAGCTAAAGTTAGGCTCCATCAGTCTATTTAATCCTTCATTCCGTTTAGAGCAGAAGCTTTCAGATAAAGTTTCGGCAAGTTTCAGTTCAGAGTTTGTACAGAGCGACGGGTTGTATAAGTTTAAATATGAAAAGAAAAATTCTGACGGATCTATTGCCAACGATACCATTGCAAGAAGATACGACTCCTACATCCGTGCGAAACGTTTTGAAACCAGTATAAACGGTACCCTTAATGACGGAAGCTGGAATGTACGGGGTTACGGATATATTTCGGATCGTGGAATTCCTACACCTATTGTCAGCAATAATTTTAAACCTAAAGGTCAGCAGATGCTGGATGAAAATTATTTTGTTCAGGCCAGTTTCAGGAAAAAACTGTTTCCAAAATTTGAAACTCAGGTGAAAGCCAAATTTGCCTATGACTACACCAGGTTTTTAGATACGGTGAATATTGCCACAACTGTTCTCCCGATAGATAATTCTTATATTCAGAGGGAACTGTATTTTTCTACATCCAATATGTACTCCATCAGTAAGGACTGGGATGTAAGTGCCAGCTTTGATTTTCAGTATAATAATCTGAATGCTGATCTGACAGATTTTTCATATCCTACCCGCTATACATCGCTCGTTGCTTTTGCGACAACCTATCAGTGGAGCCGGTTCAAATTTTTGGGAAGTATTCTCGGAACTTTCGTACATGAAAACGTAAAAAAGAATGCAAAATCTCCCGACAAAACGGAATGGACACCTTCTGCTTTCCTTAGCTATCAGCCATTTGAATCAAAAGATTTTACAGTACGGGCTTTTTACAAAAGAATTTTCAGGATGCCAACTTTCAATGATCTGTATTATACAATGATCGGAAATGTAATGCTGAAACCAGAATACACCAACCAGTATGATGCAGGTTTTACCTATCAGAAACTCTATGATCATAAAGTTTTTAAAGGTATTTATGTGAAAGTGGATGGGTATTATAATGAAGTGGAGAACAAAATTGTAGCTGTTCCCACCAACAATCTCTTCAGGTGGATGATGACGAATTTAGGCGATGTGAGAATTATTGGTGCAGACGTGAATGTTCAGGCTGAATTTGATATCAGTAAAGTTAAACTGAAACCTCTGGTAAGTTATACCTATCAGCGGGCCGGAGATTATACCGATAAAAAAGATGATTATTACGGAGATCAGATCTCTTACGTGCCATGGCATGCTGCGACCTTTACCATGATGGCGGATTACAAAGACTGGAGTTTCAATTACAGTTTTATGTATACAGGAGAGCGTTATGATGCGCAGCTGAATAATATCCGGGCTAATTATCTACAGCCCTGGTACACCCATGATTTATCCGTTCAGAAAAAATTCAACTGGCATTCCCATCAGTTCAAAGCCAGTTTTGAGGTCAATAACGTGCTTGATCAATATTATGACGTGGTAAGGAATTATCCGATGCCCGGAAGAAATTTTAAACTTGTTGTAAGCTTTACATTATGAAAAAACTAAACTTTTGCCTGCTGGCTTTTACTCTTTTATTTCTATTCTCCTGCCGGACAGATGATTATGTGGTTCCCTCAGAAAAAAAAGAGGTAAGTACCGGAGAAGATACCCCCATTAAAGGTTTTTATCTTCTGAACGAAGGAAATATGGGGAGCAACAAATGTACGCTCGATTATTTCGATTATGCTACAGGAACATATCACAAGAACATTTATGCAGAGATCAACCCCACTGTGATAAAAGAGCTGGGCGACGTGGGAAATCACATCATGATTTACGGAAGTAAAATGTACGTCGTGGTGAATGTGTCCAATAAAATTGAAGTTTTGGATGCTAAAACTGCCAAAAGAATCAAAACCATACAGTTGCAGAACTGCCGCTATATGTCTTTTAAAGGCACTAAAGTATATGCGAGCAGCTATGCCGGCCCTGTTGAACTAAATCCAAATTCTCCACCCGGTAAAGTGGTAGAAATCGATACTGCTTCACTGACTATTCAAAGACAGGCTGTAGTAGGGTATCAGCCGGAGGAAATGGAGATTATCGGTGATCAGCTTTTTGTAGCCAATTCAGGAGGATATATGTTCCCGAATTATGATAAAACTGTTTCTGTTATTGATCTCAACAGTTTTACGCAAACTAAGAAAATTGATGTGGCGATCAACCTTCACCGTATTAAAAAAGATAATTATGGAGATCTGTATGTGAGTTCCAGAGGAGATTATTATAACATTCCATCCAGTCTTTTTCTGGTGGATGCTGCTACCGGAACAGTGGAAAAAGACTTCCATGTTGCAGTCAGCGGGATGACCATCGTGAATGACAAGCTGTATTATTACGGGAATGAGTTTAATTACAATACCCATACCTACGTCAAGACCTTTGGAATTATTGATGTCAAGACAGAGCAGGTCATTTCCAACAAAATTATTGACCCGCAATATGTGGACGAGATCAGAGCTCCGTATGGAATTGCTGTAAATCCTTATACGGAGGACATCTATCTCACAGATGCCAGAAATTATGTAACCACCGGTTATGTATACTGTTTCGATAAGAGCGGAAAATTCAAGTGGAAAACCGAAGGCGGAAATATCCCGGCCCATTTTACTTTTTTATATAAATAATCACATCGGAAAAAATGGAAAGAAAAACCAGAACTATTTTAAAAATTACCCTTCTCTCTTCTGTTCTTTTGGGAATTGTTGCTTGTAAAAGCGATAGTGAGGAAGTGGTGGAAGAAGTTACTTTTCCTACAGAAGTTCTTAGGGAATCCTATACGATAGACAGGCTTAAACTTTTGAGTATAGATCCTAAAATTGAAGGCAAGCTTACCTGGAGCATTAATGATTCTATTATTTCTGATCATCTGCAGTTGGACTTTGTAAGCCCTGTTGTAAAAACTTACCCTTTGACATTAAGGGTAGAAGTAAAAGGCGCTGTGAAAACCTACAAATCTTCAATCATTGTCAATAAAGAGCTAACCCCTTACAGCAAATACATTGCAGATGTTTTCGAATTCCGTCCTGCTGTTGGACAGTTTATCAATGATAATCCTACATACGCAAGCGGAAATACCGAGGCTGATATGATTAAAAAAGCCAGAGAATTATTGATAGGTGGCAATTCTATGATGATTACACTTGGCGGTTTTGGGGGTTATGTTGCTTTTGGCTTTGACCATACGATTCCCAACCTTGAAGGAAGAGATTTCAAAATTTTGGGCAATGCTTTTTGGGGAAATAATGCCAATGCAACCAGAACAGGATCCTGCGAGCCCGGTATCATCATGGTTGGCTTTGATAAAAATAAAAATGGAAAGCCTGATGAGGATGAGTGGTACGAAATCGCCGGCAGCGAATATTTTAAAAATACAACAACTAAGAATTACAGCATAACCTACTTCAAGCCCAACGAAAATAAGCCCCCAGTTCCCGGAAGTGAACTTTGGCAGACTGATGTGGAGTACATCAAATGGCAGGATAATATTGGGAATTCAGGGCTTAAAACCAAAAATACCTTCCATTCGCAAAGCTATTATCCTTTATGGCTTTCAGGTACTTCTTATAGCCTGACAGGAACCAGACTTAAGGATAATTATTACGACCAAAGCGGAGTGGGAAATTATTGGGTAGGAACATCTTATGAGTACGGCTATGCCGATAATGCCCCGAATACTGACGAAGCTTCTAATATTGATATTTCCTGGGCTGTAGACAGGAACGGGAACTATGTAAAACTTCCCGGTATTGATTTTATTAAAGTATACACCGGTATCAATCAGGAAGCGGGCTGGCTTGGCGAAGTCTCTACTGAAGTAGGAGGTGCCTATGACCTGCATCTTAAATAAGAAACAAAATTTAATATATAATTTAAAAAATGAAAAAGTTTTACCTTTTAACCATGCTGTTTCTGTTTGCACTTTTTACGAATGCGCAGGTAACAGTCCAGGGCGTACCCAGAAATGATATTCAGAGTATCAGCAACAATCAGCTGAATACCACAGTAACCAACAATATCAGTTTTTCTGATATCCAGTATTGGGTGGGAAGCGGAACAAATGAAGCTGCTTTTGTGGTACAATGGAATGATAGTAAAAATCCTGATGCGCTGGTATGGGGATTCAGATGGAACGGAACCGCGACTGGAGAAGATATGCTGAAAGCCATTGCACAGACAGATCACAGATTTTTCACATTGCTTTATCCGGGAACCCAGTTCGGAACAGCCATCGGAGGAATGGGTTTTGACCTGAACGGGCAAAACAGTAATGCACTTTACAAAAGCGGAAATATAACCTATCCTTACTATCCTTTAAATGGTATTGTAAATACTGCTGCCTATGATTTTGATGATTATACTGCAGCAGATGCCGCTGATCATTGGGGATCGGGATGGTACAACAGTTACTGGTCTTATTGGGTAAAAGATCCTACAGATGTTGATTTCGGATATTCAGGGGTAGGCGCTTCTTCCCGTGTGCTTCAGAATGGCTCGTGGGATGTATGGAATTTTAATCCAGGGATGAATTCGTTTCCTATTTCTTCAACCCTAACACCGGTATCAGCTTATGTGGCTTCTACTAATTTTACGAATGGCTACTTTATGGTGAATGAAGAATGGTACGGACATACCAACGGGTCTGTAAATTTCATTGATAGTAATGGACAGATCAACTACCGTGTGTACAGCAATGCCAATAACAATCATGCTTTTGGTGCTACAACCCAATATGGAACGATCTACGGAGATAAATTCTATTTTATTTCAAAACAGGCTGCAGATGGTGGAGATACTCAGTATACTCCTGGAGGAAGACTTGTTGTGGCTAATGCGCAGACGATGCAGAAAATTGCAGGATTTAACAATATTGGAGGCGGTGACGGAAGGTCATTTGTTGGAGTTAACGAAAACAAAGGGTACATCGGAGCTTCTAACGGCGTTTTTGTATTTGATATAGCTAATTTACAGGTTGGAAGTGCAGTAACCGGAACAGGTGGCGGTGGCCAGTATGCCGGACAGATCGGAAATATGATCCGTTCTTCGAAATATGTATTTGCAGTGAAACAGTCTGCCGGAATTTTAGTCATTGACCCTGCAACTGATACCCTTATCAATACGATTCCGGGATCTTTCCATTCTATTGTTCAGGCAAAAGACGGAAGTATTTGGGCTATCCAGGATCAGAAAGTAGTGAACATTCATCCTACAACATTTACCACTACTTCTTATAATATTCCTACCACTAAGTATTTAGGCTCCTGGGGAGCATGGAATGCAGGAAGCTTTACAGCGAGCAGCAAACAGAATGTTTTATACTGGATCAATTCGGCCAACAGTTTTGTTTCAGGAGCGCAGATCGTAAAGTTTGATGTAACAACAAAAGCGTTTAATGAAAACTTTGCAGCAGTTCCGGGACAGACCGGGACATACAAACAGATTCCTTACGGTGCCGGACTTCGGGTAAATCCTTCAACGGATCAACTGATCCTGAATACTACGGAAAGCGGTTACGGCGCTCACTATCAGAAAAACTGGATCCATACGATTGATGCTACAGGAACCCTTACCGATACCAAAACGCTTAATGATTACTACTGGTTCCCATCTTTGGCCGTATTCCCGGATAATACTCTTCCTTCGGTAAGCAGTACTTTCCCATCACAGGTTAATGTAAACAATGCATCTGTAATTGATCTGAAAACAATAGTTTCTGATGAGGATAATCTTTCATCAGCCATTGTAAAATCAATTAAATCGAACTCGAATCCGGCGGCTGTTTCTGCAGTGATCAACGCCAATGATGAGCTTGTTCTGACGCCGATGGCTTCAGGAACTGCTGATATTAAGATCAGCTTTAATTCAAACGGAAAAGTCGTTGAAAAAACACTTACTGTCAACAGTACTGCTTCCGTTCTGGCGACAGCAGAAGTGAAGAAAATTGAATTCAGTATCTACCCGAATCCAGTGACAGATATTCTTACCATTAAAACTCAGGAGAAGATCCTAAACGTTTCTGTTTATGATGTTTCCGGTAAATTGGTAAATACACAGCTTAACAACGGTCAGATGAATGTAAGCACGCTTCCGAACGGAGTATATATTCTGAAAGCTGTTACGGATAAAGCAGTATATCAACAGAAATTGATCAAAAAATAGTTTTCACAGTCTATTTTATTTCAATGAATCGGCGGCCCATTCGGGCCGCCGGTTTTTATTTCTTTAGGGTTGATTGTATAAAAAAAAGATTCCGGCAGGCTGAAAGCCTGCCGGAAATTTAATAGGTCCCGTTATTTAGTTTGTAATTCTGATCTTACGGGTGTAAGTCTTTTTATCTTTTGCTTCCACCGTCAGGATGTAAACACCTTCCGGTTGTGGAGTAGACAGTTCAAAAGTATTTGATTTCAGGGTAGAACGGTGTACTTCTTTTCCTGACGTATTTCTTAGGGTAACTTCGGCCCCTTCTAATGGAACAGTACCACCCAGAGTAACCTGTCCGGCTTTGCTGTATGCCATTATCGTAGCAAGGGGATCCTGATAAGCATAATACACTCTGAATCCACCACCCAGACTTAGTACGCCCCCGCTCAGTCTTATTTTAACGGCGTTATATGAGCTGGCAGGAGTAAGTTCAATAGTTGCTCTGTTAGGAGTGTCTGCTAGCTTCAGTAAACTGGCGGTTATCATTTGGCTGTCATTGTTGGCTGTCGTTCCGCTCATCGTTTCTATATATACACCGCTTAATAGCTGAACGGTCAGAGGAATATTATTAGTTCCGATACCGATTACTAATTTAGTGTTGATTCTCACCTCAGGGAATCTTAGGGTTTGTTCAACGCCTCCCAATAAAACGGTACCCATGACCATGGTAGAATAATTGTCTTCGTTGTCTCCCACCGCATTCAGAGGATTCTGTACGGCACATCCCAGACATACTCCATATACATTGGAATGCTGATCGTTTGCGTAGATTCTGCTTTGTGCCTGTGAATTATTCGATTGGAATAAAAAGGCTAAAAATAAGGCGGCCTGAAAAAGACGGCTCTTTGAAAGTAGAATAGATTTCATACTATAGAGATTTTTGGTTAATGTTTATCCAAATTTAAGCATAAAAGTATATGTATACAATATTATCTCTATTAAATGTGAATTATGTAATAATTCTGTAATATGGAATGTAATAACCGACAAAGTTTTTTCGGATTAGAAATATTGAATCATCGGAATGTCCAGTTTTTTTTGATCTTCACCTCTTGATCTATTTTTTCCGTCCCTTAATGTTGGGTAGAAAAGCAGTGATGACACCCATAAGAGGCAGAAAGGCACAGATTTTAAATACATATTCAATTCCTGTATCATCGGCTACAGCTCCCAGGACAGCAGAACCGATTCCGCCCATCCCAAACATGAATCCAAAAAACAATCCTGCGACCAGTCCGATTTTGTTGGGCATAAGATCTGTGGCATAGACTAAAATGGCAGAGAATGCGGATGCGATAATTAAGCCGATTAAAACTGCAAAAACGATAGTCCACACCAAAGGAAGATAGGGTAGGCAAAGAGTAAAAGGCGCTGCTCCCAAAATGGAAATCCAAATGATTTTCTTTCTGCCATATTTATCACCTAACTTTCCACCCAGAATGGTTCCTATAGCAACTGCTGCCAGAAACATGAATAAATAAAGTTGAGAATCCTTTACCGAAATATGAAATTTATCAATCAGGAAAAAGGTAAAATAGTTAGTCATTGAAGCCAGATAGATGTATTTTGAAAATACTAAAGCCAATAAAACACTGATAGAAAATATTACTTTTTTGCGTGACAGTTGTATCTCAATAATGTTATCCGAATGTTGAGCAGACTTCTTAAGAGACAATCTTTCAGCGTACCAGTTTCCAATTCTCCATAAAACGATAATTCCTATAAAAGCTGCAATGGCAAAAAGAGCAAGATAGCCCTGGCCTAAAGGAAGTATAATTAAGGCAACCAGTAAAGGACCAATAGCACTTCCGGAATTTCCACCAACCTGAAAGATGGATTGAGCAAGTCCTTTTTGCCCACCCGATGCCAATTGGGCAACTCGTGAAGCTTCAGGATGGAAAATGGATGATCCCATACCAATTAATGCAACGGCAATGAGAATCATATAATATTGATGCGCTGCTGCCAAAAGTAATAAACCAGCCATCGATAGCCCCATTCCTATGGCCAGAGATCTTGGATTAGGTTTTTTATCAGTATAAATTCCAACAAACGGTTGTAAAATAGAAGCAGTAAGCTGAAATACTAATGTAATGATACCTATCTGAGCAAATGATAAACTGAATTCCCCTTTCAAAATTGGATATAAGGAAGGAATGGTAGATTGAATCAGGTCATTCAGTAAATGAGAAAAACTGATCATAAATAAGATCGGATAAACAATTTTGGTGGTGTCAATGGTTTGTGTCTGTACCTTTTCCATACTATTGAATTCTTAAATTCATCTGGTCATCTGATGAATTTTGTTATAGATTTAATTTTTAATATACTTTTTCAACAATAAGCTGTGCAATGTGCGCAGCCTGATCATGATCTTTATTTTCAATACTTTTATAAAGATCAGTATGTATTTTTTGTGAAAGCTTAAAAGAGTCTGTATTATTGTTATGACTGCTTTCAAAAGTTCTTAGAATATGTTTGCTTGTTATTCTGTAAATTTCTTTCAAAAGGGTATTGCTACACGCTTCGGCAATAGATATATGAAAGTTGATATCAGCCTGGTAGCATTCCAACGCCTTGTTTTCTTTAGCAAATTGATCTCTCAGATCCAAATACATTTTAATGGTTGCCAGGTCTTTTTCACTACGATGAACGGCTGCTCTTGCCGCAATTTTTGAGTCTAAAAGAGAGCGTACCTCATATACCTCATTGATTTCTGCTTTGGTGATCTGGGTTTCTAATGATTCCTGAATGTTTTTTGAAATCACAAATGTGCCTACACCTTGCTGTACACTCAGAATACCTTGTATTGATAGAATTTTTATAGCCTCACGAATGCTGGAACGTCCCACCCCATAAATTTTCATCAACTCCGGTTCTATGGGAAGTTTATCTCCAATCCTGTATTCATCGCTGATTATTCCCTGAATTAATCTTTCCGCGACTTCCTGAGCCAATGTGCGTCTTTGAATTTGCATATACATCTTATCATCTGATGAATGCAAAGGTAAGGCTTTTTGAAATATTTCATGCTAATTTTCGGAATGATTTTCTTCGCACCCAAAAGTATAACCACAATCATAAAGCAAAAGGCAGGAATAGGAGACATTCGGAAGTTATTTTTAGGCAACTCATTAGGATAAAAAAGAGGCAATTTCAACTTTGAAGATAGCCTCTTACTTTCAATAAATGACTGGATCTATACAGACTTGGTTTTAGTTGAAGATTACTTTATTTTAATTCAATATTCATATTGGCTCCGGATAATATAAATTCGGTGATCAGTAACTTTATCCCCATTTTTAATCCTGCCCAGTTATCCATTTATGAATTATTTATATAATTGAATCCCCGAATTGGGGATGTAGATCCATTTCAAGGAGCAAAAATGAAATATACTTGTGCTGGATTGTGTAGAGATATTTCCCATGATCGGAAGAATTTCGGAAGTATCCAAAAGCAAAAAAACTCTGATATAAAATATCAAAGTTTTTTTAAGTAGCCCGTAGGGGAGTCGAACCCCTCTTACCAGAATGAAAATCTGAGGTCCTAACCGATAGACGAACGGGCCATCTACCAAACTGTAAATACTATCTACAGGGTTAGTTTTTTTTTGTTTTTATAAGTTTCAACTCTTAGTATAACCACTCGGTTAGTAGTGATTAAATTTTGTAGCCCGTAGGGGAGTCGAACCCCTCTTACCAGAATGAAAATCTGAGGTCCTAACCGATAGACGAACGGGCCTACTATACTTTTACGCTAATTTATTAACGTGCTTAGTTAATTTGCTTTTCAAGTTAGCCGCTTTGTTCTTGTGGATAATATTTTTCTTAGCTAATTTATCCAATAAAGCGATAACTTTTGGCAGTTGCTCTGAAGCAGCAGCTTTGTTTTCTTCACTTCTCAAAACTTTAAGAGCAGTTCTTGCAGTCTTGTGATAATATCTGTTACGAACTTTTCTAACTTCGTTTTGTCTAATTCTCTTTAATGCTGATTTATGATTTGCCATATCGTTCAAATGTGAGTGCAAAACTATAAACTTTTTTTTAATCTGCCAAATTTATTTTTAAAATTTTTCAATTTTCTTCTGACAGGTATTTTCTGAGTTTATCTATTGCTTGTTCTATTTTTAAATTCTCTTGTTCTCGTTCTATTTTCTTGATTGTGCTACTTAGCATAATCATTGCGTTGTTCCATTCTCCAGTAGTGTTGGTGAAGGTAAGTCCATCAATTGTTACTTCAAAGGCGACCCTTTCTCCAGTCCTGTAAAGTCTGAAACTTATTTTATCATCCCTGCCTGCAATCCCGTCTTCATTGATTTGTAAATCGTAACTTTTTGGGTTAGAGTGGATTTTCTTAAAAAGAAGTTTTGCTTCTTGTATTTTTAAATCCGGCATGATATCAAATTTGGTAGCCTATAGGAGAATCGAACTCCTGTTGCAAGGATGAAAACCTTGAGTCCTAACCACTAGACGAATAGGCCAAATTTTGAGGTTGCAAAAGTAGTGATTAACTTTTTAACTTCAAAATTATTTTCCAGATTATTTAAAAACTTTTTGAATAATGGTATTCTTGATTCCCTTGGATTCAAGGTCTTTTTGGAGCTTTACGGCATCCTCCAAAGTGAAAACTTTACCATAGGTATAGTAAAAAACACCACTGTCTTTATTCCTTTCCACATCCTTAAGTGTCTGAAGGATAAATGAGTTTCCATTCAGTTTTTCACCCACATAAACTTCGATGGTATAGTAACCCATCAGCAGTTTTTGATTAGGCATAAATCCTACCGCATAGGCATTTCTGAATCCTGCATCTTTTGCTGTTTTTAAATTGATATCTTTTACAGAAGCCATATTCGTAACCCCATAGTAGTATTTGTACTGTCCGTTGTCTTTCAGAGGAAGAATATAATTTAAGCCTTTTAAAGCTGGGTCTCCGTCATTGTATTTGGTAGGTGAGCTTAGTAATAAAATCCTGAAATCATTTTTTAATGGTGACTCTGCCGGCTTCTCAGGTTCAGGTTTTCTGGTAGCAATAGAAGAACCTCCGGTTTTTCTGTCAATCGCTTTTTTATAATCGATGATTGCGTTATAGATACTTTCTGAAATTTCATTCTGACCTTTTTCTGATGCCAGGTAGTGACTTTCTTCGGGGTGGTTGATGAAACCTGTTTCGATCAATACGGATGGCATTGCATTCATACGGAGTACGTGAAGGTTTTTCTGGAAAACACCTCTTGAAAATCTTTTATCTTTATTCACAAAGTTACCCTCTACCAGTCCGCCAAGCAGCAAACTTGATTCCAGGTACTTGTTCTGCTGGAGTTTCAGGGCAATAAGAGACTCCGGAGAACTCGGATTGTAAGAACCGAAGGTCTGTTTATCCTTTTCGTCCAGAAAGATCACATCGTTCTCTCTTTTTGCTACCTCAAGATTCTCATCATTCTGGTTCGGTCCCTGTACATAAGTTTCCGTTCCGTAGGCTGTAGGTCTCTGCGAAGAATTACAGTGAATAGAGACAAAAAGATCTGCTTTACTTCTATTGGCCAAATTGGTTCTGTCCGAAAGAGAAGGGTATTCATCAAACTTACGGGTATATATTACTTTGAAATCTCTGTTTTTTTCCAACATAGCCCCTACTTTTAGAGTAACGGCAAGCGTAACGTCTTTTTCTGCAACCCTTCCAATATCCGCATAAGACCTGTTTGCTCCATGATCACTTCCCCCATGTCCAGCATCTAAAACGATCGTAAATTTCTTTTGTGAGAAAATTAAAGTGCTTGAAAGAATAAGGAGAAATGATAAAATTATTTTAAATTTTTGTTTGTACATCTTACAGTTTTAAAAATTATACTAATTTTGAGCCTTAATTATATATAACAAAATTGGCCAAAACCGTCCTCAAAAATATATTACAAATTTTAATTATCCTAATTTTTAACAATTTTTTAGCACAGAAAAACCCTGAAAAATTGCCTAAAAATGTGGTTAATGATACTATTTCCAAAAAGGATACCATTGTCGTAAAAAAGGAAGCTTTAGATGATATTCTCCGCACAAAGGCGGATGATCAGCGAAGAGATGTTCCTAAAAAGATGACATTCCTGAACAAAAATGCCCAGGTAAAATACCAGGACATGCAGATTGATGCAGATTATATTTCTATTGATGATAATAAAAATCTCATCTATGCCCGTGGAAAAATGGATTCTCTTGGAAAGATTATTGAACCGGTAATTACAACCCAAGCGGGTAAAAAGTATGAGACCAACGAGTTCAGTTACAATACAAAGACCAGACAGGCGATCGCTTTTAATGCCAGAACAGAAGAAAGTGGCGGGGTTATCACGGCACAGAAAACTAAAAAGTATAGTGATTCTGTTTTTGCTATGAGGAACGCAGATTATACGACCGACGAATATTATATCAAGAAAAAAGATACTGCTGCGGATTATTTTATGCGAGCTTCAAATATCAAGCTAATCAAGACCAAAAATAAATCACAGATTGTGACAGGGCCTATCCAGATGTACATCGAAAAGGTTCCGACTCCTCTTATTCTTCCGTTTGCTATTCTTCCGTTTTCAGAAAAAAGGGCAGCGGGTATCCTCATTCCAAGTTTTGGAGAAAGGGAAGATGTTGGGTTTTTCCTGAATGGACTGGGGTATTATCAGCCGATAGGGGAGCATTTTGATCTTAAGGTTCTTGCCGATATTTATACCAAAGGGAGCTGGAACTTAAGGCCTCAAATGAATTATCTGAAGAAATATCGCTATTCCGGAACTTTTACAGCAGATGTGGGAACGATGGTAAGAGGAATTAAAGGTTTGGATGATTATACGAAAAACAGTACCTACAGAATTGCCTGGACGCATACTCAGGATTCAAAAGCCAATCCTTTCCTAACTTTTAGTGCTTCAGTTGATATTGTAAGTACCAAATTTTATAACAATCCGCTTAATAACAATTATATTTTTAACCAGAACGTCCTGAATACGCAGCAGAGTTCAGCGGTAACGGTTACCAAAAGATTTTTGAAGTTACCTGCAACGATTACAGGATCGGCATCATACTCTCAAAACTTTGCGACTGGATTAGCAGATCTCCGTCTTCCTCAGATGAATGTGGCGATCAACCAGTTTTACCTGTTTAAATCAAAAACAGGGGTAAGACAGGGGCTTCTCGAAAATATTACAGTGAATACAGGTTTTAACCTGACCAACTATGTCAGCACTCAGGAGAATGAGCTTTTTACCAAAGCAATGTGGGACAAAATGCAGACAGGGCTTAAAAATAATATTGCTTTAGGAACCAATACAACGTTAGCGAAATATTTCACATTCAGTTTAAATGCGAATATTGATAATGCGTTAACAACTAAAACGCTTAACAAATATTATGATCCTGTAAAGAATGTGGATGTAGACGAAATCCAAAAGAATGTTGCCGGATATTCTACATTCTCTTCATCAGCCAGTCTTCAGACAACGCTTTACGGAATGTTGAAATTTAAAAAAGGATCTGCTGTAGAAGCCGTGAGACATATGATGACGCCAAGTCTTAGTTTTACCTACTCACCGGATTTCTCAAGCCCTGGCTTTGGTTACTACAAAAACTATTACAATGCAGAAGGAGCTTTGACGCCTTATTCTATTTTTGAAAAAGGAATTGTTGGAACTCCATCCAGTGGCGTTGTAGGAGCTTTGGGTTTTAACATTGGAAACAATATTGAAATGAAGGTAAAGTCTAAAAGTGACTCTACCGGTGTGAAGAAAATAAAGATTTTTGAATCACTTAACCTATCAGGAAACTATAATTTTGCCGCAAAAGATCATCCATGGTCTGTATTCAGCATCAACGGGCAGTCTTCTTTCTTCAATAATAAGCTAAGCGTTAATACAAGTCTTGCTTTGGAGCCATATAAAATTATTTTTGCTCCGGGAGCTACTCAGGGAATCAGAACAGAAGAATTTGGTCATTTCAGTGTACAGGGATTCAACGTACAGTTATCTTATCCTTTAAGCAGTGAGATTTTTGGTGAGAAGACAGATTATGCTAAGAAATATCCTTCGAAAGGTGAAGTAAGAAATGAAAATTATTATTTTGATGATGATAATTATGCTCATTTCGATCAGGCATGGACTTTAAATATCAATGCAAACTATGCTTATTCAAAAGGACTTTCTGCCCTTGGCAATAAAATTGCTTCAGTAGGTCTTGACGGTAGCATTAAGCTGACTCCTTACTGGAATATCAATGGAAGTACGCATTTTGACCTTGTGACGAAAGATCTGGCGTATACAAGAATCGGATTCTCCAGAGATCAGCGAAGTTTCACGATCAACTTTAACTGGGTTCCTTTCGGACAATACAAGGTATATGACTTCTTTATCGGTATCAAAGCCAATATCTTAAGCGATGCGCTGAAATACAAAGACAGAAGTTTTACACAGCCTAATGCACCTTTCTAAGATCAAATTGACAATTGTAAATATAAATTTTATATTTGCAACCAAAATAAATTCTAATGAAATCACTGTTGACAAAATTTGCTGACAAACAAATGCAGAAGGTGGTGATTGCATGTGACCTTTGAAAAAATAAATATCCACATATGAAACAAATAATCAACACAGTTAATGCACCTGCAGCTATCGGGCCTTATTCGCAAGCTAATATGGCGAACGGAATTTTATATATTTCCGGACAGATTCCTGTAGATCCGGCAACTGGAAAATTGGTAGAGGGAATTGAGAAGGAAACGCACCAGGTGATGAAAAACCTTGAGGCTGTTCTTACAGAAGCGGGGATGACCTTTAAAAATGTTGTGAAAGCTACCATCTTCCTTAAAAGTATGGATGACTTTGCCGTAATGAATGATATTTATGCTTCATATCTTGATGCAGACAGCTATCCGGCCCGTGAGACTGTACAGGTTTCATGTCTGCCTAAGAATGTTGATATTGAAATTTCTATGATTGCACATCAGGATTAATGAATTTTATAAGAAACACAATTGCGGTTCTGGTAGGCCTTGGTATAGCGGGGCTTATTATCACTCTTGGTATAAGAGCTTTTCCGCAATGGATCACTTTCGAAGCTTTTGCTCCCTTCGAGCATTGGCAGAGATTTCTTTACAGTATGAAAGGCGATAGTGCGTTTTTCGGATTTCTGTTGTTTATTTCCGGGCTTGGCTCTACGATAGGGGGAGTGGCGACTGCTCTTATTGTGAAGTATGCTAAGGTGGCTTATGCCATTCTTATCGGCTTCATTATGCTTTTCATTGCCATGCTGGATGTTATTATATTTCCATACCATCCTACATTTTATAAGATCTCTATTTTTCTTACGTTTTTCCCGTTTTCGTGGATAGGAGGAAAGATTGTAGAGGTAATTTATGAACGGAACAAGAAGAAAAGGATTGCAGAGAAAATGAATAAGAAATAAAACCAAATAAAAAAAACGCTGCAGATCTGCAGCGTTTTTTGTTGATATGAAAAAGACTATTGTCTTTGTTGATTAAGGCATTTTGAATCCTTTTGTATAGATTCTTCCATAGTCATCTACAAATTTCACCTGTACATTACCCTGGTATTTATCAAGAATCTTTTCTACGTCTTTCTGTGAATTCACAGGCTTCCCGTTGATCTCGATAATGATATAATTGTCTACGATTCCGATCTTGGCCATTTCGCTTCCTTCACTTACATTTTTAGCAACGACCCCACTGTTTAATCCGTATTCTGTTTTGAATTTTTCAGTAAGCGGATCGAAGTCTGCTCCAATTTTTTCAGTTACGCTTAAGTCAGCTTTTGTTCTGGTAGTCGTTCCTCCCTTCTGGTCTTTAAGCGTTACCGTAGTTGTGCTTTCTTTACCGTTTCTTGCATAGGTTACCTGAACTTTATCGCCTGGACGTTTGCTTCCGATTGACATAGAAAGATCAGCAAAATCTGTAATATCGTAGGTGTCGATTTTCGTGATAACATCACCTTTTTTCAATCCTGCATCTTCTGCACCGCTGTTATCTCCGAATCCTGTTACATAAACTCCTGAACCGGATTTAATATTGGTCTTAAACTGTTTATTATAGGCAGCTACCTGCTGATCGTTAGAAAGGTCTAATGATGAAACACCTAAGAATCCTCTCTGTACGATTCCGAATTTCTTGATATCCTCAACAATCTTTCTTGCTAAATTAGCCGGAACAGCAAATCCGTATCCCTGATAATACCCTGTAGTAGACTGGATCGCAGAGTTGATCCCGATAAGATCACCATTAACGTTTACCAGCGCTCCTCCAGAGTTACCCGGGTTGATCGCTGCATCGGTCTGGATAAAGCTTTCAATTGGGTTGGCGGCTTTCCCCTGACCTCCCAGGATGCCAATTCCTCTTCCTTTAGCAGAAACAATCCCTGCGGTTACTGTAGAATTTAACCCAAGCGGGTTTCCTACTGCCAGTACCCATTGTCCGACTTCAATATTATCTGAGTTCGCAAAATTTAAATAGGGAAGTCCTTTTTCTTCAATCTTCAGTAAAGAAATATCTGTATTGGGATCTGTTCCTACAAGGGTTGCTATATAAGATTTTTTATTGCTTAATACGACTTCCAGTTTATTCGCTCCTGCTACCACGTGGTTGTTGGAGATGATATATCCGTCCGGAGAAATGATCACCCCGGATCCCATTCCTGATGGCATATTGTCCGGAGCCTGCTGCTTCTGTCTCTGCTGTCCTCCTCCTCCGAAAGGATCTCCGAAGAAGAAATCAAACAGATCCTGTTCCGAAGCTCTGCTCGTTGATCTGCTTTGGTAATTTTTAATGGTAACAACAGCCGGAACGGTAGTTTTTGAAGCTTTTACAAAATCGTCGCCCACAGTTCCAGTGTTCATTCCTACAAAGGATGCATTAGGAGCTGCTGATGTGAAGTACGACTGGTCTCCATTATTAGACTGATGACCGAAATATTGTAATGTCCCAACGGTAGTAGCTCCTGAGATCACTCCCACTACTGCAAATGGTAATAGTTTTTTTAAAGTACTCTTCATTGTATATCTTTCTTTTTATTTATTAATTTTTTGTTTTATCGTAAACAAATTTAATGCTAAATAAGTAAGCAATTAGTATGCTGTGTTTCAATTTTAACTAAAATTTAACGGGTATTGTGTCATTTTATGGATTATGTCATAATCTTAAATAAGGCATTAACAAAACTTAAAAAAAAATTAAAGGAAAAATGTGACATTTTGTACATTGTCAAAAGAAATAATGTCAAGATTAAGGTACAACAATTAATCCAAATGTTTCAATCTGGCAATGATTAACCTCTATTTCTTATATCCATTACTCATTACCGATATTTGTGGCGTGTGATTTTCCCGGAAAAACAGACTCAATTGAAAAATTACTATATTTGCAAAAATATTTTTCTCACTTAAAACGTTTATAGCATGCAACTGTATAACACCTTAAGCGCAGAAGAAAGAGCTCAACTTATTGATGAAGCTGGTAAGGAACGCCTTACATTGTCTTTCTATGCGTATGCCAAAATTGAAGATCCCAAAAAATTTCGCGACGAATTATTTATAGCCTGGAATGCACTTGATGCTCTTGGTCGTATATATGTTGCTCATGAAGGAATTAATGCTCAGATGAGTGTTCCTGCGGACCAATTTGAAGCATTTCGGGATACGCTGGAAGTATACGAGTTTATGAAAGGAATTCGTTTAAATGTAGCCGTTGAACAGGATAACCATTCTTTTTTAAAACTAACGATAAAAGTCAGACATAAAATTGTTGCCGATGGTTTGAATGATGATACTTTTGATGTTACCAACAAAGGAATTCACCTGAAAGCACAGGAATTTAATAACCTACTTGAAGATCCAAACACCATTGTCGTTGATTTTAGAAATCACTACGAAAGTGAAGTGGGGCATTTCGAAGGGGCTATTACTCCTGATGTAGAAAATTTCAGAGAAAGTTTACCTATTATCCACGAGCAATTACAGGATTTTAAAGAAGATAAAAATCTGTTGATGTATTGTACAGGCGGAATTCGTTGCGAAAAAGCCAGTGCTTACTTCAAACATCAGGGTTTTAAAAATGTATTTCAGTTAGAAGGCGGAATTATTGAATATACCCGTCAGATAAAAGAAGAAGGAATCAAAAGTAAATTTATCGGAAAAAACTTTGTATTTGATCATAGATTAGGTGAACGAATTACAGACGATATTATTTCAAAATGTCATCAGTGTGGAAAACCTTGTGACAACCATACCAACTGCTCCAATGATGCCTGTCATTTGTTATTTATTCAGTGTGACGACTGTAAAGCTGTTATGGAAAACTGCTGTTCTACAGAATGTCTGGATATAACCCATTTGCCTTTAGCTGAGCAGGTGAAATTAAGAGAGGGACTACAGGTTGGAAATAAAGTGTTTAGAAAAGGAAAATCTGATGCTTTGAAATTTAAAACCTCAGGCGATTTACCAAACGAACCTTTAGCGAAAGTTCAAACCAAAAATATCCGCAAAAAAATAGCGGTCAAAAAAGTATTGCTTGGAAAAGCAGAACACTATTATACAAAATCAAAAATTGCACAGTTTTTGATCGAAAATAAAGAACTTTCAGTAGGCGATAAAGTATTGATTTCAGGTCCGACAACTGGTGAGCAAGAGGTAACCATTACTGAAATTTATGTGAATGGAGGTCCTTGCGAAATAGCAAAAGTAGGAGATCAAATCACTTTTGAACTTCCGTTTAGAGTTCGTTTATCGGATAAATTATATAAAATTTTAGAAGCTTCTGAAAACGCACAGTAATCATGTTAAAAGCTGAGCTTAGAAAAAAATATATGCAAAAAAGAAAAGCCTTGTCAATTGATGAGGCTTTCTTGTTATCTGGGAAAATATTAGAACTTTTTTTAGATTATTTTAAACCTTTAACAGGGGAGAAGGTGCATATATTCATCCCGATTAAAAAGTTTAATGAGATTGATACAAAGATCTTTATTGATGCTTTTTTAGAGAAAAATATGCGCGTTTTTGTCCCTAAAGTAGTAGCGGATAACCTGATCTCCGTGGAGATTAACAGGAGTACGGTATTTGAAACCAGCAGTTGGGGGATCTCAGAACCTCTTTCCAACGAAGATTCCGGAGAGCATCATTTTGATTATGTGATCACGCCTTTACTCTACGGTGACCCTAAAGGAAATAGAGTAGGCTATGGAAAAGGTTTTTATGACACGTTTTTCCAAAGCATTTCAGCCACTTCCAAAAAAATTGGGATCAACTACTTCAGCCCGGATGAAGAGATCGATGATGTTTGGGAAAATGATATTCCTTTGGATTATTTGGTTACTCCTACTGAAGTACTGTCTTTTTTTAATGGGGCAGTATAGAAGTCTAAGAAATAAAATTTAAACTCCTTTTTAATCATCGGAGTTGACAGGAGAATATATTGAGCATTTTTTTCAAAAGTTCCCAGAGATTTATTTTTGGCGTCAAAATATTCCAGATTGAACTTGGCATAATCCAACGTATCTTTTTTATAGAACTCTTTATAAACATTCAGGCTGTTTACTTTCACCGATTTTACTTTCAGACTGTCTAGTTCTCTGAAAAGTTTTCTAAACGTCATAGAATCAGGTTTATGGAAATAGCTTTCCATTTGCGAGTAAATAACCGTGTCTATCTCTGTATTTCTGTTGCCGGATAAATAAAGAGTGGAAAGATCCAGGAGTTCCTGTACTTTCTGTTTGGTGATGGAATTAATGGCCTGCATACTGTCCATCTGTACCGCAGGGTAGCTTTTTACATTGGTGCTGTTTCTTAGTTTATCCAGATCGCTTACTTCTGTCTTTTTATTATTGCAGGAAACAAATGCTAAAAAAAGTACAGCGAACATTAAAAATTTATTTATTTTCTTCATCTGTGGTGGCAATTTTAAATTTGATAGATACGATTTTTCCTTTACTGTCCTTTTTCATCTCAATAACATTAAGGTTTTTCAGAGATGTGGTAGGGGTGGTGACCAGTGTGATATATCTTTGCTTATCAAGTCTCTCTATACCGTAGGTTTTGTTGTCATATACCTGATAAATAACGGCGTTATTGCTGATCAGGTTTTCCAGTTGATTTCTTTTTTGCTTAATGAGGGCTACCTGTTCTTCAGGATTGCCGCCTTTGATGTCTTTAATGGAGAAATAATAGGCTGCCATTTTATAATCATCAGGTTTCAGTTCTATCATTTCCTCATCCGGAGCATTCTCCAGATTTCTGTTGACTTCCAGATATTCGTAGAAAGGAGCACTGATCTGCATTTTAAGATTTTTGTCTTTCGTAGAATAGTAAAAACATTCTCCCGGTTTTATTTTAAACAGAAGCGGTGATTCATTTTCTTTGATCACTCTTATTTCAAGGGTATTGATAGCGGAAACGCCACGGTCTTTGTCCGTAAAACAATATTTATAGGTTTTTGAAAAAATTTCATCTTTAAAACCAAGAATTCCGGTAATGGTAATTAATATAGAAGTTATGATCGCCCAAGCGTGCTTTTTGAAGAGATTTTTCCTTGGTGTTGAAGCTTGTATCTCTATATTTGTAAGTGTCGTCGTTTTTTGCGTAATTGCTTGATCATCAGTATTTGATTTTTGTAAATCAATGTTTTCTTGTGGCTGATACTCAATTTTTTTGGATGAAATTTCAGTTTTAGGCAAATCAAGCGCTGCTGATACCGTTTTCTCCAATTCCTTGATTTCTTCCTCCTCAAGATCTTCATTTTCCTGTAGCAATTCTCCTGCAAAAAGGTGCTGTTTTTTGAAGTCATACCATGAATCGTATCCTGCATAGATACTCAATAAATTGAGCATATCGATTCTCGGCAATTTGGTGACTGGTGAAGTTTTGAAATAGGTGTAAAATGACTTTTCACTGATGTTACCTTTTGCTTTTTTGCGAAGGTCTTCCTGGAAATATATAATATCTATACCCTTCCATTTTGAAATATCATCATGGGAAGAGCTGGATTCTTTTAAAAATTCTGTCTGAACATCCTTTTTTAGCTGCTCAAAATGTAATAGATCTAAATCTGTCAATTTTTATAAAATAATTAAAATGTTGATTATCAGTATTGTTTTTTTGTAAAACTATTTTACAAAGGTATTACAATTATTTTTCATAAACAACTTTTGTATCTGGTCTACCTTTGTCTTGTTCAAATAACAGAACAGAAGAAAATTTATATAAAACAATATTAACAAAATTAAATTTAATTTATTATGAAAAAGTCATTATTCGTAGCTGCTATCGCTGCAATCTCTCTAGTTGCTTGTAAAAAAACTGAAGCTACTTCTACTGAAGGAGCAACTGATTCTGCTGCTGCTAACGTAGCTGATTCTGCTGCTGTAGTTTCTGATTCTGCTGCTAAAGTAATTGATTCAGCTGCTAACGTTGCTGTTGACGCTACTAAAGATGCTGCTGCTGCTACAACTGCTGCTGGTGCTGATGCTGCTAAAGCTACAACTGAAGCTGCTGCTGACGCTGCTAAAGGTGCTGCTGACGCTGCTAAAGGTGCTGCTAAAGATGCTGCTAAAGAAGTTAAAGACGCTGCTAAGAAATAATTCTAGCAATAGCTTAACAATAAAAGAACCGTTTCACCTGGTGAGACGGTTTTTTTATGCGTTATATTTTAGAAGATGGAAGATATAAGGATTGAAGATGGATATTCCTGTTAATCTTTTAATTTCTCAATGATCTTTGATATGGCTTACAGTTGTTTTTGAACATTAACAACATCCCTCTCCATACTTCAAGCTTCTTTTCAAATCTATCCTTTCTTCTGTTTTAAAGATTCATAGCAAGTAATGGCCACAGCATTGCTCAAATTTAAAGAATCAATACTTCCTGCCATTGGAATCAAGGTGTTTTTTCCTTTTCCAAGCCAGAAATCACTTAGTCCAGAATGCTCAGTTCCAAATAATACAGCAGAGCGCTGTCTGAAATCCCTTTTATAAATATCTTCCGCAGTCTCATCCATAAGAGTGGTGTAGATATTGAACTTATTTTTCTGAAGAAATTCAAAGGTTTCTTCATTTCCAGCCTCATAAACTTCCATTCCAAAGAGACATCCAACACTTGAGCGTATTACATTTGGATTATAAAAGTCTGCTTTTCCGTCTGCAACAATCAAGGCATCTACTCCAAAAGCTTCGCAGCTTCTCAAGATAGCACCTAAATTACCCGGTTTTTCAACACCTTCGACAATAATTACGGTAGAATTTTCTTTAGGAATAAATGACGATAGAAGGTTTTCTTTAGTTTGATAGATTCCGATAATGCCCTCAGAACTCCCTCTGTACGCTATTTTTTCGTATACTTTTTCGCTTACATAATGGATTCTGCCTTCCGGAAGCTTTCCTTTAAAAATATTTTCACATACAAAAAACTCTACAGGTTCAAAATCATACTGTAAAGCTCTTTCGTTTTCCTGCTGTCCTTCAACAACAAAAACTTTTGATTTTTTACGGAACCTGTTGTCAGCCAAAAGTTTGGTGACATTTTTTATTTTTTCGTTTTGAAAGCTTTCTATCAACATGCTGCAAAATTATGCAAAATTTGTGATTAGGCCTGCTTAGTTTTGATGAAAAGGGATGTTCTAATGATTACGAAGAGAAATTTTCTTTCTGAATTAATTTTTGGAAATGTTTTGAGCTGATGGCTTAGACCTTAAGAGAATTAAGCTGCCAATAAACATCGTAATACAACTTGTGATCCACAGATAGTATCCTAAACCATACGATGTAATAGAAGATTTGTGTCCGGCTTCATTTACAGTTATTTCAGTTTCTGTCAAATAATAAAAAGCTACGGCTACAGAAAGTAAGCCCAGGAAAGCGGCAATTTTTGGCTGTTTGACCAACATGAAAATCCATGAAAAAAAGAGTATTGGATTAGCTAACCATGAAGTTCCGTCTCCGCTGAGATCTGTCCACCCTAACAGGAATAGGGATAAACCGTACATTTCACTGCCTTTTTTGGTGAAAACGGCCGGTAAAGCCAAAGAAATTATGAAAAAAGCTATACTGAGGATTAAGATAATGTGGTTCTTTTTCATATTAATTTTCTGTTTCTAAGAAATCACTGTTGTCAATAAGACTCTGTGGTAAATCTTTTTTGTTTTTGATGCCCAGAGATTTCAGTTTCTGAGTCTGGATGACCAGATTGTCATTTCCTGTAGAAAGCTGCTTATAAGCATCATTGTAAACATTTTTGGCCTGATCAAGATTTTTGCCGACTTTCTCTAGATTGTCTACAAAACCTACAAATTTATCATACAGTTTTGCCCCACGATCGGCAATCTCCATAGAGTTCTTGTTCTGATATTCCCGTTTCCAAAGATCTGCAATAAGTTTCAGGGAAGTAATCAGATTGCTGGGATTGAGAAGTAAAACTCTTCTCTCATAAGCAAAATTCCAAAGATTCTGGTCTGCCTGCATCGCGGCAATATAAGCAGGTTCACTTGGAATGAACATCATTACGAAGTCCAGTGATTTCCCGTAATCATCATAGGCTTTCTGACTTAGCTGAAGAATGTGATTTTTGATAGAACCTAAATGTTGGCTGAGTTTCATAGCATAAACATCCTGATCGGTCTCATCCACCAGTTCCGTGAATGCGGTGAGAGAAACTTTAGAATCAATGATTACGTTTCTTTCGTCCGGATATTTTATCACGGCATCCGGACGCATTTTCTTGCCGGAAAATTCAGAGAACAGGGCTTTATTATCTTCGTCACGAAGTTCGTGTTCAAGGAAATATTCTCTCCCTTTTACGAGTCCGGATTTTTCAAGAATACTTTCAAGGATCATTTCTCCCCAGTTCCCTTGTGTTTTGCTTTCCCCTTTTAATGCCCGGGTCAGTTTTTTAGCATCTTCTGAGATCTGCTGATTCAGTTCTGCAAGCTCTTTTACCTTTTCCGCAAGAGAAAAGCGTTCTTTATTTTCCTTTTCATAAGCTTCATTCACTCTGTTTTTCAGATCGGTGATCTTTTCCTGGAAAGGTTCAAGGATGTTTTTTAAATTACTTTGGTTTAAAGTAGTAAACTTCTCCGTTTTTTCATCTAAAATTTTATTGGCCAGATTTTCAAACTGCAGTTTCGATTCTTCCTGAATTTTGGTGATTTCCTCCTTCTGGGTATCAAGTGACTGCTGCATACTTTCATTTTTAGCAGAGAGTTCAGAGTTTTTGGCAAAAATATGTTGCTTCTCGGATATCAGATTCTCGATTTGAGAAGTCTGTTTTAAATTAAGCTGTTTCTGTTCTGAAAACTGGGAGTTTAAAGAAGCGTGTTCGGCAGAGATTTTTGCGTATTCATTTTTGAGGTCATTCAGAAGATCGGTTTGCAGCTGGTTCTGCTCTTTTTCTCTACTGATTTGCTGGTTCAGTTCCTGAACTTTCAGGGTAAGATTTTCCAGATCCGAATGATTTTTGATATGCAGATTATTCAGTTCATCATAAGAACTTCTTGAAACCATAGACGATTTTAAAGCAAAATATAAAATAACGGCTCCAAGAACTCCGCCGGCAATACATCCAATAATTAAATAGGTCATCTCCATGTTTCAAAATTACAAAAAGAAAAATTAATTTATGTTTAAAATAAGAGACTGGAAGCCTGAAGTTGGAAGAGGGAAGGTATTGAGAGGAAGTATCCTTTTCAAGGTTTAAAACCTTGAAAAGGATAGTCATTAATCTCTAAATCTATCTCCAAACTCAGGTTAATAAAGTAAGATCGAGTTTAAACTACTGTTGTTCCGGATAAAATTTCAATATTTTTCACAATATCATTGCTCTCACATTTTTTCAGTTCTTTAGTCAAAGCCGGAGTCAATATCTTTGGATTTAAAATTTGTGATGCCACTTTTGCCGCCGCATAATCTACAATATTAATGACTGATTCTCTTAAAAAGTTAGGGGTATTGGATGCAATAACTGCCGTGGTCCAGGAAGTTTCTCTTGCTTTGGAAATAGCAAAATCCAGAACGGCGTTATCTTTTCCGTTGGAAATTTTATCAATGAGACCTACCGGATAGCAGATTGTATTCAGAGAATCCTGAACTTGCTGGTTGATGGAGGCGATAACAGTATTGATGTTTTCAAAATCCTTTTTTAGCGGATTTATTTTACGGTACGGCATCACTGTTGCGGCAGAAATTCCCAGATCCAGATTAATATGAGCATTCATTCCTAAGAAGATATGCTGCAGGATCAGAAGATTTTTATTTTTGGTTGCTTCAAAAGCTGTATACCATGATTGGGTGCATTTTTTTCCTTTGCTGTAATTTTCCCAGGCTTCCAGATATCTTTGTGCAAAAGCGATGTCTAGCTGTGTCATTCTAGGATTATCCTCAAATTTTTTCTGCTGAATTCCTTTCAGTACCTGAGCGGTCATAATGCGGTAAGTGCAAGCAAAATATCCGGCCGGGCTTTGGTTTTCTTTGCACCAAATGATGATTGCATCCAGTTTTTGCAGAACTTCTTCAATTGTTTTCATGGTGGTTTTTGTTTATTTAAAGATAATAAAAACCAGTGATCAGTGGTGTATTGCTTTGAAAACGAGTAGAAGTGATCTTTTTAATAATGAAAAAGTGAGCCGGAAAGCTCACTTTATTTTTGTTGATCAGATTATGGAGTGATGATAATCGGATCTGGAAAAGGTTCAAGAACCAATGGTTTGCACATGGCGGCCGGTTCGCATCTGTTCCCCATGCATATAAAATTAGTCATCGTGGTGGAGCCGTCAGGACATCTGATCATGCCTTCACCAGGGCATCCTCCGGGACATGGTGCCGGATATAAATACCCGCCGAATACATCTTTCAGTTCTGTTCTTGAAAGTTTTGATAGGTTCGTTTTTTTCATGGAATTAATTTTTTTTGATGGTTTTAATTTGTATAGTTTTGAAAATGAACGTCTAAGATAGTAAAAAAATAAATCACTATGTAACATCATAGTGATTTATTTAAGTTTTATTCAGTTTTTTCGGGACAGATAGCTATTGGCATGCTATCAGTTTTTTATAATTCATTGAATAGTTTTTCCGAGGTCCATACAGTTGCAAATTCATCATTTAAATTGGCAAGACTGGTCAGGTGTATTAATTCTGAATCATATTTTTCTCCATGTATTCCTATTCTGTCGAAAGTAGCTGTGGCGTCTGAAATTACGTAGGTTTCGTATCCGTAATTTCCAGCCATTCTGGTGGTTGTAGAAACACAATGATTGGTTGTTATTCCAATAATCACTAAAGTATTGATATCCTGCTGATCGAGCTGTTCTTTTAAATCTGTTCCTATAAAAGCGCTATTTACATTTTTTGTAATGACGGGCTCATTGTTTTTTGGAAGTACATAATCGTTAAATTCGAAGCCGGTATGGGTCTCATGCAGTTTTGAATCAGGATTTAACGAGCTGTGTCTGATGTGGAATACAGGTAGGTTAAGCTCTCTCCATTTTTCTAATAGTTTTCCACTGATCTGTTCTGCTGTTTTGTTATTTCTGTTTCCACCCCAATATTTTTCATCAAGAAATCCTTTTTGAATGTCAATTAAAAGTAAGGCTGGCTTTTTATCTTGAAGTTTCATATAAGTTGTATTAATGGTGTATTTATCAGGGTATTGTAAAAAAAATTAAATTAGCTTCCTAAGTACATTGAGTAAAGTGGTGTTTCATTCTTTAGCGATTCGGTGTCGTTGGCCGTGAGGCCTTCAAAGAATATATGATCACCAAGATCTTTATTAGCCACTTGGTTTTCTAACTGAAAGAGCAGATCCAGAGCAGTGAAGTAGGCTCCGTTGCTGGCTTTCAGCCTTGCACAAAACTCAACCTGAAACATACCATGGTCGCTATTGTCTTCGTCAAATACATCATTTTCATCACCCAATAATGTTTCGTTGGCCGCGATATCTTCTTTCCCTTTGATCCAGGCTTCATAGCAAACATTTATCTCAGGAACAGTGATCACCATTTGATCAGCGTCCCAACTTGCCTTTTCTTTTAAAATAAGGGTTTGGTAGTGGTTGATTTCTTTATTAAAATCATCAATGCTATTGTGATGATTACCTTTAAACGCCCAGACTATATTTGAAAGTATGCCCATTTCTATGGATTCTCTTTAGATATTTCTTCGTGATGTTTCAAATATAAAGGCAAGGCAGCAGATCCATACCAGGGAAAGATTTCATAACTGAAAACACCAGCTTGTACGGCAGGATCGGTTTTTACCCATTGTTCAGCTTCTTCCTTAGATTTTGTATTGAAAATAAACATACCTCGGTAATTTTCTTTATTTTTTTCTAAAAAAGGTCCAGCTACCACAATTTTCCCTTCATCAGCCAGCTTTCCGATATTGGTCATATGGCCTTTCATCAGTTCACCCATTTTGGTTTTATCTTCAACTTTTGTACTTCCTGTGGTAAGCATCACAATTGTGTAGGCTTTCATACCATATTGGTCAGCACCAAGAGAAGTTGCAAGTTCCTGATTGAATTTTGCCTTTTCTTTTTTCTTTTCCTGGGCGAAAGTTAAAGTGGCTAACAAAACGGTAAGGGATAAATAAATTTTTAATTTCATAGCAATGATTTAATTATTAGTCTATGATCTCATGTCTGATATCTAAGGTCTAATTTAATCTTTTATTCTCAAGAATTCTTTAGCCAGTTCAATCATTTTTGGGTCACCGGTATATTTTCCGTGTTCGTCGGAAAGTTTTACCGTTGGAATCCACTCTTTGTTTGGGGCTTGTACACCGATCAGTTTCATAACGATATTCATGGGTTTTAAACCTACATCATTGGTGAGATTGGTCCCGATTCCAAATGATACTCCAATTTTTCCTCTGCAGTAATTGGTGATTTCCTCTACTTTTTCCAGATTCAGGGCATCGGAGAAGATGATGTATTTAAATAAAGGATTGATTCCGTTGTTTTGGTAATGCGCGATTGTTTTGTCTGCGAATTCCAGTGGATCACCACTATCGTGACGAACGCCGTCAAACAGTTTGGCGAACTTCTTATCAAACTGCTGAAAGAAAACATCCGTAGTATAAGTGTCTGAAAGAGCAACTCCAAGATCACCTCTGTATACATCTACCCAGTGTTCCAGAGCCAGCTCGTTCGCCATTTTGAATCCGTATTCTGCTGCGTGGAACATAAACCATTCGTGAGCATGCGTACCGATGGGTTTTACTCCGTACTTCATCGCAAAATGAACATTGGAACTTCCGATGAAAGTGGAGGGTTTGTTTTGCGTTAAAGCTTCCATGACCAGATTCTGTACTTTATAGGAATGTCTTCTTCTGGTCCCGAATTCTGCGAAATTCACTCCAAGTCTTGCCAGCGAATCTGCTTTTTCAAGAGTTCTGTTCATCACGATATCATTGGAATCTCTTTCCATATGGTTCATTTCGTAATGAAGTTCACTGATTAAAGCCAGTAGTGGCACTTCCCAAAGGATCGTTCTGTACCAAAGTCCTTCAACGGTTACAGAAAGTTCGGAGCCTTCCTGATGAATTTTCACTTCAGATGGATCGTAATGGTATCCTTCCAGAAAATCAAGGTAGGGCAGATCTATATAAGGGCAGGTTCTTGCCATGAATTTCTTTTCATCTTTGGTAAGCTTCAGTTCTGCCATTTTGTTGACTGCTTCTTTTAAAGCTGCATCAAAGCCTTCCGGAAACTGATGTTTTCCTCTATTGATGAATTCATATTTTACAATAGAACTTGGGAATAATTTTACCACTGCGTTCTGCATGGTTATTTTATAGAAATCGTTATCTAAGATGGAGTTTAATCGAACGTCGTACATAATATGTGTAATTTTAACGCAAATATAGGTATTTAAAATAAAAACCGCCTAAATGTAAGGCGATTTTTTTATTTATCAGTTGATTTTTGCAGGTTACTTCCCTAAATAAGAATTGTACATCCATACTTCTTTTTCCTGTTCTGTAATGTAGTCGCTCATCTGGGAATTGGTTCCCTCATCTCCTGCTGCATCTGTAATGTCAAGAAGTTCTCTCTGTAAATCGATCACTACTTTGAAAGAGTTCAAAATAAGTTCAACACTTTTAGTGGCATCTGTTACTTCTTTGCTTTCTTTAATAGTGGATACTTTCAGGTAGTCTGAATAGTTGTGGGCAGGAGTCGCGCCTAATGTTAATATTCTTTCCGCAATCTCGTCGATCTTTAGGACCAGGCTGTTGTACAATTCTTCGAACTTCGGGTGAAGCGTAAAGAACTGTTCTCCTTTAATATTCCAGTGTGAACCTCTTGTGTTCTGATAGAATACTGAATAGTTGGCTAAAAGTATATTAAGCTTTTCAGAAATGTTTTTACAGTCGGCTTCTTTCAGGCCGATAATGCTTGCATTTTTCATACGTTTATTTTTTATACTAACAAATTTAGAAAATATTGTGCCGAAAAGCTTTTAATGTCAATAGAAGATAACTATAAGAAAATTTTTAAAAATAGTTTGGAAGTATGGGGATTATCTTATTTATGGTAATTATTAATGATCCATATATTAAGGTATAATCGAAGGTCTTGGTGAGAGTATATGATAATATCTATTTTCCAGAGCTAAATATCCATAATTCCCTGAAACAAAATGTAAAAAACTTTGAATGGAGTAAAAATGTCAAGGTTAAAATAATGAAATAAATTTTACAATTATTTAATAGAGAGTTAGTAAGGAAAAATGACGACCTTCTTTTGCATTTTCTCAATATACATCAGCGGTCTGCGATTTGACTACTAAAGGACAAGGTTTTTTTCGTGTAAGTGTTTGATTTTAATTTTTATATAAGTTTTGTAGATTGAAAAAATATTCCTATTTTTGCACCCTAAAATAAAAAGCAATTAAATGCCTACTATTCAACAATTAGTAAGAAAAGGAAGAGTCGCACTCACCAAGAAGAGTAAATCGGCTGCCCTTGATTCTTGTCCACAAAGACGAGGTGTATGTACGAGAGTATATACTACCACTCCTAAGAAACCTAACTCTGCACTTAGAAAAGTTGCAAGGGTAAGACTTTCTAACGGGAAGGAAGTCAACGCCTACATCCCGGGCGAAGGACATAATCTTCAAGAGCACTCGATAGTATTGGTACGCGGCGGAAGGGTGAAAGACCTACCGGGAGTACGTTATCATATCGTAAGAGGAGCATTAGACACTGCAGGTGTTAGTGGAAGAACGCAGAGAAGATCTAAGTACGGAGCTAAGAGACCAAAACCAGGTCAGGCAGCAGCTGCACCAGCTAAAGGAAAGAAAAAATAATCATTAAATAAGGTACAGAAACAATGAGAAAGACAAAAGCGAAAAAAAGACCGTTGTTACCAGATCCGAAATTTAATGATCAATTGGTAACAAGATTTGTAAACAATTTAATGCAAGACGGTAAGAAGTCTATCGCATTCAAAATATTCTATGATGCTTTAGAGCTTGTAGAAGCTAAAAAAGGAGAAACTGAGAAAACTGCCCTTGAAATCTGGAAAGATGCATTAACTAACGTTATGCCTCACGTAGAAGTACGTTCTAGAAGAGTAGGTGGAGCTAACTTCCAGATTCCTATGCCAATCAGAGCTGATAGAAAAATTTCTATGGCAATGAAATGGTTAATTCTTTACTCTAAAAAGAGAAATGATAAGTCAATGGCTTTGAAATTAGCTAACGAAGTAGTAGCTGCTTCTAGAGAAGAAGGTGCTGCTTACAAAAAGAAATCTGATACTCACAAAATGGCGGAAGCTAACAAAGCTTTCTCACACTTTAAATTCTAATTAGAAATGAGTAGAGATCTTAAATTTACAAGAAATATTGGTATTGCTGCCCACATTGATGCGGGAAAAACTACCACTACAGAAAGAATCTTATTCTATACTGGTGTTAACCATAAAATTGGAGAAGTTCACGATGGTGCTTCTACAATGGACTGGATGGAGCAGGAAGCAGAAAGAGGTATTACAATTACTTCTGCTGCAACAACTTGTTCTTGGAATTTTCCAACAGATCAAGGTAAAATCTTACCTGAAAGTAAGCCTTACCACTTCAACATCATCGATACACCTGGACACGTTGACTTCACAGTAGAAGTAAACAGATCTCTAAGAGTATTGGATGGTTTGGTATTCTTATTCTCTGCAGTAGATGGAGTAGAGCCTCAGTCTGAAACAAACTGGAGACTTGCTGACAACTATAAAGTAGCAAGAATGGGATTCGTAAACAAAATGGACAGACAAGGTGCTGACTTCCTTAACGTGGTAAACCAGGTTAAGACGATGTTAGGATCAAACGCAGTTCCAATCGTTTTACCAATCGGTGCTGAAGAAGATTTCAAAGGTGTTGTTGACTTAATTAAAAACAGAGCGATCATCTGGGATGAAGCAGGACAAGGAGCTACTTTCGAAGTAGTGCCAATTCCTGAAGACATGAAGGCTGAAGTTCACGAATACAGAGAGAAATTAGTAGAAGCTGTAGCTGATTACGATGAGACTTTGATGGAGAAATTCTTCGAAGATCCGGATTCAATCTCTGAAGAAGAAATCAACGAAGCGCTAAGAAAAGCTACTATTGATCTTTCTATTATCCCAATGACTTGTGGTTCTTCATTTAAGAATAAAGGAGTACAGTTTATGTTGGATGCAGTATGTAAATACTTGCCTTCTCCATTGGATAAAGACGATATCAAAGGTACTGATCCTAGAACAGATCTTGATATTACAAGAAAACCAGACGTAAACGAGCCTTTCGCGGCTTTAGCATTTAAGATTGCTACTGACCCATTCGTGGGAAGATTAGCATTCTTCAGAGCATACTCTGGAAGACTAGATGCAGGTTCTTATATCTTGAACACCCGTTCAGGTGATAAAGAAAGAATCTCTAGAATCTATCAGATGCACGCTAATAAGCAAAATCCTGTAGAATATATTGAAGCAGGAGATATTGGTGCAGCTGTAGGTTTTAAATCTATCAAAACTGGTGATACAATGTGTGATGAGAAACACCCAATCGTTCTTGAATCGATGGTTTTCCCTGATCCGGTAATTGGTATCGCTGTTGAACCTAAAACTAAGGCAGACCAGGATAAAATGGGTAACGCTCTAGCTAAATTAGCTGAAGAAGATCCTACTTTCCAGGTTAAAACTGACGAAGCTTCTGGTCAAACGATTATCTCAGGAATGGGTGAACTTCACCTTGACATTCTTGTAGATCGTATGAGAAGAGAATTCAAAGTAGAAGTTAACCAAGGTCAACCTCAGGTAGAATACAAAGAAAATCTTACAAGAGTTGCTCAACACAGAGAAGTTTACAAAAAACAATCTGGTGGTAAAGGTAAATTTGCTGATATTGTATTTGAACTAGGACCAGCTGACGAAGGTAAAATTGGTTTAGAATTCATCAATGAGATCAAAGGTGGTAACGTTCCTAGAGAATTTGTTCCTGCAATTGAAAAAGGCTTTAAAGCTGCAATGAAGAACGGTCCTTTGGCTGGTTTCGAAGTTGAAGGTATTAAAGTTATTCTTAAAGACGGATCTTTCCACGCAGTGGATTCTGATGCACTTTCTTTCGAAATGGCAGCTAAATTAGGATTTAAAGAAGCGGGACGTGCTGCTAAGCCAGTAATTATGGAGCCTATTATGAAACTGGAAGTTGTAACTCCGGAAGAATATATGGGTAACATCATTGGTGACCTTAACAAAAGAAGAGGTACGATCAGTGGACAGGAAGAAAAGAACGGTGCTGTTGTTATCAAAGGTTCAGTTCCACTTTCTGAAATGTTTGGATATGTAACGACTCTAAGAACACTTTCATCAGGAAGAGCTACTTCTTCTATGGAATTAGAGAAGTACCAAGCAACTCCACAAAACGTTGCTGAAGATATCATTGCTAAAGCAAAAGGTTAATTTTTTAAATTAGAAAAATGTCACAAAGAATCAGAATAAAACTAAAATCTTACGATTATAACTTGGTAGACAAGTCTGCTGAGAAAATCGTAAAAACGGTAAAGGCTACTGGTGCTGTTGTAAACGGACCAATTCCATTGCCTACAAATAAGAGAATCTTCACTGTGTTGAGATCTCCGCACGTAAATAAGAAAGCTAGAGAACAGTTCCAACTTTCTGCTCACAAGAGATTGATGGATATCTACTCTTCTTCTTCTAAAACTGTTGATGCTCTAATGAAATTAGAGTTACCAAGCGGTGTAGACGTTGAAATTAAAGTGTGATAATTGCATACTTTGCAATGATTATAGAATCCGGCCCTGAAAAGGGCCGGATTTTTTTGTCTATAAATCATGGTAATAAAGCTGATCTACGATTGGTAAATTAGCGTATAAAATATTTTAATACTGGATATTCTGTCTTTTTACCATTTCGCCTTTTCTACAGATAAGTCCACTTTTTCCCGGGACCTTTAAAGATGCTCCGGTGTCATTAAGGGATCTCTATAACATCTGAAAGTTCATTTATAATCTGATAATGATGAGTCATTCGGAGGTGAGATATGTCACCTTTGTTTATTTATTTAGAATCAATAAAAATAATAATTTTGCAAAAAATAATCAGATGAATAAAGTAGTATCCTTTTCTTTGCTTGTATTAGGTGGGGTTTTTGTAAACGCACAGCAAGTAAACGATTCTATTAAAAAATCAAAAGAGATTGATGAAGTAGAATTATTTGGTGAAAAAAAGAAACAGCCGGTAGGCTTAGAAGCCATTACAAGGCTTCCTTTGAAAACCAGGGACCAGATTCAGAGTATTTCGGTAATTTCGCATAAAGCCATCGAAGAGCTGGGAGGTCTTACCGTTACAGACGTTGCCAAAAATGTACCCGGCGTTACTTTGTTCTCCAGCTATGGAGGAGGAAGTGAAAGTATGTCAATCAGAGGGTACCGTGGAGTACCTGTATTGAAAAATGGCGTTCAGATGGATTCGGATTTCCGTACTGCAGGGATGATCACAGATATGCAGGGCGTTGAAAGTATCCAGGTAATAAAAGGATCAGCGGCTGTAAGCCAGGGGATCGGAAATGGTTTGGGTTCTGCAGGAGGAGTCATTAATGTTGTGACCAAAAGACCACAGTTTATTGATCAGACCAGTGTAGGATTCCGTTACGGGAGCTGGGACTTTTACAGACCCACTGTAGATTTTCAGAGAGTCCTGGACTCTCAGGGAAAAGTAGCGGTAAGATTCAATGGGGCTTATCAGAAAAACAATTCTTTCAGAAGCCATGTGGAAGGGGAGAGAATCTACATAAATCCATCCATAACGTACCGTCCGGATGATAAAACAGACATCAATGTGGAGATGGATTATCTTCATGATAACCGTACTCCAGACAGAGGAACTATTAATACCGCGCCTGGTGATGTAGAATCATTATACCATATGCCAAAAGGTAAATTTTTAGGATATACTTCTGATTATTCAAAAACAGAAACATTTAACTTCGCCACTACAGTAGTGCGTAAACTTAATGATAAATTAAAGGTAAGAGCTGCTTTTATTAACTCTACAAGCAGTTCAGACAGTGAGGCTTCTTCCATATCATTGCCTACCGGAGAAACGAATTATAATATCAGACAGCATACCATCGGGAAGTCCCAGGGAGAAGATATCAATAAAGTATTGCAGTTAGATTTCATTGGTGAGCAGATAAAAACAGGTTTCATCAATCATACCTTCCAGGTTGGGTTTGACTGGAGAGAAACGGAAACATCTACTGTGACCTATGAGGCATATAAAAATTCCATTGCGCCTGAAAACTTAATTACTGCCCGCCCAACAAAAATCGGAACGATAACATATAATGCCAATCCTCTGGATATTTTCGATGTTGTGAACGGAACAATACCCAATCAAATTCCAACGAACGTCATTTATAAAAACCTGGGACGATCAAATCCTGTCCTGACTCCAAGCATCGGTGCTATGGCGCAGGATGTAATGTCAATCGGAAAATACCTGAAAGCCCATTTGGGACTAAGATACAGCAGACTGAATGGATCTGCGAATGAAACGGTAGACACATGGAATCCATCTTTTGGATTGATCGTTTCACCGATTCAGAATATCAATGTTTTCGGATCGTATACGACGACGACCTCTTTAAGAGCTTCGAATAATATTCTTCAGGCGGGAGGACTGGTTGGAGCATCGCACACCAAGCAGTGGGAAGCCGGTATTAAATCTGACTGGTTTAATGAACGTTTGAGATTCAATGTTACCTTATTTGATATTAATACAGATAACCTGTCATTCCAGATTCTGGATAAAAATTATCAGCCCATAAAAGATAACAACAATAATATTCTTTACGGACTTGCCGGTAACCTGAGAAGAAAAGGAATGGAGGTAGAGCTTATCGGAAGAATTTTACCAAACCTTCAGATCATGTCAGGATGGGCATATCTGGATGCTCAGTATCAGGAGAGTCCTGCTTATATGAATGGTTCTGCGCCAATGAATGCTCCAAGGCATACCGCAAATGGATGGTTAAATTACAAATTTATTACAGGAACTTTAACAGGTCTTGATGTAGGAGCCGGAATCTATTATGTTGGAAAAAGACCGGTTGATGAATGGACTCAGAAAACATTTACAGCTGCTCATCTTAATAGCGTAAAAGCAGGAGACAAGCCTTTTGATATGCCGGAATATACGACACTTGATGCTCAGGTGGGATACACCCTTAAAAACGGGATGGGATTAAGAGTATTTATGAATAACATCTTCGATTCAGTAGGGTACAGCTCTTATTTCAGAGGAGGCTACATCGATCAGATTCAACCGAGAAACTTTGCCGTACAGGTGAATTATAAATTTTAATCAGTTAAATTATTCATTATGAAAAGCATCAAAATAATATTCTATGCTATGGTTTTTGGAATAGCTACAGGAGCCTGTTCTTCCGATACAGAACTTTCAGAAGAAGAATTAAAGGCTGCCAATGAGGCAATGAAGTATAATACGGTCCATAATCCATACCAGTGGAATAGCTGGCCTCAAAATACCTGGAATAATGGAATGCCCGGCATAAAAAAGATTCACTTCGGAAAAGATTTGTCTTCAATCAGTGCAAAAACGGCTGATCAATCTGAAGAAATAACCTTCAGGAGAAAATAATAAACATTCATTCATATCAAATTTTAATTAGAAAACATTAAGGCAGTCCTTCTGTCTTAATGTTTTTTTTAATACCACTGAGATCTATTTAGGTACTCATAAGATTAAAAATAAAGCTGAATCAATTCCAGTCGAAACATTTTTCATTCTTTCCTCCGTTTCCCAACTTTCTTTCCTTCCGATTCAAGTTAATTCTATAAATTTATTCATTAAAATAATTGATATCATGAGCCATCAAAATAATAATCTTTTTGAGAAATTTTCTGACTGGGCCACTAAATTTACGGGAAGTTCCTACGCATTTATCGGGGCTGTACTTGTAGTGGTGCTATGGGCAGCTTCAGGACCTTTTTTTAACTATTCCGAAACCTGGCAGCTCGTGATCAACACCGGAACCACCATCATTACTTTCCTGATGGTTTTCCTGATTCAGAAAGCACAGAATAAGGATTCAAAAGCGATACAGATTAAACTGAATGAGCTGATCGCTGCCAATGAAAAAGCCAGCAACAGAATTGTTGACATCGAAGATCTTACCGAAAAAGAACTTGATCAGCTTCACTGCTATTATGAAAAGCTGGCTGATTTTGCAGAAGAAGATAATGATATCCATACCTCGCACTCTATCGACTCGGCTCAGAGAAATCAGAATTACAAGCATGATGTTTTTAAAAGAAAGCATGAAGAATGGCTTCAGAACCAGCAACCAAAAAAGGGATCGTAATGACCCCTTTTTTTATTTTTTATATAAGTGTTAAAAACTATCTTTTCAGGAAATATCCGAAATAACTGCAGCTTCCTGACAGCCCTTTCATTGTTTCCGTATCGGCATACTGGGATTTCAATTGGGCAAAATAAGTTCTGTATTTCTCGTTTTTGATATGGTCGAGTTCCGTTTGATGCGCCTGTTCTTTTTCAGAATATTTAGGATCTGAATAGTCAATCGTCTTTACATTTTTCGCCTCATACTGATAATACTTTCCTTGCTCTGCACTGGCCATCTGGAATAGAACCCTTGCTCTCTGCTCCTTGTCTTTCGAAAGTTTAAGCGTCTTTTGATAATAGTTGATTGCAAGGTCAAAATTATCCGGTTCAATATAAGTGGTATAAAGGAAATTCTTATAATAATACTTGTAAGGATTCTTTCGGTCTGTATTCCAGAAATCATACTTTCCTCCGTTGCTGTTGTCGATATCCATCACGAACAACTGACGGTAATATCCTAAGCTGGAAGTATTGTACAGTAAGTTTCCGATAAGCTGACTGGCTTTAGCCGCCTTTTCATCCGTTCCGTTGCTAATTTTTTTTAGCTGGATCAAGGCATCCGCCAGTTCCAGTTTATTCATGCTGCTTTTAATGAAAGGAAATCCTGAGTAGTCTTCAGCCGCCATACTTTCAGTGGCCGAACTTCCGAAACTTTCCCATACATTATGTCCGAAAACAAGATTGGAAATAGCTTTAAATCCGTTATATTCATCCGCTGCATATTGTCTTGGAGTGATTTTTTCACCCTTATCCGTCCAGTCATAATTCATTCTTGGAATTCCTGCAAAGCCCTGAGCTTTTTCATAATAAGATTTAGCCTTTTCAAAGTCTGCCTGCTTCATCGCTCTGTCTCCGTAGATGGTACTGAAGAAAGCATCGATGTTTCCTACATTATCCATATTCTTAGCGATGATCTGCTGTTCAAACTGAGTCTTATTAGGCTTTTTATAAAAATCTTCTACACTTTTCACCAAACTTGAATTCGGATTGTACTGAAGGTCAGAAAGCTTATTACTCATCAGGAATGATTTTCCATCTTCACCTTGTAAGAAGTAACGATTGGCAAGAACATCTTTAAGGAAGTCTGCCGTAGATGGAGTCTCACCATAATAATCATAATCAGAAACAGCAGTACTGTCCTTTTTTACTTCTTTTTTTACAAAATAATCAGCATAGTCTTTCATTAGATGATCTTCGAATTCAGCATCGATCTTAGGATGAGAAACGATATCATTCAGAACTTTCATTCTTTTTATCTCTTCAAGGTATTCCGGATTCGTTGTTTTGATATCTTCAAGAATCTCCGAACTACCCTTGTAATCTTTTTTCAAAAACTTTAGATAGGCGTCTGCGATTTGCCAGTATTCATCCTTAGATACTTTTTTGGTTTTCTGTGTGAATTTTTCCAGACTGTCCAGATAATCTTTTGTTTTCTCATCATAGCCGTAACCGGATTTGGTGTAGAAAGGAATTCTGTCAGGATTGTTCAACAGATCATCATCGCTCTGATCATTTTTAGCGCCATCCGCACTGCCAGATTTTGAACCTCCGAAAAGGTTTTTGAAAAATCTTACGATCTTCTGCCAGAACGAAAGCTTTTCTTCTTTCTTTACTTCCACAGGTTCAGATTTTTTATCTGCAGAAGCTTTATTATGGTCATCTGCATTCCCTCTTATTACATTGGGACTGTCTGTTGCATCCGATGTATAATAATAGATTGGCAGATAGCTTCTTTCCAGTTCATTGATGCTTCTTACTGCCATTACTTTCAGAATCTCAGAATCCGGATTGATGTCGTACATTTTTTCCATAAGGGGAATAGGATCTGTAAAACCCTCATAACCTAAAAGGAAATATGCCATATTCTTTTCATCATTGGTCCCTGCTCTTTTCATAATATTACTGAAAGAAGCCGTATCCGAAAGTTTCATCGACACAAAAGCAGATTCCTTACGGTCTTTGCTGTTCATGAAAACCTGGAAGAAGTTCCAGTTCGCATCGCTGTTCATTTCTTTTCCTCGCTGTGCACCCGCAAGCTGATCAAGGGCCATAAAATAGACTGTCCCTTTCTGCTTGATCGGTTCTATATACGTTTTGAAAGCTTCCAGTGCGGCATCATAATTTCTCGTATAATGATTGAAACGGACCAGTTGATACCCGTAACGCTGTTTGATTTCAGGATTTCTGGTTGCATTATATAAAGAGGTAAGGGCATTAACCGTTTTTGCGTAATCAATAGAAGTCGCATTTTGGTTTTTAGAAGGGCCATTGCTGTAAAACGAGTCCGGACTTTCAACATAGTTAATGCTCATGTACGGTTCCAGATATTTGGCTTCAATTAAATAATCAATACCTTCTTTATACTTTTGGTAGAATCCCGTACCCAGTTTCTGTAACAGTGGGTTGGTAGGTGTTCCATTTTTTAAAGCATTAAGGTCATTCATGCTTATTTTGTACACCAGATTCTCTGTTTCTGCATAGTTGAGCTGGTTGTTGAAGAATTTCTTCCACGTCTCAATATTGTCATCAGGAATCGTCATGTTTTTATAATCACCATAGAACCTGTTTGAATACGTGAGCAGGAAAGGAAGGTAAGACTTATCCTTGATGATACTCTGCGTAAACAGGTTGAAATATTCATAATCGGGGTCTGACCACGCGCAGGCGTCAGATTTTGTATAAAAAAGCGATAGGACCGCCAGTGAAAGAATATACTTTTTCATATAGTTGATGGGTGTTTTTTATTTTTACAATTCAATTTCGGCATGATATTCAATCTTCATAATCCGCTGAATCAGCAGGTGATAAAAACTTTAAAATTTTCGGTTACTTACAAATTTACTATCTAATTGATAATAAATTACATTAAAATCAGGTATTTTTTTCTCCAGGAAATGAACGACCTCTTCCAGCTGTTCTTCTGATATTTCTTCCACCTTTATCCTGAAGCCTTTACTTAGGAAACTTCCGAAATAGAAACCGTCTTTCATAATTTCAACCTCATGGTCAGAGATCTTTTTAAATGAAGGATTTTCCAGATCTTTTCGGGACAAGGCATTAATCAGTTTATGCTTTTCAAGGTGATTGGTAACAATTCCCCAGGAGTAGATCGGTAATGCTACCTCAATTTTTTTAACGGGATAATCGTCCAGTTTGGAAAGGTAGCTTTTTAAAATCGTTACATCCAGAATAGAATTCTTACCGGAGTTTTCCAGAGGTGAAGAAGTAGAGTAGCACATGAGGTAAACCTTTTCTACAGGTGGAATTCCGGTTTGGCTTTTATTTTTGACCTGATGAAGGCGAAGCGTACAGGTGATCTCTTTTCCGGAAACTCTTTTCAGTTCCTTTAAAAATTTAAAATAATCATTTCTTGTTCCGGCCGTCCAGTCACAGTCGATCTGAATTTCATTATTTATTTTTAAATGATATTCCTGAGCTTTCTTTTGAACCAGATCATGAATGTTTTTCGCTAGAAACCTGATCTCTTCTGCTGAGATACGGTACATGGACTGATTTGTGATAAATACAGTGGGTACAATTTGTTTGTCTGTCTGGAAACTGTTGTCCTTGGTAATAACAGCAACCGGCTGAAATTTTCCGGCGGATTTGTCTATATCGAAAAATCTTGTGTATACATATGGAACTGTAGCCTGATCCAATGCTTTTTTCTCATCCTGATCAAGTTTAAGCTGAGTTTTCCAGTAGTAAAAAGTATAGGGGTGACTCTCTTTCCCATCACATGAAACTACAAGAAGCAGGATGAAAAGAAACTTTAATATTTTCATTCCTTATACAGTTTGCTTTCGCAGGTACAGGTGTCATTGGTAGCGCTTTCCATTGATGAACAGCAGTCCTCAGATTTCTGGATGTTTCCTTCTTTGTCTGTAAGGTAAATGTTATCCTTATCAAATTTTACAAAAAAGTTTTCACCATATTTTTTAAAATCTACTTTCATTACTTTTGGATTGTATTTTCCTGCATTCACTTCTTCGGTAGTTTCAGTTCTGTCCGCCTGATTAACCTGAACAAACCCAAAGTAGACATCGCCATTTTTCTTTACATCCAGATAGTAATGGGGTGTTCCGGATCCACTGAATCCTTCAATAATGTCGAAACTTCTGTGGCCAACAAAAGGTGCTTTCGTCTGCGCAAAAGATAAAACACTGATGCATAAGATCACTAAGCTGAAAATCTTTTTCATATATTTTTTTTCAAAAGTAAAGATATTTAACCAGAAACTAAACCGTAAAAACCCGGTGATTGCTTGTTTCAGGTAATTACTGTTAGACTTTATCAACCACAAAAGTCACAAAAGTTTTTTAACACTTTAGTTATTTTAAAGTTACATACATTGTACATATAAAGTACACTTAAGTTTTATGAAAATCTTTGATTTTCTGTTTATTTGAGCTCACTATTTCAGCAGGTTAAAAACTTTTACGACTAAAGTGTCCTTAAGTGTATAAATACATTAAACTTTTATGGTTAATGAGGACCTGATGATATTTGTGAATACTTAAACCATTAAGCTTCATTAAGTTTTTAAGAATATTAAGGTGAGCTTCGCTTTAGGAATTGTAGCTGAAAAAAAATCATTTGATTTTTTCTTAATTTCCCTTATCTCCTTATTAATCTTAATGTTTTAAAAAATATTCAGATATCAGCTTATGTTATTGGAAATTTATTTGAAATTAGGAATACTCAAGATTAACATAAAAACTTTTGTGGTTAATCTTTCAATCAGTACAAAATCAGAAAAACCACTCCGAAGTGGAGTGGTCTGTATGTAATTGGGTTATAATTCAGATTAGAAAACAGTTGCAGCCAGCTGAATTCTTGCATATTTATTGGAAGGATTCCACATCGCCATCATAGAAACCGGAAGGCTGTAATGCTCCGTAATTTTGACAGTTTTACCAGCTTTTACACCAACGTTGACAATATCAAAGCTGTTTTTACCATTTCCATAAAGAAAATATCGGTCGTTCAGAGCAAATCCGGCACCCACAAAAGCATCCAGGTTAACCTTCTCTCCGGCAATCACCGGATAACTGGCCTGAATATAGGTAGAATATTTGTTCTTTTTATAGCTTCCGTCATTCTCTAAAACGACTTCTCCTGCATTCGCCCCACCATACAACATAATATCTGCTTCAATATTAATTGGGAAAGAAGGTCCGAAAGTATAATTGGTCCTCAGATCAATAATATGAGCTGTTCTTCTCTGTGAATAACTGAAAATATCGTCTGCAGCAACGGCAGTATTAATATTTCTTGAGTTATATAGATCCCATAGTCCAATATAAAAACGGTTATGAGCGTATTGAATGTAATAATTGATCTCCTTATAATGAGTACCATCTTTGTCATCAGCTAATGCCGAAGCGCCCCAGACCCCAACCTTCCATTTTTTTTCAGAATCTAAAGCGTAAGATAGATTTCCCATCACTACGGGTTTGTCTGTAATAATCAATCCTCTCCACAAGTGGTTATTTTGAATATTTGCAGTAAAATCCAATCTGTTGCTCTTTGGAGTTCCCTCGTTCTCCTGAGAGAATAGTTTTCCTGTGCCTAAAATGATCAGGCATGCAATTTTTAAAATTTTCATCGCGTATTTTTTAATGTATTATTCCATAGAGAATAGCTGCAATAATACAGCCCAGGATAGGTCCTACAACTGGAATCCAGGCATATCCCCAGTCGCTGCTGCCTTTTACAGGAAGTATAGCATGCATGATTCTAGGGGCTAGATCTCTGGCCGGATTGATGGCATATCCGGTGGTTCCGCCTAAAGATAAACCAATGGCCCAAACCAGTAAGGTTACAGGAAGTGCTCCAACGGAACCAAGACCTACTTTAGCGGTTGGATCTGCATTCAGCGAAATACTGGGATCTGAAAAATGAAAGATGACAAATACCAGGACAAAAGTCCCGATGATCTCACTGATCAGATTTGAAAAAGTATTCCTGATCGCGGGTCCGGTACTGAAACATGCCAGTTTTGCCCCTTCATCTTCTGTAATTGCGAAATGGTCTTTGTTAAAGAGCCAGACAAGGAAGGCTCCAAGCATTCCACCAAGCAGCTGTGCGGCAATATAAGATGGAACCAGGTCCCATGAAAATTTTCCGGCAACAGCCAGCCCTATCGTTACAGCTGGATTCAGATGGGCGCCACTTGCTGGCCCGGCAACCGTGACGCCTACGAAAACAGCCAGTGCCCAGGCGGTCGTAATGACAATCCATCCTGAATTATTTCCTTTAGTATCCTTTAAGACAACATTTGCTACAACGCCGTTGCCTAATAATATAAGAAGCATTGTTCCTACGAGTTCTGCGGTAAATGGGGTCATGAGTAGTTTTTTTTATTTAAGGATTTAATCTTCGATCCAGCTTTGAGAACGCTTCACAGCTTTGTTCCAGAAATGGATCATATTATCGGCTTTTTCTTTATCCACTTTTGGATGGAAATCCTCGTCTACAACCCATTGAGATTGTATTTCATTGATGTCCTTCCAATATCCTACTGCCAAACCGGCAAGATAGGCTGCTCCTAAAGCAGTGGTCTCAAGTGTTTTTGGTCTTGTGATCTTGAATCCGAAAAGGTCAGACTGGATTTGCATCAGAAGATCGCTTGCAGAAGCTCCTCCATCTACTCTGAGTTCCAGACTTGGTCTTCCTGAATCTGCTTCCATGGATTTTACGATATCATACACCTGAAATGCTATTCCTTCCAAAGTAGCTCTTGCGATATGTCCATTGGTTGTTCCGCGGGTTACCCCTACAATAGTTCCTCTTGCATACTGATCCCAATACGGTGCTCCCAATCCTGTAAGGGCTGGTACAAAATAAACACCTCCGTTATCTTCAACGCTTGCTGCCAGATCATTTACTTCTTCTGATGTATGAATAAGTTTCAGTCCGTCTCTCAGCCACTGTATGGCTGCGCCACCTACAAATACACTTCCTTCAAGGGCATAGTTTACTTCTCCATTGATCTTCCATGCAACAGTTGTTAACAGGTTGTTTTTAGAGGAAACGGCTTCCGTTCCTGTATTCATCAATAAGAAACATCCTGTTCCGTAGGTGTTCTTTACCATTCCGGGAGTGATGCACATCTGTCCGAATAAAGCAGCCTGCTGATCTCCTGCAATTCCTGCAATTGGAATTTTGGTAGAAAATAAAGTCGTTGCTGTTTCGCCGTAGATTTCGCTGCTCTGCTTTACTTCAGGAAGGACAGACCTTGGAATATCAAATAAATCCAGAAGATCCTGATCCCATTCTAAAGTATGAATGTTCAGAAGCATTGTTCTGCTGGCATTGGAAACATCGGTGATGAACATTTTTCCACGGGTAAGTTTCCATACAAGCCATGTGTCTACCGTTCCGAAACAAAGCTTGCCTTCTGCTGCTTTTTCCCTGGCCCCTTTTACGTTGTCCAGAATCCATTTTAATTTGGTAGCGGAGAAGTAAGCATCCAGAACAAGCCCTGTTTTTTCTTTGATCGTTTCAGCGTGGCCCTGTTCTTTTAATTCGTCACAGTATTTTGAAGTCCTTCTGTCCTGCCATACAATAGCATTATAAATGGGCTCACCTGTTTCTTTATCCCAGACGACCGTTGTTTCACGTTGGTTGGTGATCCCGATGGCTGCTACTTCCAGTCCGGAAATTCCGGCTTTGGCAATAATTTCTGCGGCAACCGATATTTGGGATGACCATATTTCATTGGGATCATGTTCTACCCAGCCTGGAGTAGGGTAGATCTGTTCAAAATTTTTCTGGGAGATATATTCGATAGCTCCGCTGTGATTGAATAAAATAGCTCTAGAGGAAGTTGTACCCTGATCTAAAGCGAGAATCAATTTTTCCTTCATACTGCAAAGTTTTAATTATGAGTAATAGTTTTGGGAGAGTAAGGGGTTAATAAATACCCTTGTGCTAATTCAATAAATTCTTTTTCCTGTTTGTTGGCCCATTCCTGAGAATATCCTTTTTCTGTGGCAATAAGCTGTGCAATGGTATGAGCGCTGTCGATCGCAGCTCTTGCATCTAAAAATAAGAGTCGGACTCTTCGGGCGAGAATGTCTTCTATGGTTTCTGCCATTTCATGTCTCAAAGCCCAAACTGCTTCTGCAATCGTGAAACCGTGATCCGGATGGATTTTCTGAGCATATTGGGGGTTGCTTTTTTGTAAGGATTTTATGGCAGGGATATCTGATCCGTATACATAAAGATGGCTGCTGCGGTCAACGAGTTCTGCTTTCATATTCCCATGAATAGACAGGTTTTCTGTTTGAGAAGGTCCTCCCTGTAAATGAAGGATCTCTACAGCTTTGTCAATGGTATCTTCTGCCATTTTACGGTAGGTAGTCCATTTTCCTCCGATGATGGAAACGAGTCCGGTATCGGAAGTAATGACTTTATGACTTCGGGAAACTTCTTTGGTGCTTTTGCCTCCTTCTTTTGGTGCGGCTAGCGGTCGTAATCCTGCGAACATCGACTTTACATCTTCTCTCGTTGGTTTCTTGGCTAAATATTGTCTTGCCGTATTTAAAACAAAATTAATTTCAGATTCCAGAGCGTGGGGTTCAAAGCTGGGGTTTTCCAGAAGGGTGTCTGTAGTTCCTACCAATGCTCTGTCGTGCCAAGGAACAACAAAGAGAACTCTTCCGTCTGATGTTTTAGGAATCATGATGGCATCATCACTTTTCAGGAAAGATTTGTCTAGTACCAAATGGATACCCTGGCTCGGGACAACAAATTTACCATGCTTAGGATTATTCATATTCAGAATATCATTCGTGAATACCCCTGTTGCGTTGATCACTGCTTTTGCACGGAGTTCGTATTGCTGATTTGAAAACTGATCTTCTGCTTTTACTCCATTTATTTTTCCGGAATCATTTTTCAGAAGTCCGGTTACTTTCATATAATTAACGGCACTTCCTCCTTTTTCGATAAGAGTCTGGGATAAGTTGATCGCTAATCTTGCATCATCAAATTGTCCGTCCTGATACACCACACCGCTTGCGAGATTGTGCTGCTCAATAGTCGGGAGCTTTTCAATAGTTTTAGACTTGCTGATGTATTTTGTTTTTCCAAGACTTAACTTTCCAGCAAGAAAATCGTAGATAGATAATCCTATTTTATAATAGATTCCTCCCCACCATGTATAATTGGGAATAATAAATGACTGGTTTTTGACTACGTGCGCTGCATTTTGGGCTAAAAGTCCTCTTTCTTTCAGGGCTTCTTTTACAAGTCCCACATCTCCCTGCGCCAGATATCTTACGCCACCGTGTACTAGTTTGGTGCTTCGGCTGGATGTTGCTTTGGCAAAATCGTGGGACTCAAGGAGCAGGGTTTTAAATCCTCTGCTGGCTGCATCTAATGCTGAGCCCAGACCACTGGCTCCACCTCCGATGACAATAAAGTCCCATTCCTCTACATTGGTCAATTTACTAATTTCTTCGTTTCGTTTCATAAATGTTTCGTTTATGTTTCGTTTTCAAATGTATAAATTAAAAATGAAACTAAAAAGAAAATAAATGAAATTTTATCGGTCTCGGAAAAAAATGGTATTTTTGATGAAAGAATCAGAATGGAAAAGTTGATACCAAGGCACGATGATATATTAAAGGAACTTGATGAAAAGGGACATGTTCTTGTACAGGATCTGTGCGAGAAGCTGAATGTTTCGTCGGTTACGGTTCGAAAGGATCTGAACTATCTCGAAAGCTTAGGATTGCTTTTTCGAAATCATGGAGGAGCCAGTAAGCATGTAAGGTATGCATATGAAAGGAATGTGGATGAAAAAGAAAACATCAATGTAGAAGCCAAACAGAGTATTGCGAAAGCTGCTTTGCAGCTTATCCAGGAGAATGACTGTATTATTTTGGCTTCCGGTACAACGATGCACTATCTTGCGAGAATGCTGGTGAATTTTGGACCGCTTACGGTTCTTACCTCTTCTTTAAGGGTTGCTCTTGAGCTCTGTAATAATCCTAATATTAATATCATTCAGCTTGGGGGAGAGGTGAGGAAGAGCTCTACATCTATTGTAGGATCTATTTCGGAAACCATCCTCAGGCAGTTTTCCTGCAATAAGCTCTTTCTTGGAGTAGATGGGATCGATTTGGAGTTTGGGATCAGTACTTCTAATGCTGCGGAAGCTCATTTGAATCAGCTGATGATAGAATGTTCCGAAAAAGTGGTGATTCTGGGTGATTCTTCGAAACTGAATAAAAAAGGATTCGGAAAGATCGCTCCGTTGGATAAAATAGATTATCTGATTACAGACAACGGTATTTGTGATGAAGATAAAGTGGGATTGGAAGAAATTGGGGTTTCGGTAATTGTAAAATAAGCTTCTTGTTAATTTCTTTTTTTAAAACAAAATAATATCTCTGAAAATTTCATCCGGATTTTTTTCAAAATCATCTAAATGATTAAAAATCAAAATATTTTACTCGAAATATTTGTCAGTTCTAAAAATATTCATAAATTTGCACACTCCATTTTAGGGGCGTAGTATGCCTATATCAAAAGTAGAAATTACTTCAGACCTCCTAAAAATGTGGAAATAGAAAGATAAATTTTATTATAACATAAACAATGTCAGGTATTATTGGTAAAAAAATCGGTATGACGTCTTTGTTTAACGAAGAAGGAAAAAACATTCCTTGTACAGTTATTCAAGCTGGTCCATGCTCGGTTTTACAGGTCAGAACCATAGAAAAGGACGGCTACAAGTCAGTTCAGTTAGGTTTCGATGACAAGAGTGAAAAGAACGTAGGTAAAGCGTTAGCTGGCCATTTCAAAAAGGCTGGTTCTGCTCCAAAAGCTAAGTTGGTAGAATTCTACAGAGAATTCGTAGACGAGGTAAAAGTAGGAGAAGAAGTAAAAGTTGATTTATTCGCTGAAGGTGAATTTGTTGACGTAACAGGTACTTCTAAAGGTAAAGGTTTCCAAGGTGTTGTTAAAAGACATGGCTTTGGAGGTGTAATGCAAGCTACTCATGGTCAGCACAACAGACTTAGAGCTCCAGGTTCTATCGGTGCTGGATCGGATCCTTCAAGAGTATTCAAAGGAATGAGAATGGCGGGTAGAATGGGAGGTAAGCAGGTAACTGTACAAAACCTTCAAGTATTAAAAGTGGATCAAGAACAAAATCTTTTAGTAGTAAAAGGTGCTGTTCCGGGAGCTAAAAATTCTTATGTAATTATCAGAAAATGGAACTAGTAGTATTAAATACATCAGGAAAGGAGACCGGAAGAAAAGTAACTCTAGACGAATCAGTATTCGGAATTGAGCCAAATCAGCACGCGGTTTACCTAGAAGTTAAACAGTACCTTGCTGCACAAAGACAAGGGACTCATAAATCAAAGGAAAGAAGCGAAATTACTGCTTCTACCAAGAAACTTAAGAAGCAAAAAGGATCAGGTTCTGCTAGATATGGTGATATCAAATCTCCAACTTTCAGAGGTGGAGGTAGAGTATTCGGACCAAAACCAAGAGACTATAGATTCAAATTGAACAAAGCTCTTAAGAGATTGGCTAAAAAATCTGTTTTATCTCAGAAAATGAGAGATAACAGCATCAGAGTAATGGAAGATATGAGCTTAAACGCTCCTAAAACTAAAGATTTCATCACTATCCTAAATGCATTGGCATTGAACGATAAAAAATCTTTATTCGTTCTTCCTGAAGCTAACAAGAATGTGTATTTATCTTCAAGAAACTTACCTAAAACTAAAGTAATGAACTTTAACGAAATTAGTTCATATGACTTAATGAATGCAGGTGAGATCGTATTCTTAGAAGGTGCAGTTGAAAAATTCCAGGAAAATTTAAAGAAATAAATCATGTCACTTATTATTAAACCAGTTATTTCAGAGAAAGCAAACTATCTTACAGATTTAAGAGGTGCTTATTCTTTCTTAGTTGATCCTAGGGCGAATAAAATCCAGATTAAAAAAGCGATAGAACAAGCTTACGGTGTGAAAGTAGCAGACGTTAGAACCATGATTTATGCGCCTAAAGTTTCTTCAAAGCATACTAAGAAAGGTCTTCAAGTAGGAAAGACAAACAAATTGAAAAAAGCGGTTATCACTCTTTCTGAAGGGGAAGTAATCGATATTTTTGCTGTAAATTAATTATTAATTATAAATAATAGTAATGTCTGTTAGAAAATTAAAACCTATCACCCCAGGACAGAGATTCAGAATTGTAAACAATTTTGAGGAAATTACTACCAACAAACCAGAGAAGTCTCTAACCGTTGGTATTAGTAAGTCAGGTGGACGTAACCAAACTGGTAAAATGACCATGCGTTACACCGGAGGTGGACACAAAAAGAAATACAGAATTATCGACTTCAAAAGAAACAAGCATGATGTTGAAGCAACGGTAAAAACTGTAGAATATGATCCAAACAGAACTGCATTTATCGCTTTATTAGAGTACGCAGACGGAGAGAAGAGATATATCATCGCTCCAAACGGTATCAAAGTAGATCAAAAGGTAGTTTCAGGTGAAAGCGTAGAACCGAACATCGGTAACGCAATGAAATTGAAAAACATTCCATTGGGTACTGTTATTTCTTGTGTTGAAATGAAGCCTGGACAAGGTGCAATTTTAGCAAGAAGTGCTGGTTCTTCAGCTCAATTAACTTCAAGAGACGGAAAATATGCCATCATCAAATTGCCTTCAGGAGAATCTAGAATGATCCTTACTGAATGTTATGCAATGATTGGATCTGTTTCTAACTCTGATCATCAGTTAACTGTTTCAGGTAAGGCTGGTAGAAGCAGATGGTTAGGTAGAAGACCTAGAACTAGACCAGTAGTAATGAACCCTGTAGATCACCCAATGGGAGGTGGTGAAGGTCGTTCTTCTGGAGGTCACCCAAGATCTAGAAATGGTATGCCTGCTAAAGGTTACAAAACCAGAAAGAAAAACAAAGCGTCTAACCGTCATATCATATCTAAACGTAAATAATTATGGCAAGATCACTTAAAAAAGGACCATTCATTCATCATACTTTAGATAAGAAGGTTCAGACAAACATAGAGTCTGGTAAGAAGACAGTTATCAAAACTTGGTCTAGAGCGTCTATGATCTCTCCAGACTTCGTAGGACAAACTATTGCTGTACACAACGGGAAATCTTTTATCCCTGTTTATGTTACAGAAAACATGGTTGGTCACAAGTTAGGCGAATTTTCTCCAACAAGATCTTTCAGAGGTCATGGTGGTAATAAAAACAAAGGAAGTAGATAATCATGGGATCAAGAAAAAGAGAAAGTGCATTAGCACGTAAATTGACAAATCAAGATGTAGTAAAAGCATTACATAACGATTGCCCTTCTTCTCCAAGAAAGATGAGATTAGTAGCTGATATCATCAGAGGAGTAGAAGTAGACAAAGCTTTATACATCCTAAAATATTCTAAAAAAGACGCTTCTAACAAGTTAGAAAAAGTCTTACTTTCAGCAATGGCCAACTGGCAAGCTAAAAACGAAGGTGCTGATATCGAAGAAGCTAATCTTATCGTTAAAGAAATTTTTGTAGACAGTGCAAGACAATTGAAGAGACTAAGACCAGCTCCACAAGGTAGAGGGTATAGAATCAGAAAAAGATCAAACCACATTACATTAATCTTAGGTAATAAAGAAAATTAATCAAGGTATGGGACAGAAGACAAATCCAATTGGTAACAGATTAGGTATAATCAGAGGATGGGATTCTAACTGGTTTGGTGGTAAAGATTATGGAGACAGAATCGCTGAAGACTACAAAATCAGAAGATATCTTGAAGCTAGATTATCTAAAGGTGGTATTTCAAAAATTTATATTGAAAGAACTTTAAAATTAGTTACAGTAACTATTACTACTGCTAGACCGGGACTTATCATCGGTAAAGGAGGTCAGGAAGTTGATAAATTAAAAGAAGAATTGAAGAAACTTACAGGTAAGGATATTCAAATCAACATTTTCGAAATCAAAAGACCTGAGCTTGATGCAGTATTGGTGGCTGACAGCATCTCTAAGCAAATTGAAAACAGAATCTCTTACAGAAGAGCTGTTAAAATGGCAATTGCTAGTACAATGAGAATGGGTGCTGAAGGTATCAAAGTTCAAATCTCTGGTAGATTGAACGGTGCTGAAATGGCAAGAAGCGAATCTTTCAAAGACGGAAGAATTCCTTTGTCTACTTTCAGAGCTGATATCGATTATCACTGGGCTGAAGCTCACACTACTTATGGTAGACTAGGAGTGAAAGTTTGGATCATGAAAGGGGAAGTTTACGGTAAAAGAGAACTTTCTCCACTAGTGGGACAACAGAAGAAAGGAGGTCCTGCAGGAGGCGGAAACAGAGGTGGAGACAGAGATAACAGAAGACCTAGAAAGAATAATAACAATAATAACAATAATAATTAAAAATTTTAGGTTAGAAATTTTGAATTTTAAATTACCGTTACTTTTTTAAAATATAAAAAATCTAAAATCTAAAATCTAAAATCTAAAATTTAGAAATTATGTTACAACCAAAAAGAACCAAATTCCGTAGAGTTCACAAGATGAAGATGAAGGGGATTGCTCAAAGAGGTAATCAACTGGCATACGGAACATTTGGAATCAAAGCTATAGAAGGTGCTTGGATCACTGCAAGACAAATTGAAGCTGCTCGTATCGCTGCGACAAGATATATGAAGAGAGAAGGCCAACTATGGATCAAAATATTCCCGGATAAGCCAATTACTAAGAAACCAGCTGAAGTACGTATGGGTAAAGGTAAAGGTGCTGTGGAATATTGGGTAGCTGTAGTGAAACCAGGTAAGATCATGTTCGAAATCGGAGGTGTATCTTACGAGATTGCTAAGGAAGCTTTAAGACTTGCTGCACAAAAATTACCGGTAGTTACTAAATTCGTAGTTGCTAACGATTTTGTTAAACCTCTATAATCTTTGATACAATGAAACAAGCTGATATTAAAAATTTAAGCGCGGGTGATATTCAAGCAAAACTTGCTGAATTAACAACTCAATATTCAAAACTGAAATTGGCTCACAAGATCAGTCCAATTGAAAACCCGATTCAAATCAGAGATTTGAGAAGATCGATCGCTAGACTAAACACTGAGTTAACCACTAAACAACAATAAGATTTTCATACATTATGGAAAGAAACTTAAGAAAAGAAAGAATCGGAATAGTTTCCAGCAATAAAATGGAAAAGACCATTGTTGTAAGTGAGACTACGAGAGTGAAACACCCGATGTACGGTAAATTCGTTTTGAAAACGAAAAAATATACTGCACACGACGAGAACAACGAATGCACAGAGGGAGATACAGTTCTTATCCAAGAAACTAGACCTTTGAGCAAGAGCAAGAGATGGAGATTAGTAAGAATCATTGAAAAAGCTAAGTAATAATGTTACAAACAGAATCAAGATTAAAAGTTGCTGATAACACAGGTGCAAAAGAAGTACTAGTTATCAGAGTTCTGGGAGGAACCAGAAGAAGATATGCTTCAGTTGGTGATAAAATCGTTGTTACTATCAAGGATTCTACACCTTCAGGGAATGCTAAAAAAGGTCAGGTATCTAAAGCAGTAGTAGTAAGAACTAAAAAAGCAGTTAGAAGAAAAGATGGTTCATACATCAAATTTGAAGACAATGCTTGTGTATTACTAAACGCAGCGGGAGAAATGAGAGGAACACGTGTTTTCGGACCTGTTGCTCGTGAGTTGAGAGACAAAGAATATATGAAAATCATTTCATTAGCTCCTGAAGTACTTTAATTTTAAAAATTTTTAAAAGAAAATGTCAAAGTTAAAAATAAAAAGAGGAGATAACGTCATCATTACTACTGGTAAGAAAGATATCAAAGGTAAAACAGGTGAAGTTATTGAAGTGATCAAAAAAGAAGGAAAAGATCCTAGAGTTATCGTTGCAGGTCTTAACATCGTTAAAAAACACGTTAAGCCTTCAGCTTCTAACCCTCAAGGTGGAATCACTGAAAAGGAAGCTTCTATTCATATCTCAAACATAGCTTTAGTTGGTAAAGACGGAAAAGCTGTTAAAATCGGTTACAAAATCGAGGGAGATAAGAAAGTGAGAATCGATAAAAAAACGGGTGAAACTTTATAATTTGAATTAACACATGGAATTTATAGCAAGACCCAAAAATATATACAGAGAGAAAATTGTTCCTGCAATGATGGAAGAATTTGGCTACAAATCTGTAATGCAGGTACCTAAATTGGAAAAAATCATCCTATCTCAAGGGTTAGGTGATGCCACTGCAGACAAGAAAATCATTGATTATGCTGTAGAAGAATTAACAATGATTACTGGTCAGAAAGCAGTAGGTACTATCTCTAAGAAAGACGAAGCGGCTTTCAAATTGAGAAAAGGTATGCCTGTAGGTGCTAAAGTAACATTGAGAGCTCATAAAATGTATGAATTCTTAGACAGACTTACTTCTTCTGCTTTACCACGTATCAGAGATTTTTCTGGTATCAAAGCAGACGGGTTCGATGGTAGAGGTAACTACAACTTAGGTATTACTGAGCAGATTATCTTTCCTGAGATCGTAATTGACAAAGTGAAAAAAATCCAAGGGATGGACATCACTTTCGTAACAAGTGCGAAAACAGATAAAGAAGCGAAAGCATTATTAACTCACTTCGGTTTACCATTTAAAAAGAACTAAGAAATGGCTAAAGAATCAATGAAAGCGCGTGAGCGCAAAAGAGAAGCACTAGTTGCTAAATACGCTGACAAAAGAAAAGCTTTAAAAGAAGCTGGTGATTATGCAGGATTGCAGAAATTACCTAAAAATGCTTCTCCTGTAAGATTACACAACAGATGTAAACTAACAGGTAGACCAAGAGGGTACATGAGAACCTTCGGTCTTTCTAGAGTAACTTTCCGTGAAATGGCCAACAACGGTCTTATCCCGGGAGTGAAAAAAGCTAGTTGGTAATAATTACTAATTAATCGGGACAATTAAGTTGTCTGGATACTAGAGAATAAAAATATCAGACCCAAGTTTTTCTGAAGTCTGATATTTTGATCTTCAAGTCCCTTCAATACTGATTGTCTTTAACCAATAATTTAAAAAAGAAAAATGGTAACAGATCCAATTTCAGATTTCCTAACAAGAGTAAGGAACGCACAAAGCGCAGGCCACAAAGTGGTGGAGATTCCTGCATCGAAAATCAAAAAGGAGATTACTAAGATCTTATTTGATCAAGGGTATATCTTAAACTACAAGTTTGAAGATAGCGCTATTCAAGGTACGATCAAAATCGCTTTAAAGTATGACAAGCAAACTAACAAACCGGCTATCAAATCTATTCAAAGAGCTTCTAGACCAGGTTTAAGACAGTACAAAGGTTCTACTGAACTTCCAAGAGTACTAAACGGTTTGGGTATAGCTGTTATCTCTACTTCTAAAGGAGTAATGACTGACAAGAAGGCTAGAGAAGAAAAAGTAGGCGGTGAAGTAATCTGCTATGTTTATTAATTTTTAATCAGAGGAAAATGTCAAGAATTGGTAAAGCAATTATAACAATTCCAGCTGGAATTACAGTCACTGAAAATAACAGTGTTGTAACGGTAAAAGGTCCTAAAGGAGAACTTTCTCAGGAGCTTACAGCAGGAATTACTTTAGAACAGAACGATGGCGTGCTTACAGTAAGCAGACCGTCTGAGTCTAAACAACACAAGGCGCTTCACGGTTTATACAGAGCGTTGATCAACAATATGATTGTTGGTGTTGAAAAAGGTTTCGAAAAGAAACTAGAACTAGTAGGAGTAGGATACAGAGCTTCACACACAGGTCAAAAACTTGAGTTAGCTTTAGGATTCTCTCACGGTATCGTATTAGAACTTCCTAGCGAAGTAAAAGTAGATACATTGACTGAAAAAGGTAAAAACCCAATTATTACTTTAGCGTCTCATGACAACCAACTTCTAGGAATGGTAGCTGCAAAGATCCGTTCTTTCAGAAAGCCTGAGCCTTACAAAGGAAAAGGTGTAAGATTCCTGGGAGAAATTGTTAGACGTAAAGCTGGTAAATCTGCTTAATAAATTATAAGTATTATGGCATTAAGTAAATTAGAAAAAAGAATAAGAATCAAAAGAAGAGTAAGAGGAAAAATCTCTGGATCTTCTGAATTGCCAAGATTATCTGTATATAAAAGTAATAAGGAAATTTACGCTCAGTTAATCGATGATAAAAATGGTACAACGTTAGTAGCAGCTTCTTCTAGAGAGAAAAGTGTAGATGCTAATGGTACTAAGACTGAAGTTTCTGCTGCTGTTGGTAAAGCTATCGCTGCCAAAGCTATCGCTGCAGGAATTGAACAGATTGTATTTGACAGAAACGGATTCGTATACCACGGAAGAGTGAAAGCTCTAGCTGATGGGGCGAGAGAAGGAGGACTTAAATTCTAATCATTAAAATTTCGGAAATATGTTAGGACTAGATAATATAGAAAGAGTAAAACCGGGAGGATTAGAATTAAAAGATCGTCTCGTAGCTGTTAACAGAGTAACAAAAGTAACCAAGGGAGGTAGAGCTTTCGGATTTTCTGCTATTGTTGTAGTAGGTAATGAAGATGGAATCATCGGTCACGGTTTAGGAAAATCTAAGGAAGTTGCTTCTGCAATTGCTAAAGCAGTTGAAGATGCTAAGAAAAACCTTGTGAAAGTTCCTGTAATGAACCACACTATCCCTCACCAGACTACTGCTAGATACGGTGGTGCAGATATCTTCTTGAGACCTGCTTCTCACGGTACAGGACTTATCGCCGGTGGTGCGGTAAGAGCGGTATTAGAGTCTGCTGGTATTCATGATATCCTTTCAAAATCTAAAGGATCTTCTAACCCTCACAACGTGGTGAAAGCTACTTTCAAAGCGTTATTGGATATCAGAAGACCTGAAGAGATCGCTAGAATGAGAGGAGTTTCTCTAAGTAAAGTGTTTAACGGTTAATATTAGAACAATGGCAACAATCAAAGTAAAGCAAGTAAGAAGCGCTATTGGAAGAACAAAAACCCAAAAGAGAACGCTTGAAGCATTAGGATTTAAGAAACTTCACCAAGTTGTAGAACACGAAGCTACGCCTTCTATTTTAGGAATGATAGCTGCAGTTAGTCATTTACTTGAAGTTCAAAAATAATTTTAAAACAAAAATTAAGATGAATTTAAACAACATAAGACCTGCTGCAGGTGCAACTCACAACTCTAAAAGAATTGGTAGAGGACAAGGTACAGGAAAAGGAGGTACTTCTACGAAAGGACACAAAGGTCAGAAAGCTAGAGCTGGTTATTCTCAGAAAATCGGTTTCGAAGGTGGACAGATGCCTTTACAAAGAAGATTACCTAAATTCGGTTTCAAAAACGTAAACAGAAAAGAGTTTAGAGGAGTAAACCTTGATACTATTCAAATTTTAATCGAGAACAAATCCATCACTGGAGATATCACGAAAGAAGTTTTAGTAGAAAACGGTTTAGTTTCTAAAAACGAATTAGTGAAAATTATGGGTAGAGGAGAATTGAAATCTGCGGTTTCAATCTCTGCTGACAAGTTCACTAAATCTGCTGAAGAGCTTATTGCTAAAGCAGGTGGAAAAGCAATTACCTTATAATACTTACTAATGAAAGAATTTATACAAACCCTTAAGAATATTTGGAGCCTAAAGGAATTAAGAGATAAAATTCTCTTTACGTTAGGTATTATCCTTGTGTATAGATTCGCATCTTATATCTCGCTTCCTGCAATTAACCTTGCAGAGGTGGGAGATCTCTTAGAGCATTATAAAAATCAAGGCGGTAACAAGCAAGGAGCAGGTCTCCTTGGCTTGCTTTCGTCGTTTACGGGGGGAGCTTTCAGCCACGCTTCCGTAATGGCGTTAGGAATCATGCCTTATATTTCTGCTTCTATTATTGTTCAGTTGATGGGAATGGCTATTCCTTATCTTCAGAAACTTCAGAAGGATGGAGAGTCAGGTAGAAATACATTGAATCAAATTACTAGATGGTTAACGATCGGAGTTTGTTTAGTACAGGCCCCTTCTTATTTAACTTCTATTACTCAATTATTTTTACCATATGCTCAGTTCTCTTCTGCATACTATGTAGAGCCAAATTCTATCATGTTCTGGTTACCAAGTATTGTAATCTTGGTTGCTGGTTCAGTATTCGCAATGTGGTTAGGTGAGAAAATCACCGACAAAGGTATCGGAAACGGTATTTCCATCCTTATTATGGTGGGGATCCTGTCTAGATTACCTGAAGCATTCGTTCAGGAAATGGCCGTGCAGAACGGAAAAGGAGGAATGGGATCTATTATGATCCTTATTGAAGTAATATTCTGGATGTTGGTAGTTCTTTTAGCAGTGGTATTATCTGTTGCTGTTAGGAAAATTCCAATTCAGTATGTAAGCAGAGCTCAAGCAAGAGGAGGTGTAAACAGAAATCTTATGCAGGGAGCAAGACAGTGGATCCCATTGAAAGTGAATGCTGCTGGTGTAATGCCGATTATCTTTGCTCAGGCATTGATGTTCGTACCAGGATTATTGACGAAATTCGATGAGTCCAATACTTTTCTTGCAGGTTTCAAGAATGTTTTTAGTTGGCAGTACAACGTATTGTTCGCGCTATTAATTATTATATTCTCATTTTTCTATACTGCAATTACTATTCCGGTAAACCAAATGGCTGATGATTTGAAGAGAAATGGAGGTTTAGTACCGAAAGTAAGACCCGGTAAAGAAACAGCTGATTATTTAGATGATATTTTATCAAAAATAACCTTGCCAGGTGCAATATTTTTATCTATCTTTGCAGTCCTTCCAGCAATAGTGCATGGAAGCTTTGTTCAGACAGATGCGTTCGCCCTATTTTTCGGGGGAACATCACTATTGATTATGGTTGGAGTTATTTTAGATACCGTTCAACAGATTAATACTTATCTGCTGAATCATCATTATGATGGCTTAATGCAGTCTAAATTATCAAGAACGACTGGATACTAATTTATGGCGAAACAAAAACATATTGAACAAGACGGCGTTATTACGGAAGCACTTTCGAACGCCCAGTTCCGTGTAGAGCTGGAGAATGGGCATATACTTATTGCTCACATTTCCGGTAAAATGAGAATGCATTATATTAAACTTTTACCTGGAGACAAGGTGAAACTAGAAATGTCTCCCTATGACTTATCAAAAGGGAGGATCACATTTAGATATTAAAACAAACGCCAAATGGAATGTAGGTTCCGTTTGGCTCTTGTTGAAAAATAAATACTATCAAAATGAAATCGTAAGATTCCATTGGTCAGTAAAAAAAATAAATATTTCAAATGAAAGTTAGAGCATCAATTAAAAAAAGAAGCGCTGATTGCAAGATTGTACGCAGAAAAGGTGTGCTGTTCGTAATCAACAAGAAGAACCCAAAATTTAAACAAAGACAAGGCTAACATTAAATTATGGCGAGAATTGCAGGTATTGATTTACCAAAAAACAAAAGAGGTGTTATCGGTTTAACTTACATCTACGGAGTTGGAAGAAGTACTTCTTCTGAAATCCTTAAAGCTGCCGGTATCAGCGAAGACAAGAAAGTCAACGAATGGAATGACGATGAATTGGCTGCAATCAGAACATATATCTCTGAAAACGTAAAAGTTGAAGGAGAATTAAGATCTGAAGTGCAATTGAACATCAAGAGATTGATGGACATAGGATGCCAACGAGGAATACGTCACAGACTAGGATTACCTTTAAGAGGCCAGAGAACGAAAAACAACTCTAGAACCCGAAAAGGAAAGAGAAAAACAGTTGCTAACAAGAAAAAGGCAAGTAAATAATCGTTAGGAATTATGGCAAAACAAAGTAAAGTAGTTAAAAAAAGAAAAGTAAAAGTTGAAGCTATTGGTGAAGCGCATATTCAAGCTTCTTTCAATAACATCATCATTTCTTTAACAAATAAAAGCGGAGAAGTTATCTCTTGGGCTTCTGCCGGTAAAATGGGATTCAGAGGTTCTAAAAAGAACACTCCTTTTGCTGCTCAAATGGCAGCTGAAAATTGCTCTAACGTAGCTCATGAAGCTGGATTAAGAAGAGTAAAGGTGTATGTGAAAGGTCCTGGTGCAGGTAGAGAATCTGCGATCAGAACAATTCACAATTCAGGTATTGAAGTTAGCGAAATCATTGATGTGACTCCTATGCCACATAATGGATGTAGACCACCAAAAAGAAGAAGAGTTTAATTTTTAGAATTTATCCATTATGGCAAGATATATTGGTCCTAAAACTAAGATTGCGAGAAAGTTTGGTGCTGCAATCTACGGAGATGACAAAAACTTCGAAAGAAGAAAAAACCAACCGCCAGGACAACATGGTCCTAACAAAAGAAGAGGTGCTAAGAAATCTGAATATGCAGTTCAGTTAGCTGAAAAGCAAAAAGCTAAATATACTTACGGTATTTTAGAAAGACAGTTTGCAAATTTATTCGAAAAAGCACACAGAAGTAAAGGTGTAACAGGTGAAGTTCTATTACAGCTTTGTGAATCAAGATTGGATAACGTAGTATACAGATTAGGTTTTGCTAAAACAAGATCTGCTGCTAGACAGTTAACTTCTCACAGACACATCACTGTGAATGGGGAGATCCTTAACATTCCTTCTTATTTAGTTAAAGCAGGTGATGTGATCGCTGTAAGAGAAAAATCTAAGTCTCTTGAGGTTGTTACTGATTCATTAGCTTCTAAAGCTAATTATGAGTGGTTACAATTCAACGATGAGAAGAAAGAAGGTACTTTCGTTTCTGCTCCTGAAAGAATCCAGATTCCGGAGGACATCAAGGAACAGCTTATCGTCGAACTTTACTCTAAATAATTTTTTAATCAAATTTTTGCTCAACCCAATAATATGGCAATTTTACAATTCATAAAACCCGATAAAGTAATTTTACTTAACTCTGATGAATTTAAAGGTCAATTCGAATTCAGACCATTAGAACCAGGTTTCGGGCTTACTATCGGTAATGCTTTGAGAAGAGTGTTGCTTTCTTCTCTGGAAGGATATGCTATTTCATCTATCAAAATAGAAGGTGTAGAGCACGAATTTTCAACTATTCCAGGAGTAATCGAAGACGTTACCGAAATCATTCTTAACCTTAAGCAGGTAAGATTAAAAGCTTCAGCAGAAGGCCAGGCCAACGAGCAGGTAATTGCTAAAGTTTCCGGTCAAACCGTTATTACTGCTGGTGATTTAGGAAAGTCTGTCAACGGATTTGAGGTGTTAAACCCGGATCTTTTGATTTGCAACCTAAACAGTGATGTAACTTTCGAAATTACTTTCAATATTGAAAAAGGTAGAGGGTATGTTCCTTCAGAACAAAATAAGTCAAACAATGCACCTGTAGGTACTATTGCTATTGACTCTATTTTCACACCAATTAAGAAAGTACAATACAGCATTGAAAATTATCGTGTAGAGCAAAAAACAGACTACGAAAAACTTGTATTAGATATAGAAACTGATGGATCTATCAGTCCTCAAAATGCTTTAACAGAAGCTTCTAAGATATTAATTTATCACTTCATGTTGTTCTCTGATGAGAGAATCACTCTTGAAACAGAAGCTGTAAAGGCATCTATCCAATACGATGAAGAAACACTTCACACAAGACAGTTACTTAAGTCTAAATTAGCAGATATGGATCTTTCAGTAAGAGCCCTTAACTGTCTAAAAGCAGCTGAAGTAGAAACTCTTGGAGAGCTTGTTTCTTACAGTAAGTCTGATTTGATGAAATTCAGAAATTTTGGTAAAAAATCTTTGACAGAACTAGAAGAATTAGTGCATTCAAAAGGTCTTAACTTCGGTTTCGACGTTGCAAAATATAAGTTAGACGCTGATAAATAATTAATAATGAGACACGGTAAAAAATTCAATCACTTAGGAAGAACAGCTTCTCATAGAAGTGCTTTACTTTCTAATATGGCTTGTTCTCTAATTGAGCATAAAAGAATCAACACTACTGTAGCTAAAGCTAAAGCTTTAAGAGTATATGTTGAACCTCTATTAACAAAGGCAAAAGAAGATACTACACACAATAGAAGAATTGTTTTTTCATATCTTCAAAATAAAGAAGCAGTTACTGAACTTTTCAGATCAGTAGCTCCTAAAATCGCGGAAAGAAACGGCGGGTATACAAGAATCATCAAGACTGGTTTCAGACAAGGTGATGCTGCTGACATGGCTCTTATCGAGCTAGTTGATTTCAACGAACTTTATAATCCTAATGCTGAAGAGAAAAAGACTACTAGAAGAAGTAGAAGAGCTACAACTGCTAAAAAAGAAGCTGTAGTTGCTGATGCTCCAAAAGTAGAGGAAAAAGTTGAAGAGCCTAAGGCAGAAACAACAGATTCTACAGAGGACAAAACTGCAGAATAATATATTCTCAGATATACATAGAAAACCATCCAGAATCTGGATGGTTTTTTTTTGTTTTCTACTTAAATAGTAACTTAGTGAAATATTATTTTTATTAATAAAAATAATGATAGTTTTGGGGTAATTATAAAACACATATAAAAATAAACACAAATTACATGGAAAAAAAATCGTCCTTTATGCATTCGTATTAAGCTTATATGCATGCCAGTCAATACCAAACTCTAAAAAATCGACTCAGTCAAAAATAGGAGAAGAAGCAATACCCAAGATTGAAGATGCTTCTTTTACACAAGTTAAAGTATCTCCCCTCAATAGAGAAATGCTGGATGCCGCAGCACAGGGTAATTTAAAACAATTGGAAGAGGCCGTAAAGAAAGGCGCAGATGTTAATATAAGGGGAAATGGTTATGCTACGGCATTGATGAATGCATCGTTATCAAATCATTCTGAAGTTGTTTCGTTTTTGCTTAAAAAGGGAGCACTGATTGATGCGCAGGATGAAGCAGGTGAAGTGGCTTTAACAAGAGCTGTTTCTAGTCAGAATAATGAAATTCTTAATGTACTGCTTCAGGCAGGCGCCAATGTTAATGTAGAAAATAAAAAAGGAATAAGCCTTTTAGAATATGCTCTGTCAGATAGAAACTATCCGATTATCCTGAGTCTTTTAGATCACAAAGTAGATGTAAAATCAAAAGATGAAAGCACTTATATCTTGAAGCTTGCTGATTGGGGAACGGCGATTGGGGCTGCTGGTTTAAATGGGAATGAAATACACCCTTCCGATAAAGAAGAAATTAAGATTATGCAAAAGTTAATAGATATGGGCGTAAATGTTAATCAGCAAAATAAGAAAGGATGGAGCGCTTTAATGGTTAGTGCAGAATCAGCACCTATATCTATTGTTCAGTTTTTACTTGACAAAGGAGCAGACGTTAAATCAAAAGATCATTTGGGATGGAGAGCTTTAGATTGGGCCAAAAATGCAGGTCGCGAAGATGTTTATCAGTTGCTGTTAAAATATGATGGAAAAGGTGTAAAATAAAATTTACTCCGATATAAACAAAAACCGTCCAGGAATCCGGACGGTTTTTTTATGTTTAGATTTTCGTTCTTTTCAGCTCAATGACATTATTTCCCTGTTCAAGATGAAGGCTGTCTCCTTTTACCCTCGCAGTCATATCATCTTTCTTATAGATGATTTCGCCATTTTTTGTTTCCGTTTTAGGTAATGTGAAAGTCTTTTTGTTGCTGGTGATAGCAACATTACTTTCTTTAGGGTCATTTTTGAACACTACTTTTACCAATGTTCCGTCTGTAGCTTTATAAACAAAATCTGTTTTTTCGGTTTTCTGGCCGTTTACTTCAATAGTTGAAGAACTTTGAGTTACAGAATCAACTTTCCCGTTTTGGTCTGTGATTACAGTTTCAGAACTGTCTACCTTGATTACACTTTTGTTTCCGCTTTCACTTTTTTTGCAGCTTGTTAATAATAATGCCACAGCTGAAACTGCTATTAAAAGGCTTTTTCTCATGATATTTATTTTTTAATGGGTAGGGTTAATTGTTTTTCTATTGTAATAGAAATTTAACTAAATTTAATAGAAACAAAAAGCAAACCAATAACCCTGAACTCAAGTCCCAAAATTACACAAAAGTGTAATTGATTCTGCCTTGTTTTCTTACGAAATTTGTCTTAAACAAAAAAACAATGAGCATTTCCATCGCCATAGTAGAAGACGAAAAGAACTACAACAATGCGTTGAAGAAAGTCATCAATTACCAGGATGACATGAAAGTCGTTGCCCAGTTCTTTGATGGGAATGATGCCCTTAAGAATCTGTCTTCTTTTTCTCCGGATGTAGTCATGATGGATATTCAGCTGCAGGACATGCTGGGTATTGAAATTATTGAAAAACTTAGAAAAGAAATGGCTAATACACAGTTTATCATGTGTACCAGTTTCGAAGATGATGAAAAGATCTTTAATTCCTTAAAAGCCGGTGCTATGGGCTATCTCATCAAAGGGGAAAGTATGGATAAGATTCTTTCTTCTATCAGAGATGTATACAATGGCGGGGCGCCGATGAGCCTGTCTATCGCCCGCCGAGTGTTGGGCCACTTCGAAAGAAAACTTTCGGAAAATAAAGATTTCGACGAACTCACTGAGCGCGAAAAGGAAATTCTGGAACTTCTTTCACAAGGGCTTCTCTATAAAGAAATAGCCGATCAAAAGTTCATCAGCATTGATACCGTAAAAAAACACGTAGGAAACATCTACCGAAAGCTGCATGTCAGTAATAAGGTGGAAGCCATTAATAAATTTAACCATTTTAAAAACTAAGAGATTATGGGAACAAACATTGAATTAGACGCAATTTTAGGGAGAATCTCCCAACTTGTTCATTATCATGAGATAAATGAAAGTGAGCTGAATGTGATAAAAGAGTTTTGTGATAAAATGATTGAAGAACTGGGTTTTATTGAGAGATCAGAAGCATTTGATTTCAGTGATTTTAAAATTAGCAGACAAGAAGACGTAAGTGCTGATTATACTGTGAGAATCCTTAAAAGTGATACCTGTCCTGATAACAGTATGTCTGACTCTGGTGAGGTTGATTCTGCAGTTATATTAAATTGGAGGGATAGATATACAAGTTTATATGGTATGGAGCGAAAATATTTACCATCAATTGAAATTGCGAAAGAAGTCGCCCAAGATCTTTTTCATGATAGCACTACTAATAAGACAAAAATCTATTTAGGTGAGGATAGTACTTTGGGATTGGTATTCTTAACCATGAATGAGAATGAAGATACATATCATCTTATAAGTAACACTCCCAGAAAAAAATGTTTATCACGACTAGAATTTGAAGAATACCGGACAAGATATGACTTAGGCCTAAAGGCATTACTTGATAAATATATTGTCCATGAAACTCAAGATCCTAATGCCAAAAATACTAGAAGATTTATTTTGGGAAGAAAAATGTATGAAAATTTTATTAATGCTTGTGGGGGGACTGCAAATTCTGTTATTGCTTTTTATCCTGTTATTTATCTTCATAATGATTATTTACAATATCCGGATGATAACAATCAATGTATTAAAGTTAAGCATATTCATAGATTGACATTTTTGATGACTTCAGAACACCATACTGAGGAAGGTAGAACACCATTTGAAAAAGAATCTGTTTATGATAGAAATGGTCTTTGTCCTCCTCCGGATAATTCAAATTGCTAAATGAACTTTTTAGACTATCTGTACTATGTAATTATAGTAATATGTTTTATTGTTTCCATTGGTTTTAGAAATCTATGGAAACAATTTTTTTGGCTTTATTTTGGAATTACAATTCTTGTTGAGTTGATGGTAACATTTAAAGTTGATTTTATTACTACACGGATTTATAATTATTTAGACTTATTTTGCATTTGTTATTTTGGATACCTTTATTTCAAAGAAATTGATCATAGTAAAACCATTAAATTTATTACTATCATTAGCTGTTTAGGAGGAATATTCTTTATTTTGATTTCTACTACAAACTATTCTATTATTACGGGATTTCTTTACTCCATTTTTTTAATTTTTATTTCTTTATTCTGGTTTTATATGAAAATATCAAATAAAAATAGAGAAGATAATATTTTGCATCTTGGCTTTTTTTGGTTTAGCAGTTCTTTATTACTTTGGGCCGTGTTCTATATTTTTAGAATGTTTCCTATGTACATTTTCGTTAAAACAGATATAGAATTTTCTTATATGCTGAAAATAACTTTCCAAATTATTACTGTTATTTCTTATTTTATTTTTGTTAAAGGTTTACTGTGTAAAAAATGAAAGAACTTCCATTTGAAATAAAATTTATATATGTTACTGCATTTATCCTAATATTGGTCTTTGCAGTATTTATAATTTTTGTTGTATTAATGTATAATAAAAAGCAGATTCTTTATCTGAAAGAAAAACAATTAAATATTGAACACCAAAACCAGCTCCTCCAAAAAGAACTCGAAAAGCAAAAGTCCATAGAACAAGAACGGGAACGAATCTCCCACGATATGCACGACGATCTCGGGGCAGGTATCTCAGCACTAAAGCTGCAAGCAGAATTTTTGAAACAGAAAGCCAAAGACGATAATCTTCAAAGTGATATAGACGAACTTCTTAAAACCTCAGAAGAAATGAACCTCTCTATGCGGGAAATGCTTTGGAGCCTGAACTCGGGAAACGATACACTCGGAAGCTTTATAGATTATGCCATTCAGTATGCAGATGGCTTTCTAAAAAGGACAAAAATCAAATTATGGTCGGAAAGTATAGATGTCATATCAGATACCCCCATTTCTACCGAACTGCGGCGGAATCTGTTTTTATGCTTAAAGGAAGCCATTAATAATGCTTATAAGCACAGCCACGCCGATTCATTGAAGCTCTCTTTCTCTCAGGAAAAAAATATTTTTTCTATGCGAATTTCAGATGACGGCTTGGGAATATTAGAAGGACATTCCGAAGGAAACGGTCTCCGGAATATGAAAAGAAGAATGCAGGAACAGAACGGAGAATGTCATATCTTAAAAGAAGGACCGGGAACTCACATCCTTTTTAGAACAACCATTTAGATAAAGTTTCTTTATATAATCAGCACCACTTACAAAGTGGTGCTGTTTTGTTGTTATAATCACCCTTTTGTGTAATTGACAGCTAGGCTTTTTAAATGGAACTTTGAATTATAAACTAAAAAAACTAATGACCATGAAAACTAAAAAAGATCAATCAGCAAAAATTAGTAATACTCAGGCCCAATTACTTAATTTGAAAATTATGGAACTACAGACAGGTAGTGTTTTATCTGCTGTAAAGGATAATGACAACAGATATGTTGCCGTTAAAAATTTAAGACTTCCAAATGATGAATCGTCGGTTACAGTTTCAATCTATTTTGGGGGTGAAGGACAGTTAGGAACTTCTACTTTTAAAGTGTTAAGAACCAGCCAACCAAGCAAATCTATTAATGTATCCACAGATAATATTTTAATTGGGACATGTAATGAACTCATCGGAAACGTCCTGAGTATAGAATCTATGATACAGGATATAAGCACAGAGAGCAATAAAACGATTCTGACTGTAAAGATTAGACAAGCCGGGAAAACTCTTTATGACGATACTCACACTTCTGAAGTTAAGAATGAAGGAGGAGTTTCATTTTATACACATCATATAACCTTTTACTAAAATCACCATGAAAACACTAAAATTGAGTTTTGTATTAATACTCCTGGTATTTTCTCATTTTTATTCTGGACAGGAAGAAAAAGGGATTGATTTGGACGTATTAAGAGCCCAGGCATCGCCAGGAGCCAACCTTTTGGGGATTGCTAATTCTGACATTGAAAAACCTACCGATCTGAAAAGCATCATGGTTTCCCTAAGAGAAGGGACGAGCAACTTTTCCAGTCTGCCAACCTCATTCGCGATTGACTTGGTTCCATTTAAATTGAATGGGAAATACCAGGATTTAAGAACCAACTCCAATTTTTCTACCACTTTTAAACAGACATTTGTGACTTCCCTTGCCTTTAAAGGGATAGCGGAAGATGAAGAACTGAATCTTGAAGAAAGATCAAGGCTGGGTTTTGGGATAAAGTTTTCCATTAAAAGAGGCGAATTTAGTGATGAGACCATAAAAGCATTGGATACGATTCATAAAGTCCATCAATTTTTAGAAAAGCAAAGAATTTCCGGTAGTGATGGCAGCGAAGAATTGGCAAAACTTGATAGAGCCAACGGATTACTTTTGAAGGAGAAAAGACTTTTGGAAGATGAGAATAAAGAAGATACCCAGGAATATAAGGAATTAGAGAAGGAGATCGAGGCAATTGGAGTCAAGATAGAGAATTATCATAAAAATAAAAAAGAAGAAGAGGCGAAAATACTGGAAATAACAAAAATAGCTCAAAATATAAAATTGGAACGCTACGGTTATTTTCTCGATATATCAATGGGAACAGTTTTAGATTTTAGAAATAATAAATTTAATAATACACAAATAACAAAAGTAGGAGCTTGGCTTACCGGTGGATATAATTGGAAAAACCATCCTTCAACATTAATTTTCATGGCCAGATACTTATATAATCCAGATTCACCTTTAGCAAATCCCGAGCTGAAAAAAGAAAACCTGAGTACTTTAGATGTAGGGTCCAGGCTTGTTCTCAAATTGGCCAACGAAAGATTTCTTATGAGCGGAGAATGTATATACAGAAGTATTTTAAATAAATCTGATTATCAATCATCCTGGAAATACGTTCTTAATTTTGAATATGAGGTCGCCAAAAATCAAAGACTTACCTTTTCGTTTGGAAGAAATTTTGAGGGTGAATATGAGAAAAAAGGAAATCTTATCGTTGCATTGAATTTATTGGTCGGATTAGGTAAATTTAAATTATAAGATAGGCCCATAATTAATTATATTTCTAGATTCTCCAAATTATAAAAAACTTTGGAGAATTTTTGAATTATTACCAAATATTAAAGCCTACTTTTTTCATCAGGTTAGTTTTTTCATTAAATTTGTAATAAGTATAATTATTAATAATAAACAACTTGAAGCTTTGCGGACGGTTTAAAACTAAACAATATGAGTGCAATTTCTTTCATAGAAGCGAGACAAATTTTGGATTCCAGAGGTAATCCTACCATTGAAGTAGATGTATTTACAGAAAGCGGAGCCATGGGACGTGCTGCGGTACCTTCAGGAGCATCTACAGGTGAACACGAAGCAGTGGAATTACGTGACGGTGGTTCAATTTATATGGGGAAAGGAGTCCTGAAAGCTGTTGAAAACGTAAAAGAAGTAATTGCAGAAAACTTAATCGGACAGCCGGTTTTTGAGCAGAACTTTATCGACCAGATCATGATTGATCTAGACGGAACTGCCAACAAAGGAAACCTTGGGGCCAATGCAATTTTAGGAGTTTCTTTAGCTGTCGCAAAAGCAGCAGCAGCTGAACTAAGAATACCGTTATATAAATATGTAGGAGGAGTAAATGCCAACACACTTCCTGTTCCTATGATGAATGTCATCAACGGAGGATCTCACTCTGATGCGCCTATCGCATTCCAGGAATTTATGGTAATGCCTGTAAAAGCAGAATCTTTCTCTGATGCATTGAGAAAAGGAACTGAGATTTTTCATCACCTGAAGTCTATTCTTCATTCAAGAGGTCTTTCTACAGCTGTAGGAGACGAAGGAGGTTTTGCACCTACTTTCAAAGGAACTGAAGACGCTTTGGATACATTGCTTCAGGCAATTGAAAAAGCGGGTTATAAGCCAGGTGACGATGTCATGTTGGCGCTTGACTGTGCCGCTTCAGAATTCTACAAAGACGGAATTTACGATTACAGAAAATTCCAGACTCCGGATGCCGCTCAGTTCTCCAGCAGCGAGCAGGTTTCTTACCTTGCTGAATTAGCAGCTAAATACCCAATCATCTCTATCGAAGACGGTATGCAGGAAAATGACTGGGAAGGATGGAAAATGCTTACCGATAAGATCGGAGACAGAGTGCAGCTTGTGGGTGACGATTTATTCGTAACGAATGTAGAAAGATTATCAAGAGGAGTAAAAGAAGGTATTGCCAACTCTATCCTTGTAAAAGTAAACCAGATCGGTTCTCTTTCTGAAACAATGGATGCCGTACAGATGGCTCAGAATAACAAATTCACTTCAGTAATGTCTCACAGATCAGGAGAAACTGAAGATTCTACCATCGCTGACTTAGCAGTAGCTATGAACTGCGGACAGATCAAAACAGGATCTGCTTCAAGATCAGACAGAATGGCGAAGTACAACCAGTTGTTGAGAATTGAAGAAGCATTAGGCGATACTGCAATTTTCCCAGGATTAGAAGCATTTAAAATTAAAAGATAATTGAATTTATAAATGACGGCAAGCGATATTTTTTGTTTGCCGTATTTTATGGAAAGTAGTATATTTAAAAAAAAATAAATAAATGTCAGACAACAAAGTAATATTGAATTACGACGGTAATTCATATGAATATCCAATCGTGGATAGTACTATCGGAGACAGAGGAATTGATATTTCAAAATTAAGAGACCAGACAGGTTTGATCACTCTGGATTTAGGTTACAAAAATACCGGAGCTACTCTTAGCGACATCACTTACTTAGACGGAGATAAAGGAGAATTATTCTATAGAGGGTATCCAATCGAGCAGATTGCTGAGAAATCTAACTTTACAGAAGTAATGTACCTTTTATTAAATGGTGAATTACCTAATCAGGATCAGTTCAGTTCTTTCAACAACAATATTAAAAAATATAACTTCATAGCAGAGGAGATGAAAAAAATCATCGATGCTTTCCCTCGTTCTGCACACCCTATGGGAGTTTTATCTTCTTTAACTTCCGCTTTGACAGCTTTTAATCCTAAAGCCGTTAACGTAAACTCTAAAGAAGAAATGGACCACGCTGCAGAATTGATGATTGCTAAATTCTCTCACCTTTGCGCATGGACCTACAGAAAAACGCAGGGTCTTCCACTTAACCACGGAGACAACAACCTGAACTATGTAGAAAACTTCTACAAAATGGCATTCAGATTACCAAACGAGGATTTCGAAGTAAACCCGGTAATTGTAGATGCTCTTGATAAATTATTAATCCTTCACGCTGACCACGAGCAAAACTGTTCTACTTCTACAGTAAGAATGGTAGGTTCTGCTCATACAGGTCTTTTCGCTTCTATTTCTGCGGGTGTTTCTGCACTTTGGGGCCCTCTTCACGGAGGTGCTAACCAGGCTGTGATCGAAATGCTGGAATTGATCGAAAAAGATGGTGGAGACGTTAATAAATGGGTAGCAAAAGCTAAAGATAAAAATGATAACTTCCGTCTAATGGGCTTTGGACACAGAGTATACAAAAACTTTGACCCAAGAGCGAAGATCATTAAAAAAGCAGCTGATGATATCCTTAGCGCATTAGGTATTCAGGATAAAGCGCTTGATATTGCAATGCAGTTGGAAAAAGTAGCTCTTGAAGACGAATACTTCGTAGAAAGAAAGCTATATCCAAACGTAGATTTCTATTCAGGTATCATCTACAGAGCGTTAGGAATTCCTACAGAAATGTTCACTGTAATGTTTGCATTAGGAAGACTACCGGGATGGATTTCTCAGTGGAAAGAAATGAGAATGAAAGGAGATCCTATCGGAAGACCAAGACAGGTTTACCAAGGTGCTCAACAAAGAGATTACATCGATATTACAAACAGATAATTCCTGTTTTTATCATAATCAAAATCCCAAAGCAAGCTTTGGGATTTTTTATTTTACGCTTAAATTTCTTTACTGATATCTATTAAAGTTTTCACCCCATAAATCATAATCATCGCTGCTTTACCCGTTTCTACAAAATAGTCTAATCTTTCACCAGTAACAAGTTCAACTTCACCTAAAGAATATGGATCCGTTTTACTTTTGAATTCTCCATACCATTTGTTTTTAGCATTAATCAGGCTTCCAGATTCTATATTTCCTTTATTGTTTGTTAATAGCTTTCTCGTTGTTAAAATACTGTAATGGTAAGGATCAATTAAGGTTGAACAAATAATCAATTCTTCTTCCGCAAAATCTATCGGGAAGTTTTGGAATAGTAATTTAGGATGGGAATCTGAATCATAAAATTGAGTCCACCTGAAATCATAAGGTTTCATTGCCTTTCTTTTTATCGAAGCAATACAGATATTGTAAAGAGATTGATCTGATTTTTTCATTAATTTAAGAATAGTCTAAAGTCCCAAAAAGTAAAGGTGAATCTTTTTATTGTATAATATCAAATCTAACACGATAATTTTATTAAATTTACCTTCATAAGTTGATCACTCTCAATAGATTTTGGCTAACAGCTAAATATCGAAAAAATAAAAAACAATTATCATGACTTTCGGACAGCAGATGTTATTTTTCTTCAGTGCGGTGGGAGCCTTTAATGGGTTGCTGCTGGGAATCTATCTCCTGTGTGTCAAAAAACTAAAATACATTCCGGATTTCTTTTTAGGTCTGATTTTATTGACTTTAAGTAGCAGAGTCGGAATTTCGGTTTTTATGTATTTCTATCCGGACTTGCCGAGGATTATTCCCCATCTGGGAATGTCTGCGCTATTTTTTACCGGACCTGCTTTGTATTACTATATCAGATCGTCCTTCCTGCAGGAAAAATTTGATTTAAAACAATGCAGAACATCTTTTGGAGCTCTGACACTGGTCCTCGGGGTGGTTGGGCTTCTGTATTTATTCTTTCCGGTTACCTGGGACCAATATTTCGGAACCTTTATTTACATAGTTTGGTCAATATTTGTCTTGCTTTCCGTATATCAGTATTATATTTTTTCAAAGCATACCGTAAGAAATTCCAATCAATTTATTCTTCCGGTACTTATCAGCAATGCAATCATTTTCCTGGCCTATCAGTTAATTTCTACAGGATGGGTACAGATCTACTGCGCTGGCGGAAGTCTCGTGTTCTCATTTGTATTGTATGCTAATTTTTTAATTCTGTTCAGTAAAAAGAATGAACATACTGCTGTAAAAGACATTCCCAAATACACCAATAAAAAGATTTCGGGGGATCTCGCCGAAAGTTTTGTGTCAAAACTTGAAAGACTTATGGATTCCGAAGAATTATACAAAAATCCAAATCTTAAATTAGGAGATCTTTCCGCTAGAATGAATATGTCTGCCCATCAGCTTTCCCAATTGCTGAATGATAATCTTGAGAAAAGTTTTGCAACTTATATCAATGAATACAGAATTGGTGAAGCTTGTCAAAAAATAGAAAATGGTTCCTTTCTGAAAATTGAAGAGATCGGTTACGAAGTTGGGTTTAATTCGAAGTCTACTTTCTTTTCTACCTTCAAAAAAATTAAAAATACAACACCTCTTTTATACAAGCAGTCTCAAACCCCTTCTGAGGTGAGGTTCCAGAGTTCAGAATTATAATTTCGTACTGCGGAATTTAAACTTCAAAACCCGGTTTTTCGAATAGCCAGCTACTTTTGGTCTCATAAAATTTAAATTTATGAATATCAAATTATGGGTTTTACTGCTCTTATTTCTTGGCTATTTCGGAAAAGCTCAGGAAACTGTAAAAGGAAAAGTACAGGATTCCGAAACAAAGAATGTCATTTCTCAGGCTGAAGTTTCAGTGCTCAATAAATCTGACCGGCAACTGATTCAAAAAGTTTTGAGTGATTCTTCAGGGCTTTTTCAGCTTACCAATATTTCGGTAAACACTTATATTCTGATTCGTAAAGATGGGTATCGAACCAGAGAATTGGATAAGACAGAAGATTTTTCTTTGATTGAGTTGGAACCCGCTACCGAAAATATTTCAGAAGTAGTGATCCGTTCAACAGCAAGAAGTATAAAACTCAATGACGGAAATATCGTGATGAGTGTTTCCGGAAATAAAGACTTTAAAACATCTGCCAATCTTCTGGAAGTTCTGAGAAAGACACCAGGAGTTTCCATAGACCAGGAAGGCGGTATTTTTATGGGGGGAAGAATTACACCGGCAATATTTATTGATGGAAAACCTGTCGCTATGAGCAGTCAGGAACTACAGTCCTATCTTCGTTCGCTGCCGCCGGAAATGGTTGAATCTATTGAAGTAAATGCCAATCCCTCTTCAAAATATGATGCAGAATTTAAAGGAATTATCGATATCAGACTAAAAAGAAACGGAAACCTCGGCTGGAAAGGAAATTACAGCGGAAATACATACGTCAACAAGTACAGCTACCGGGAAAACTCTTTAAACCTGTCTTATAATACGGAAAAAATAGCCTACAGTCTCCAGTCAGGTTATAATAACGGGATTTCCACCTACCGTTATAATGCGTTGCAAAAGCTTGCGAATACCAACGTTATGCGGACCAATACCTATCAGGAAGATGAAGGAAATGTGTACAGTATCCAGACAGGTGCAGATTTTAGACTGAACGATAAAAGTAGAGTAGGCATTAGCGTAAGAGGAAATTTCAGAACGAGTGACCGGATTCGCTCAGGTTCCCTTTATACAACAAATAATGATGAATCGCTGCTGATTTTTAATACCGAAAGTGAAAATCCTACAGACTATTCCCAGAAAAATTATGGACTGAACACTGATTATTCATTTCAAAACAAAGGCTTTAAACTCAACTTTTTAGGAAATTATCTCTCCGTTAAAAATAAGCAGAAAGATGATTTTATCAATAGAGATAAACCAACAACTGAACTATTGTCTTACTGGAAATCTGATCTGCTGAATAAAATCGATATCCAGACCGTTCAGATTGATGTTTCGCAAAAGATAGGTAATGCAGATATCGAAGCCGGAATAAAATACAGCCATTCCATCACTCATAATAATATCAGATATGATACACTGTCTGTCAATGACCGTTTTGTCTTTGATCCTGAACGAAGCAATATGTTTTCTTACCAGGAAAAAATTTGGGCAGGCTACGTATCGTACAGGCAGAAGTTGGGAAAGCTTCAGATAAATGGAGGGCTCAGATTCGAAAATACAGCAAGTATTTCTGATGCTGTTACCAGGGATTCTGTGGTATCAAGAAATTATCTGGAATGGTTGCCGTCTTTCAGCACAGTCTATACATTTAATAAATCTAATGAATTGTCACTGTCATACAGTAGGAAGATGACAAGACCTGTATTTTCGCAGCTCAATCCGTTCCGTGTTTATTTCAGCCCTTTGAATTACTGGATTGGAAATCCGTATTTGCAGCCTTCTTTTACGAGTCAGATCAAACTTACCTATCGCTATAAAAACTGGGTGACAAGCTTTACCGCAGGTAAAGAAAAAGATGTAATGACCCGCTATCCTCTGTACAATCCCAAAACCAATGTACTGGAATATCTGGGAACCAATCTTCCTTACCGGAAATTTGCCTCTTTGGAAACTAGTTTTCCGATGAAAGTGACCAGATGGTGGAACATCAACAGTCAGATTACAGGGTATTACAACGACGAATTCAGACCCTATCTCGATGAGGTCTTTGCACTAAAAGTCTATAATTATGAAATAAGGATCAATCAGGTTTTTTCATTGCCAAAGGGATATACCATTAATCTCTTTGCGAATTATGAATCCAAAACCGGAAACAGTCTGTACATTATAAAGCCAAGATATACAGTGGATCTGTCTGTGCAGAAATCATGGTTTAATAATACCCTGAATACAAAAATCGGTTACAACAATATTTTTGATTCCTACAACCAGCAGCTGGAATTCAGGCATAAACAGATCATGGATAACCGTTTAACCCATTGGTGGGACAGCAGCCGTCTTGTTGTTTCGGTAGGGTACAGTTTTGGAAGTTCAAAATATCAGGCTAAAGAACTTCAGAAGACAGAAGAAGAAAACAGGACCAGATAACAAAAGAAAACCTGCTTGTTACAAGCAGGTTTGTTAATTTGATTATGGACAAACACAGTTGCCGCACGTCCAAATCGTACATTTTCCGTTCTCATCCCATTCACAGCAGTATCTAGGTCTGTTTATACCTCCTCCTGTGATTAATTTTTGCTCGTTTCTTCCTAATTTTTGTGCATTTTTCAGCACTGGATTTTTCTTGTTCATGACTTTGATTTTTTGGTGTTAATAGTTAAGTTTTAAAAATATAATTCCATTGAAATTATATCACTAAGATAGGAAATTATTTAATATGATTTGCTATTTTATGCTTCTTATGTAGATGAAAAATAGTCAGTTGTAGACGTTTTGTAGTGAAAATATAATGTGAATATGGATTAGAATATGAAATTTAAACACAAAATATATTTGTATTGCTTGAAAACTTAAGCAGTAATAAAATCAAATTTGATGCATAAAACAAATCAAAAGTTTTCCAGATAGAGACCTTTACTTATATTTGTAGTATTGCATAAATCTTTATGAGACTAAACATTAAAAACGAAACGGGCAGGCTGAAATCCGTAGTTTTAGGCCAGCCTAATTCAATGGGAGCTGTTCCCACACTAGAGGAGAGCTATGACGCCAAGTCATATTACTCCATCGAAAACAATATGTATCCTAAAGAAGAGGATATCATCAACGAAATGAATGCTTTTGAAGCAGTCCTTAAGAAATATGATGTAGAGGTACTTCGCCCAAGTATTATCAAAGATTACAATCAGGTTTTTTCAAGAGATGTGGCTTTTGTGATCGACGATAAAATGATCATCTCAAACGTGATCGCAGACAGAGCCGACGAACAGGAAGCCTATAAAAAAGTTTTTGAGAAAGTAGCCTGGAGAAAAATTATCAATCTTCCGGAAACAGCACATATCGAAGGTGGAGATGTGATTGTATGGGATGATTTCCTTTTTATAGGAACGTGCTTCAGCGAAGATTACAGAAACTATAAAACAGCGAGAACCAACGAGTACGCGATTGAAATTCTAAAAGAATATTTTCCGAAGAAAAGAATCATCGATCTGGAATTAAAGAAAAATGATAAAATTCCGTTCGAAGGGATTCTGCATTTGGATTGTACATTCAATCCGGTAGGGAAAGATAAGTGCCTTATTTATAAAAATGGATTTGTAGATGAAAGCGATTACCGCCTGATCATCGATATTTTTGGAGAAGAAAACTGTTTCCATCTCAATGATGAAGAAATGTTTGAAATGTTCCCGAATATTTTCTCTATTTCTCCGGACGTTGTGGTATCAGACAAAACATTCACAAGAATGAACAACCATTTGAGAAACGAGTGGGGAATGACCGTAGAAGAAATTCCTTACCGGGAAATCTCTAAAATGGGTGGTCTTTTACGTTGCTCTACAATGCCTTTGGTGAGAGAGTAAGAGCGTTGTAGAGTATTAGGGTAGGAGTGTGGGAGTGTTTTGTTTTACATTTAATTAAAATAAATTTATAAATATGCCGACAGTCAAGTTTCATCAGGAATTAAAAGTTTTTCAAAAATCTTTTGAAACTGCTATGCATATTTATGAGCTCTCAAAATCTTTTCCTAAAGAAGAACTCTATTCTCTTACAGACCAAATCAGAAGATCCTCCAGATCAGTATCAGCTAATATCAGTGAAGCTTGGGGGAAAAGAAGATACCAAAAATCTTTTATAGCCAAATTAACTGATTCTGAAGGTGAAGCAAGAGAAACCCAGACATGGCTCAAGTTTGCTCTTGCTTGTAATTATATTAATGAAGAGGAATTTAATAATCTAAATAATCAATATGACCAAATAATAGGAATGTTGGTCAATATGATAAATCAGTCGGAAATGTGGTGTACATTTTCTCCGGAAAATACTCCTGACAAAGCTCCATAAACACTAAAACTCTCTGACTCTCAAACTCAAAAACTCAGACAAAATGCAAACAACAGACACAGTATTAATGATAGAGCCGATCGCATTCGGCTACAACGCTGAAACAGCGAAAAATAATTATTTTCAGGTTGAACAGAAAGGTTCTGATATTCAAGCTAAAGCTTTGGCAGAATTCAATAGTTTTGTTGGGAAACTGAGAAGCAAAGGCGTGAATGTGATCACCATAAAAGATACATTGGATCCTCATACTCCGGATTCTATTTTCCCCAATAACTGGGTAAGTTTCCATAAAGACGGAAAGGTCGTATTATACCCGATGTTCGCTTCGAACAGAAGAGTGGAAAGAAGAGAGGATATTATTGAGAGTATCGAAAATCAGGGATATGAAGTTGCAGAAATTGATGATTGGTCATTTTCTGAAACTCAGGGCCATTTCCTGGAAGGCACCGGAAGTATGATCTTTGACCACGATAGCAAGATTGCTTATGGTTCTGTTTCTTTAAGACTTGACGAAAATTTATTCAGAGAATTCTGCGAAAAATATGGCTTTACGCCCATCGTTTTCCATTCTTACCAGACCGTAGGAACAGAAAGACTTCCTATCTACCACACCAACGTTATGATGTGTGTGGCAGACCAATTTGTCGTGATTTGTTTAGACTGTATTGATGATGAACTGGAAAGAGAGAAGGTTATTGAAACCATCAAAAACTCCGGAAAAGAGATCATCGAAATTTCAGAAGAGCAGATGCAGCAGTTTGCGGGGAATATGCTTCAGGTTCAGAATAAAGACGGACAAAAGTACCTGGTGATGAGCCAGACTGCGTACCAGTCTTTGACCTCTGATCAGGTATCAGCCATTGAAAAATATTGTGAGATCATTTACTCAGATCTAAATACGATTGAAGTGAATGGAGGAGGAAGCGCAAGATGCATGCTTGCTGAGGTTTTCCTTCCTAAAAAATAATATATTTACGAAAAAAAATAATTGAAACCATTATCAAGCAAAGGTCTGCATATTCTTCTGACTTTGGAAACACAGTCAGAAGATTTGTTATTAGACTGCAGCCGCTTTTTGAAATATACAGAATCCATTTTAGAAACCAAAGAAGTGGAAATTGTTGGAATTACAGAGCATGTCTTTGACAACCAGAGTTTCACCGCTGCTGTGTGCCTTAAAGAATCCCATCTCTGTATCCATACCTGGCCGGAGTTTAAACAGCTTACATTTGATGTTTTTCTGTGCAACTATACCCAGGATAATACCCAGAAAGTAGAGCAGATCGCAGATGAAATTGTTCAGTATTTCAATGCTGATGTCATTCAAAAACACAAAATTCACCGTTAAAAAATGTATTACGTTTGTCCTGTTTGCGAAAAAAATAATGAGCTGGCAATAGATTTTTCTGTTGAAGAATACATCTGCAGTTCATGTTCTTCCCTTATCGGAATAGAAAAAAATGCTTCCCGGAAAATCATTAAAAAGCCTGTAGAAAATGTAGTGCTGGAAGTCGGACAGAAGGGAATGATCTATGGGACAGAATACTGTGTGATTAATATTATTGTTAAAAAATATGGCGAAAATATTTTCTGGAGGGAATATACACTGAAAGATCCGTCCGGAAATAATGTATACTTAAGCGAAAGTGACGGACATTGGGTACTTCTCCACCTACTGGACTCTGCATTTAAAGACTTCAAGCATTATGCAGAAACTGCTGACGGTCGGAAGTATAGATGGTACGAAACCACACCCTGCAGTATTCATTCCGCAGCTGGTTTTTTTGAAGATAAAATAGATTTTAAACTTGCCAAATACAAAGAGTACGTAAATGGCACCGAGATGATCTCAAGGGAAGAAAGTGGAAATTCTGTACAGTTTTTTAAGGGAAATCATATCTCAAAATACACCATCAAAAAAGCTTTCGGCTTAAAAGAACTTCCCGATTATTCAGGGATAGGAATTGTGGAGCCTTTTTTCTTTGATGTAAAGCAAGGGATCAACATTATCGGAGTTTCCGCCCTACTGATCTGCCTGATCCAGCTGTATGTGGTGATGTCAAGAACCAATCAGACCCTTTTTGAACAGGAAATCAAATTTGCTGATTTAAATGAAAAAGAGCTGGTAAGCAAAAGTTTCAGCCTTTCGGGAGCTTCTGCTCCGTTAAAAGTGAATGCCTACTCTGATGTAGACAACTCCTGGGCAAATGTAGGTATAAGCCTTGTCAATGAAAAGACCAATGAAATAGCTTATACCTCTAAAGATATAGAAAGATATTCCGGCTATGAAGACGGAGAAAGCTGGAGCGAAGGAAGCCAAAGTGAAGAATTTAATTTTTGCGGTGTAGCGCCCGGAAACTATCATTTCCTGATTTCTGCAGAAAAAGAAGGAGGTGCGGCAGATCCTTTCAAATTAGGCTATCAGCTGCAGAATGGAGATTTTTCAGTGATTAAAAATGACCTGGGAAATTTCTATATGCGGAATAACAAAGATGAAAATGTCGCAGTTTATTACGAGCAGGAAAAACTTAAAAATGAAATCAGCATGATGGTTAATCTGGCAGAAAAACCGCTGGAAATTAAAAAACTGGACTCTGTCCTTACCAATATGAGCCTGGAAACCGGCTACCCGGAAAAATATGAAAGAAACAGCTCTGTAAAGATCAAGGCAGCATGGCAACCGGTATCATTTTGGAATTTCGCTATTATAATCATTTTGTCACTAACCTTCATAGCAGTCAGCTTCGTGGGAAGACGCATTTTTGAACTCAATAAATGGAAAAACAGTTCCAATTCACCTTATCCTACCCATTAAGCCATGGACAAAATAACCCACTACATCAGGACCAATTGGATGCTGTTACTTATCGGAGGCTTTTTTCTGAGCTGGTTTGTTTATCTTACTTTTACAGGAAATAAGTTCTGCGACTGCGCCAAAACAGAAATCTACCGGGACGGAACCACCAGAAATCACTCCACAGGAAGAGGATTTTACAGATACTACCACAAATAAAAAATATAAACTATGGATAATATTAATCTACTGCCGATATTCAACTCTGTATTGTATTCAATTTTAGGAATAGCCATTCTTTTGGTTTGCTATTTCATTATCGAAAAACTGACCCCTGAAAAAACATGGCATGAGATCTCACAAAATAAAAATATAGCGTTAGCGATTGTTTTCGGAGCATTTATCATAGGAATTTCAATGATCATAAGCGCCGCGATTCATGGATAAGAAGAGGATTCCTCTTGAGCTGCTTTTAATGTTCTCGGTTTTTGTCATTGCAACGTGCGGGCTCATCTATGAGCTGGTGGCAGGGGCATTGGCAAGCTATCTTTTGGGAGATTCTGTCAAACAGTTTTCCTTCATCATTGGCGTTTATCTGTTTTCAATGGGGGTAGGATCATATTTTGCCAAATTTATCAAAGGAAATCTCATCGATAAATTTGTAGAGATTGAAATCCTTGTGGGAATTGTCGGTGGGGTAAGTTCAGTCGTTTTATTTATCCTGTTTAATACGCTGGCCCATTTTGAGGCAGTACTTTACCTTTTTGTTTTCTTTACCGGATGTCTGGTCGGGGTAGAAATTCCGCTCTTGATGAATATCCTTAAAGACAGAATCGGGTTTAAAGATTTAGTCTCAAACGTTTTTGCCTTTGATTATATTGGAGCATTACTGGCCTCAATACTGTTTCCTCTCGTGCTTATTCCGAATCTGGGAATTGTAAAAACACCTTTGTTTTTTGGATTGATTAATGTTTCTATCGCTATATTCTTATGTTTTTATATTAAAAAAGAACTTTCAAAACCGCTTTCTTTAAAGATAAAATCAATCGGGGCTTTTACATTTCTTCTTACCCTTTTTATCTTTTCAGATAAGATTTTGTCGTATTCAGAAGAAAAACTCTACGGTGAAAATGTGGTCTATACCAAAAGCTCGCCCTACCAGAGAATTGTTCTCACGAGAAATAACCACGAATTCCGGCTGTATCTGAATAATAACCTTCAGTTTTCCTCTACAGATGAATACCGTTATCATGAAGCGTTGGTACATCCGGCAATGTCTATGGCAAAAAATATTGAGAATATCCTGATCTTAGGTGGTGGGGATGGCTTTGCTGCACGTGAAGTACTGAAATATAAAGAAGTAAAAAATATTACCCTTGTTGACCTGGACGGAGAAATGACCAATTTCTTCAAAACCAATGAAACCATGCGTACCTTAAATCATAGTTCTTTATCTGATTCCAAGGTCAAAATCATCAACAAAGATGCGTACGTCTGGGTCAAAGATAACAAACAGAAGTTCAATGTGATCATTATCGATTTTCCTGATCCTTCCAATTACAGTTTGGGAAAACTCTATTCATTGCAGTTTTACAAAGAACTCGAAAGACTGGCCGGTTCCGATACTAAAATTGTTGTCCAGACCACATCTCCCTATTTTGCTCCGAAATCTTTCTGGTGTATAGAAAAAACAATCAGTCAGATATTTCCTTTTACTTCAGCATACCATACTTATGTACCGTCATTCGGAGAATGGGGGTTTTCAATGGCTTCATTTGAACCTGTAAACAATAGGATCTACAGAAAGATTCCCAATTTAAAATATTACGATTATAATTTTCCCCAGCTTTCTTATTTCAGCAAAGATATGAAAGTGAATGATGTAGAAGTTAACCGTCTGGATAACCAGATATTAGTCCGTTATTTCGATGAAGAGTGGGGGAAAGTACAGTAGGAAAGATTTTCTTACAACGGTTTTTCTGGGCAGCCTTATGCTTCCTTTTCTGCAATACTGCGGAAAGAAAGGAAAGTCTCTGATGCTTAAAATTACCGGAACCAATCATGTCCTGGGACACAAACTGTGGGCAAAAGATTTTCCAAAATTTTCAGAAGAAATCCATACAAAGTATCTCATTGTCGGAGGTGGAATCTCCGGGCTTTCTGCATGCAGGTTTTTAAGTCAGAATAATCAAAATGATTATCTTCTGCTTGAAATGGAGAATAAGTTAGGCGGAAATTCTTCAAACGGACAGAATCAATTTTCAAAATTCCCTTTGGGTGCACATTATCTGCCCCTTCCAAATAAAGAAAATACTGAACTCATTGATTTTTTACGGGACTGTGGAATCTACCAGAGGAATGACGAAAACGGAGAACCTGTTCTAGATGAATATCAGATGACTTTTCCACAGCAGGAAAGACTGTTTTACAAAAATGTATGGCAGAATGATATCGTTCCGCAGAAAGGAACTGATGCAGAAGTACTGAAAGAATTTGACCGTTTCTTTAAAGCAATGGATGATTTCCGCCAGAAAAAAGATGCTCATGGAAAATACTGGTTTGCTATTCCCGTCCATGACTCAAGCACAGAAAATGATGCTGTAAAGCTAGAAAAGATCATTTTTAAAGACTGGCTGAAAGAACATCATTATTCATCGGAAGAATTGCTTTGGCTGCTGGATTACTCCTGCAGAGACGATTACGGATTGGGAATTGATTTTGTTTCTGCATGGGCAGGAATCCATTATTTTGCAGGAAGAAAAAATAACTGGAGCCGAAAGTATAAAGATCAGGTCTTTACATGGCCGGAGGGAAATGCAAGGTTGGCCCAACATCTCTCAAAATTTACGGACGGAAAACATAAGTCCGGTCATTTGGTTTTTGAAGTTAATATAAATGATAAAGTTGAGGTTTTAAGTTTTGATAACCTTACCAAAAAGACAGTGAAAATTACTGCTGAAAAAGTTCTGTTTACAGGTCCTCAGTTTGTTGCCGAGAGAATTTTTAGCAGTAAAAAAGCAGCATCATTCAATTATGTTCCCTGGCTCCTGACCACCATTACGTTAAAGAATGAGTTTGGAGGTGATGAGGAACTGGCTTGGGATAATGTCATCTACGGTTCTGCCGGACTGGGCTATATTTTTGACCAACATCAGAACGTTGAGCAGATCATTGGAGAGAAAGTGATCACCTATTATAGGAGTTTTTCCAGCAACGACTGTAAAAAAGCAAGACGCAAGCTGTATTCCATGAAAGAAAGTGAACTTAAAACTTTAGTTTTAGATGATTTAAAGAAGGCACATCCGCTGATAGAAGATTTTATTTTAGAAATGGATTTTCATAAAATAGGACATGCTATGATAGCTCCGGTTCCGGGCCAGATTTTTGGTGAAGAAACCCAAAAGGCAAAAGAACCCATTGACGGGAAAATTTTCTTTGCCCATACAGATCTTTCAGGAATTTCTATTTTTGAAGAAGCTTTTTATCAGGGACTAAGAATAGCACAGCAGATGATATGAAACAGCCTTGGATACATAATGCAAAAACAGACTGGTGGTTTATTTTATCTCCGCCTTTCCTGATCCTGCTCGTTATTTTTCTTTTTCAGAAACAGATTCAGGGGCTTGAAAACAATCATTCCTTTTACACATGGCTTTTTCTTATTGTTTTTGTAGATGTAGCGCATGTTTATTCCACTTTATTCAAAACCTATTTCGTAAAGGGGGAAGTGAAGAAGAGGAAACTTCTGTATTGGGGAATTCCTGTCCTGAGCTGGCTTTTGGGGGTCGCCCTGTTTCAGTTCGGCAGCTTGGTGTTTTGGTCAGGTCTTGCGTTGGCAGCCGTTTTTCATTTTATCCGTCAACAGTACGGTTTTATGAGAATTTATGCCCGTTTTGAACCTAATAACTGGAGCAAAAGAATAGATGAGGTCGCCATTTATTCTGCTACAGTTTATCCTATGTTGTATTGGTTTAAGACCCCACGTGCTTTTACATGGTTTGTAGAAAATGAATTTGACTGGCTTAAAAATTTACCGGATTATACGGGACCCATTACTATAATTTACGCTGTCATATTGATGACCTGGATTTTAAAAACGGTTTTTGAAGTCTTTAAAACTGGAAATTTCAATATTCCGAAAATCGTTCTGATAGCGGGAACCTATCTTTCATGGTACTTTGGAATCGTCTATTTCAACAATGATCTGGTCTTTACTTTTCTGAACGTCATTTCGCATGGGATTCCATATATTGCATTGGTCTACATCCGGGAAATCCGGCAGAAAGAAAACCATCAGCTGGACAGGCTTTCTGTTTTTAAATCGGCCCTCGGAATATTTCTGTTTATCGGAGTGATCCTGGGATTTGCATTCTTCGAAGAATTTTTATGGGAAGTACTGGTCTGGAATGAACATTTTTCGTTGGATCTCCATGTTTCGGAAAATATCCTTCAGTTTTTGATTCCCCTGCTGGTTGTTCCTCAGTTGTCTCATTATCTCCTTGACGGTTTTATTTGGAGGAAACCAAAAAAAGTTAACTAAATTTGTTTTTTAAGCAAAAATTATGAAAATGCAGCAGTACCTTTTATCATTCGCTGTTCTGTTGGGAATATTCGTTGGCGCCCAGCAGAAAACGTTTTGTAACCCAATTAACATCGATTATGGGTATACACCGTTTGAAGTTTTCTCAAAACAAGGGAAACACCGGGCAACAGCCGATCCTGTCATTGTTAATTTTAAAAATAAATTATTTCTTTTCTCCACCAATCAGGAAGGATACTGGTACAGTGATGATATGCTGGACTGGAAATTTGTCAAAAGAAAATTCCTGAGAGACAATAAATACATCCATGACCTGAATGCTCCGGCAGTTTGGGCCATGAAAGATACACTCTATGTTTACGGGTCTACCTGGGAACAGGATTTCCCGATCTGGAAAAGCACCAATCCTACCAAAGACGACTGGAAAATTGCTGTTGATACTTTAAAAGTCGGGGCATGGGATCCGGCATTCCATTATGACGAAGATAAAAACAAATTATACCTGTATTGGGGATCCAGCAACGAATGGCCGTTACTGGGAACCGAAGTAAAGGTTAAAACACTTCAGTCAGAAGGTTTTACAAAACCAATCATCAGATTAAAGCCGGAAGACCATGGTTGGGAAAGATTTGGAGAATATAATGACAATGTTTTCCTTCAGCCTTTTGTAGAAGGAGCCTGGATGACGAAACATAACGGGAAATATTATATGCAGTACGGAGCTCCGGCTACTGAATTCAGCGGATATTCTGATGGAGTATATGTCAGCAAAAATCCTCTGGAGGGCTTCGAATACCAGCAGCACAATCCGTTTTCCTATAAACCCGGCGGTTTTGCTAGAGGAGCAGGACATGGAGCAACTTTCGAAGATAATTACAAAAACTGGTGGCATATTTCAACCATCTTTATTTCCACTAAAAATAATTTTGAACGAAGACTGGGAATCTGGCCGGCAGGATTTGATAAAGATGATGTAATGTACACCAATACCGCTTATGGAGATTATCCGACCTTTCTGCCACAGTTTGCACAGGGGAAAGATTTTTCAAAAGGCCTTTTTGCAGGCTGGATGCTGTTAAATTACAACAAACCTGTTCAGGTTTCTTCTACTTTAGGAGGTTATCAGCCGAATTTAGCGGTAGATGAAGATATTAAAACCTACTGGAGCGCAAAAACAGGAAATTCAGGAGAATGGTTTCAAACTGATCTTGGAGAGGTTTCCACAATCAATGCCATCCAGATTAATTATGCCGATCAGGACGCTGAATTTATGGGTAAAACATTAGGCAAAATGCATCAGTATAAGATCTACGGATCGAATGACGGGAAAAAATGGAACGTTGTGGTAGATAAAAGCAAAAATACCAAAGATGTTCCCCATGATTATATAGAACTCGAAAAACCTGCACGGGCAAGATTTCTTAAAATGGAGAATCTGAAAATGCCTACCGGAAAATTTGCATTGAGTGGTTTCAGAGTATTCGGAAAAGGAGCGGGAGAAAAGCCAAAGAAAGTGGAAGGATTTGTTCCTTTAAGAGCTGAACCTAAGAAATTCGGTGAAAGAAGGAGTATATGGATGAAGTGGCAGCAGAATCAGGATGCAGACGGATATGTAATTTATTGGGGAAAATCTCCGGATAAATTGTATGGAAGCATTATGGTGTACGGAAAGAATGAATATTTCTTTACCGGAGCCGACAGAGCCGATGCCTACTATTTCCAGATCGAGGCCTTCAATGCCAACGGAGTTTCGGAGAGAACGGAAATTGTTAAATCTGAATAAAATATAGATAAAACGCTTTGAGAATTTCAAAGCGTTTATTTTTTGTCATGTTGTTTCAGGAAGAGCGCAATTTTATTTATCAAAAACTGATCATTCGGAGCTTTATCCCAATCCAGATGCCCGCCGTTGAATTCATAACTTTCATAGCTTACCTTATTTTGAGTGAAAACGGAATCCAGTCTTCTCTTTTGTGATAAAGGAATGACCTGGTCTCTGTTTCCATAGTAGGAAAGCGTAGGAGCGGAAGTGGGATCTACCCAACTGATGGGACTTGCAAATGAGGTTTTAGACCTACCGGAAACCACAACCTTAGGATTCACCAGATAGTTTTTGACAAATGAATAATCTGCATACTTTTCAAAGCCGGGATCAGCCAAATCGGATGGCCCTACCATATTCACAACGGCTTTTACCTTTTTTTTAACATCAAAATGATAAGCATACAACATCGATAAATGAGCGCCGGCACTGTTGCCGAGAAGGATAAGTCTAGGTTTGTATTTCAATTTTTTATCTAAATATTGAATGACTTTTTGGATGTCATCTGTTTGGTTGGGAATACCGGGACTTGTTGCTGTAGCCAGCCTGTAATTGATATTCACAAAAATATGATCCGGAAACTTCTGCATCATTGAAAGCGTAAAGAATGTAAGCTGTGATTTATCTCCACCGCGCCAGCCTCCACCATGAATGATGATGAAAGCGTCTTTCTTTTTTGAAGCTTCCTGATGAGGTATATAAAGATCCAGTATCTGCTCGGAATCATTTCCGTACCGGATGTTTTCTTCTTTTTCAAAACTGATGTCTTTACCCAACGTCACTTTCTTTTCTTTGCACCCTGTCCAAAGAAAGCATAAAGAAAGACTGAAGATGATGATCGGAAGACTTTTATTCATAATTCTAAAGATAGAAAAACCCACCGGAAATACCGATGGGTTCACCACAAAAATAGTTGAATATGAAGAAAGATAGTCTCTTTTATCTTGTTCTGCTCTTGATGGCATCTGATGCCCCTTCGATATCTCTTACTTTTTTCACTTTCTGATTTCCGAAGTTATACGTTATACTGAACGTCATGCCTCTTCTGTACTGATCGTTTCTAACGTAGTTGTAATTTCCTGATGACTGATAATCTTCGATCTCTACAATATTTGTTTTCAATACATCATTTACGTTAAGCGCAAAAGTCCAGTCGTTCCAGTTTTTTTTGATGCTCAGATCCAGACTCATTAAATTTTTCAGCATTCCCAGCTCGATCTGCTGTTTGTCCACATAGAAATAATTAACGCCCAGGAACCATGTTTTCTTTTTGTCTAAACGGATGGTGTTGTTCGTTTGAATCACCATACTTGTCGATTTGGTCTTATTGATATACGTATCAAAAACCTGTCCCGTGGTTGGATCTGTATTCAATGTTCCGTTGTTGATATTGTGCTGAACCCCAATGTTGAAGTTCATCGTCAGATACTGCTTGAAAAATGTTTTTTGCATCCCAAGCATGGCAGACATTTCCTGTTTGTCACCAAAGTTGGTTCTGATATAGGCTAACTGTCTGTAAGCTACCCCGTCTCTTATAATTTCTCTCTGTAAAGGAACCTGAGTAATGATATCTTTAAAATAAGAGTGATTTAAAATTAAAAAGTATGAGCTTTTAAGCATATAAGTCAATTCCTGATTGTACGTAGAAGATGACTTTACAAATGGATTGTTCTGAGTATAGTTGTCCTGGGTAAGAATGTTTTTTACAGGATTTAATTCCCAGAAGCTTGGTCTTCTCATTCTGCTTGAAAAAGCATATGAAATGTTATTCTTGTCATTAATCGCATAATTGAAGCTCAAATAAGGCAAAAAGTTATTGTAATTCCTTTCTATTTCCTGGTAAGGAGCTTCCGTATTTTGAGGATTGTCAGAGGTTCCTAAACTCTTGGTGATTTCATATCTTGCTCCTACTTTTCCTGAAAGTTTATCAGAAAATTTCTTTTCGAAAGTTAAATAAACCCCATAAATACTTTCATCATAAATAAAGTGATTAAAGTCGGGTTTTACGCCTTCAAGATCTCCGTTTTTATTATATAAATAACTGTAATTCTTCGTGTCATTGTCTGTTTTGGTTTTATTGAAATTGCCCCCAACAGAAACGGTAAAATCATTTTTAAACTTCTGGATATAATCTACAGTTCCTGAAAAGTTATTGATCACCTGCGGAATGTCCTGAGTAATTTTTTGTCTTAACAGTGAAAAATCATTGAGTGTTCCCGGAAGTAAAGTCCTGTTATCGGAAAACTGAAATCTTCTGTAGTTCAGATAGGCTGCATTTACATTTAATTTGCTTCCAAGCGAATCTGTTTTTAATTCATAATTCAGATTCACTGAGTTGTTATAGTAGTGTGCATCTTCTCTATTTTCAGATTTATTGTATTCAGTTGATTTTAAACTTCCATCAGCATTGTAACTTCTTAATGTATTCAGCAGGTCTACCGTTGAATCATTACTTTTATTGTACCATGAATTCCAGGTAAGGGCTAAATTACTGTTATCCGTTAATTGATAATCAAAATTTAAATAGCCTCCAAGATTTTTATTCGGATCATTGATATCCCCAACTGATTCATTCGAAATGAGATTTGTTCCGTTTTTTAAAACATAAGACTGGGCCTGGATATTCTCTCCTGTAAAAATATTACCACTGATCCCCAGTTTATCCTTTCTGTAGTTCAGAGAAAGTGAGGCGCTGGAACCGTTGTACTTGTTCTGCATATTACTCATTCTCATGTTTCCGTTCAGTCCGTCACTCATCTTTTTCTTCATCACGATATTGATGATTCCGTCTGAAGATTCCACCTGGTATTCACTGCCCGGAACCGTGATCACCTCAATTTTCTGGATGTTTTCTGCAGGCGTACTTTTTAAAAGCTGTACCAGAGATTCCGCATCCATATTGGTTTTTCTTCCGTTGATGTAGATCAGTGCATTGTTTTTTCCGGCGATCTTTAATGTTTTATCATCCGTTGAAGACAGAAGCGGAGTCTGCTTCAACAGGTCAAAAGTGGTATTTCCTTTCGCCACGGGAGATGCCGCAACATCATAGACAAAACGATCGCTTTGTTTTTTAAAGACCTGCTTCGTCAGCGTGATTCCTTCGATAGCCTTTGCTTTTACCGTATCGGATTTTTTTTCCTGGGCAAAAACTACGCTTCCTGAGATAGCTGCTGCCAGTATAATTATCTTTTTCATGATTATTCTTATTTAAGTGCCGTTGTAAACGGAAGTGGTTGTGGTTGTTTTATTTTGTGGTAGACTTAGGTTCTTGATTTTATAGCATCGTTGGCAGATTTTATTTCTCTGGCCTTTTTAAGTTTTTGGTTTCCGAAATTATAGGTTACTCCGATGTTCAGAATTCTTGGATATTCGAAGTTGACAACGTTATTGTAAGTTCCATTAGGCTGTATCCCCTGAATGCTGTTGTAGTTCTGGTTGAATAGATCGTACACTTCTGCTACAAAGGTCCAGTTGCCCATGATTTTCTTTAGGCTGACATCAAAGCTCTGTCTTACACCCAGGGTTCCGCTTTCAATTTTCACTTTGCTGCCATAATAATAATTGACTCCTAAGAACCAGTCCTTATTTGAAGAAAGACGGATGTTGTTATTGATATTACCGGACACATTGAAGTTTTTGAAATTGATTACGTAAGGTTCAACAACTTCAGTTTGTCCCTGAACCGGAACTGATGTAGGATCTTCCGATACCGTTCCGCTATAGATATTGTATCCTAAATTCACAGAATAGTTGGTTGTCCAGATTTCTTTGAACCATGATTTGTTCATTCCTAAGGTCAGTCCAAGCTGTTTGTTGTTACCATAGTTAGTTCTGATATATCTTAAGAATTTTGTGGTAGTGATAACCATATTTCCGTTGGCGTCTTTTTTTGGACCCGTCACACTTCCCTGAAGAGGTATTTGGTTGGAAGCATCTTCTACATAATTGAAGCTCAGATTAGCAAAAAATGCATTTTTGTACATATAACTGATTTCCTGGTTATAAAACTTAGAAGCCAGTACGAACGGATTGTTCTGTGTGTAATTATTCGGTGTAAAATAAGTTCTTGAAGGATTCAGCTCCCAGAATCTTGGTCTTCTGATCCTGCTGGAGAAACTATAGGTAAGATTATGATCTGAATTGATGGCATAGTTTAAATTAAGATAGGGAAGGAGGTTGTTATAGTTTCTGTCGAAACTTGTCTTTCCAAGAATCTCACCGCTGCTTCTTGTGATCTCATAACGGGTTCCTACTTTTCCTGAAAACTTTTCACTCAGTTTTCTTTCATACGTAATATAGGCACCCAGGATTCTTTCTTTATAAATGAAGTGATTTGTCTGATTGACATCATTGATGATCGCACCGTTTTCAATTTTATCCTGTCTGGTATCATTATCCGTATTCGTATGGTTGTAGCTTACTCCCATTAGCCATGTATTACCTTTAGCAGTCTTCTTCAAATAGTCGATATTCGCAGCATAATTATTAATGATCTGAGGAACCGACTGCTGTAATGCGCTATACTCATTTTTAGGATCAGTATTTAAAGGAAAACTTTCATTGGTACTCATTTTGTCCCTGTTGAACCATAAATAAGAAACATTGGAGGTAAGCTTACTTCCGATAGAATCCGTTTTTATTTCATAATTTAAATTGAAAGAATGATTTCGGGTCTGTGCGTTCTCAATATTTACGGTTCTGTTGATGAGAGCACCGTTTTCCCAGTTCGTCACATCAAGAATTGAGTTGAAGCTTTTGTTATATCTCATGTTGTAGGTAAACCCTAAGCTGTGATTCTTATTAAGCTCATAATCGATATTAACGCTTCCTCCCACATTTTTATTAGGGTCAGAATTATATCCGAAAGATTCATTTCTGAAAGTAGAGTCACCGTTGGACAAAGTATATCTTTCTCGGTCTGTCCAGCTTCCCGTATTAAAATTGGAGTTAACGGACCATTTGTTTTTTCTGAAATTAAAGGAAGCTCCTGCCGAAGGGTTATTATAGTAAGCCTGCTCATTATTCATTTTAAGCGTTCCGTTGTAGCCGTCATTTTTCTTCTTTTTCATCACAATATTGATGACCCCTTCATTAGATTCTACCTGGAATTCACTTCCTGGTGTCGTGATCACTTCAATTTTCTGGATATCTTCAGATGGAGTTCCTTTCAGCATTTCTATCAATGCTTCAGCATCCATATTCGTTTTTTTATTGTTGATGTAGATCACCACATCAGATTTTCCCATGATCTTCAGAGATTTTCCGTCTATACTGGAAATCATCGGGGTCTGTTTCAAAAGATTGAACGTATTCGTTCCCTTAGCAATAGGGGAAGAAGCTACGTCATAGATGAAACGGTCACTTTGTTTTTTGAAAACCTGCTTCTTGATATTGATTGCTTCGATGTTTTTTATTTTCAGAGAATCTTTTGTCTGCTGGGCAGCTGTAAGACCGCTGAAAAATAGGGCGGCAATTAGAATCTGAGTTTTCATGATGATTATTTTTTAGTTGTTAATAGCTTGTATGGATGATTATTTAACATTGCAAAGATATGTAATAAAAATAGTATCATGCAATACAAAGTACTTAAAATATTTTAAAAATAAATTTAACTTGCTGATTTTCAGTTATTAAAATTTTGAATTAAAATTTCAACCTCTTTTGACTTTCTACATAATTAGACAATTGAACATGAAACTTTGTTACATTACAGATTGAAAATTGATTGGATTTAAAAAATATATGATGAAAATTTAATAAAAATGAAGACCTATCTATTTTATGATTACTTTAGTATAAACTAAAAATTAATAGCATATGAGAAAATTTTACCCACTATTTTTGTTATTATTGCTAATATTTTCATGTAAAAATGAGACTTATTTAGAAATTGATGACAACAATCCGACCCCTGGATCTAATTTTAATTTTGGAAGTACAGTACAAAGAAACTTTCAGGGAGTAGTACTTGATACGGGTGGAAATCCTGTAAGCGGAGCAACAGTAACAATCGGATCGAATACAGTTCAAACCAACTTCAAAGGTTTTTTTACTTTTAAAAATGCAGAAGTAAAGGAAAATTTTGCCCTTGTGAAAGTAACAAAATCCGGATTTGTAGACGGTTCAAGAGTAATGGTTCCAACGAATGGAATGAACCGTGTGAATGTGATGATGATACCTGCCATAACAACGGCAAGTATTAATTCAGGAGTCACTTCTACAGTTTCTTTACCAAATGGAACAAAAGTGAAATTCGACGGAAGTTTCAAAGACGCAAGCGGAAATACGTACAGCGGAAGTGTGAACGTTGCGTTGTATAATTTAACATCATCCAATCAATATCTGACCGAATTAATGCCAGGTTCTCTTCTGGCCACCAACTCCGGTGGCAATGCAAGAATCATGGAAACCTTTGGTATGGTGCATGTTCAGCTTACGGGAAGTTCAGGACAAAAATTACAGATTGCCAATGGTCATACCGCTGAAATGACAGTTCCTATTGATGCTTCACAAACTGCATCTTCTCCCAATACCATTCCACTATGGTCATATAACGAAAATACAGGAATGTGGAACGAAGAAGGTTCGGCAACGAAGGTTGGGAATACTTATGTAGGCATGGTGAGTCATTTCTCATGGTGGAATTGCGATGCTCAGTTTCCGCAGGCCATCTTAAAAGTAACGGTGAAAAATCCTGCCGGATTACCAATGGTGAATTCAAAGGTTAGTTTGAAAAGAAGCAGCCAAGCCTACGAAACCTACGGAATGACAGATAACCTGGGAACAGTTACAGGAATTATTCCGGCCAATGAAACGCTTATTCTTAAGGTGTATGATGTTTGTAATACGGTAGTCTATACTTCAAATGTGGCCCCTGTAACGGTGGGAACGACCATGACGTTGCCAGATATTACAGTAACATCTACAGGCAATCAATATCTCATTCAGGGGAATCTGAAGACTTGCGCTAATACCAATGTTACGGATGGTTATGTACTTTTGAGACCCGCGACAGGTACCAATTATTTCCAATATACTTCAGTTCCGGTAAGCAGTACAGGTAATTTTTCGTTTAATGTGTATTCGTGTACAGCTAATCCACAATTTATTTTAGAAGGATATGATCTTACTAATTTGCAGACTTCAGGAGAAATTCCTTTTACAGCCAATTTACCGGTTATGAATTTTAACAATGTTTCGGTTTGTAATTCGATCAGTGAATTTATCAGCTATAAAATTGATAATCAAAATATAAAGTATGTTTTGGGAAGTATCAATGCTCAATGGTCTGGTCTTACAAGTACAACTCCGAATATGCCGGCAAAACAGCTAAGAATAACTTCTGCATCACCTGCAGGAAACTCCTTCTTCATGACTCAAAATAATATGCTTGGAGTTGCGGGAAGCTTTACTACGGATTATACTTTTGAGTTTTCCGGAGGATTTTTCACCACCACTACAGGAAACGTAGTGGTTCAGGTAACTAATTTTGGAGCAGCAGGAGCGTATATTGATTTTACAGTAAACGGAACGTATACTGATTCGAGCGGAAGTCATACGTTCACATCAACCGGACATGTAATCAGAGATCTTTAATTATTTATAAATTATAACTTTCAACAAAAAAGGACCATTTCGGTCCTTTTTTTATGTCATTTTGTTATTCTCTGTCGAAGCGGGCTAGTTTTTTGTCAATCCAAATCGTGGCAAAAGGGAAAAATGCGGCCATTAAAGCGAATACACTGTCTTCATCATCCCATGCATATATTTTTCTTATGGAAGGTAGAAATAGCAGGTAAAGGGTAAAAAAGAACCCATGAATACTTCCAATAGTACTGATATAGACGATTGGGAAAATGCCTTCCGGATCAACGCGTATCCAGGTCATTGCTGTGAATAGAAAAAACCATGAAATAGCTTCAGCCAAACAGATTTGCTTAAACCATTTGATGACTTTTTCCTGAGGATATTTTGAGAAAAAATTTTCGATGAAATTCATTACGATTATTTATAGTATATTTTAAAGGACGTTTTTACACCATTGTGTAAAACCTCTCTTTTTGAGAGTACAAAGTTATGAGATTTAATAAATTTACTGATCTCTTTTTCAAAATGAGGGATGAATTTTTCGTTATGATTATTATTAATACGATGTTTAAAACTTTCAAGTTTTAGAATATATGTTGTTTCATCTAATTCTAAATTTACTTCAGTAAAAGATTGTTCTTTTTGAGCTAAAGTTTTATAACCTGTTGGATAAGTAAAGCTTTTAAAGAAAAGCTTATTAATTAATGAATCTGCAATAGCATCGTTATTTTCATAAATCCAATCAAGATGATCATTATGCTCGAAAATAATTGCGGGATTTTTATAAATGTATTCTATAAGGGATTTTTGTACAAGATTTTGCATGAAATTTTCACCAAACTTCTTTTCTGTAAAAGTGTTCATGAAAATATTATAACATTTATCAGGAGTATAAATGTGGGGTCTATCAATGCTCATATCCATTCCTCCCCAAATAATATTATGTTTTTCTAAAATAGTTTTAAACTCTTCTTTCGCAGGAAAATCACTTCCGACGGGAGCTATATTATAAAGAAAATATTTATTTTGTGTTTTAGAATCAATACTAGCTCTAAGAGAATCTTGATGACAAAGTTCATTATAAATTTTCATAGATTCTTTAGAAATTCTTATTCGCTCTTCCAAATTTTTTTGCTTACTGATAGAATCTTCATTAGAGATAGCTTGCCCCAAAGCAAAAGCTTGAAAAAAGAAAAAAAGTATAAATAAATAGAACCTCATCTTAATTATTTATAAAAACTGCTTCCGTCCAAATATTCAAAAACTTCCGGTGGAAGCATTGGACGTACATTTTTTCCTTCTTTAATCATATTTCTGATCTCCGTAGCAGAAAGCTCGATAACCGGAGCTTTGATCATTGAAATATTCTCATGCTGCAAATATTCTGAATCTTTCTTTTCGCCTTCAAAAACTCTAGGATAAACAATGATATGATGATTTTTGATCAAAAGTTCAGAATTTTTCCATTTATGAAGACTGTCCAGATTATCTTCACCCATAATAAGACTGAAAGAATAATCAGGATACTTTTCATGAAGATAGGTCAGGGTATCAATCGTATAGCTCGGCTTGGGAAGAGAAAATTCTACATTCGAGGCTCTCATTTTAGGATAGCCTTTTATGGCAAGCTGCACCATGTCCAGCCTGTTGTGATCTTTCAGAAGTGATTTTTTATCTTTAAAAGGGTTCTGTGGACTTACTACAAACCATAATTCATCCATATTGGAATGTTCCAGAATGTAATTAGCCAGGATTAAATGTCCAATATGTATCGGATTGAAAGAACCGAAAAATAAGCCGATTTTTTTCATTGATTGTTAGGGCTTAGAATTAAGGGATTAGGGATTAGGGATTAGGGCTGGATTGCAATTTAGTGATAATGGCATTGAGCATTTTTGATATTTCGGATGTTTTTCCACTTAACTTTTCAAACTCTTCAGGGTTTAAGTAATTTAAATTTCTTGCAATAATAAGTTGGGTTTCCATTTCGGCACAGCTCCCTCGTGAAATTTTTAAAAACTGTAGATAATCTAAGGTAGATCTTCGCGAATGTCCTTCAGCAATATTGGATGGAATAGATATGGAAGAACGGCGAATCTGGCTGGTAAGGGAATAAAGTTCTTCTTTGGGGAAACTTTTAGTACAAGTGTAAATTTCAGTAACAAAATCTACTGATTTTTGCCAGACCAATAACTCCTTATAATTTCCCATAGCTTTATCCCTATTACCTTATCCCTTACTCCTAATCCCTGAACTTCACATCCTTTATATTAAGATAATGGGTTACGTTTCCTTTCCAGTGGTTTTCCTCTAAAGTGAAAGCAAGATCGAATTTTTTATTTTTAAAATCTTCTGCATGCTGTCCTAGTTTGAAGCCTACACACTCTATGTTTCTCCCTGTAGACTCCTGTTTGATATAAAACTTCAGGTGATTGTTATCTTTCCCCATCGTTTTTACATAACCCGAAAGCTTCTGGTCCGTCAGTGTAAGGATCGGTTTCATATTATGAGGACCGAACGGAGCCAGTTTTCTGTGGAAATTGATAAATTCCCTGTTGATTTCATCGACTTTAATTTCAGAGTCGATCGTTACAGAAGGCTCCTGTTGATGTAACTGGATTTTTTCGGAAACTATTTTTTCAAATTTTATTTTGAAGGCTTCAAATTTATCCTTTTCCATGGAAAGTCCTGCAGCAGCGTGGTGCCCCCCGAACTTCAGGAAATATTCAGAACACATATCCAGTGCTTCATGTACGTCAAAATCAGAAACAGATCTGGCAGAAGCCACCATTTCCCCATTATTGCCGTCTGTGAATACCAGAGTAGGTTTGTAATACGTTTCGATAAGTCTTGAAGCTACAATTCCAATCACTCCCTTGTTCCATTCAGGATGATAAACAATGGTAGAATGTTTGGTTTGCTGTTGGGATTCTATGATCTGATTCAAAGCAGAAAGGGTAGAATTCATATCCAGCTCGCGCCTTTCATCATTAAGATCCATAATGTCACTAACAATCTGGTTCGCGTGCTTCAGGTTATCAGAAACCATCAATTCTACAGCTGCTTTCCCCTGAGAAATTCTTCCTGCAGCGTTAATCTTTGGAGCAATTTCAAAAACAATATTTGAAATTTCAAAGTGAGACAGTTTGTCTTCAGGAATCAATAATCTTAATCCCAGGTTTCTTGTTTTTCTGAGAACTTTTAATCCCATTTTAGCAAGCACCCTGTTCTCACCAGTCATGGACACAATATCAGCGGCAATGGAAATAGCAAGTAGATCGGTAAGCTCGAATAATTCAGCTTCCGGAATTTTATAGATGGTATTCAGGCCCTGGCAAAGCTTAAAGCCTACACCACATCCTGAAAGTTCTTTAAAAGGATATCTGCAGTCTATTCTCTTTGGATCCAAAACAGCTATTGCATTAGGGATCTCTTCACCCGGAAGGTGGTGATCGCAGATAATAAAATCGATGCCCTTGTCCTGTGCGTATTGTACCATGTCTATGGCTTTGATACCACAGTCTAAAGCAATGATCAGTGAAAAACCATTCTCTTTGGCAAAATCAATACCTTCGGTAGAAATTCCGTATCCTTCAGAATTTCTGTCAGGGATATAATAATCTAAGTATTTTTTCTCAACAATTTTGCTGAGGTAAAGGTACATCAGAGCAACAGCTGTAGTTCCGTCTACATCATAATCTCCATATACCAGTATTTTTTCACCGTTTTCAATTGCAGTTGCGATACGCTCTACAGCTTTCTGCATATCTGCCATTAAGAACGGACTGTGAATATCGTTAAGGTTGGGTTTGAAGAATTCTCTGGCCTTTTGATAATTGTCGATTCCCCTTAAAACGAGGAGTTTAGATTCAAAAGTACCAAAACCAAGTGACGAACTTAATCTGTCCACAACTTCCTCATCGGGTTCGGGCTTGTAAATCCATTTCTGACTCATTTCACAAAAATAAGGAAAAAAAACAGCATTTTGAAATGATTGGCCATGAACTTGACTCTCTGAATGTTAAAAAAAAATATCTATCTTCGCGGTCCAAACTAAAAATAATTATGAAAAAAATGACAATCTGCCTTTTATTATTAGGCGCAATGAATGCTGTGACGGCACAGAAAATCAATCTTGGAAAAGCTGTAGGCGTTGTTTCGAAAGGAGCAAAGGCTCTTACTTTTACCAATGAAGATGCAGTGAAGCTGTCAAAAGAATCTGTTGATTGGATGGACAAAAACAATCAGGTTGCAGGTCCAAAAGATCCTTATACCGTTAGATTGAACAAGCTTTTTGCAAAACACAAATCTCAGGACGGACTTGCTTTGAACTATAAGGTTTATAAAGTAAAAGACATCAATGCTTTTGCTTGTGCAGACGGAAGTGTTCGGGTATTTTCTTCATTAATGGATATCATGACGGATAATGAGCTGTTAGCAGTAATCGGACATGAGATCGGTCACGTGAAAAATCAGGACACGAAAGATGCTATTAAATCTGCTTATTTAAAGGCAGCAGCACTGGATGCAGCATCATCTGCATCAGGGACTGTAGCGGCGTTGAATGAAAGCCAGGTAGGAAAGATGGCCAACGAATTCCTGGATGCTTCCCACAGCAAAAAACAGGAGTCTGAAGCAGATACTTATTCTTACGACTTTATGAAGGCTAACAATTATAATGTAGTGGGAGCTTATTCTGCATTCAAAAAATTGGCTTTGCTTTCGGAAGGAAGTACACAGACTGGTTTTGAGAAAATGTTCAACTCTCACCCTGACAGTGAAAAAAGAGCACAGGCTATTAAGAAGAGAGCAGAAAAAGATGGTTTATGGAAAGACCCGGGAACAATTGCTATTCCAAAAACCAAGCTTACAAAATAACGTAACCTTTACTTAAAATAAAAATTCCTCAAAGTTGTCTTTGAGGAATTTTTTATGGTGAATTGTAATGAGGTCTTAATACATTAAGAATACATTTTTTCTCTCAATTCTTTTACTCTTTTGTCAGAAAGATAATCATCGTAAGTCATTTCTCTATCGATAATTCCTTGAGGAGTTAGTTCGATGATTCTGTTACAGACAGTTGAAAGCATTTCGTGGTCATGAGATGACAACAAAAGATTTCCTTTGAAGTTAGACAATGAGTTGTTCAAAGTGGTGATACTTTCAAGGTCTAAGTGGTTGGTAGGTTCGTCTAATAAAAGAATGTTGGCTTTCTGAAGCATCATTCTGCTGAACATACATCTCATTTTTTCGCCTCCTGAAAGTACTTTACAAGATTTCAACGCTTCATCACCAGAGAATAGCATTCTTCCTAAGAACCCTCTCATGAATTCTTCGTGACGCTCTTCATCATTTTTAGTAAATTGTCTCAACCAATCTACCAGGCTGATATCTTCCTGGAAAAATTTAGTGTTATCCAAAGGCATATGAGACTGGTTTGTTGTAACTCCCCAGGCAACAGTTCCTTTATCAGCTTCAGCATTTCCTGCTAGAATTTCGAAAAATTCTGTGATTGCTAAAGAACTTTTAGAAAGTACAGCAACTTTATCTCCTTTCTTAAGGTTTAAGTCAATGTTTGAGAACAATAATTCTCCGTCTTTTGTTTTTTCAAGACCTTTAACATCTAAGATTTGATCTCCAGCTTCTCTTTCCATTTCGAAAATAATGGCCGGGTATCTTCTTGAAGATGGTTTAATATCATCGATGTTCAATTTATCGATCATTTTCTTTCTCGCGGTAGCTTGTTTTGCTTTTGCTACGTTTGAGCTGAATCTTGCGATGAAGTCCTGAAGTTCTTTCTTCTTTTCTTCCGCTTTTTTATTAGCCTGAGCTCTTTGTCTTGTCGCTAGCTGAGAAGCCTGATACCAGAAAGTATAGTTACCTGTGTAAAGGTTAAGTTTTGCATAATCTAAATCTCCGATGTGCGTACAAACTGTATCCAGGAAGTGACGGTCGTGAGATACCACAATTACTGTGTTTTCATAATCTGCAAGGAAGTTTTCCAGCCAAGCGATCGTTTCTATGTCAAGGTCATTCGTAGGTTCATCCAGAATCAATACATCAGGGTTTCCAAAAAGAGCCTGTGCCAAAAGAACTTTTACTTTGTCCTGGTTTTCAAGCTCACTCATCATTTGCCAGTGCATACCATCTTTGATACCAACGTTAGAAAGCATCGTTTGTGCATCAGATTCTGAGTTCCATCCGCCCATTTCATCATAGATAACTCCCAGTTCCCCTGCTTTTAGACCATCTTCATCAGAGAAATCTTCTTTCGCATAAAGCGCATCCATTTCCTCCTTTATTTCAAATAATTTTTTATTTCCTCTCAGTACAGTTTCAAGAACAGTAAATTGATCGTATGCAAAGTGATCCTGCTCCAAAACTGACATTCTTTTTCCTGGCTCTAATGATACATTACCTGTAGTAGGATCCTGTTTTCCAGTTAATATTTTAAGGAATGTCGACTTTCCTGCTCCATTAGCTCCGATAATCCCATAACAATTTCCTTTCGCAAACATGATGTTCACCTCGTCAAAAAGAACCCTTTTCCCGAATTGTAAAGATAAGTTAGATACTGTTAACATATAGTTTTGTAAATTTGGCGCAAAATTACGAAAAGAATTTGGGTATTTCGTAATAATGTAAAAGTCAAGTTTTTAAATATGAGGTATTTTTTCTATATTTCATTAATAAAATAAGATGAAGTCGTGAATGGACGGCTTAATGAAGGATTGGGTAAGCCCAGTTAAATATAATCACACGCATTTTTAAAATGAAAATCGAAAAAACAGTCAGTATATTAAATAGAAGAGCCCGTTTTGAATATGAAATCCTTGAAGAATTTGAAGCTGGGATGGTTTTGACGGGTACAGAAATAAAATCTTTACGTTCATCCAAAGCATCCATCACAGAATCCTTCTGTCAGTTTATTGATGGGGAGTTATACATTATTAATATGATGATTGATGAGTATAAATTGGGAACTTTTTATAATCACAAAACAAAAAGGGAACGGAAATTGCTGTTGCACAAAAAAGAATTACAGAAACTTGAAAAAAAGTTAAAGGATGCTGGTAACACAATTATACCTCTTAAATTATATATCACAGACAAGGGTAAAGCAAAAGTGCTGATATCGCTTGCCAGAGGGAAAAAACTCTTTGATAAAAGGGAAGCGATAAAAGATAGAGAAAATAAACGTAACCTGGATAGAATATTAAAGAAAAGTTAAAAATCATTCAAAAAACTTTGTTTTTAAAGAAAAATTATATTTATTTTGCATTATCAATTATTTAATCATTTAATTCTATGAAAAATCTAAAATTAGGAATTTCAGCATTGGCGCTTACTGTTGCCTCTACTGTCTTCGCGCAGACGACCAACAATCCGTGGTTAATCGGGGTTGGTGCTCATGCAGAAAACCACAAGGCAGTGCAGACAGAATTCAGTAACACGTTCTCTGCTAATAATTTAACGAAGAGAATGTTCAACGTGAACAATTTCTCTATTACACCTCCATTATCTAAATTAACAGTTGCTAGAAACATCGGTAAAGGTTTAGTTATCGACTGGCAGACTTCCGTAGGTAATGTTGACAACAAGAGATTTAACATGGGGAAAGAATTTTTCCTAATGACAGGTCTTGGTTTCCAAGCTAAAGCAGCTGGTCTTTTATGGGATGAAGAATCTTGGTTCGATCCGTATTTAAGAGTTGGTGCTAACTACTTGAGACATGATTATACTGCACTTTCTTTCCCTAGATATGACTACAAAGGAGAGCTTGTATCTAACGGAGATGGTGGTAATGAAAATGGTAAAGCTAATCACTTTACAGTTTCTACAGGTGCTGGTGCTAACTTCTGGGTAACTAAGAACTTCGGTCTTGGTGTTCAGGGTGATTATGTATCAACTCCAGGTGATAAATCTACAGTTGCTAACTTCTGGCAAGCTTCTGCATCGATCTTATTCAGATTCGGTAACAGAGATAGAGATAAGGATGGTATCCTAGATAAAGATGATCTTTGTCCAGATACTCCAGGTCTACCAGAATTCCAGGGATGTCCTGATACTGACGGTGACGGAGTTCCAGATAAAGACGATCAATGTCCAGAAGTAGCTGGTCCAGTTGAAAACAACGGTTGTCCTTGGCCAGATACAGATGGTGATGGTGTTATCGACAAAGATGATGCTTGTCCTACAGTTGCAGGTCCTGCAGAAAACAACGGTTGTCCTTGGCCAGATACAGACGGTGACGGAATCTTAGATAAAGATGACGCTTGTCCTACAGTTCCAGGTCTTCCAGAATACAACGGATGTCCTAAGCCTAAGAAACAAACTGCTATTGAAACAACAGAAGCTCTTAAAGGTATCTTCTTTGACTTCAATAAAGCGACTATCAGACCAGAATCTAGCGCAAAACTAGATAACGCTGCTAAAATCATCAAAACTGACGGAGGTAACTATTTAGTTGAAGGTCAAACTGATGCTAAAGGTGCTGCTGAATACAACTTGAAACTTTCTAGACAAAGAGCTGCTTCTGTAGTTTCTGCTTTAGAAGCTAGAGGTGTAGATGCTAACGCTCTTAAATCAATCGGAGTTGGTGAAACTAAAGCTACAGTATCTGAAAAAGCTTCTGATGCTGAAAGACAAGCTGATAGAAAAGTAGTTGTAACTGCTGTTGAAGATGCTAACGAGTGGAATGCAATCTCTAAGAAAGATTACGCTGATGCTCCAGTTGTAAAAAAAGCAACTAAGAAAGCTACAAAAAAAGCTCCAGCTAAGAAAAAAGCTGCTGCTAAAAAGAAAAAATAATTAATTTTTCTAAATAATAAATACCTCCAATTTTTTGGGGGTATTTTTTTTTTGTAGACTTTTAGTTAATTTTGTTGAAAATTTAAAAATTAAAATGGGAAGAGCATTTGAATATAGAAAAGCTTCGAAAATGGCCAGATGGGATAAAATGGCTAAAACTTTTTCTAAAATAGGTAAAGACATTGCGCTGGCAGTAAAAGCCGGAGGAACAGATCCTGAAGCCAATCCGGCTTTAAGAAGATGTATCCAGAATGCCAAGGGTGCCAATATGCCTAAAGATAATGTAGAAAGAGCTATCAAAAAGGCTGGAGGTGCTGATGCTGAAAACTATGAAGAAATTACATATGAAGGATACGGGCAGGGAGGAGTAGCTTTCTTCGTGGAATGTACAACCAATAACCCAACAAGAACCGTAGCCAATGTGAGAGCTATCTTCAATAAATTTGATGGTAACCTGGGTAAGAACGGAGAGCTTGCCTTTATCTTCGACAGAAAAGGAATTTTTACTCTTGATTTATCTCAAATCAAAATGGATTGGGATGACTTTGAAATGGAAATGATTGATGGAGGGGCAGAAGATGTGGAAAAAGATGAAGAGGAAGTAATGATTACGACGGCTTTCGAAGATTTCGGTTCGTTATCACATAAATTAGATGAATTGGGGATCGAAGCGAAAAGCGCAGAGCTTCAGAGAATTCCAAACAATAGTAAGGACGTGAATGGGGATCAGTTCAAAGCCAATATGAAAATGCTGGAGCGTTTTGAAGATGATGATGATGTACAGAACGTTTATCATAACATGGAAGTCACAGAAGAGCTGATGAACACACTCTAAAAAATAATATAGCATTCATATACAGTTAACTTTCAATTAGTTTCTTTGTATAAAACTATGAAAAGAAACGTTGAGTTAGTGGTTATATCGGATGTTCATTTGGGAACTTATGGATGTAAGGCTAAAGAGCTGTTACGGTATCTCAATTCTATCCAGCCAAAAACATTAGTTTTGAACGGTGATATTATTGATATCTGGCAGTTTAAAAAGTCTTACTTCCCTAAACCTCATTTGAAAGTGATCAAAAAGATCCTTTCGTTTGCTACAAAGAATACACAGGTCTACTATATTACGGGGAACCACGATGAAACGTTCCGTAAGTTTACAGATTTTGAATTAGGAAAACTCAAAGTCTGCAATAAGATATGTCTTGATATTGATGAAAAGAAAACCTGGATATTTCATGGAGATGTTTTTGATGCATCTGTCCAGCATTCCAAATGGATTGCCAAGCTTGGAGGAAAAGGGTATGATCTCCTGATCGTCATCAATAATGTTGTCAATTGGTTTCTGGAGAAAATGGGCAGAGAAAAATATTCATTTTCTAAAAAGATCAAAAACAACGTGAAGAAAGCGGTTAAGTACATCGGAGACTTTGAACTGACGGCTTCCGAACTGGCGATAGACAATCACTACGATTACGTAATTTGCGGTCATATCCATCAGCCTCAGATTCGTGAGGTCATCAATAAGAAAGGTTCATGTACTTACCTGAATTCCGGAGACTGGATCGAAAACCTTTCAGCTTTGGAATATCAAGATAAAGAATGGAAAATATTCTATTATGATGATCATAAAGATTCACTTAAAGACGATGAAGTGGACGAAATCCAGGACATGGATAACTCCGAACTTCTGAAAATAGTAACTAATTTTTCTTAAATGAAAGTTTTGTATGCATTTCAAGGGACAGGGAACGGACATATTGCCAGAGCACAGGAAATTATTCCAATTCTCAAAAAATACGCCTCAGTAGACACATTGATCAGTGGCCATCAGTCTCAGTTGAAGGCTGATTTTGACATTAATTACCAGCATCGGGGCATTTCCCTTCTTTATAACAAAACAGGCGGCTTATCCTACCGTAAAACATTTACTGAAAATAAATTTCTTGAAGCTGCAAAAACTATCAGAGAATTGGAGCTTTCACAATACGATCTGATCATTAATGATTATGAACCTCTCACCGGATGGGCCGGTAAATTGAAAAAGCTTCCCATGATTGAACTGAGCCATCAGGCTTCCATGAGTTTTCCCGAAACACCCAAGCCGGAAAAGAAAGACTTTCTTGGTGAGCTGATTCTTAAATACTATGTTCCAAGCGAAAGGAAGATCGGTTTTCATTTTGAAAATTATCATCCGCAGATCAAAAAGCCTGTCATCAGAAAAAAAATCAGAAATCTTAATCCTGATAAAAAAGGATATTATCTCGTTTATCTTCCAAGTTTTGCAGATGAGAATATTATCAAAGTTTTGAAACAAATCCCTGTTCAGTGGAAAGTGTTTTCAAAACATAGCAAAGTACAGGTCAAAATAAAAAATGTGGAGGTTTTCCCAATTGACGAGATAGAATATTTGAAATATTTTGAAAGCTGTGACGGTATATTATGCAATGCAGGTTTTGAAACACCGGCCGAAGCTCTGTTCATGGATAAAAAACTGTTTGTCATCCCCATTCACAACCAGTATGAGCAGGAATGCAATGCCTGTGCCCTGGATCTTATGGGAATTCCAAATTCTAAATCATTAAATCTTCAGGAAATTATGGAGTGGGTCGCTTCAGATCATCACTTAAAAGTAGATTATCCGAATGATATTGAAGAGATTTTGGTGAATGAAGTCCTAATTCTTTAGAAAAACATCATCCACATCATTCATTCTGGTCATCACAGCTCTGGCATAGGAACAGTGAGGATAGACTTTCCAGTTGTTTTCTCTCGCAAATTTTATAGCTTCCTCAACCAGATATTTTCCCGTTCCCCGCCCTTCGAATTCCGGGTGTACCAGTACAAAGGAAATAATAAATTTATGTTCTTCAGGAAAAATAGTATAGGTTAATCTTCCTACTTCTTTTATTTCATTGTTCAGCATAAGAACACCGCCGTTTCCTGATTTATTGTTTTCAAATTTCATAATTCAAAGCTTTGCTATTAAAGATACAAAAATTGCACCGACAAGTAATTATTAGAGAGTAATAGTGAATGGTGAATCTGCTTCGCCGTCAATTTTTAAATCAAATAAATTTGAAGATTGTTAGGTACGGCAATCAATTGACCATTCACTTGCGAAGCAAAATTGACCATTGCTGTGATCATTTATCAATCATCATTTATCATTTATCATTGATGAGTTCTGATCAGCTGTCCTTCCCCGTATAGTAATTATAGTCTTTAATCACCACATTAATAAACTGTCTCTCCGTCATCTTTTTGGGATCTATATCCAGTTTTAAAATACTTTTTATCTTATCGGAAAGTTTGCTGATGATCTGTCTGTCGTCTACTTTCAGGGCTTTGGTATAATTATCTTTGATGATCCTCATATCATTATCGCTTAAAGCAATCACCTGAGGAAAGGATGGAATATAATCTTCATTGATGTTTTCTAAGATCGTATGAGATATATTGATGTTATTTTTTAACGAAATTACTGCCGTACCTGAAGCTATATCTCCCAGACGCTGGTTATTTTTAGACACAATCATAGAAATCAGGCCTATAACTCCGGCTGCAGAAGTGTCGATCAGTCTGAACATCCATCGGATCAGATAATCACCAAAACTAGCCTGGTAACCGTCGATTTTTACGACCCTGATCTTCATAAGTTTTTTCCCGGGAGTCTGTCCCTCCATAAGGCTTTCCAGAACAACAGGGTAAATGTAAACGGGGAATGTAAGGACAATATAAACGGCCATAACAGACCATTGATCGAGCCCTGCCAATAAATACCCAAGGTCAAAAACGTTGAAGAAAAGATAGAACACAATGAGGACATAAGCGACCTTTATCAAAAGATCGATAATGAAGGCAAGCATTCTTTCCCCGACACTGGCAATATTAAAGTTAATATTTACATTTTGTGAGGTATTTATCGCAATTTGAGACATAATTTTTATTATTTTAGCCTTACAATTATGAGAGAAGTTTATTTCATTAAACAAAATAAAGAAAAATGGTTGGGAATTGAACAGGTTATTCAAGGGAAAGTAAAAAAAAATCCTGATGACCTGTCTTCGTTGTATATCAACCTGATCAATGATCTTTCATTTGCACAGACCTATTATCCCAAAAGCAATACTACAGTATACCTGAACCATTTGTCTTCACAGATATTCCAGAAGATTTACAAGACGAAAAGAGTAGAGGAGAACAGACTGATCTATTTCTTTAAAACGGAAGTTCCCCTGCTGGTGTATCAGTACAGGAGATATCTTATGTATGCTTTTCTCTTTTTCATTCTGTTTACTTCAATAGGCGTGCTGTCCGGAGCTTATGATAAAGATTTTGCGAATATCATTCTGGGAGAAAACTATGTCAACGAAACCATAGAAAATATTAAAAAAGGAAATGCTGTAGGCGTTTATCAGAGTGGTTCTACCTGGGGAAGTACGATAGGGATCATTTTCAATAATATCGGAGTAGGAGCCAAATTATATATTTATGGAATCACAGCAGGAGTAGGAACTTTATTTGCCCTCCTTTCCAACAGTGTTATGCTTGGGTCTTTCCAGTATTTCTTCTACGATTATGGAGCCTTGAAAGACAGTGCAAGAGGAATCTGGCTTCACGGCGTTTTTGAGATCTTTGCTATGGTTGTAGAAGCTATGTGCGGTCTTATTCTGGGAGCGAGTATCCTGTTTCCGAGAACATTTTCAAGATTTAATTCTTTTAAAACAGGCTTTAAAGATTCTTTTAAAATATTTTTGAGCACCATTCCTTTTACCATATGTGCCGGAATTATTGAAGGCTACGTTACAAGACATGCTTTGAAAATGCCACTGGCAATCAACTTAGTCATAATATTCAGTTCACTGGCCATTATAGGATTTTACTATTTTGTTTATCCTTTGATGGTTCATAAAAAAACTAATAATCAAACCCATGATGCAGTTTTATAAAAAAAGAGAATTTGGAGCTTTCATCAGTGACAGCTTTAATTTTTTCAAATTATACGGGAAAAATTATTTCAAAAATTATATCCTGATCAACGGGCTGCTGTTAATTTTAACAATTGCTGTAGTGATCTTTGGATTCAGAGAGATTTTCGGACAGCTTGTCGGCTCCAATATGAGCGGAGAAAGCTACTATTTTGAAAGGTATTTTGCAGATAATGCAGGAATGCTGATTGTAGCCGGACTACTGGTTTTTGTGCTTTTTGCCCTTTTGGCGATTGTCAACTACCTGTACCCTGTTTTTTATATGAAAAGGATAGCCGGGGGAGCACAGAAGATCAAAACAGATGAGATCTTGGATGATTTTAAAAAAAATGCAGGAAAAATTTTTAAAATGTGCGTAGGAATGCTGTTTATTGTCCTTCCGGTAACCATGATCATCGTAGGATTTTCTTATGTGTTGCTGTTGATCATAATAGGATTTTTCCTGATACTGCTCGTTTATCCTACAGCTTTTAATGTTTCGTCATTTCTGATGTACGATTATTTTAATACAAAAAGAGGCTTTTTTGAAAGCTTAAGTTATTCCATAAGAGCCCAGTTTTCTTATCCGAACGGAAATGAAAAATCTCCGTACTGGAAATACTGGGGAGCATCCATCATCATGTTCGTTATTTTGTATGTGGTTACTTCGGTATTTACTTTTATTCCGCTGATGTTTGTGTACGGATCGCTCCTTAGCTCTACACCGGATGGGAATTTTGAAGAAAATCCTTTCGCAGGAACTGCAGGAATTGTTTTCTTTGTGTTGTATGGAATTTCAATGCTTGTGTCGTTATTCCTTTCCAATCTGATGTATATCAATGCAGGGCTGATGTATTACGACAGCAGAACAGATCTGCACCAGAAAATTGAACTTGAAGAAATAGAAACTATAGGTATTAATGAATAAAATCCTTTTCTTTCTGCTGCTTATTTTCTCCATTGGTCCTGTTCATGCACAGGACAACGATGGCGATGATACAGTAGAAGATTATATGGTGGACTCTCTGGGCACCGGACATTACCGGAACATGCTCCGTGCAGATTCTGTACTGATCCTGAAACCGGTTTCAGAAAATACCATCTATCCGAAAAAGTTCAAGGAAAATCTCCAGTCCAGATACAAGGGAAATGAGTTTGATTATTCCGTTTCTAAACCGAGAGAATCTTTCTTCCAGAAACTGATGAGGAGAATAGACAAGATCCTTCAGAGTGTTTTTGGGGAAACGGTCTTTACCAATTCAGCTAAAATCACGACTATCCTTATCCGTCTGTTTGCGATTATTCTGGTAGGATTTCTTCTTTATTTTATCATTAAATACCTGATGGGTAAAGACGGAAACCTCTTTTTTGGGAAGAAAAATAAAAAGATAAACATCAATGCAGAAGAGCTTCATGAAAACATCCATGAAATCAATTTTCCTGAAAGCATTGCGAAATTTGAACGCGAAGGAGATTTCCGTTCAGCGGTCCGCTACCAGTTCCTGTTTATCCTGAAAAAACTGAGTGATAAAAAACAGATCAATTGGAATCCCGAAAAAACGAATAAAGACTATGCGGCAGAGTTGAAAGACATGCGTCTGAAAGATGAATTTGCCGGACTTTCTTATATTTTCGATTATGTTTGGTATGGAGAGTTCAGTATTGACGAGCAGAGTTACCAGAAATTTAAAAACCAGTATCAGTCATTCAGACTGTAATTAAACCATTTACCATGAAAAAAACCTTCAAAATATATGCTGTGATATTCATCGTTGTGATGGTTATTCTGGCGTTGCTTGAAGTCAATAAAAAAGAAACAACCAACTGGCGTAAGAATTTTAATATCAATGAAAAATCTCCTTTCGGTCTGTTTGTTTTTAATAATGAAGCGAAAGATCTGTTTAAAAATAATCTGAGAAAAATAGAAGAGACTCCTTACGAGTATTACAGTCAGCACAAAAAAGGAATACATAATATCATCGTTATTGAAAAGGAGCTTGATAAAGAATCCTGGAAAAAGATCCTGGATCAGGTGTCGAACGGTTCAGATGCCATGATTTTGATGAGCCATGTTCCCAAAGATATTTCAGACAGCATCGGCTATCATAGCTCGGATATTTCTTTTGAGGAGGAAAACGTATTAAAACTGACAGATAAAAAATATCAGAATGATTTTATTAAATTAGATAAATTTCCGTCAGGCAGAGGATTTTCATACATTAAACCAAAGGTAGAAGTACTGGGAAAAACGGTGGAGAAAAATAATTCAGATCAGGCTAATTTTATCAAGATTAGCTTTGGAAAGGGAACGATCTATGCCCACAGTGAGCCTCTTTTCCTTACCAACTATTATCTCCTGAAACCCGGCAGTATAAAATACGCTCAGGATGTTTTTTCGTATCTTCAGGACAGAGAAACGATCTGGTTTGTAGAAAACGACACCAAAGTTTCGCGCTTCTTTATGAGGTTTGTCCTCTCTAATCCGGCATTAAAGTATGCCTGGTGGTTACTTTTAGGAGGGCTTATACTGTTTATTTTCTTTAATGCTAAAAGAAAACAGCGCGTAGTCCCTGTTGTAGAGCCGCTGAGAAATACCTCGGTAGATTTTGTGAAAAGCATCGGAAATCTTTATCTTCAGGAAGGGGATTTCCATGATATGATGGCTAAAAAGGCCCAATATTTCCTGAACAAAGTAAGAATGGATCTTCTGATCGATACCCAGAATCTGGATGCAGAATTTGCTAAAAAACTCCAGTTAAAGACAGGGAAAACAATAGAAACGATCAATGAAGCTATAGCCCTGATCAGGAAAGGACAGGATCCATACGCCAACGTAATGAAAGAAGACCTCACAAGATTGAATAAGCTTCTTGATGAGATATTGAAATAATTGAGTAATGTAACAATGTAACAATGTAACAATGTAACAATGTAACAATGTAACAATGTATATTGGTAAACTACTAGATTGTTCCACTGCTACATTATTAAAATAAGTTAGAGTCCCGGAGGGACGATTTACCAAAACATCGGATGAAGTCCGATAGAATAGATATACGATCAACTAAAACCACAGATAGAAAATTATGGAAAACCATGAAAACCAAAACTTAGAGCCCCAAAGTTCTATCAATCTAAATAAAAGTGAAGATCAGTTCCAGTCGAGAATTGATATGATCGAGCTCCGTACCAGTTTAGACAAAGTAAAAGCTGAAATAGCCAAAGTGATTGTCGGCCAGGAAAATATGGTTGAGCATCTTATTGCCACCCTTTTATCAAACGGACATGTCCTGATTGAAGGGGTTCCGGGAGTGGCAAAAACCATTACAGCAAAGCTTTTGGCAAAAACCATTGATGTAGGTTTCAGCAGGATTCAGTTTACACCGGACCTTATGCCTTCCGATATTCTGGGGACCTCTGTTTTCAGTGTGAAAAACTCTGAATTTGAATTTAAAAAAGGCCCTATATTTTCCAGTTTTATATTAATTGATGAGATCAACAGATCCCCGGCGAAAACTCAATCAGCTTTGTTTGAGGTGATGGAAGAAAGGCAGATCACCATGGATGGAATTCGCTACATTATGGATGAGCCATTCCTGGTAGTAGCTACCCAAAACCCAATAGAGCACGAAGGAACTTACAGACTTCCTGAAGCGCAGCTGGACCGTTTTCTCTTCAAAATCAATGTAGGGTACCCGAATCTTGAACAGGAAATAGCAATCATTAAAAATCAGCACGAAAGCCGGAAGGAAGATAAAACAGAAGGAGTAAACCGTGTTATTAGTGCAGAACAGCTAAAAAGTTATCAGAATCTGGTAAAAGAAATTATTGTTGAGGCTCAGCTGATGGATTACATCGCTAAAATTATAGTCAATACCAGAGAAAACCAGTTCTTATATCTGGGAGCTTCTCCTAGAGCATCATTGGCACTTCTTACCGCTTCCAAAGCGTTCGCGGCCATGAGAGGAAGAGATTTTGTGACGCCAGAAGATATTAAAGAAGCAAGCTACGCTGTTTTAAGACATAGAGTGATTGTTTCTCCCGAAAGAGAAATGGAAGGCCTGACCGCTGATGAAATTATACGCCAGATCTTAGAGGGAATAGAGATTCCTAGATAGATTGTAGGGATTAGGATTTAGGGATTAGAGGGCGAAGATATTTGTTTCATTACAATTTCCCCTAGTCTCTGAATCCTATCCCCTAATCCCTTAAAAAATGAAAAACCTATACATCAATACACGATTTTTCTTTTCGCTCATAGGAGTGGGGATCATATATGTCCTTGCTTTTTTCTTTCCTGTTCTGATGTGGGCGGCGCACCTGCTTTTGTTGATCTGTTTTCTTGCTGCAATGGTAGATTATCTCTTATTGTTTAATCAAAAAAATGCAGTCCTGGCCCAAAGAATACTTCCGGAAAAACTATCCAATGGTGACGAAAATTTTGTGAAGATCGATATTAAAAACAATTATAGTTTTAAGATCCGTACGAAGATCATTGATGAAATTCCGTTTCAGTTTCAAAAGAGAGATTTTTTAATTACAAAAGATATTCAGTCGGGTAGAAATACTTATTTCCAATATAGCCTTGAGCCGAAAGAAAGAGGAGAATACAGCTTTGGAAACCTGAATGTGTATGCTTCTTCACCTCTGGGATTGGTATCCAGAAGATTCAATTTCCAGAAAGATGCGATGTTGCCTGCCTATCCGTCTTTCGTTCACCTTAGAAAATATGAATTGATGGCACTGCAGAGTGAATTCATGCTCGGGGGAATCAAAAAAATCAGAAAACTGGGACATACCATGGAGTTTGAGCAGATCAAAGAATATGTTCCCGGTGATGATATCAGAACCATCAACTGGAAGGCTACTTCCAAAACCAACCGATTGATGGTGAATCAGTTTCAGGATGAAAAATCACAACGTATTTTTATCCTGATAGATAAAGGAAGGACGATGAAAATGCCTTTCAACGGATTAAGCTTGCTAGATTATTCGATCAATGCAGCAATGGCTCTGTCTCATATTATTCTGAAAAAGGGTGACCGTGCAGGAATGATGACCTTCTCCAAAAAGACAGAAAATAAAATCGCCGCCGAAAATAAATCAGGACAGCTGAAAAAGATCTCAGAAGCCCTTTATAATATTAAAACAGACTTTTTTGAAAGTGATTTTAACCGCTTATACCAGGATGTAAAATATTCCCTGAACCAGCGAAGCCTTGTTTTGCTTTTTACCAATTTTGAAACACTGGACGGATTAAACAGACAGCTGAAATACCTCCGGGGTATTGCCAAAAACCACCTGCTCGTTGTTATATTTTTCAAAAACTCAGAACTGCAGACCCTGATTCATAAAAACCCTGAAAGTATGCAGGAAATTTATGATGAAATTGTTGCCGAAAAATTTGAATTTGAAAAGAAACTCATCATTCAGGAACTTAGAAAGTATGGGATCTATACGGTATATACTTTGCCTGAAAATTTAAATATTGACGTTATCAATAAATATTTGGAGATAAAAGCGCGGGGAATCTTATAAAAACAGTTTAAGTACAAAAAAAAATAATGGAACTAAAGACAAGAGAAAGAGCAGGTGCACTGTTGAAAATAGCAGCATTAAATGAGGGTGCAAAAGACTATATTCTTAATAATCCTGAGCTCTTTAAATTCCTACTGAAAGCAGCTAAAAGATACATCGGAGGCGAGAAGATGGAAGAAGCTCTAGCAACTGCTAAAAGAATTAATGAGAAAGGGCTTCCTACTTCACTAGAGTTTATGGGAGAAAGTACCCGTTCAGTAGGAGAATCAGAATCGGCAACCCAACATTTCCTTAATTTGATCAACAAAGTGAAAGAAGAGAACATCGATTCTATCATTTCTTTGGATTTATCACACATTGGGCTTGCAGTTGATAAAGATCTGGCTTATAGTAATTTGGTGGAATTAGCAGAATCAGCTCACAAAAAGGATATTGAAGTAGTGATTAGCGCAGAAGGAGTTGAAAGAACAGATGATATTATTAATACCTTTTGTAAAATATCTCCTGATTTTTCAAATGTGGGAATTACTCTTCAGGCTTATTTAAACCGTACTCCAAAAGATCTTGAACGAATATTAAATGAAACACAAGGGAAAATAAGAATTGTAAAAGGTGCTTTTGCTGTTCCTCCGGGACATGCTGTAGAGAGAGGAGAGCACTTAGATGATCTGTACATTAAATATATTGAAACTCTTTTCCTTAAAAATAGAAGATGTTCTATTGCTACACATCATAATAAAATTCAAAATAGAGTTAAAGAACTCATTGAAAAATATGACGTTCCAAAATCCAAGTATGAATTTGAAATGTTACTGGGAATACAGGAAGGCCTATTGGATGAAATCCATACAGGAGGTTACCCATGCAGACAATATATTGTGTATGGTGATGAATGGTATTTGTACATGTGTAACCGAATTGCAGAAAATCCCGATAATCTTTTTCAGGCTATAGTTGATATCCTGTCTTAGCTAGGGTTTAATGCATAAAGTTTTTTATATTTGAATAAGAATATTTAAAAATACTGAAATATAAATCCGGACAATGAAAATAACCCTAAACAGAATCAACGACGATTTTTTATTTGAATGTACCAACTCTCAAGGGAATTCAATTCTTTTGGATAATACTTCACAGCCTGGAGCGAAAGGTGTTTCTCCCATGGAAAGTGTATTGATGGCCGTTGCAGGATGCAGTGGAATAGATGTGGTGGCTATCCTGAAAAAACAGCGTCAGGAAATCACAGGTTTTCAGGCAGAAGTAGAAGGAGAAAGAATTCCTGTAGATGATGCAAAACCGTTTAAATCTATTAAAGTAAGATTTTTTCTGGAAGGAAATATTGATCCTAAAAAAGCATTAAAAGCAGCTCAGTTGTCTTTTGAAAAATACTGTTCCGTATCAAAAACTTTAGAACCCAACGTAGAGATTGGATATGAAGTTCTTGTCAATGGAGAGAAAGTCTAATCTTTTTAATTAATGATAAGATGCCGGCCCATTCGGGCCGGCATCTGCATTTTATACTGTTAATCTAGGTTTCATAAGCTTGGCTACTGTTGCTGTCCATCCGGTTTGATGAGAAGCTCCTACACCGCGGCCATTATCCCCGTGGAAATATTCAAAAAACGTAATGTAATCCTTAAAATGTTCATCATAATTGAACTTGGCATTTCCGCCGTTGAAAGGACGCTGTCCGTCTTCATCCTTTAAAAATAACGAGCAGAGTCTTTTGCTGATATTCTGTGCCACTTCATCAAGATTCTTTTTTTCACCACTTCCTGTAGGAAATTCCACTTTTAAGCTGTTTCCGTAGTAAAAATGAAAACGCTGTAAACTTTCCACGATCAGGAAATTGATGGGGAACCAGATCGGTCCACGCCAGTTACTGTTTCCTCCAAACATGCGGCTGTCACTTTCGGCAGGAGTGTAGTATACCACATTTTCCGTACCGTGAACTGAAAACACAAACGGATTTTCTTCATAAACTTTTGACATCGCACGGATTCCGTAAGAACTTAAAAATTCATTCTCGTCAAGCATTCTCCTCAAAACCTTTGTCAGTCGGTTCTTACGTAAGATACTCATCAGGTGTTTTCTGCCCTGTCCTTCCTCATCCCAGTGCGAAACCAGTTTCGTTAGCTCGGGCTTATTTTTTAATACCCATTCCATCCTAGCCTGGAAATTAGGCATCTTATCCAATAGTTTATGGTCTATGATTTCTACGGCAAACATTGGAATCAACCCCACAATACTTCTTAATTTTAAAGAAACACTTTCGCCGTTACCCAGTTGCAGCACATCATAGAAAAAGCCGTCTTCCTCATTCCATAAGCCTTCTTTGCCATCCCCTAAGTTTTCCATTGCTTCCGCGATATACAGATAATGTTCAAAGAACTTAATAGCCATATCCTCATACACCTGATAGTACTGGGCGAGTTCCATGGCAATACGCATCATATTAAGCGCGTACATGGCCATCCAGCTCGTTCCGTCCGCTTGTTCAAGATGTTGCCCGTCTTTCAGTTCCATATTACGGTCAAAAGCTCCGATATTATCCAGTCCAAGGAAACCGCCACCAAAAATATTGTTACCACTTTGATCCTTCCGGTTGACCCACCAGGTGAAATTCAGGAGAAGTTTCTGGAAAACCTTTTCAAGAAATAAAAGATCGGGTTTACCGTTTTGCTTTTCATCAATTTTAAAAACCCTGAAGCAGGACCATGCATGTACCGGCGGATTCACATCGCTCAGGTTCCATTCATAAGCAGGAAGCTGTCCATTCGGGTGCATATACCATTCCTTGGTTAAAAGAAGAAGTTGTCCCTTGGCAAATTCAGCATCAATGATAGAAAAAGGAACGCAGTGAAACGCCAGATCCCAGGTTGCATACCATGGATACTCCCATTTGTCAGGCATAGATATAATATCCTTATTGTGAAGATGATTCCATTCCGTATTTCTTACATAATCATTGAAGTTTCTTGGCGCATTATGATTCGGATCGCCTTTCAGCCATTTCCCGACATTATAATGATAGAATTGTTTATTCCAAAGCAGTCCTGCAAAAGCCTGCCGCTGGACATTTGTTTCATCCTCGTTTGTCGTTTCACTCTGAACCTCCTGATAAAATTCGTTGGTTTCAGCAATTCTTGTAGTAAAGACCTCGTCAAATTGATTAAACGGTTCATCCGTCTCATTAGGACATAATCTGAAATCAAAAGTCTTAGATTGTCCTGCTTCAATGATTTCATCAATTATAAAAGAAGCTTTGCTCCCTCTTTTTTCAGCATTTACCGTATTACTTCCGTAAACGATATGATCATTGATTCCATCCTTAAAATAAGTATTCCCGGTATAGGGGGCCCCATATAACTTTGGTGCATTGGTCTCATTTTCACAGAAAGCACTTTTCGCAGCCAGGTTTCTCGAATAGAGCTTTTTGATTGAAATGCTGTCATGGTTAATATCGATGCATCCGTCGTAAGAAGCATTCATCTGTCCTTTATAGGTGTTGTAGCCCCATTTCCAGTTATTTCTGAACCATGCAGTAGGAGCTATAACGATAGGAGCATCCTGCTTACTTCTGTTGTGAACCGTTACTCTGGCCAGAATATCATTGTGATCGGCTTTACAGTATTCAATGAAAATATCGAAATAGTCATCATTGTCAAAAATTCCGGTATCAAAAATCTCGTATTCAGGTTCCTGTTTGCTGCGTCTTCCGTTTTCAGCAACAAGATCGTCATATGGGAATGCATTGATTGGATATTTATACACCATTTTCATATAGCTATGGGTGGGTGTATTGTCCAGGTAATAAAAAATCTCCTTGATATCCTCTCCGTGGTTACCCTGAGGGTTGCTCAGACCGAAGAAACGTTCTTTTACTATTTTATCTTTTTTGTTCCAGAATGAAAACGCAAAACAGAAGATCTGCTTTACATCGGAAATCCCGGCTATGCCTTCTTCTCCCCATCTGTAGGCGTAGCTTTCTGCGTTATTATGGTTAGCGTAATGCCATGCATTTCCGTTCGGGCTGTAGTCTTCACGTACATTTCCCCATTGCCGGTTGCTTACGTATGGACCCCAGTTTTTCCATTTGGAATCTTGTAATCTTTCTTTCTCAACAATCATATTTCATCACTTTTTTCAATACGAAGGTAGTTTTTTTGAAAAATAATTCCAATTCCTTTCATCTGAAGAATTCTTAACATAGCCTTGAAACACTTATCATTACAGGATTTTTTAATATTAAATATTTTTTCTTGAAAAATTAGAAAGAAAGACATATCTTTGCAGAGCGTTCATTCAAATATTGAAAATGTTATCAAGAAAGGTTGAGGGATTAGACCCTATGAAACCTTAGCAACCCTTTGTGCAAGCAAAGAAGGTGCTACGTTCTACCAATTTATTTTGGACAGATAACTTACTGAAGTTCTTTTCAGCCATTTCCTGTGGCATTTTCAATTGTATTAAAATAATAATAGAATTGAAAACAGAACTAAACTATATTAATCTTTCGTATCAGACTTATTCCCAAAAGGAATACCATATCCCGTTGAGCTATCAGATCTTCGGGAAAGACCTGTTTACAGCACCCATTATATTGGTCAATCATGCGTTGACCGGAAATTCGAATGTTTCCGGAGAAAAAGGATGGTGGAAACAATTGATCGGTGAAAATAAGACAATCGATACGAATACATACACCGTTCTCTGTTTCAATATCCCCGGAAACGGATATGATCATTTTTTAATTGACGAATACGAAGACTTCACCCCTTCAGATATTGCAGAAATATTTTTGAAAGGTCTTGAAGCTTTACATATCAAAAACTTATATGCCATTATTGGAGGTTCTCTCGGAGGAGGAATTGCCTGGGAAATGCTTGCCAAGCAGCCACAACTCGCTGAGATATTTATCCCCATTGCCTGCGATCTTAAAACTCATGACTGGCTTCACGCCCAGTGTCTGGTTCAGAAATTTCTGCTGAACGGAAACGATGAACCCTTGCAGAAAGCAAGAATTCACGCTATGCTGTGTTACAGAACTCCACAGTCCTTAAACAACAGGTTTCAAAACAGATATCATCATGAAAATCAGCGCTTAGAGTCAGAAGATTGGCTCATTTATCACGGGAATTCATTAAACGAAAGGTTTAGTTTGAATTCATACAAGCTGATGAATCACCTGCTGATGAATATCAATACGGACAATTCTAAACTGGAGAAAATAGGAGCACGAATGCACCTGATCGCTGTAGATACCGATTTATTCTTTCCAGCTTCAGAAATCCGAATGTGCTTTGAGCACCTGAAAGAGAAAAAGAAAGATGTTTTCTATCATGAAATACAGTCAATTCACGGGCATGATGCCTTCTTAATGGAATACGAACAATTAAATAATATCATACATAATATTTTTAGAATGGAATGGCGCGAAAGCGAAATTTTATCTGACAATGACAAACAAAAAATTAGGAACAGATGAGAAATGCGAACGAAATCAAGTTTTTAAAAAACAGATCAATCATCAAATTTGAAGGAGAAGATTTCCTGGGTGAAATCGGGATCGACGGGAGAATTTTTAAGGCGCTTACCTTAGCGCGAATCAGTGTAGGGGTGATCTCCCAGCAGGCCATTGAAAATGGGCTTTCTATTCTGGTCAATGAGGCAGATGCAGAAAAAGCAGTTGCTTGTCTTATTGATGAATTTGAAGAAGAAAGAAAATCAGGAAAAGTTTCACAAATCTATAGCATCAATAATGTTTCCGTACTTGGATTTGTAGCGGAAGATTTCAATAAAGTTTTGGGAGAACTGGCCAGAAATAATGTTTTTCCCCTTCTTTTAAACCAGGTTGCAGGAGAAAACAGAGTGAATATTGTAGTGACCTCGTCACAGGATGAGAAAACGAAAAATGTTATTGAATCTGAAATTTTCAAAAAACCAAAAACCGTTCATTTAGCAATTATCGGTCATGGAAATGTTGGAAAGACTTTAATAGAACAGGTCTTACAATCTTCTGAAGAAATCAGAAGACGTAAGAAAATTGACCTTAAAGTAGTAGCAGTAGCCAATTCCAGAAAAATTGCTTTCAATAAAAAAGGTTTTAATGCAGATTGGAATGATGAGGTTTTAACAGCACAACATCCATCAAATGTTGAAGAACTGATCAACTTTTCCAAAGAAAATCAGCTGGAAAACCTGATCGTCGTAGATAATACAGCGAGCAAAGATTTTGTAAAAAACTATCACGCCCTGGCTGAAAATGGGTTTGACCTGGTTTCTTCTAACAAAATTTTCAATACACTTCCCATCGAGGAATATCGTAAACTAAGATATACGTTGAGTAAAAACAACAGACGATACCTGTATGAAACCAATGTAGGGGCGGGGCTTCCGCTAATTGACACCATAAAATTATTACATCTTTCAGGAGAAAATATCACAAGGATCAAAGGGGTATTCTCCGGTTCATTGAGCTATATCTTTAATAACTTCTCTGTGAGAAACGATAAGTTTTCAACCATCATCGGAGAAGCAATGGAAAAAGGGTATACAGAACCTGATCCTCGGGAAGACCTTTCGGGAAATGATGTGGCAAGAAAACTGTTGATCCTGGCCAGAGAACTAGACCTGATCAATGAATTCCAGGATATCGATATCCAAAATTTAATTCCGGAAAATCTTTTATCAGTAGATAAAAATGAATTTATCTCAAGGCTGGATGAGCTGGATGAAGAATACCAGAAAATCAAAGAAGGGCAAGAGCCTGGACACGTGCTTCGTTATGTAGGAGACCTTCACGGAGACCTTCAGAAAGACAAAGGTCAGCTTGATGTGAAATTGGTTTCTGTACCGGGAAGTTCTGCTTTAGGGCAGCTTAAAGGGTCAGATTCTATCTTTGAGATTTATACAGAAAGCTATGGAGAAAACCCGATTGTAATCATGGGAGCCGGTGCCGGAGCTCAGGTAACTGCAAGAGGAGTTTTCGGTGATATTTTAAGAGTAAGTGAAACTAAATAATATTAATAATGTAACAATATAGCAATGTAACAGTCTAGCAATCATTGGTACATTGTTATATTGATTCATTGGTACATTGATAATTAAACTATATGGAAAATTTTGAAACCTCCGCAATAAGAACCCAAACTGAAAGAACTCAGTTTGACGAACATTCTACGCCTTTATATCTTACATCCAGTTTTATTTTTGAGGATGCAGAAGATATGAGAGCAAGTTTTGCTGAAGAAAAATCTAAAAACCTGTACAGCCGTTTTTCAAATCCGAATGTGACAGAATTCACAGATAAGATCGTTAAAATGGAAGGTGCAGAAGCAGGATATGCATTTGCAACCGGAATGGCGGCTATTTATTCCACATTTGCCACTTTACTGGATGCGGGCGATCATATCGTAAGCTGCCAGTCAGTTTTCGGATCTACCCATACTTTGTTTACGAAGTATTTCCCGAAATGGAATATCGAAACCACCTATTTCAAAGCCGAAGATGCCGAAAACGTTGAACAATACATTAAACCCAATACCAAGATCTTATACCTTGAAACGCCTACCAATCCGGCTATTGAAATTCTGGATCTTGAGTTTTTTGGAAAAATTGCGAAAAAACACAATCTGATATTTGTTGTAGACAACTGTTTTGCAACACCTTACTTACAACAACCTATTAAATATGGTGCAGATGTTGTTGTACATTCTGCCACGAAACTTATTGACGGACAAGGGAGAGTATTAGGAGGCGTAGCTGTAGGAAAAGCTGATCTGATCAGAGAAATCTATCTTTTTGCAAGAAATACGGGACCTGCTATGTCACCATTCAACGCATGGGTATTGTCAAGAAGTCTTGAGACATTGGCTATCCGTGTTGAAAAGCATTGTGAAAATGCATTGAAGGTTGCAGAGTTTTTAGAAAGTCACCCAAATGTAGAGCTGACTAAATATCCGTTCTTAAAATCCCATCCGAGCTATGAAGTAGCTAAAAAGCAAATGAAATTGGGAGGTAACATTGTTGCATTCGAAATCAAAGGTGGAATAGAAGGCGGAAGAAATTTCCTGGATAAAATAAAAATGTGTTCACTTTCTGCCAATTTGGGAGATACAAGAACTATCGTAACACACCCTGCATCAACGACCCATTCAAAACTGACTGAGGAAGAAAGAAATGAAGTGGGAATTACGGCAGGGCTTGTACGTTGTTCAGTAGGTTTGGAACATATAGATGATATCATTGCTGATCTGAAGCAGGCTTTAGATTAATTGAGAATTAATAGTTAAAGTTTATACCTATGAGCAGAGATTATACACAACTTGAGGTTTGGAATGAAGGCAGAAAATTGGTGGTTCTGTTAGACAGTTTCATCCAAAAGAATCCCAAGAAAGAATGGTCTGATTTGACCGGCCATATCAGAAGAGCCGTTACTTCAGTTCCATCAAATATTGCTGAAGGATGCAAAAGCCAGACCTCAGAAGATACATTGCAGTTTCTGCATATTGCAGGAGGATCTTTGTATGAACTGGAAACTCAGCTTTATGGTTCCTTAGACCAGAACTATATCTCGAAGAAGGATTTTGAGAAGGTAACCTCAAAAATCCTTTTATGTAAAAAGCTAATCAGCGGATTTACCAATTATTATAAGAAAATAGAACATGAAAAATAGTAGACAAGACGCTCAACTTTTATCTCTTAATGCTCAACTGGAAAAAAGAATTCTTGTTCTGGATGGCGCTATGGGAACCATGCTTCAGCGTTATAAATTCGAGGAGGAAGACTATCGTGGAGAACGTTTCAAAGACTGGGAACATTCCGTGAAGGGAAATAATGACCTTCTTTCTCTTACCCAGCCACAAGCTATCGAAGAAGTTCATAGAAAGTACCTTGAAGCCGGAGCAGATATCATAGAAACCAACACATTCTCGGGAACTACCATTGCGATGGCAGACTACCACATGGAAGAACTCGTGTATGAACTGAACTATGAATCAGCGAAAATTGCCAGAAAAGTCTGTGATGAATTTACTGCTCAAAATCCTGATAAGCCAAGGTTTGTAGCAGGTTCCATAGGCCCTACCAACAGAACGGCGAGTTTAAGTCCGGATGTTAACGATCCCGGCTACAGAGCAATTACTTTTGACGAATTAAGAATAGCATACAAACAACAGTGTGAAGCTTTGCTGGATGGGGGCTCAGATATCCTTTTGGTAGAAACCATTTTCGATACCCTGAATGCTAAAGCTGCATTGTTTGCCATTGATGAACTTCAGGAAGAAAGAAATATAGAAATTCCGATCATGGTTTCCGGGACGATTACAGATGCTTCTGGAAGAACATTGAGCGGGCAAACTGCCGAAGCGTTCCTGATCTCAATTTCCCACCTGAACTTGTTAAGCGTAGGATTTAACTGTGCTTTAGGAGCAGATCAGCTCACGCCATATCTGGAAACTTTGGCCCATAACTCAGAATTCTATGTGTCTGCTTATCCAAATGCCGGACTTCCCAATGCTTTCGGGAAATATGACGAGACACCGGAAGATATGGCAAGACAGATCAAGGAATATGTTGAGAAAAAATTAATCAATATTATTGGTGGATGCTGTGGTACAACTCCCGATCATATCAAAGCAATTTCGGATTTGGTGGCGCAATATCCGCCAAGAAAAGCAAAAGAATTTGTGTGATCAGGTAGTTTTTATTAAAACAACAAATAGAAGCTGGCTTATAAAACGTTTCCGCTGTTGACAACTTTAAGCAGAGCTATAGATCTGCCGAGACCGAATGCGGACAGTGCCTATTATAATTTAGCAGAATAAAAAATTAATGAAATATTTAAGATTATCAGGCCTTGAGCCTCTTATCATAACACCGGAAAGTAATTTCATCAATGTTGGTGAAAGGACTAATGTTGCCGGGTCCAAAAAGTTTTTAAGACTGATAAAAGAGGAGAAATTCTCTGAAGCACTCGATATTGCCCGGAATCAGGTAGATGGAGGTGCCCAGATCCTTGATGTCAATTTTGATGACGGATTGATCGATGGAAAAGCATCGATGATCAAATTCCTGAATTTAATAGCTTCAGAACCGGATATCGCAAGAATTCCGGTCATGATAGACTCTTCCAAATGGGAGATTCTGGAAGCTGGACTTCAGGTTGCACAGGGGAAATGTGTGGTGAACTCCATCAGCTTAAAAGGAGGGGAAGAAGAATTTATCAAACAGGCAAAAGCCGTCAAAAGATACGGTGCCGCAGTGATCGTAATGGCCTTTGATGAAGAAGGTCAGGCAGACAATTTTGATAGAAGAGTTGAAATTTCAAAACGGTCGTATGATATTTTGGTTAATCAAATTGGTTTCCCCGCAGAAGATATCATTTTCGACTTAAATATCTTCCCTGTGGCGACAGGAATGGATGAGCACAGAAGAAATGCCATTGATTTCATTGAAGCGACAAGATGGGTAAGACAAAATCTTCCTTATGCATCGGTGAGTGGAGGAGTAAGCAATGTTTCCTTCTCATTTCGTGGAAATGATACCGTGAGAGAAGCGATGCATTCTGTATTTCTTTACCATGCCATTCAGGCAGGAATGAATATCGGAATCGTGAATCCTGCAATGCTGGAAGTTTATGACGAAATTAATAAAGAGTTATTAGAGCTTGTAGAAGATGTAATTCTCGATAAGAGAGAAGATGCTACAGAAAGACTTTTAGATTATTCTGAAAAGAATAAATCTGTTAAAAAAGAAATAGTCGAAGAACTTGAATGGCGAACCAGGCCTCTACAGGAGAGAATTACGCATTCTTTAGTAAAAGGAATCGACCGTTTTATAGAAGAAGATGTAGAGGAAGCCAGACAGGTTGCCGCAAAACCACTTCATGTCATTGAAATTAATTTGATGACCGGAATGGGCGTTGTAGGAGATCTCTTCGGAAGCGGAAAAATGTTCCTTCCACAAGTGGTAAAATCTGCGAGGGTCATGAAAAAAGCAGTGGCTTACCTTCAACCCTTCATTGAGGATGAAAAAGACGGGTCAAGACCAGCCAACGGAAAAATTCTGATGGCTACCGTAAAAGGTGATGTTCACGATATTGGTAAAAATATTGTGAGTGTTGTTTTGGGTTGTAATAATTATGAAATTGTTGATCTTGGAGTAATGGTTCCGGCTGAAAAAATTATTCAGGCTGCTATAGAACATAAGGTTGATGTCATTGGTTTGAGCGGGTTGATCACGCCAAGTCTTGATGAAATGGTATACATCGCTTCAGAATTAGAAAGACAAAATCTCAATTTTCCTTTATTGATCGGTGGTGCTACCACTTCAAAAGCACATACCGCTGTGAAAATAGATTTAAAATATAAAAATGCTGTCGTTCACGTTAATGATGCCTCTAGAGCGGTAAATGTTGTGAGTTCCTTATTGGGGGACAGAAATAAAGAATATGTAGATGATTTAAAAAGTGATTATTCTGATTTCAGAGAAAAGTTTTTAAACAGACAGGTTGATAAAGACTATGTTTCTATTGAAGAGGCACGGAAAAGTCATTTCAGCATCGATTGGGAAAACGAAGAGATCTTTACGCCGAATAATTTAGGGGTAACCGTACTGGAAGATCAGGATTTGAACGAATTGCTGCCTTTTATCGACTGGTCTCCGTTTTTCAGAAGCTGGGATCTTCACGGGAAATATCCAAATATTCTGGAAGATGAGGTGGTAGGAACTCAGGCTAAAGAATTGTTTAAAGATGCACAGGTTATTTTAAAGAGAATTCTTGATGAAAAATTACTGAAGGCAAAAGCCGTCTTCGGGATTTTCAAAGCGAATTCCAATGAAACGGATGATATCTTAATTTTTAATGAAAATAATGAAGAACAAGCCCGGTTCCTAACCCTAAGACAGCAGGCTCAGCGTTCTAAAGGAAAAGAATATCTGGCATTAAGTGACTTCATTGCTCCTCAAAGTTCAGGCAAAACTGATTATGTGGGGGCTTTTTGTGTCTGTACCGGATTTGGAACAGATGAACTTTCGGATGAATATGAAAAAGCCAACGACGACTATAATGCCATCATGGTAAAAGCTCTTGCAGACAGATTCGCAGAAGCCTACGCTGAATTTTTACATAAAAAAGTAAGAACAGAATATTGGGGCTATGCCAATCAGGAAAGTCTGAGCAATGAAGATTTAATCGCAGAAAAATACAAAGGAGTCCGTCCCGCGCCGGGATATCCAGCCTGCCCGGACCATTTGGAAAAGAAAACCATCTGGGATCTTTTAAAAGTAGAAGAACATACTGGCGTTTTCCTTACCGAAAGTCTGGCGATGTTTCCTACAGCAGCTGTTTCCGGATATTATTTCGGAAGTCCGCATGCGAAATATTTCGGTCTCGGAAAAATTACGGAAGATCAGCTTAAAGATTATGCGAAAAGAAGAGGCTGTTCAATTGATGAAGCAAGAAGGTGGCTATCCCCGAATCTGGCTTAAAAGTCAAGGGCTGTCTGAGTTGTGTGCGTTAATGATTAATAGGTCACAAACAAACAGCAACCATCAATCAGATAAAAATAACTAAACTATAAAATGAAGATCACTGAACACATTAAGAACGCAAACGGGAAGACCTTATTTTCTCTGGAAGTGGTTCCACCCCAGAAGGGAATTGGAATCGAAGATCTGTACACCAACATAGATCCGCTAATGGAGTTTAAGCCTCCTTTTATTGATGTCACCACGTCCAGAGAAGAATATATTTATCTTGATAAAGGGAACGGGCTCATGGAGCGCCGTATCACAAGAATGCGTCCCGGAACCTTAGGGATTTGTGCCGCGATCCAGCATAAATATAATGTAGATACTGTTCCCCATCTTCTTTGCGGAGGTTTTACCAAAGAAGAAACAGAATATTTGTTGGTAGACTGTATGTACCTAGGAATAGATAATATCATGGCTTTGAGAGGCGATGCTATGAAAGGGCATCAATACTTTGAGCCTACACCAGGAGGTCACACCAGTGCCATGGATCTTGTTCATCAGATCAATGATTTAGGGAGAGGGAAATACCTTCATAATGATGAGCTAGCCTGTGACGAGCTCAATAAATTTTGTGTCGGAGTAGCAGGTTATCCTGAAAAGCATATGGAAGCGCCTTCTATGAATTATGATCTGAAATGGTTGAAGCAAAAGGTAGATGCCGGAGCAGATTATATCGTTACCCAAATGTTTTTTGACAATAAAAGATTTATTGAATTTGTGACAAAAGCCAGGGAAATGGGAATTACAGTACCTATTATCCCGGGTATCAAGCCGATTGCTACAAAAAAGCATTTAAAAATTCTGCCACAGATATTCAAGATCGATCTTCCGGAAGAACTGATCAACGAAGTGGAAAAAGCCAAAAACAATGAAGCTGTAAAACAGATCGGGATAGAATGGGCCATTACCCAATGCAGAGAACTGCTTGATTTTGGAGTTCCTGTACTGCACTTTTACTCCATGGGGAAAAGTGATAACATAAAAAAAGTAGCCGGAGAGCTATTCTAATAGAGTATCTAATGAAAGGAGCCCTGCTGTTGAATAAACGGCAGGGTTTTTTATTTAAAGGATAGGATGTCTTTCAAATTCTTTATCACGGTCAAATAAATACCGATACGTAGCCAGTTTTCTGGTAACAGTTGTATCAAGACTCTCAGCTATTTTTATCATTTTAGGATTAAAATCTCCGATCCACTGAAGCTCCGTTGTTTTGAAATCCGTGTGCTTTCTCAAATGCTGCGTTCCTTCCCAGATCATGTAGCCGTCAATCCCTTTCTTTTGCCATTCCGGAACCACACCGAAAACAAGACCTACCATTTTTTCATTCTTGGTGAATTGTTTTATCCACAAAAATTTCAGCTTTTCCACAATTCCAAATCGGCCGTTCAGATATTTGAACCATTGGTTTACATCCGGAAGATTCATCCACATCGCAATAGGCTTTTCATTTTCATACACGAACCAGGAAATATGTTCATTGATGATAGGCTTCATCGTCCTGAACATTTTCAGAACCTTTGCTTCTTCCAGTTGCTTACCTTCTCCGTGACAGGCCCAGGCCTGGTTATAAATTTCTGTAAAATCTTTTGCGAATTTCGGCAGATTATTCTTTTTCATCGGCCTTGCGGAGATCGCGGGATTTCTGCTGTGCTTGGTATGCATGAGGGTGAAAATCCGGGAAACATCAGCGAAAATAGGTCGTGAAAAGCAAAGCTGTTCAAAATACATCCTGAAACCATAGTTTTCAAAAAGTTCTTTGTAATAAGGAAAATTATAATTCATTCCAAACAGAGGTTCAGCGAACCCTTCCGTTAAAAGTCCCCAGAATTTATCCCGTTCCCCGAAATTGATCGGGCCATCCATCGCCTCCATCCCTCTTTTCTGTAGCCAGCTTTTGCAATGATCGAAAATAAAATCGGCTGTTGCTTGATCATGGATACAGTCGAAAAATCCAATGCCTCCTGTCGGCTGTTTCTGCTCATAAAGAGGAGAGATGAAAACGGCCACTTTTCCTACCGTCTCATTCTGTTTGTTTTTAAATAAAAACCGTGCACATTCTCCTTCCTGGAAAGATTTATTTTTTTCAGGATCAAAGATCTCTTCGATATCCTGATTTCGGGGTCTTATATAGTTTTTGTCGTGCTGGTAAAGCTGGGCGGGAAATTCTAAAAATTTCTTTTTCTGGTTTTCGGTCTGTACTTCTTCGACAATAATCATAGGCTAAGTTGAGAATGGATAATGTTTTTCGTCCAAATTGAAATCGATGAACAGATTTTATCCGTATTTTTGTTGCAAATTAAATAAAAATGGTTGATTTTACGGATAACGACGATGATATTTTCACTGGAAAAGAACATACGCCTATTAGGAAAGATGCATTTGATAAATCGCCACAGGAAAAAATAGAAAAAATTACCGAACTTTTTGGTGAGATTATGGAAACACTGGGGATGGATATGACGGATGATTCTTTAAAAGATTCACCGATGCGTGTTGCCAAAATGTATGTGAATGAAATTTTTGGAGGACTTCTTCCTGAAAACAAACCGGGAATTTCCACGTTTTCCAATAAATACAAATACCGCCAGATGTTGGTGGAAAAGGATATTACCGTATATTCTTTCTGTGAACACCACTTTCTGCCGATTATCGGAAGAGCCCATGTAGCCTATATTTCAAACGGCGAAGTGATTGGCCTTTCCAAGATCAACAGGATTGTGGATTATTATGCAAAAAGACCGCAGGTTCAGGAAAGACTGACGATGCAGATTGTAGATGCTTTAAAAGAAGCGCTTGGTACCAAAGATGTAGCGTGTATTATTGATGCAAAACATTTATGCGTTAACTGCAGAGGAATAAAAGATACCGCAAGTTCTACCATCACGGCAGAATTGAGTGGTATTTTCAGAACCAATCCTATTACCAGACAGGAATTCCTGCATTATGTAGGAAGCCATGCTAAACTTGATTATTAGTAAATAGATGAACTACCAGATTCTTAAAAATATTGTAGATGCCGAACTTCAGAGATTTGAAACCATTTCTGAGGAAGAATGGGCGTATAAAATTTCACCTGAAAAGTGGTCTAAAAAAGAAATTTTAGGGCATCTTTGCGATAGTGCACTGACGAATATCAGAAGATTTGTAGTGACTCAGTATAAAGAAAATGATAATATTGTATATGATCAGGATTTTTGGGTGAAAGCGCAGAATTATCAGAATGTTCCGTTTTCAGAGGTCATCGGCCTTTGGAAGTCGCTGAATCTTCAGATTGTCCATACCGTAGAAAATATTCCGGACGAAGCTCTGCAAAGAACCTGTGACACCACAAAAACGGTTCCTCAGGCATTCACACTGGAATATATTATCCAGGATTATATCGATCATCTGCAGTATCACTTAAAAGCAATTTAATAATGGTAATATTTAAAAAAGTGTCCAATAAAATTTTTCTCACGACAATTATTTGTTGTGGATAGAATTATTTTAACTAATTTTTAAATCCTTTAATCATTGAATCTTTTAATTTAAAAAAATGCAATTAAAATTATATAACTCTCTAACAGCAGAAAAAGAAATATTTAAACCCATTTTAGAAGGAAACGTTGGAATGTATGTCTGCGGACCTACTGTGTACAGCAATGTGCATTTGGGAAATGTAAGAACCTTCCTTTCCTTTGATTTTATCTACCGTACTCTGATCCATTTAGGGTATAAAGTAAGATATGTGAGAAACATTACCGATGCAGGCCACCTTACAGACGATGGAAATGTAGAAAACGACAGGTTCGTAAAGCAGACCCGTCTGGAAAAGCTGGAGCCTATGGAAATCGTACAGAAATATACGGTGGATTTTCATAAAGTACTGGAAATGTTCAATCTGCTTCCTCCCAATATTGAACCTACAGCGACCGGTCATATCGTAGAACAGATCGAGCTGACACAGAAGCTTATCGAAAGAGGTTTTGCTTACGAAAGCAACGGCTCTGTGTATTTTGATGTTCTTGAATACAATAGGAGAGGCCTAAACTACGGTGAACTTTCAAAACGTAATATAGAAGAACTTTTTGCCAATACCCGTGATCTTGACGGACAGGGTGAAAAGAAAAATCCACAGGATTTTGCCTTATGGAAAAAAGCATCTCCTGCACATATCATGAGATGGAATTCTCCTTGGGGCGAAGGTTTTCCGGGATGGCACCTTGAATGTACTGCTATGAGCACGAAATATTTAGGTGAAAAGTTTGACATCCACGGTGGCGGAATGGACTTGAAATTCCCACACCACGAATGTGAAATTGCACAAGGGAAAGCTTGCAATGATACCGCTCCGGTTAATTACTGGATGCACGCCAATATGCTAACGATGAATTCCCAGCGTATGAGTAAATCTACAGGGAACTACATTCTTCCGATGCAGTTGGTGACTGGAGAAAACGACTTTTTTGAGAAACCTTTCCATCCCACCATCGTACGTTTCTGCTTCCTGCAGGCACATTACAGAAGTGTGCTGGATATTTCCAATGATGCGATGATTGCAAGCGAAAAAGGTTTTATCAGATTAATGGAAGCTATTAAAGTACTGAACTCTATCACTCCGGATAATGAAAAACAATCTGGCTTTGATCTTAAAGAGTGGAAAAACAAAGCTTATGATGCATTAACTGATGATTTCAATTCTCCGGTTCTGATCGCTCATTTATTTGAAGCGGTAAAATATATTTTCGCTTTAAATGATGAGAAAGAGACAATCTCTGCTGAAGATCTTGAAGACTTAAAGTCAACGTTGAATGGATTTGTATTTGATGTTTTAGGACTTCAGAATATTGAAGAAAACAATAACGAGAAGCTTGATCAGACTTTAAAAGTTTTAATTGAACTGAGAAATCAGGCCAGAAAATCAAAAAACTTTGACCTTTCAGATCAGATCAGAGATAAACTGCTTGCTGAAGGCATTGAACTGAAAGACGGAAGAGACGGAACAAGTTACGTTCTGAATTAAATCTCAAAATAAATGATACCGCTCCCGCTGATAGCGTGGATTCTACAGATCATCTCATACAATCTGTTGTAATCCGTGTAATCAGCGGGAGTTTTTTGTTGTGATCCAGTGATCTTGATAATCATCTTTCGCAGCTTTTCCTACTTCTACTTAATTTTTTTTAAAATCGGCAACTTAATTAAGTTGGCGGAGCCGACAATCTTTGCTTCTTTAAATTAATACAACTTAATCATCAAACTTTGCGTTAAAAAAGCTAATTGCACTAATCTTTTTTATAAAGGACATAAATATACGGGGCATTAAGTAGCTAGATTTGTGGAAATATTTGTGGTATTTGTGTTTAAACATTGAAATTATCATAATATCAATGTTTAGATTAAATGATTATAAATGTTATGTGAATACTTGTATTTTTTTATGATTCAATGATTTAATTGTGTAACTTAGTTATACTAAAATGATTACGAATCTAAATTCTACATTGTATGAAAAAACATTTATTCCCTCTTTTCCTGTTTGTGCTAAGTGCTAATGTTCAGGCACAGCAGGATTTTTTTGCAATCGCAGGAAAAGATACTTCCAGTATTGTTTTCAGTGATTTCCGTGTGATGGATGTGGTCAACGGTACTTCCGGAGAAAAACTGTTCTCAGCTGATGCTACGGCAAAAGTATTTTCTCAGGAAAGAAAAGGTAATGTGTCGGAAGACAAAAATTCTTACGGCAATTCACAGTCGGTTACCATGGCCGCTCTGGCTTATGATCCGATGAACAATAATCTGGTGTATATGCCAATGTTTTCGTCCAATATTTATATTTTAAATGCGAAGACAAAAGACATTACGCTGGTTGAAAATACGGTGACAAAAGTGACTTCTTGTGATATCAATTCCCACATCACAAGAATGACGGCTGGGTATGACGGAAATATTTACGCACTTAACAATGCGGGAACGCAGCTGATACAGATCAGCAAAAAAGGAGGTCAATATACCGTTAATGATCTTGGAATCATTAAAGATGATGCTTCTAACGGAAAGAATTCGTTTACAGCAATGGAAACAGGTTTCGGAGGCGATATGGTTGCCGATGCTGAAAATAATTTTTATGTTTTTTCGGCTTCAGGAAATGTTTTTAAAATCATTGCTAAAGAATTAAAAGCGAAATTTGTTGGTAAGATTTCCGGTATTCCTGAACATTATTCAGTGAACGGATCTGCAGTGAACGCCAAAGGAAAAGTAGTCATTGCGAGTGCCAAAGGAGACCGTTTATATGAAGTAGATCTTGAAACATTGCAGGCAAAACCTCTTCCTGGTGAAGAAAAACCTCATATTTATGATTTGGCGAGTAAATATTTTGCCAATGACCGGGCTTCTTCAATAAATACCTTGGCCAATATTGATATCTATCCAACCAAAGTGGATGAGCATTTAATCAACGTTAATGTAAATGATAAAGCGATAAAAGGAAATCTTATCCTGACTGTTTTTGATATTTCCGGAAAAAATGTAATGAAGCAGAATCTGTCTGTGAAAGACGGTTCACTCAACCAGCAGATCTACCTGAAAAGCCTTATCAGCGGGGCATATATCGTGAACATCACAGAGGAATCAGGAAAGGTTCTTCTAAACAAGAAAATTTTAGTTACAGAATAAAACATTTCAATTATTGGCCAAAATTTATTTTGAGTTTAATAAAAATATAAAACCTTTTCAACTTATTTTGAGAAGGTTTTTTAATGATTATTTGATCTTCAATAAGTTTTATTTTTCGATATTAAAATGTATTTTTATAAAAAAATATAGATGAAGTTATACTTTAATGTGGGATATAATGCAAAGGCCGGACAGAATCTGCAGCTATTGATTGCAGATGGTGAAGGTGCTGCTGTCCAGACTCATACCCTATTTTATGCAGAAAACGGCATTTGGAAATGTGAGGTAGATTATTTCTCAAAATCAATTTCATACAAATATCAGCTTACAGACGAAAAAGGAAACGTTCTGAGAGAAGAGTTTGTACTGCACCATCTTAATTTCCCTCATAATTACAAGGAGTTTATTATTTTCGATGAATGGAATAATAAAAATTTTCCTGAGAATTATTTAAACAATAAAATTCTTTATAATAAACTTAATCAGTTTGTTCCTGAAAAAGCGGTGGTCTTAAAAAAGCACACCCATTTATTCAGGATCGAGGCTCCTGTTTACAATCCGGACTGGAAAATTGTATTGTTTGGCAATACAGCATCTTTAGGAAACTGGAATTATGAAAAAGTAATCCATCTTTCACAGACTGATTTTGGAATCTGGGAAGCTTCTGTTGAGATTCCTGAGAACGAGTTTATCCAATATAAGTATTGTATTTTCGACAAAAAAGAAGGGCGCGTTATTGATGTTGAGACCGGAGAAAACAGGTTTACGCTTGCCAATCCGCTTCCGGATGTTCTGCAAATCGTTTCCAATCATTATTTTAAATTCAGGTCCTATCAAATGTACCATGATGCCGGAGTAGCAGTTCCTGTATTTTCTTTGAGAAGTGAAAACGGTTTCGGAGTAGGGGAGTTTTCAGATCTGAAAAAGCTTGCTGACTGGACGAATGAAACCAACCTGGGGATTATCCAGATTCTTCCGATTAATGATACAACCGCGAATTATTCATGGACGGATTCTTATCCATATGCAGCGGTTTCCGTGTATGCGCTGCATCCGCAGTATATTTCACTGGAATATCTTGATTTTGCTTTACCGGAAGAATTAGTTTCTGAATACCAGTCTGAGAAGGAGGCATTAAACGCCCTTGATCTGATTGATTATGAAAAGGTGATTGCTGGCAAATGGAAGTTTTTAAAGGCAGTTTTTAATTCGGAAAAGGAGAAAATCTATAAAGACAGGAACTTCAAGAAGTTTATAAAAGATAATGAATACTGGCTGGTTCCTTATGCTGCTTTTTGTGTGTTGAGGGACAAATATAAAACGCCCAATTTCAACGACTGGAAAACCCATAAGAAATATATTGCAGGAAAAATTTCGCAATTTTTTGCTGTAAAGAGTAAGGATTATGATGCTTCAATGCTTCATGCCTGGGTACAATATCAGCTTCATTTACAGTTGAAGGATGCTGTAGATTATACCCATAGCTTAGGTGTTTCGTTGAAAGGTGACCTTCCGATCGGTATTTACAGGTATTCTGTGGAAGCATGGACGGAGCCTGAATTATTCGGTATGGATTTCCAGGCGGGCGCACCACCGGATCAGTTTACGGAACTGGGGCAGAACTGGGAATTCCCTACGTACAACTGGGAAGCCATGAAAGAAGACGATTACCGATGGTGGAAAAATAGATTCAAAGCGCTTGAGCAGTATTTTGATGCGATGCGGATTGATCATATTTTAGGGTTTTTCAGAATTTGGAGAATGCCTGTTTCTGCGACACAAGGGATTTTAGGGTATTTTTATCCTGCTGTTCCTGTTGTTTCGGAGGAATTTAAAGCCAGGCATATCCCGTTTGATTTTAACCGCTATTGTAAGCCTTATATTAATGATAGAATTCTTTGGGAATATTTTGGTGAAAACATTAATCAGGCCCTTGAATTTATTCATAATCATCATAACGGAACGTACTCATTCAAGGAAGAATTTGATACCCAAAGGAAGCTGACCGATTTTTTCAAAAAGAATCCGAAGGGCGCTATTGAAGAAAAGCTTGTTTCTCTCTGTGCTAATGTCTTGTTCCTGACTGAGGAAAGAAACGGCGAAACAGTATATCACCCAAGATTTAATGTTTACCATACGGATTCCTATGCCTATCTGCCTGAATGGGAGAAGAAAGCGATCTATGACCTCTATCACGATTATTTCTTCAGAAGACAGGATCATCTATGGTTAGAAAAAGCGATGGAAAAGCTGCCGGTTATTCTGAATGCTACAAAGATGCTGATCTGTGGTGAAGACCTGGGAATGGTTCCCGCATGCGTACCAGTGGCGATGGATGAACTGGCTATTATTGCGTTGAAAGTACAGCGTATGCCGTCAGATAATATTCCGTTTTACAATCCTAAAAATGCGGATTATATGAATGTGGTTACGGCTTCTTCCCATGACAGCTCTACGCTGAGACAGTGGTGGAAGGAAAATCCGGCATTGACACAGAAATATTTTAACCAGCAGCTGATCCAGTATGGAAAAGCTCCTGAGGAAATGAATTCTCATCTTGCTGAAATTATTATGAAGCAACATCTTTATAATGATGCGATGCTGGCCATTTTCCCGATTCAAGAGTTCCTGGCAACGGATCCGGAGCTTACCAACCCGAATATGGACAATGAAAGAATCAATAATCCTGCAGTTTTCCCTCATTATTGGCGGTACAGGATGCATCTGAAGCTAGAAGATCTGAAAGAAAAGGAAATGTTCAACAAAAAAATTGCCTCTTGGATAAAAGATAGTGGAAGAGTGTAAATTTAACATTTGATTATCAATTGGTTAACTATAATTTAAAAGAAGTTTGATCTTAGGATTTAACTTCTTTTTTTTATTTATATCCAAAAGATAGAATAGAGATATTCTACTATATACTAACCAATTAACGACTATAGAGATGAAAAAAATACTTTTGGGATTTGCCTTGGGACTGGCAGCTTTGTCTTCCGCCCAGCAGTATCCAAATAATAACGGATGGGGAGATGACGGATATTATCAGAATGGAGGAGGTTACAGTGATGAAGATGACAGAAACTATTTCCCGGATGATTATTATTACAACTATCCTCAGGATTATTATCCAGGTGATTATTATCAGGGATATTATAATGATTACAGAAACAGCATCACCAATATCAACTGGAATGTCTTTTTTAGAGAAAACAGGCTAGACCGATGGCAGATGGATCAGATCTTAAGTTTAAATAATCTGTATGTGAATTTTTCTACATGGGATAATTTTTACAGATATAATCCGGACAGATGGTATTATGACAGATTTTTTGCCCTGCAAAGAATTTTGGGACCAAGGGTATTTGTTGTTTTCCAAAATAATTATTATCGCGGAACAAACCCGATCGCCTATTTCCAGAATTACAGAAGAACGTATTATGCACCGAGATATGCAGTAATGCCGAGATACAGAAATGTAAATATCAATGTGTACAGGGTAGACAGGTCAAGGTTTAGAAGAATGGATAATCCAACCTTCAATGTAATCAGAACGAGTGACAGACCGAATAACGGATTCAGAGGATCTGTAAGAGATGGCAGTTCTTCGGGAGGTTTCCGTAATCAGGCGGATAATGGAGGAAGATATGAGCATTCAGGAAGTTTCCGTAATGATAATAATGGAGTAAGAAATAACGGCGGCGGATTCAGAGGGAATTCTGAAAATAATGGAACGAGAGGCGGACTTGGAAATAACGGTGGCTTCAGAGGAAATAATGAAGTAAAAAGAGAAAATACTCCGAGAAGAGAAAATAACAACGGAGGATTTAGAGGAAACAATGGCGGTTCCAGATCTGAACGTTCAACTTCGAGCCCACAGAATAGCAACAATGGTGGCTTCAGAAGCAAATTAGTAAGCAGATAATAATTTTCATATATTATATTTAAGTGGTGTGAAGGACAGATTTTAGGATCTGTCCTTTTTATTTTATTTTTTTTTTTTTTTTTTTCGGTTTATGATTTTAATATTAAAATTTAACATTTTTTATGAATAGTTTGATTTAACTTATCTTTTAACTATTAATCAAAAAGGTATATAACAATTAATTAAATATTTTTTAAGATGAAAAAATTAGTTTTAGCAATAGCATTTATTGGAATAGGAGGTTTTGCAATGGCACAACAAACGAATACAACTCCACAGGACAAACAAGCGAGAAGAGCAGAGATGCAGCAAAAAATGCAGCAAAAGCAACAGGAGCATATGGATCAGATGCAGAAAGATCTTAACCTGAACCAGTCGCAGGTAGCTCAGATAAAAGCACTTCATGAAAAGAGAAAGTCTGAAATGAAAGCTGACTTTGATAAGAACAAGGAAGTAAGACAGGCCAAGATGGAAGATATGAAAGCTAAAAGAGCTCAGATGGATGCGGATATGAAGAAGATTCTGACTCCTGATCAGTATAATAAATGGCAGGCCGACAGAAATGCTAAAATGGAGCAGAGAAAGACAGCAATGAAGGATAGAAAAATGATGAGAAAGCCTATGAATACTGCTGCTCCGGAAGCAAAATAAACGTTCATAATTTTGATTTTTTAATGTGTGAAGGGCGGGGAAATACCCGTCCTTTTTGTATTAATTTTCATTAAAACTTTTGATTTCGGGCTTTTATTGCTTATTTTTGACTATAAATTTATACTTATGATCAGCGAAAAAATTGCAACGTTAATTAACGAACAGATAGCTCACGAACAATATGCAGCACAATATTACCTTTCAATGTCTGCCTGGTTTTCAGGAAAAGATCTTGACGGTATTGCGAACTACTTCAGAGTTCAGAGCAAGGAAGAATTGATGCATGCGGATAAAATGTTTGATTTTTTAAATGATGTAGGCGGAGAGATCATCATCGGAGAAATTGCAAAACCTCCTCATGAATTCGAAAATGCTACTGATATTTTTGAAAAAGCATTGGAGCACGAGAAAAAAGTAACAAGAAGCATCTTCAACATCGTAAAAAATGCTAATGATGAAGGTGATTTTGCAACAACATCTTTTATGCAGTGGTTCATCAACGAACAGGTAGAAGAGGAGGCTAGTGCTTCGCAGTATGTAACAAAAATCAAGATGGTTTGCGATAATCCATCTGCACTCTATCTTTTTGATCAGGAATTATCTCAAAGAGTATTTGTACCGGCTGCAAAAGCTTAAGCAAATTATATTGTACAAACATCCCCGGCGTTCGAAGAACGCCGGGGATGTTTGTTTTAAGGATATACTGAGGTTATCCACAGAAATTCATGAAAATGATGGGTAATTGTGGATAATATCTATAATTTTAAATTTCTTTATTTCGTTTGTTTATAGGTGTTTGTGAGATGTTTTAAGAGTTATCCACATTGCTTTGTGGAAAACTTTTATGGGGCTTTTCTTTTTGATGTAAAACGGATCCAGTCTAGATAAGAAATAGTATCAAAAAAAAGCTGATAGATAGTTTTGTCATTTTAACTTTGATAATTCTATCCATTCGTTAAATGTAGTTTCTCCTCCCAGACCCTGAACAAAATAGCTGTTGTTCTCTTTTTTAATTTTGAAACTGGCATTTTGAGACTTACAGTTTTCTTCATTTCCTGAATAATATAATTCCAGCATATCATCATTTACAATAGCCTTATAGTTACCATTACATCTGACAGGTTCATGGTAAGTACTGGTAGTTAGAATAGCGACATCATTTTTTATAACGAAATGATATGTAATATTGGCCGTACCGGAAGTCGTTTCTTCTGTTTCTACGGCTGCTGAGAATTCTCCCAGAAATTTAGACTCAGATAGTTTTACATTTTCAGTAGTGGGCTTTTCTGTAGGGTGTTTTTTATTTTCATCATGGGTTTTACAGCTGATTAAAAATAAATAGAGCATTACTAGTACCCATTTTTTTATTTTAACATCTTTATCCATCATTATAATTCTAAAATTAATTAATTCTGTCGTACAGCCTTTTGGGAATTTTATTTAAGTCCTTATTTTCCACACTGACTCATAATAACAGGATTATCATTGCTAATAATAGGTTCTGTATACTGTCTTTGCTTATTTACTTTGTTATAGAACCCTAGCCAATTAAATTCAATTTTGTTATTACCTAAATTTTTTACAATGGCAACTTCCTTGTCGTTAAAATAGACTTCTGAATATACATCCTTTGAACCTTGTCCTTCTAATGATTTTAGTTTATACTTAGTAACATTTTTTTCAGTTTTATCATTGATTTTTATTAAATGTATATAGTACTGGTTAGGTTCAACGGTCATAATCAACTCATTATCTTTGATTGTAATGCCTATTGGATTTTCACAATTTATATTCCAAGTTCCATTTATGAAGTAATTATTATTTTCTGCACTTTTTGATTTGTCTATATCAAATTCTTCAGAAGAAATGCAATCCTTACTACTGCCTTTAACCTTATTTATTTTGTTCAGATGTGATTCATTTACATAATATTTAGTAATGCTACCATCTATATTATTTGTTTTTTTTATAATTCCTTTTTTTTTGTCAATCCAGGAAATATCATATTTTTCTTTTTCACTAATGTAGAGAGATACTAAATTATCACCTTTTGTAATGTCATGAACTTTAAATGAACTGTCTTCCATGACTCCATGTTCGAAAATAGAATCATTTTTTATTCTGAACCATTCTCCTTCATACCCACAATCAATAATTGAATATTTGTCTCCCTGTTTTTTTATTTCATACCAGGTTGTTTTTAAATCAGTTATATCTGTTTGACCTTTGCAGGAATTTATTACTAAAAAAATTAAAATTAATTTTAAATATTTCATTTCTTTTTATTTTTTCTGACTTGAGTATTGTATTTGGTCAGCAATACTCTAAAAAGACCTGTATCAAAATCAATTCATATTCTCTTCTTTTGATGAGATCTCCCAATCATTATCTTTTTTTAATTTAAAAACCGTTGTTTTAATTTTAACAGCTACTAGGTCTACGAAGTGTTATTGTTTTATTTACAATAAACCGTCCTTGGTTATTTTGAAAGAAATATGAATAAGATGGACCGCCGTTTCCATGTTTTTAAGGAAGTTCCCACCAACCTTAATCTTTCTTGACCATCAGCAACTCTTTATCATAATTCCATTTATTATCAGCTACAATAGGACTTTTTAAATAATATTTTCCCTCCTTATGTATGATAGAACCCAGATTAGTAAGATTAGAATGGTCAGAAAAGCCATCTCCATCGATTGCTTTTATATATTTTAGAGTTAATTGATTTCCATTTTCTTCTATTTTGCATAAATCAGTAAAGTAGGTTTTGTATCCCATTCCTGAAAAAGTACACTTCCCATTAGTAATCTCTATATCATAGTCTATTGACATTTCTGAGACATTATCTAATTTTCCATAATCTATATTTAATTTATAAGTGCCTTGCCAAAGATTATTTTCTTTTTTGTTTGAAGATTGAACTAAGTTTTCAGTAGCAATTTTCTTATTTGAAACCTCAATTTTTTCGATTTCTTTCTCTGTTTTTATATCTTTTTTATGCCCACCGTCACATGATAACAGAAAGAGTGGAATAAAAATAGTTATTCCTTTTTTCATAATTTTTGATAAATCCTCAAAATTCTTGTGCATTTCTTTTTTACAGTCAATCTCCAGTTGATTCTTTTCACATTCTGCTTTGTGAATATTTTTATAATTATTTTAGCTTTGATATTAGAATAGTTTTCTAAGTGTCTATCATCAATATAGATTAAAATGCTATCGAACGAATTTATAATAGGAGCAAAACTATTTTATTAAATCAATTACCTTATTATTGATCATTTTATTGTAATCTCCTTCAAAAAGACCATTTTTATATTTCTTATAATATTCGATTTTTGACATTGAAAACTCATAATATAAATTATCGCCTTTCTCATAATATTTTCCGTCAGAATAGTTTGGATAATTTTTATAATCATTATCATTTTTAATAATGTATTTGTTAGGTACTTCAACTAAAATATTATCGTTGCTTTCATAGATATTTAATATGTCAGAGTAATTAGTTGTGGATTCTTCATATTCAGGCTTCCAGTACATTACTCTTTGTCCCAATGGGTATAAAACTTTATTTTTATAGAGGTATAGTTTCCATCCAAAATGATTATCTCCATTTATTGGAAAGAATATTACATAATTTTTAGAAGTGTTTGAAAAGTATATTATCGGAGATGAGGTTTCTAAGTCTTCATTATTAATTTTCCTAATAATAGCCTTTTCAATATCATAAAAAGCGATAGTAATAAGTTCATATCTATTTTTATCAACTCCTTCAATAATTGTATTTGAAATATTGAAATTTTCACAATTTAAGATATAATTAGATAAATCAGAAGTCTCTTGTTTACAATTAATTTTGGCTAATTGAACTAAGTTTTCTGTAGTAATTGTCTTATTATAAACTTCAATTTTTTCAGTTTCTTTCCCTGTTTTTGTGTATTTTTTCTTTCCTTGACAAGATAATAGAAAGAGCAAAATAAAAATCACTATTACTTTTTTCATAATTCTAAATTAATTTCCAATTTGTATAAGTTAGACTTTAAAGTTTTTGTATATTTTTTGCTCTTCTTGTAACCCATGCCAATTTAGTTTTATAAATTTTTTACTTATTATACAATATCCTCCATTTATATCCTGTTGTTTCTATAATAGTAGATGGAAGTGCTTTTTTATTTCATTAACACCCATTCATTATAAGTTGATTCTCCACCAATACCTTTAATATAAAATTGATTTTTGTCTTTTTTTATAATGAATTTAGGTTCAATAGATACACAAGCTAATTGATCTCCTAGATAATAGATTTCTATTTGATTATCTTTTTCAAGTGCAGTGTATTTGCCCTCACAAAGGTTATTTTCCTTATATGTATTTAAAGAAAGAGAAACATTGTTTTTATTAATATCAAATTTATAAGAAATAGAAGCAATACCCGTAGTTGTAGCTTCTGTTTCTACTGAGGTAGAATGAATGCCATCATAAAGTAGAGAATTGCTTTTTACATCTTTAAAAAGATCTTTTTGAATTAGACTGGTTTCAAATGATAATATATTTTCCGGTATTTTAGATGTTTCTATTTCTCCTATATTTTTCCATTTTTTATTTTCATATAAATAGAAAATTGTTTTGGCATTCTGCTTTGGCTCAAATTCATCACTTCCTTCTATATAAGAGATAAATTTATGAGGAAGATAAGAAGCAACTATATAATAATCCTTTTCTTTGATAAGGTTTTTTATTGCTTTTGAATTTTGGGCATCATTTTCTGGACTGGTGGATTTTGAAAAATAACCTTTAGAGTTATTAAAATTCCAAAAATATTGTGTTTCACTTTTTTTACCTATAAAATCTACACTGAAAACTCCCATTTCTTTATCTGAATAAGAATATGTTGGGTAGGAATTAACATTATCAGGAATAAAAAAACCATTTGTTTGATATTTTGAATCAAGAAAATTAATAGAAGATTCATCACCGTTTGGTATTTCATTTCTTTTGGTATTAACAACTTTTTTGGCACTTTCAATTTTATTTTTTTCCTGTCCATTGCAACTTTGTAATACAAAAGCTAAAAGTATAATAAGTATTTTATTCATTTTTTTATTTAATATGATTTCCTTTTGTTGTTTCATCAAATTTAGTTTTCATAAATTGTTCTGGATCAACACGTGTATTCCCTCCATAGAATACACCATCCGTTGAAGCCTCAATGTGGACATGATAATATTGTGGTAAAATGTCTTTTGCATTCCCTGTATTCCCTGATTTGCCAATGATCTTTCCATGTTTTATCTTTTGTCCTTTTGATACAGAATATGAGTTTAAATGACAATATCTTATCCAAATAAATTTACCATTTTTATCTTTCGATTTAATGGTAACTATTTTCCCCAAATCCCCCTTTGTATCAAGTGCTTCCACAACTTCACCACAAAGCATTGATTTTAAATCTGTGTCAAGAGCAGTTAATATATCTGTACCTGTATGATAATATCCTTTTGGATGCTTATTATTATATCTAGGCGTTCTATGAAATCTATTTTTATTTACATTATTACTTTGGTTATTTAGTTTAGGGTTATCAATAACATCCGCATATTCAAAACATTGTGAACAATCTTCTGGACATTTAGACGTGTTTTCTTCTATTTTTTTTGTTGGAGAATTACTACAATTAAATGTTTGAACTTTGTTTGTTCCTCCCCCCTGATTATGACTATCGTGATATCTCTCTAATATTTCCGAGCGCTGAATTTTTCCATCACTTTTATTTATTCCTTTACTTTGTGTATCAACACTTTTATTCTGAGTATACTCTACAGTTCCTTTTTCATATAAAATATAATTATCGGATTTATTAACACCTTTGGGTGCGAAAACATGTAGATAAATATCTTCTGGAGTTTTTATTTTATTCTTTGACGGCTCAAAATATTTTTTTACATAATCAAGCTGTTTAATTTCCCCCATTTTTGCGAAACGAAGTTTCACTTCGTGTAATTTGTCAAATCCAGTGCCGGACTTAAACTCTTCTATTGCTTGTAGTGCTGCTTGTGTAAATTGGATCAAGCCAACTGCTCGAGAGGTACGGGAGATTTCTTTACCTGTCTTTTTGTCTTTTTTTATGAGCCAGAAATCATCTTTTGTGATGGAATTTATATCTCCTAAAGCTTTTCCCATTATTTGATGGGCTTTAAAAGAACCTGCTGTTTCTACATTCATTACAGCCATTAAACCACTGGCCATTTCCATTTTCCTAGTTTCTCCCCAAAGTTCTGCACATATTTGTACCACTTTCTTTCTAAACTCACAGCTTACTTTTTCTCCCCAAATCAAATCTTTATATTGTTCTCTACAAACACATGTTCCAGTATTTTTTACAATCTTTTCATCACCCACTTTGACTGCACTATTGTTTTCTGCGAGTTTTGTCAACGAACTTCCTTTCTTTAGTTTGGCAGTTGCCATAGAGAAGTCACCGTCTGCATCATATAATACTTTTCCTTCCTTATTGTTTTCCTTAATAATAGCATATACGGTGAGAGAATTTACTTTGTTTTTTATATTATTCCATACTATTCTTTGCTTTATAACTCCGCTTTGGTCAGCTTTTATATTGGTTTGGAATAATAATAAGGGATCTTTACCGAATACTGAATCCCGAATTTCCAAGTAGAGGTTTTCACTAGCTGAAATACCTCGTGAATGGGCGTACAAATAACTTATTTCATCATAGTCTACTATGGTATGTTTTTCTTTTCCATTAGCGCTTCCAAAGATGGCGTTATATATTTCTCTTTTGTCCTGAACGTCCAGTTTATAAGTTTTGGGAAAGCTCTGCCCTTCTCCGGTTGCAATCAATTTTGGGACAGAAACTTTTGCATAAATTAATCCTTGATTTCCGGCTTTATCCTTCATATATGAATCTAGTGTTACTGGAATCAATCCTCCATCATAAGGATTAATTGTAATGGTCTTAACGGGATCATCTTGTACTGTATCATTATCCCAGAGAACTACATTTATTTCTTCGTTTGAAAGCCCATTTTGGTCAATCCATATATTTATTTTTTGTCCCCAGCTTGCTTTTTCAATTTTATTTCCGTTACTGTCTGTAAATTGGATATCGTTAATAATGGGCTGTACCACATTTACTTTTTGCGTTACTCCCTTACCCTTTATTTTACTGGTTATACTTAAAGTTCCCGGAGTTTTCGGGGTGAAAGTTATGGATTTTCCGGTAACAGGGGTAGAGAATCCTTGCCAGTGTACGGTTTCATTGGGGAGAAGATCTGCAAATACCATTTTATCAACAGTGGCTGTTATAGGTTTTCCTACCTTCGGAGTTCCGCTTAAGGTAAAACTGACTACGTCATTTTCCTTCACCTCAAAATGCCAGTCATCATCTTCTTTTTTTGCATTTTTTCCGGTAGCGTTGGCGGAGATGCTGTAGGCTTCCACGATGTATTTTCCCGGAGCCATCAGTTTGGAGCCTGCTATGGTGAAGCTTTTTCCGGTTCCCTGAGGAATGCCGTTAAGGTTCCATTTGATTTCTGAAGATTCTTCAGAAGTAAGGTCGTACGGGGAATTATCTGCTCCGAATTTATATTTCATCTTGGAAACACTGAAAGACATAGCTGTTCCGGGTCTTACAACCTCTGCGCCATGACTGATACCCAATACAGCATTGCCTTCCGTTTCTCCGGCTATCTGTTTTTCTATGACTTCACCCTGATCATTGGTGTATCTTGCTATAATGGTATATTTTGCTTTGGTGTTTTTAGGCGTGAAGGTGAGGATCTCTCCATTCTCCTGAACGCCTTCCGTAATGGTATTCCCACTTCCATCCTGCACCGATAGTGTAAGTTTTGATTTTTCCTCTGCCGTAAGATCGGGAATGAAAAATTTAGCTTTGAAAACCGAAGGAACTCCTTTCCGGAATTTTCTGTTTTTGGAAGGATCGATTCGCGTAGTAAAATCCGCGGAAGTACATTCAATATCGATCAGCGTATTTTCTACCACTTCTACATCAATAGAGCAGGAAGGATCGCATTTGTCATATTTTCCTTTTTCAAAATCCTGGTTTTTAGGTTTTCCATAACCTTCTATTCTGAATTTCCCAAGTCCCTCAAAGCTCTGCGAAAACTCTGTTCCGATTTGTTCTCTCAGGAAAATCCTGTTTTCTTTCTTCCCCTGATGATCACTGTAGACCATCCATGAAGTAAGTTGTTTATTACCACTTTTCAGATTGGCCTTAAAAGAAGCATCTTCATCTTTTCGGAGATAAATAATACTGCTTTTATTTTTAGAATCGATTTCTTTAAAAGCTGTTCTGTTTTCTACTTTAGTTAAAACAATAGAGGTAACGGAAGGGTATTCCTCTTTTTTCTTAGGCTGATTTATTGCCGGATTGACCATGGCAAGTTCCACCGGATTGGTATTGTCGGCGTGGGCATTGCTCACTGAGTCGGTTTGCCCATGCTTGAATATCGTGATTTTTCCACCTACGGTACATTGCAGTTCGGATATTTCCGTAAGGGTGTTTTTGCCCATGACCTGTGTGCTTTCATAGGTTTTGCTCCATTTAGGTGCAGGAGCTAAAGCACAGGGAAGATAACCTCCCGATGAAGGTTTCAATTTACATTTTCCAAAGGTGGCGGCGGGAGGGATAAACGTTTTATCCTCTTCGGTCGCGGCTAATTTACCCTGCTCATCATTCAGGACAATAATGGAATGGGTGGTAACCTGTAAATCGGCAGTTTGTTTTGGATTTTCCGCTTTGTCACACACGCATTTTGCATTGTGGACGACAAAATATTTTCCGTCATGATCACTTTTAGAAGCTTTTTCTTCTTTTTTCTCCTCTTCTTCCTTTTTCTTTTCCTGATCTTGCTTCTGTTCAGCACTCTTTTGCTCTTCTACAGGATCGGGTGGAGGAGTCTCACCATTCATGGTATAAATTTCATCCTTTGGCGGAGTCTGAAGAATGAATCCTGCATAAGGAATATCGGAAGTCTGCTGACCGGAACCAGCCTGCTCATTATGATACTGTTTAAGCTTTGTCCAGTCTTTGATACCTAGTTTTTTAGCGATATCCTGCAGCGTTTCTCCGCTCTGAACTGTATATGGGATAGGTGCTGACATATTCTTATTTTGTTTCTATGGTGATGGTGTGCTGGTAATAAAATTTATCTTCTGCTTCAATGCAAACCTGGGTTTCTGCTTTTTCTATCCTTCCGGTTTTACCCGTATAGCTGATGTTGTTCTGAAAGTCTGCATAGAGCGGGAGATGCTCTTCGTCGAAGTTGACGTAATAATCATGTTGATGAATGTATCTGATCAGATCATTCATAATATCCTGGGCATTGTCAATTTTAGGTTCAAAAGACAATGTGTTTTTTTCTTTTTGATATTGGGTTTCCCCTTTCCATTCTGAAGTTCCAATGGGTAGAACTCTCCACGAAGTTTCGTATTGCCTTTTAGGATTAAACTTCTGCATGCCATATTCCAGCATTTTGATAAAGTGGAGCTGTTTGATGAATTGGGTGAGTTTTTCATCAGTTTCGATAGCTCTAAAAAAATTCGTTTGAATGTGATCGATACCTTCTCCACTGTAGATATCATAGATACTGATGTCTGCTTTTTGAATCCGTTTTCTGATCTCCCTAAGGTTTTCAATGGAAAAACTGTATTTGTTTATTTTACAGGTTATAGGAAACAGAGCATCCATATACGTGTTGGATACCTCAAGAAATTTGGTGTCTATTTTCTGGCCATTGACCTTAAAATTCGATCTGTTGATTATTATTTCTTCACTGTCTTTTTTTCCGGGTTCTATGTACAGGGTGTAGGAGAGTAAGGCATCATGCTGCTCTCTCCCTATTTTTATAGTGCATTTATCCTGCACCGAATAGGTAGAAGTCGGGAAAAGATCTGGTGCTGATGAGATCATGTTTAAATTTTTAATTTCAATTTTTGTGCTTTATTTTCCTGCTTCTATTTTTATAATGTTATCATCTCCTATTTCCTGCGGCTCATTATTGATGGTGTACATGATATTTCCGCCTTGATTCTTTGACATCATTTTAAAATCATTGATTCTATATGATGAGGTATTAATTTTCAATTCATAATCTTTATTGAGCTGGAACTGGGTTACATCTTTAAAAACAAGTTGTAAATAAGCTGTTTTGTTTAAGCTGTCATATTGCTTTTTTATCTCAATATTTTGATCATACGTTTTTATTTTTTTTTCTCCTTCAACTTCTGTTAGAGAAATAATTTTGATAGGGTCTTTATCATTCCAGTGATAAACATATATTTCATTTTTCAAATGTCTTTCCTGTGAACAGGCTATAAATGCGAATGAAATAAAATAAAGTATGAAAATTTTATAGCTAGTACATTTCAATATATCCATAATAATTACTTTTAAATGATTTAATATTTAGTCCAGGTTTTCCAATCATTTTTTGTACATCTGCATCATTTTCCCACTTTCCGCCAAGTGTTAAATATTTACCCGTTTGAGGATCACGTCCCCAGGTGAATATTTTAAAACTTACTGATGCTGCTTTTTCCAAATCTGAAGTAGGATTCTTATCAGCATCATAAAAAGTCAATCCTCCTTCATAAACTACCCAATGTGAATCATTGAAAACATCAGCTAATGAACTATAGCTTGATTTATTATATATCATATCAGCATCTATCATCATGAGGATATGACGTCCTTTTTTGTGAAGACCATCTATTACTAATAATTCCTCAAGATCGCTGTTGGAAAAATAATCATGAATTCTGCCGGATAATATTCTTTTCTTGTTATTGATGCTATTGTAACTTAGTCCATGTGCTGTCGAACTGCTGAATCCGCCAACCTGTTTTCCCATTCGTGCAAGCATATCCGGCCAGTTTACCGCTTTAAGCATGTCCATCCTACCACTTTCTTTTCCTTTATAAATTAAATTGGAAGTACTTTCTTTACTTCTTGTTGTTGCTAAAACCAACCAGTCTACTTCAAACATTCCCATGCCTTTAAAATCCTGAGTCTTTTGCGGGTTTACATCATACATTTCAAGGGCCTGAGGATGTGGGGCTATTACATAACTACCAATGGTACATTGTCCGGTTCTCAACAGATCTTTAACAATTTTCAGGTAAGAACTTGAACTTCTTTTAATAAGGGCATTGTATAAGGCAGCCATTCCACATAGAGAACTGTTGGCCTGTTTTACCTTCCAAGGATCCTTAGCTCTTTCTTCTGCTTGTTTTTCAACCAGTTTTCTGTCAAAAAATCTAAATCTGTTATGGTGCCATACTTTTAGATATCCTTCTGATTCTTCATCATTGATGTATGCCATAATATGCAGTGTTCTTCCACAGATGTCTTTTTCATTCAGATAAAGACTATATTCTTCGCCTGTTTTTGGAGAAGTATATTCTACCCATTTGTTCTTTGAAAGACTATGATATTTAAACTTCCATTTGATCTTCTTTTTATCCTTAGGGGGAAGATGGGTATAAGTATCTACTATAAATTTATAAGTCTTTCCAAACACAGCTCCGTCCTGGTTAAAGTTTTTTCCAGTACCATCATTATCTGAACCTTTTTCCAAAGGAGTCAGAAGCTTGATGCTTTTGACCTGTGTAGGCTCAATGCCTTTACGTTTGGTGTCTTTTTTTATGTCAAATTCTACTCCTGCCATATTATTATTTATTTATTTATTTAGAGGTTGACCTTACTGTTTTTTTATTGGAAAAGACTAAGGTTTATTAGTCGTGCTATCTTTACAACTTGAGAAGACTTTTTAATAAAAATCCTATTTCATACTCTGAGGAGATTCTATGATAATCATATCATGAGAAAGAAATAGGGTATCTGCACTTTCGCGTAAAATTTCATATTTTTGATTAAATAGCATTATTTCTTTATTCTCTTTTTTTAATTCAAGTCTTTTGTAAAGTTCAGTTTCTTTACTATTTCCATTTTCTTTAATATTATCAATCAGTAAACTTTCTGATTGAGGGGTGATATATTTCTGTAAAATATTATTTTTATATAAAAACCCTTCTCTAATCAATATTTCCTGATTTAAATTTTTTATATAGCAATCCGGAGAATAAATTTTCGGAGCACTGTTGTCCACAGATTCTCCCTTAATCACTAAAATTTCCTTTTGTGTACAGCCTGCCAGTATGAAGAAACTAATAAGGCAGGATAACGTTTTTAATTCTCTCAACATCTAGTAAAGATTCCGTATTAATTCTTGATATGGCTCTTTTATTCTTGTGTGAATAATATTCTTTTTATCTGTGAAATCTCTTCTTTTACCAGTCCAAATTGAAAATGATTCTGCACGATTGAATAAGTGTTTTTATTGACATCAAAAGTTACTTCATCATTGTCTTCATACTTGCTCTCTACGTTATTATGAACTTTGTATTTATACTCGGTTCCATTTTTAGATAGTAATTTTTTTTCAAAAGCGAATTCGCCATCAGTTGATATTTTGGTAACTAACTGAAGTGTATTATCATTGTTATACTTATAAGTAACATTCCACATATCTTTTCCATCGGATTGCGTTCTGTTTGTCTTTATTACAGCTTTTAATATTTTAAAATCAAGATTTTTATATTTTTTATAAGAAGTAATTTTATTTAAATATTTTAATTGATATGGATAATCTCCTAAACCGTCATCCAGCAAATCAACTAAGTCTAACATATTGTTTTCATTGATTATACTTTTTTTGAGTTCAGTATAATAGGATAGGTTCAAAAAGTACATATCATTTTGATTGATAGTTACGACTTGTTGTTGATCGGTAAATCTGATAACTATACTATCAAAGACTTTTGCTTCTTCATCTACTAACAAGGTTATGGCATTATTTTCTTGTTTATTCCTGCTTAATATAAAAGTTACCGGGATAGTCTTGTCCTGTGTGTCATAAGTGTCATTATAATATCTTATAGTATCTCTTTTTGAGCTGAGTTTATAATTATATGAAAAAACTTCTTTTTTACTTTCGTTTTTTACATTCTTATCATTTTCATATGTTTTTAAAGGTGTGTACTGCTCTTTAATTTTTATTGTTTCTTTTTTTTGAGAAAAACAAGAATTAAATGAAATGATAAGGAAGATAAGGAAGATATATGATTGTTTCATAGTAGTATATGTTAACTTTCTTTCCAAAATATGGAATAACCTGCAACTTGTGTAGCTGTTATACCTTTGGATTTTTTTTGACATAAGTCTAATTTTTAAATACAAACACACATAAATGAATCAATATTATTTACTTCTTTTTCAGAACAATACTGTCATATTTTACAGTTAAATTTTTGTTGCCCCCACCGAATAAATTCTTATAATGAATGATTGTATCTTTGTATTCTTTCTTTGACACAGTCATTTTATAAATCACTGGTGGTGCTTCTCCGCCGACTGAAATCTTTTCAGAATACATCTTTTTCCCTATATGAAAGCGTCCTTGTGCGTCCGTCTTTGTCTTGCTATCCTCATCAAGGTAAATCTCTGCATTTTCAAGGGGTTTAAGCGTGTGTGCTTCATATACCGTACCTGTAATATCAGGTGTTTTTATTCTGCCTGTACACGAAGTCAGCAGTAATATACCTGCTGAAAAAAAGATTGTTTTTCTCATTTTTTGTTTATTTTAAGTTTAGAGCACCATAATAATCCCAATACATCTTTTTCTGATGCAATAGTACGGTCATAATCATAATAGGCATCGCTATAATATTCCATTACATTTACTTCTCCGGAAGCAGGAAGTGGATTTGTATTAGGACTTTGTAAAATTGGATTGGAACTTCCTTCATGCCCATAGGAGTATGTATCACCTCCAAATTCTTTTACTATTTCGTGGCCTATTTCATGGGCAGATGTTAGGGTAAAGTCTCTTTCCTCATTAGCTTCCTTAGCATTATACACTATTCTTTCAGGAGCAAATTGTCCGAACAAAGAAAGTAAGCCGCTTACGGAGCCTGGATTGCTGGAACGAAGCCATTTATCAGAATCATTATATACTAAAGAAACATCGTCCATTGACTTCTCTTGAGTGTTGATCCCTTTCACTTCAACTTTATATTCTTTTCCGGAAATAGTTACAATATCTGTAGAGATCCTAGATCTGCTTTTCATTCTACTCCAATACAAATTAATTCCATTTAAGCACATTTTTTCTAAATCGGAGAATGTATAGATTGGAGGATTTGTTCCTATAACTCCACCGTCTTTTAAATTCACTCTAAGAGTAACATCTACTTTTTTATTGTTATCATCTATTTTCAAATCAATCCATTCTGTTCTACATTGGCCGGATATTTTTACCTCTGAAGTATTTGTTCCATCAGTAACTTGAGCAGTCAATTTATCATTGGTAAAAAGTGTACTGTCATATATTTTACTTTTGGGGAATCCATCCCATTCCAAGTCATAATCATCTCCAGCTTTTAAACTTTTAGTTATTTCTTCTGAATAAATTTCGGCGTCCTCATTTTTTATTTTGAAAGTTAGTTTTTCAAATGTCCCTTCTTTAATTGTTATTTTAAATTTGATCTTGTCATTTTCTTTATTTCCTTTAAAACTAGGGATTCCAAGAGGGATAAAAGTGTCTTTTTCAATTTTTATTTCCAGCAATTTACTTTCAACAGGTTCATCTTTCTTCTCTGCGTCCCTCCCAAACCCCTGCATGATCGCTCTTTTCTGGCTGGAAAGTTCCAGATTCTGCTGCGTTGCCTCAATAATCACTTCTCCGGATTCCTCATGAGAAACCTTGCTTAGAGAGGTGTAATTATTTGTAACCTGTACGTTGATATTGTTTGCTTTTTTTACAATGGCCATATCAAGACTTTTAGTGGGTGTTGCCCTGTTCGCCGCTTTGTGATTTTACTGTTTTTTCACTTTGTAAAATCATATTTTCTTTCGTGCTTACAACAGTTACCTTTTCAGCATAAGAATCACTTTTCTTAGCCTGAATATTTCTTTCGTTTTCGGAAATTTCCGTTCTCATATCAGAAGATTCGTGGATATTTCCGGTGGCAGTCTGCATAAGATCTTTCCCTGCAGTATCAATCATGTTCACTCCTGCATTGGAAACAATATTTACGTTAGCTGTGGAGAACATACTGTTTCCTGCAATAGAGGTGATATCGTGGCCCGCAGTCATCTTGATATTGTTACCGGCAGTAAAAGTCATATCTTTTGGTGCGTTTACAGCAATATTTCCTTTTCCGTCCATAAAGTAAGTGTTTCCACTCGGGTCCTCAATAAAAATACTGCCTTCAGCATCATTAAAAATAATTTTATTTCCGCTACGGGTTTGTATCGATTTGATATGGTTATTGACACCCCCGCCTAAGCCTACCGCTCCGTGGAACATTCCTCCCATAGCAAAAGGAAAATCCGGATGATGGTATTCAAAACCTACCATAACCTGATCTCCGACTTCCGGAACGGCTACAAAACCTCTGTTTTGGGTAATAGCATCAGTTCCTCCTGCGTCAGGGCTCATCATTCGGATGAAGTGGGTGGTGTCATGTAGCTGCCAGTCAAATTGTACCTGTATCCGCCCTTGGTTCAGAGGGTCGGTATTGGAAATCACAGTGGCGATTTGAGGTTCTGCTTGCGGATGCTGAAATTCCGGAGTGGGAATATATCCTGTTCCTTCTGCGATTGCTTCAAATGATCCGGTGTAGTAACCCCGCGTATTTACTTCATGGGAAACTTCGGTGATCATAAGTTTAGTAAAATAAGACGTCTGGTTGGTGTTCGGTTTTCTCATTTCGATGTCTGCAATACAACCGGGATGCAGAAAAGGAACCGTCGTATTTCCAGAAACCGTAAAAACTTCTACAGCAGCACTTCCTGCTGCACTTTGCTGGGCATCATCTACATTTAAAGACATATTTGCATTCACAGGAGAAGGATTCAGTGATCTGGTTTTATAAATATTGTCATTAATTTCATAGGCCTTTGATGCAAGCTGTCCCAAATGTTTGATATTGGCTTTTGAACTAAGCAGTTTTTCATGTTTGCTGCTGTTGTATCCGTAAAACTCAGGTTTTGTATGCACCGCTTTTAGTTCAATGCAGATATCACTTACATTACTTCCGTAAATAAGCTTGATGGGTTGCTCACCTGGTGGCAGTTTCCCAAAGTGCAGAACTTCACCGTCATAATAGAACTGTTCTCCATAAGTTTCTGCCAGTCTTGCCAGATAGTTGTAATGCGTTTCCTTATACTGAGCGCTGTAATTGATATAGCTTTGATTTTTTGAGTCTACTTTGAAATCATATTTACCGGACCCTAAAGCTTCCTTGATTACTCTGTCAGCAATAATCGATGTATTGACTGACTGATCCCCTCCAAAACTTTGTGTATGGGGAGCAGAATCCATCAGAATGGTCGGACTTTTACCTTTCAGAACAATATTTCCCAGACTCATTTCTTCCTGGCTGAATGCTACCTGAGTGATGAGTCCCACGAAAGTTCTTTCAGGGCTCTCATTTTCCGCATCTTTATATTTAAAAACAACAGTTAAACGTTTTCCTAAAAACTGTTGAGCTTCTTCCAGATTGTAATCCTGATTGTCTCCCAGAGTGTCATGAGCGAGTGTAAGTTCGAAATGATGGTGTTTTCGTATGCTTTGCTGTAAGCGGAAATGCTTGAAATGTCTGATGATCTTACCCTCAATAACAATATCCAGCTTTACCACACGCTGTACACCAGCGATATGATTCTCAGCAATTTTATCTGCATTGGTAGCCTTCTTTTTCATCGTTAGTTTTTTTGTGATTATGTCACTAAAATTAGAAATGTTTTAGATTAATTTGCTAAATAGATTGTTAAAATTTAAAAATTGTAGTAGAAGTACGACATGGGTACAGGAAAAATTTGATCAATTAGCTAAAGGAGATCACTTGATAACTTTATGAATTATTGGGAGTATAATAGAAAATAATTCCGCGTTTTTGAGTGGTTTGTGACTGAAATGTAAATATCATCCCTATAACTAAGAATGATATTTGTAAATTTTTAACCGTCAAAATGAGCTCAGAGAGTATTGGAAATCATCAAAGCAGATGCTTTCTGCGGTATTTTTTTGAAAAAAGTAATTATAAATAGATAAGCTGTGTCTTCAAAACCTTTCTTCCCAAACCTTCAAGGATATTTTTATACCTTTCAATCTGAAGTTCGTTTTTTTCTGTCTGTTCACCGGTTTTAAAATCAACGATAATATATCCTTCTTCTCCTTTCAGAATACGGTCCGGTCTGAAAATATGGCTCTGTCCTCTTTCAGAGATCATGATATCTTTTTCATTGATCACTTCCCATTTTTCATCAAAGAACTCCACATGTTTCTGAATGATCTGAACCAGAGTTTCCTGAATTTCATTTTTTTCTTCCCAGGTGATCTGGCCCTCCAGAACATAACTTTCCAGAACTCGGGCAATATCTTTTTCTGTATTGATTTTTGATAATAACTCATGGACGAAAAGCCCAATTCTTACCTTCTCATTCCGGACCTGATAGTTTTTGGATGGAGTGGCAATTTTAATCGAAGATCTGTTTTCATTACTATTTTTAAGGTTTTGAATATCCTTCGTTTTAAATAATGATGTTTTATCCTTTGAATGCTTTTTCAGCATCTCAGGACGTACTTCATACAGATCAAATTCATCAGCCCCTTCGTTATTTTTTCCGTTAAAAAATTCAAGTAGCTCAAGATTATTGGAGGTCTTATTAGCTTTCTGAAGATAGAAAAATAACTGTTCTACAGGGCGTGTCGTAGCCACGTATTGAAGACACAATCTGTCGATCAGATTTTTATACGAATTCTTTTTATTAAATGCCTCGATTTCTTCATCATATACCTCAAGGTTTTTATTGAACTGATTGATGTTGACTGATTTTAAAGCATCATCGTTATTGGTGTCAAACCAATTGGTAAACTCACTGTCCCTGTTTTTATTCATCATGGGAATAAATACGATGGGGAATTCCAGTCCTTTCGATTTGTGAATCGTCATAATCTGGACAGCATCAATATTTTCTGAGGCCTGAATCGTATAGCCGGAAGCTTCCTCGTCCCAGTATTTTAAGAATTCTTTTGTGCTGGCTCCTGCGTTCTGGGTGAAGTTGAAAAGCATTTCCAGAAAGTTCAAAAGGAAATCTGTTTCCTTGTTCTCTACTGCAAATTCATTGATATAATATTCCACAAAATTATACAGATTGAATCTCGGGAAATTTTCCTGTTTCAGTTTCAGGGAATAGGTATTTTGGAGAAACTGGAGAATTTCCTCGTGTGTTTCTATCTCGAGAATTTCTTTCATTTCCAACGTAAAATCTGTCATTTTGATTCTGCCTAGGGTATTCAGATAATACATCATCATGATCAGATTCGGTCTGTTTTTGGGATTGATTTCCAAGCGTAGAAATTCAATGACCGCTTTTAATGTATTGGAGAGTTCAAGGGTCAGACCTTTATCGGAAATTGTTTTGATATTCGTTTCTTCTCCACGGTACTTCACCTTCAGATTTCCTAGCTTTTGAGAATAGCTGAAAATGTCAAAATTACCACGGCATAAAATCGTAATGTCAGAAAATTTAAAACCATTATCAAGGCTTTCCTGGATATCATTCCGCATTTTTTCAGAAGTATCATTATAAAAATCATCATTGGTGAGATTTTCAATAAGATTCACTTTCACACGTCCTTCAATCTGGGATCTTGGGTTCTGTTCAGCATCCTCACCAAAAATATTCCTATGTTCTTCCTCCAGATCCTGCGAATGATAGCGGTACAGCTCATTATTGAACTGGACGATATTTTTCGCACTTCTCCAGTTGTCTTTCAAAACAAATAGAGTAGCTTGCTTGGGAGAAAATTCTTTTTTATTAATGATATCCAGCATCAGTTTACTTTCCCCGCCACGGAATCTGTAAATACTCTGTTTAGGGTCACCTACCAAAGTAAAGGAAGTATTCTCCGAAGAAACACTGTGGTCTCTCAGCGGAACAAAATTTTGCCACTGCAATTCCGAAGTATCCTGAAATTCATCAAAGAAAAAATGCTGAAACTGTGAACCTACCTTCTCATAAATAAAAGCGGACGGTTCATTTTTAAGATTCTCATTGATCAGGATATTAAATTTTGAAAGCAGAACCAGATCATTTTCTTCCTCAATTTTTTTTAATTCATCCTGAATATCTTTGTTCACCTTTAAAGGGAGAAGTGCAGATAGAATTTTCTCTTTCTTTTGGGTTTCAATATATAAAAGGATCAGCTGCATCCTGTTGTCAAGAAGCTGGTCAAGGATTTCAAAGATTTCAGGTTCCTTGTTTTTTGATTTTGAAGAAGCTCCCTTTCTGTAATTATTGACGACAGATTCTTCCTGTGTGGTAGGAAACGGAAATCCGGGTCTCTTCTGACTGTAAAAATCCTGAACTTTCGTGAAAAATCCACCAATTCCATTTTTGCCCTGAGCAAAATCTTCGATCTCAATATTTCTGGATAGGAAGAGCTCAACAGATTGGGCAGCAATATCTGCAGACTGTTTTTTATTCTGTACGATTTCTTTTCTGAGTGTGTTTTTTATGTTCTCATAATTCGTATCGTCAAAGCTCTTGTTGCTTTTCAGATGTTCATAATGAATATCTTTTACAAACTCTTTTGCAGAATCGTAAAGGTTCTTGTTGAGGTTAATTCTCTCATTGTTTTCCAGACTGTAATCCACATAATCCATGAAAGAATTGGAGATGTTGTCATTTTCGCCAATCTGGTCAAGCATTTTATCTACCGCTTCGATCAGAAACGGTTCAGCATCGATTTCAAGATTGAAATTTTTAGCTAAACCAAGCTCATAGGAAAAGCTTCTCACCAACCTTGAGTTGAAACGGTCAATCGTTCCGATATTCAGGGTTGAATAATTGTGAAGGACATAGTCCAGAAGTTTTTTAGAACGGATATGAAGTTCGTCAATCGTAATTCTTAAGCCGTCAGCTTCAAATGCTTTCTGAATATTTTTCAGATCTCCATTTTCAGCGAAATTATCCGCGGAAAAATTTCCAAGCCACGTCAAAATTCTTTCCTTCATCTCATTGGCTGCTTTGTTTGTAAAAGTAAGCGCGAGAATATTCCTGATCGACTGTTGCTGATTAGGGTAGCGGAGACAGATCATCAAAAGCCTCTGGACAAGGGCATATGTTTTCCCCGAGCCTGCTGAAGCATTGATTACTGTATAAGAATTTTGCATTGCTGAATTTAGAATTGAGACTGCAAGTTAGCTAAATTTTAAGTGAAATTTTAACAATTCCGGGCGGTGATTTAACAGTTTCGTGAGCAAAAATCAAAAAGAAATCCCAAAACGCGTTAACTGTGGTTAAACTTACCATTTTCTTTAAAAATAATTTTAGATTTGCTTTATAAAAAACTGTCCGTGAAACTTAAACTACTCTTTTTTTTAACCACCTTTTTTTTCATTCATACCAACGCCCAGAATTATATTTTCGGAAAAATAATTTCTGAAGACAATGCGGAAATTCCAGATGTAACAGTAATCAATATCAGAACGGATGAAAGAGTAGTCACGAACAGAGACGGGCACTTTATGGTGTCCGGAAGGGCGGGCGATGAGCTCCGTTTTGTAAAGGCCGGCTATGAACGCATCGTTAAAAAAGTTTCCAAAGAAAATATAGAATCTCCCTTAAATGTTACCCTGGCAAGAGCTACTATATTAATCCCTGAAATAGAAATCAAGCAGGGACTTACCGGTGATCTTAAAATTGATACAAAAAACCTTAACCGACCTAAAAAAGTGGATAAGCTGATCAAAGATATCGATAGGTATATCGCCCAGAAATCAGATCCTAGGATTCTTGCAGCAAAACCGGGAGAATTTGTACAGCCGAAAGGGCAGGGGTTCTATATTGGGAAAGTAAAAAACAAGTGGGATGATATTGATCTCATCAATTATCTGCATACGGCACTTGGTGATGAATATTTTATTTATTTAAAAATAGGAAAACCTCAGATCGAACATTTTATCGGTTATGTCTTGGCTGGAGGTTTCGAGAGACAAAGAATTCTGAAGTATGGCTTTTGCAGCGATGCAGATCTGAGTAGATTTCAAAGGTTTGTACTAACAAGAATTTCCTCTTACCGTGCTCCACAAACTCAAAGATAAACACCAATGAGAACTTACATAAAACAAAGTCTTTATACAGTTCCGCTTTTTGTATCTGCAGAATTTTTTTCCCAGCAGCAGGCAACAGGAATCGTTACAGATAACAGCAAGTCTAATATCAACCCGGTTTTAATCATTAATGTTTCCAACCAAAAAAGTACACTGAGTGATGCCTCGGGAAAGTTTAGTATTGAAGCATCAGAAAATGATGAACTCAGATTTGTAAAAGAGGGGTATTACCGTCTGGACAAGAAAATGGGGAAGGAAAATTTTAGTTCTCCTTTAATGGTAAGCCTCGAAAAAGTAGAAATAGAGATTCCTGAAGTAAAAATCACCTATAAGCCGACAGGAAACCTGGAAAGAGATAATAAACATCTTAATGAATCTAGAAAAGTGGTCTCTTTAAGGTCAGAATTGGATGAGTATATGAAAAGTCCGATGAATGAGGCTTTACCGGATAATACGATTTCAAAAACTTTTAAACAGGATTATGGGGCCGGTCAGGTAAGTATCTTAGGGGTTTTAGATGCGGCTGTAGGCCTGTTCAAAAAAGCGACAGAACTTAAAATTACCAAAGCTAATTTTACAGAAACACAGGATTTTATCAAAAGAGTCAAGCAGGAAGCTGATTTGACGTTCCTTACAAAATATGGAATGGATGAAGAACAGATTGATCAGTTTCTTCTCTACGCCAATGATACCCGAACCATGGCGAAAAAATTCAGAAAGAACTTTAAGATTGATGTGGTGGAATACGAATTAAGAGTAGCTTTCGCAGAGTATAAGAAAACCCGTAAGCTCGATAATCTTTAATTTTTTAACGAATAGAAATGAATTTTGTATGCGGAAATATCAGGAAGGCTCACTGGACGAAAATTTTATTTTTTCTTGTTTTTCCGTTCATGAATGCCTTTGCTCAACAAACTGTAACCGGGCGTATCGTAGATGACAGCGGTGAAAACTTAAGTTCTGTCGTTATCATCAATATGTCTACCGACCAGAAAGTATCGTCCGATTTTATGGGGATGTTTTCCATTAATGCTTCTCCCAATGATGAGCTGAGATTTGTGAAGGCCTATTTCAGAAGAGTTTCTGCAAGGGTTCCTGCCGGTGGATTCAATGCTCAGCTGATGGTCACCCTGGTCCCAATACCCACAGACGTTGGAGAAGTGAAAATTGTAAAAAAACCAACTGGTGATCTGGAAACCGATTCACGGTTGGCAGCAAAAGTAGAAAAAGGGGAAATTGTACAACAGGCCGTAGGTTTGCCGCAACCTGTTGGAAAGATGCGGGAAAAACCTGCCGAAGTGAAGCAGGTCCTTCTTCCGATACTTCTGGGAAGGCTGGATGTGCAGGGCGCCTATGATCTGATCAGTGGAAAAGCAAGGAGACAGAAACGGCAATACAGGTATGATGATCTCCAAGAACATATCATGTGGGTGCGAAACAGAGTAGATAACGAATACTTTGTAAAAGCAGGAATTCCCGAAGAGCGTATTTCCGAATTTATACAATATTCTTTTGAGGTTAAACCTCAGGTGAGAACTTATGTGAAGGCCAAAAACCTGTCAGGAGTCTTACTCAGAATGGAAGAAACGATGCCTGTTTATCTCGAAAGATTAAAACAACAGAAAAAGCAGGAATAATGTTAAAGAATTCTTAAAAATCGGAATAGAAATTGATGTACTGCTAGACAGAATCAATCAGATCACATTTTTTATGAATAAAAATATTATTGCAGTAGCAGTCGGAGCACTGGGATTCGTCCTTGGCCTCGGCTTTTTAGGAAATGCCATTAAAAACAGAAATAAATCTGAAAATACGATTTCTGTCACCGGATTGGGCACGAAACAGTTTACTTCCGACCTGATCACCTGGTCAGGAAGTTTTTCCAAAAATAATTCCGATTTAAAAGCAGCTTATGATGAGTTAGCGATAGACAGAAAGGTCATCAATGATTATCTTGTGTCAAAAGGGATCAAACAGAGTGAGATTGTATTTTCTTCGGTAGATATCCAGAAGCAGTTTAGAAGCTATAACGACTCCAATGGAAATTATGTACAGGGAGAATTTTCGGGATACAACCTTACTCAAAAAGTGTCCATTGAAAGTAAGGAAGTGGTAAAGATCGAGAATCTTTCCAGAAATATTACAGAAATCATCAACCGTGGTATCGAGTTCACCTCTTCAGCGCCATCTTATTTTTATACTAAATTAGCAACGGTAAAACAGGAAATGATTGCCGGTGCAACAAAGGATGCTAAAGAAAGAGCTGAGAAAATTGCTGAGAATTCAGGAAGCAGTCTGGGAAGTCTTAAAAAAGCGACAATGGGGGTGATTCAGATCACGGAACCTAATTCCAATGAAGACTATTCCTATGGCGGAACATTCAATACTTCTTCCAAAGAAAAAGAAGCAAATATTACCATAAAACTGGAATACGAAGTTAATTAAAAGTTGATCTTTGAAGTCCGTGAAATTAGTGGGAATAAATATTATTTTCCCGCAGATTATACAGATTTAAAAAACAATAAATAGTTATTATCCATTGATAATTGCAGATCAAAAATCTTACGGGGCAGAAAAAAATAAAACCGCTGGAATCTTCCGGCGGTTTTTATATTTTAGTGATATACGATATCATAAATTTCCTCTTTGACACTCTTTAGATTTTCAGGCGTGTAATTGGCCAGCAGCCAAAGATCCAAAGACTTTTTTCCTTCACCATAACTCGGCTGTACATACATTTCGTCAATCAGGGTGAATCCATTTTTTTGATAGAAAGAGTACCGTCTTTTGGCATCATCACCCAAATGATCCGGTTCTATTTCCAGGATAATTCTCGGGTAATTTTCAAACAGGTATCCTGTAATATGCGATCCCAGTTTTTGACTTCTGAATGCCTCAAAAACTTCAAAATGCTCTACAAAAACATAAGAACTCAATTCCCAGATGATAAGATATCCTATACTCTGAGATTCATGCAATACAGATATTACCTTCACATGAGGTTTTGAAAATAGAGCGGTAAATTGTTTCCAGTCCCTTTGCTCATCTTCGGGGAAAGTGCTGGAGTAAGACTTATAGATTTCCTGTACTCTATAATCTTCGGGAGACGTAATCGGTAAAAATTCCATAATTATAAATCAAAAACACTGGGTCTTCTTGTAATGAAAATATCTTTGATCCAGAGTGTGAAAGCCAGTCCCAGATAGATCAAAAAGAAGAAACCTGCTGTTGCAAAAGTAGAATAGATAAAGAAGACCCTTAATTTAGATACAGGGATCCCCAGTTTGGCTCCGGTTCTCGTAAGAACACCGAACCATTCTCTTTCCATCTTATGGCGGATATTATCAAACATTTGAAGATTCTTTTAAAAGTTTAAATCCAATACCGCAATTTAAGCAATTTTTTTCTTCACACGAGGTTTTATAGTGATAAATCAGACTCTGACTTTCCAATGCATTCTTAACATTCAAACCCATTTTTTTCCATCCGGAAATAATAGAATTTTTTTCAGCGGGGGTATTTCTGTAGAATTCCAGAATTTCATCAGTAATTTCTTCACGATGATATTTATGATAGGTATATTTTAGAGGAAGCACCGTATTCAGGATGACCAGTTCAATAAAATCCCTACTTAATGTTTTAGGCTGAAATTTTGAAAGGGTTCCGAAATTAAAGTGAAAATCCCAATAGTCCGAAGCTTTTACGGGGGCAAAAACGTCATACAATTCATTGATATGATCCGCTTTGATGATCTTTGAAAATAAATTCTGATGTCTGTGATAAAGATCTGCCAGCTGAGAAAGACGAACCGTTGGGAAATTAGGAGGCCGCAGTCTCAGAAACTTCGGATGAAATTTCAGATCCGGAATGCTGAACTTTTTTCGGAGAAAATCAAACTCTCTTTTCCAGATCATCATCTGCCCGTCTCTGGGATCTTCCAGCCATCCTGAAATGCCAAAAAGAAGCGCTTCCAGCTGCGATTCGTTCTGACGGATTCTGTTGATGACTCTGAAATCCACAGATTCTGCGATAAGCCTGAAAATAGAGGCATTTACTTTTAATCCGAAAGAATAGGAGAGGCTGTGAAAAAGAACGGCCTCGAAATCATTCTTGTGAAATTCTAGGTCTTTTTCGAATTCCTGAGACTTTTCATCCAGCTTTTTAATGATCGTAGCTTCATGAAAATTAACAGGAATTTTATCAGGTGCAAAAATATTCTCGCAGGGAATGAATTGGGTCCCGTTAATTAATTTTTCGTATTTCCACAGGATATTTTGATCAATATGATCCTTCAGCTCCAGAGTAGGAACATTTTTGCGGATGAGGTCATCAATCTCTGCATCATTTTGATAGACAACGTGCAGAATAATGTTTTGGTAATTGGGGTCCTGAGAATGGTTGTGGAAAATCCAGTCGGAGGTGCGAACGTGCAGTTCAATATTTCCGGCAATGACCAGATCTTTGGTTTTGATTTTTGCATCCAGAAAATCAGGTCCTGCATTTGTATTCCATTTTCCGAAGTTTAGAATTTCAACAGCGTTGCCTTCAATATCCCTGAAGTCAAAATGTTTGAAAACTTTATAATTCCAAAGATATTGAAGCAATTTTTCTGTCATAAGTGTGAAGATAAATATAGTAGAAATTCTATACTTCTACCACCTCCATACTAAGATTTTCCAGCTCTGTACTACACAATCGTATATAGATAGAAACGTAGTTTATACAATAGAAATTTACCTTCTGTTCTTTCTCTTTTATTGCTTTTTTGCTTTAAAAAATAAAATACCCTCCATCAATATGTGGAAGGCATTAGAGTATATGTGTTTGCTTATTAAAGCAGTTAAATCATTGATTTCCTAAAAGATATTCGTTACGCTTTCGTCAGTTGCTTATTGAAGTTTTCTATCGTTGTTCTGTACATTTCCTCGTAGATAGGAAGAATGTTTTTCAGGTCAAATTTGATAGCCTGTTCTTTCGCGTTCTTTTTCATAGTCGCTAAAAGTTCGTCATTGCTCAATAGCTTGATTGTATAATTACTCATTGCTTCTACATTTCCGATCTCAGCCAAGAATCCTGTTTCTCCCTGGATATTCACTTCGGGAATTCCACCTGCATTGGAGCTGATTACCGGAGTGTAAGCCGCCATAGCTTCAAGAGCTGCCAGTCCGAAACTTTCCTGTTCGGAAGGAAGTAAAAAGACATCAGACAGCTGTAAGATCTTATACAGATCATTTACTTTTCCTAACAGACGGATTTTTGAAATAAGTTCAGGATTTTCCTCCAGAAACTGGTTCACTTTTTCCATATCCGGTCCTTCACCAATGATGATCAGTTTTGATTTTACTTTTTTCTCAACGCTTTTGAAGATTTGCAAAACTTCATCCACACGTTTTACGGGACGAAGGTTAGATACGTGAATCAAAATTTTCTCGTCCGGATTCGCAAACTGTGTTCTCTGACATTCCGTACAGTCATCAAATTCAGAATTATCAATAAAATTGGTAATCACCTGGATTTCTTTTTTAATATTGAAAAACTGCAGTGTATCTTTTTTCAGACTTTGGGAAACTGAAGTGATCGCATCAGACTGGTTGATTGAAAATTCAACAGCGTGCTTATAACTTGGGTGCTGTCCTACAAGGGTAATATCGGTTCCGTGAAGAGTAGTAACCAGTGGAACGTCGTTATTATCCTCTTTCAGCATCTGTTTAGCTGTAAACGCAGCGTACGCGTATGGAATGGCGTAGTGGGCGTGTAACAGATCCAGCTTATATAGATTGACAACACGGTAAATCATCGAACTTAGCGCAATATCATAAGGCTGATACTGGAAAAGCGGATAGGTCTGTACATTCACCCGGTGAAAGAAAATATTCGGGTTGGTAATGTCTAGTCTTGCAGGGAGCGCAGAACTTATAAAGTGAACTTCATAGCCTTTGTTGGCCAGAGACATTCCCAGTTCTGTTGCTACGATTCCGCTTCCTCCATATGTTGGATAGCAAAGTATGCCTATTTTCATTAGATTATTGTTGTTTTGATGTTGTAAAAACTGTTGTGTTTGCATTGGAAGCAGAAGCCGGAACCTTATCGATTCCCATTCCTGCTTTCAGCTGGTCATTAACCAGAACGGGCAGCCTGCCCCATATCTTTGTTTTTCCGTTCAGAGCATTTGCTGCAGCGGCCATTGAATCATCATTATTTTCATAAGATACAAGAACTGTAGATACTTTTGAAATATCAATATCTTTTAAAGCGTAAGCACTTCCGAAAACATTTAAAATAACGTTTTGATTTTTGGTGAGATCAGCAAGAATTTTCTTAGATTCTGCCGAAATTTTATAAGGTTTGTATGCCGTTGAATTATCCTTGTGGAACCCTACGATTACGGTAGAACCTGAAGGAATTGTAGTGATCTCATTGGCTTTTTTGATGATCACATTAGATCCTAACTGGTTGGCAAAAGTTTGATAAGGAGCTTCTTCCAGAGGAACATAATAGGTTTGTTTTCCAACGATAGGAAGCAGGTTTTTGTCATCCTTTAATAAAGTCAAAGCATTGGCGTAAAGATTCTGTACCAGTGTTTTGTGAGAATCATTATTGATATCGTTATTGATGTTTTCTGGATTTTTCGGGCTGTATTTGTCTAGACCAAGATAATATTTGGTTAATAAAATTTTCTTCACACTTTCCTCAACTCTTGATTGAGAAATTTCACCATTTTCAATGCTTTTCTGAATTAATTTTTTTCCTTCTGAAACGCCTTGAGAAAATAGCATAATATCATTTCCGGCTTTAAATGCAAGTGCATCCAGTTCGCCCGGTTTGTATTTGTTGGCTACGGCACCCATGTTTAAAGCATCGGTGATAATTAAGCCTTTGTATCCTAATTTATCTTTTAGTAATCCTGTAATGATATTCTTTGAAACTGACGCAGGAATTCCTTTTCCTGATTCCAGGCTTGGAACATACAGGTGAGCAACCATCACACCACCGATTCCTTTATCCATTAAAGCTTTAAAAGGAGCGAGTTCAACGCTATTTAGTCTTTCTAAACTATGTGAAACCACGGGCAGATCCAGATGGGAATCTGTACTTGTATCACCATGTCCCGGAAAATGTTTGATGGCAGCAAGAATCGTATTGTCCTGAAGCCCGGTAGAATAAGACAAAGCAGAGCTGATCACATTATCGACTTCTGAACCAAAACTTCTGTTTCCGATAATCGGATTGTTCGGATTGGTATTCACATCCACAACCGGTGCAAAATCCCAGTTGATCCCCATTCTGTGGCAGTCTTCTGCAACCTTGGCAGACATCTGGTAAATGAGGCTTTTATCCTGTATCGCTCCAAGGGTCATTGCCCAAGGAAATTTGTGTGCTGTGGCAATTCTTTGAAACAGTCCCCATTCGGCATCCATCCCGATCATCATCGGAACTCTTGATTTTTGCTGGAATTCATTAACCAGATTAATTTCTCTGGCGGCATCGTCCTGCATTAAAATCAGCCCTCCAATCTTATCATTAACCACAATGTTTCTGATCTGATTAATATAGTCTTCACCTTTATTGGTGTAAAGTGCTACAATAAACAGCTGACCCAGCTTTTCATCCTGAGAAAGTGACCTGTATGTTTTGTCTACCCAGTGATGAGCCTTTTTCAAGTCTTCTTTGGAAATGTTTTTGGGCTGGTATTGAGCTTTAGCTGTAAAGCTTATTAATGAAAAAATAAAGAGGGAAGTATATAACAATTTCTTCATGATCTTTTGAATAAGAACAAAAATACAATTAAAAAAATGATGAAAACAAAGTTTTTGCAACTTTTGGTATATGATTTGAATACGATTTATAAATAATAACTAAACTTTTCTAAAAATGAAAAAAATTCTTCCACTTTTATTTCTGGCATTTGTAGGTTTTACTGCTTACAGTTGTGATAATGATGATGATACTGTTGTACAAAATCCAGTGGATAATGATACATACTCACAGATGAGAGATGTTACCGGGTCATTTACCAGCGGTAATACTTATGCATTTACACAGGCAATTGCCATTGAGCAGACTGATGTTGTTTTAGTCTACAGAAAGGCAGGAAATGCTTGGCAGCAGATTCCTAAGACTGTATATTTAGATACTGCTACTTCTCCAGCAGCGAGAAAGTTTGATTATAATTTCGTATTTGACTCTCAAAATGTGCAAATAAGAATTGATGATCAGAATTTTAATCTTGGGACAGGATTGTCTACACAGGAAATTGCCAATTATTTATCTAACCAGACTTTTAGAATTGTACTGGTTCCTGCATCACAAAGTAAAAACGCAAGCAAAAACGCAGGAGTAGATTACAGTGACTATAATGCTGTAGTGAAATACTTTAATCTTGATGAAACTAAGGTAAAGACTACCAACGTTAATTAATTAAGAAATATCTTTTCAGTTTTTTATAATTAAAAAAGCTCCGGGAGAAATCTCGGAGCTTTTGAATATAATATCTTAAAATTCTCTTTTTAATACAGACAAAAAAGAAGTATTTTTACTCAACTGAAATACATAATAAAAGTCAAACCAATGATAAAAAACTACTGGCTAAAATTTTTAATAATAGTTCCATTGCTTTTTCTTGCCTCATGCAGTGAGATTATAGACAATATTGATCGTCAAAAAGAACAGGAAAACTATGTTTCTCCCTATATGGGAAAATGGGTCGGTACTTTTACAGGAGAAGTGAGTGGAGATTTAATCCTTAACGTTTCGAAAAGCGGAAGTATTGAGGTAACACGAATTGTAAATACGAATGTGGAGGAAGTATATTATGCAAGCCTTCAGGGCGCAGGAAGCGCTGCTATAAGCGCTTCTGCTTCTCCAAAAGGTTTTGTTCTAACCGGAAGTTTAGAAACCAAGTCGGGGACATGGAAACAGCAGTATTGGAGTGGAAGCTGGTCAGTGAAAAAGATGCCTACTCCTTTATAACCAGACATTAATAATCAAATAAAAAGCTCCAGAAGAAATTCTGGAGCTTTAATTTTTATCTAGTTGTCATTATCATCTAGTAAATGACCGAAGAAATCTTTTTTTGTTTTCAGATACCCTTTGCTCATCTCGTTGGCCGGAATCTGTAAAGGAACCCTTGAATTGAGGTTAATGTTGCTTTCTACAACATATTTTACCTTTTCAGGATTATTCGTTAGAAGGTTAATATCTTTTACGTCCAATAGGTTCAGGATATCGATAGCAACTCCGAATTTTCTATCATCAGCAGGAAGTCCCAGTTCAAGATTAGCCTGTACGGTGTCAAGACCTTTTTCCTGTAACGAATATGCTTTCAGTTTATTGATGATCCCGATATTCCTTCCTTCCTGACGAAGGTAGACAATAATTCCTCCGTGTTCGTGGGTGTATTTCATTGCGGCATCCAATTGCTGCCCGCATTCACATTTTTTTGAATGGAAAACTTCTCCGGTAATGCATTCTGAATGGAAACGTACGTTCACCGGTTTCGAGAAATCTGTATTTTCTGCTACGATGGCCATATGTGGCATCCAGTCGTTTTCGTTTTCGGAGAAAGCGATCATTCGGAAAGAGCCGTGTTCTGTGGGAACATTAGCTTCTGCCTGAATTTTAATCATTAATAGTGGTTCGTTTTTAATTTCCTTTTAAAGAATCTTCTATAACAGAGATATTGGTTTTTAGACGTACCAGATATCTGTTTAAAACTTCATCATCATCTTTATCCAGCTGTTGTCTGAGTTTTTGAATTTTCTTATATGATTTTTCGAAGCTTTTAACTGCTCTGTTTTTCCCTGCCAAGTTATTGGCATCAATGGCATATAAATAATTCTGAAGGCTATATTTCAAACTGGTTACTTCCTCATTCAAATTATTATTCTTAAATTTTGGAAAAGTAGAAATCAGATTTGAAATTTCAGAAGCATTTACATTTTCCTTGATATTGATATCAAAGCCTTTTTTTGCCCCTCTGTCAGAATCAGAACCTTTAGTTTCGCTATAAAAATTATTGGACAGCGGAGAAAGATTAAGCTTTTCCGTTGCGCAGGAAGTGATAATTAATAGTACTCCAAAAAAAAATAGTTTTCTCATTTCTGTTGCCCCTTTTGATAAAGGATCGGGTTAAGACTATCATCGTTATACATTTTCATTTGTTTGTATACTTTTGTCTTAACATTACCGTATTCAATATCAGTAAGCAACTGATCTATAGAGGTAGATAGGTCTTCTTTCTGACTAAGCAGTACATCCAGTTTTGCCTGGCAATTTGTACGGTGCTCTTCAGAAGCGGATTCTCTATTGGCCTCTAACGACATATGATAAACCTTTAATGCAAGAATTGATAATCTATCTACTGCCCAAGCGGGAGTTTCAGTATTGATTTTTGCATCGGGTTTAGGAGTTATATTTTCAAACTTTGTAAGGAACCAGCTGTCGATAAACTCTACCAGATCTGTTCTTTTCTGGTTAGATGCATCTATCGTTCTCTTCAGTTGAAGAGCTTCAGCGGGATCAATATTTTCATCTCTAATAATATCTTCCAAATGCCATTGAACGGTATCAATCCAGTTCTTTGCATACAAAATCCGTTCCAAACTGTCTTTTTCGAAAGGGTTATTAATTAGAGCGTTAACGTCATCGAACACGTGATAGTCTTCAATAGATTGATTGAAGACTTTCCATGCAGTTTCAGTGAAATTCATTAATTCTAAGGAATTTTAGTTGCTGGTAGTATTATTATTGTTGGTAGAAGAGGTTTTGCTTTCAGAACCTGGTTTGTCTTCTTCCTTCACCGCATCTTTAAATTCTTTGATTCCTGAACCAACTCCTCTCATGAGTTCCGGAATTTTCTTTCCTCCAAAAAGCAATACTAAAAGTATGGCTACGATAAGGATGTGCTGCCAAGATAAGGCAAGTATTGTTAGTGTATTCATCTCTTAAGATTTTTACAAAGTTAAGCTTTTTTTAATATGAAATCCAACCTAATGGGTCAACTGGTGTATTTCCGTTCCATACTTGGAAATCAAGGGTATAAGAACCATCAAAATCCTGAGCCACGGTACCTACCGGAGTTCCGGAAGAAACCTGCTGTCCTTTGGAAACGCTTACGCTTCCCAGGTTAGAATAGATCGTAAAATAATTTCCGTGTTTCACCATAACGGTTTTTGTTCCGTCACTATTTGCTAATACAGAAGAGACTGATCCTGGATATACAGATTTTGCACGGGTACCGGAAGGTACTGCTATTTTAATACCTGTATTGTCCTCAACAATATTTTTGAAAACCGGGTGCGGCTGTCTTCCAAATCGGTGGGTAACCTGTCCGGCTCTGTCTGCTGGATATCCAAGTTTTCCTCTGCTGTCTGCAAAACTGCTTCCGGGCGATGTTGTAACTCCATAGCTGGTCATTGCTTTAGTTTCAGCGGCCTTTTTCTCTTCTTCTTTTTTCTTATTCAGTGCGGCTTCTGCTGCTCTTGCGGCAACGAGTTTATCGGTGGCTTCTTTTGCTTTGATGTTGGCTTCTTCAGATGCTTTTTTCGCAGCAACTCTTCTGGCCTCGTCTTTTGCGCTGGCTTCTGCTCTTGCTGCCTCTTCATTACGTTTTCTCTCTTCTTCAGCTCTTTTGGCTGCAAAATCGGCTGCTTTTTTGGCTTCAATTTCTGCCAGTTTTCTTTCTCTTTCCAGGGCTTCAGTTCTCGCTTTCGCTTCAGCTTCGATTCTTGCTTTTTCTCTTTCTGCAATCAGCTTTGCCATACGGATTTTTTCTGCCTCAGCTTTTCTTCTTGCTTCTTCTTCAGCTTTTGCTATTCTGATCTCTTCAGCGATAATCGCTCTGATCTGTCCTTCTAAAGCTTTGGATTGAACTTGTTTCTGCTTCAGCTCTACCGTAAGCTTGGATTCATTTTTCTTGAAATCTGCTAACAGCTGTTCTTTCTGAGCTCTTTCTGCATTGATGGTGGCCAGATCTTTCTGCTGGTTGACCAGAAGATTATCTTTTTCTCTTGCAGAATTTTGTTTTTGTGCGATTGATTTTTTGATTTGAGCGGCTGCATCACTGATTTCGGCAGCTTTTTTATCCTGATAGTCAGCATACTGCTTCAGGTATTGTACCCTTCTTATGGCCTCCCCTAAATTTTTGGACGAAAGAATGAAGGTTACTTTGTTCTGTACCCCTTTGTTTTTGTAAGCATTTACCAGTACTTCAGCGTAGTTCTTTCTGAGAACTACCAGCTCTTTGTTCTGGCGGTTAATTTCCAGCTGACGCAGATAGATCTCATCTTCAATAAATCTTTTTTCTTTCTGAGTGTTGGTATATACCTTTTCTCTTAAAGACAGTTTTTTATTGACGTTGGTAAGATAGGCAACTGAAAGCTTGGATTCAGTTCTTGTTTTGGCAAGATCTGTATTTATCTGTACAATTTGTTTTTTAAGATCGGCATTCTGTTTCTGAAGCTGTTCCTTGTTCTGCTGTCCCTGATGCAGGCCGAACAGTAGAATACCTATTAAAAAGCTAAATTTTTTAATCATTTAATCTCAATTTTCTTATAACTGGATGGCACAGAATAAGCTGTTTCCATCCTCGAAAAGTCAAATTTCGTGTTTTCCAGTAAAATTTGGCTAGATTTTGACCCTTTTATAATTATTTTAACATTTTTTGGAAGACGGATTCCTTCGTATTGATTCCAGTTACTGTACGAGATTTCCAGTTCGTCGGTAGATAAAACATCCTTTAAATTCACACTCAGCAGATCGTAATTGGTATCATAGTTCAGGACAATTTTATACTCTCTGGTTTTCTCATCGGTAACAATTTTCTGGTTGGTATTGGAAACCATTTTAAAGCCCTGTGCATTTTGGGTCAGGGTAAACTGAGAATCACTGATCTTTACAAAAGTTCTGCCCATTAGTATTTTCTCCAGTGATTTGTAATCGATGAAGTTGACATTGAGCAGCCTATTTAAATAATCAAAATCTGAGTCGATATAGGTTTTGCTTGTTTTGTCTTGTCCCTTGATCCCTTCCGGAGTCGCAATACCTCTGGCTACACCTATGAAAAATGCCTGAAGATTCATCCAGACTTTTTTATCATTTTCAATATAGATAGTAGCATCCAGAGTTGGGATAAAACTTCCTGTTTCCACATTGACTTTACTGCTGATTTTTACCTGATCAAATTTCAGTGGGACAACTACGTGTTCATAGAAGGTAAATTTATCTTTTACCGGTTCATTGGCATCTTTGGGTTTTCTGTTGTCTTCGGCTATGACTGTGCTGTCCTGTGTATTGCCGTTGTTGTTTTTGGCGGCATTTCTCGTTTTACAGGATAATAAGGTAAGAAATATGAGAAGTATCGGAATCCAGTTTTTCATGTATTTATCTTTCAATTAAAAAAAATACGCTGCAATATTAACGCCAAACCACACAAAAAATGTTGTGTGGTCTGGATGTATCTTATTTTATATTAATTATTTCTGTTCTTATCGGGATAAGAAATCTAAAACTGAGTAGTCTCCTAAAGAAATCTCTCTGGAAACGCCAAAGTACTGTGCCGAATTCCCGATCATGGAGTTTGAAAGGTTTCCGTGATTGATCTTTGTATTTTCCTGAATCAGGGAGTTTTCAATATTGGAATTAACAATTACCGTGTTATTTCCCAGTGAAACACCAGGGCCTATTTTGGAATTGGAAATCTTTACATTTTCCCCAATAAAGCACGGCTGAATGATCAATGAATTCTCAATAACCGCTGATGCAGGGTAGTTAAGCATTTCTTCTCTTTCATACTCAAGAATTTTACTGTTGGTTTCTACGGTAGCATTTTTGTTTCCGCAGTCCATCCAGTCATTGACCTGTCCTAAAGTGAATTTTGCTCCTTTTGATCTAAGGTTTTCCAATGCTGTCGTCAACTGATATTCGCCTCCGTTTTTAATATTATTATCCATAATATAATTGATCTCGCTCATCAGTTTTTCAGCACTGTTGAAATAATAGATACCGATGATGGCAAGATCTGAAACGAAAGTCTGAGGCTTTTCAACGAAATCGGTAATAAAACCATTGTCGTCTAATTTCACCACTCCGAAAGCTGAAGGGTCTTCTACGCTTTTTACCCAGATCACCCCGTCGGAATTTTTATCCAGCTGGAAATCTGCACGGAATAGAGTATCTGCGAAAGCAATCACCACATCTCCCTGCATAGAGTCTTCGGCGCATTTAATAGCGTGTGCTGTTCCAAGTGGATCAGTCTGGTAATATATACTGCCTTTTGCTCCCAGTTTTTCGGCTATTTGAAGTAAAGATTTTTCAATCTCCGGTCCGAAATCTCCAATGATAAATGCTACTTCTTCAATGTTTTCACCTGCTACTTTAGCAATATCTTCTACCAATCTCTGTACGATAGGTTTTCCTGCAATCGGAATAAGAGGTTTTGGAACGGTCAGTGTATGTGGACGTAATCTGGAACCGCGTCCAGCCATAGGAACAATTATTTTCATAGATTATATGACAATGTATTTATTTGTTAGTTTTTTATTTTGACTAGGCTAAAGGTAATAATTTAAATCATTGCTGATCGTAATATTTATTATCCGTATAAACCTCTGTTTAGTTTTTTTTAAAGAATTCATTAGTATCAAATTAGAGGCCATACCTAAGATTTTTTCAGTATTTTGGATATGATAGCCTTTTCTTTATAGGCCACCAGGCCGATGAAAAGAAGTAAAAATAAATTTCCTACAATATAATTGGTTCTGAAAAAATAAAAGGATACTAGAGAACATGTAATGGTAAAGACTAAATAGAGCGCTATTTTTCCTGTATTATAGTGAATCGGGTATTGTTTTTGCCCCCAGACGTATGAGATGACCATCATAGACATAAAGGTAATCAATGCAGCCATAGCACTTGCCCAATACCCATATTCCGGGATAAAGAAGAAGTTAATGAAAATGGTTATAGATGCTCCTATCACCGAAATATATAATCCAACTCTGGTTTGGTCAGATAATTTATACCAGATGGAAAGATTAAGATAAATCCCTAAGAATAAAGCTCCGAGCATTACAAACGGAATGATTTCAATGCCTTCATAATAAAGCGGGTTGCTCAGGTATTTTTCTGAGATCCACTGAAGATTGACCATTAGTCCCATATAAATAACACAGCTGCATATCACAAAAACATCCATCAATACAGCATAGGTTTTATGTGAATCTTTGTTTTTGAAACTTGAAAAGAAATAAGGTTCTATCCCCAGCTGATAAGCCTGTCGAAAAACGGTTATAAAAGTTGCTATTTTATAAACCGCTCCATACACTCCGATTTGGTGACGCGCTTCTTCTGGAGGAAGAAGATATTTCAGGAACTGTCTGTCAAGAGTCTGGTTAACAATGCCGGCCAACCCTGCAATCATCACCGGCCATGAATAATTCATAATCCTTTTCCATAGTTTAAAATCAAATTTGGAAAGGCTGAAGCTGAAAAATTCCTTTCCTACAATCAGTAATGTAATGATACTTTGTACCAGATTGGCGATAAATACATAGCCTACCCCTAATTGCGGATCATATTTCAAACCAAAAATTCCTTCCGGATGTTTCGGAAGCCATCGGATAAAAAATATAACCAACAAAAAGTAAACTACTGATCCTGCTACTTTGGAAAACATATACTTGAAAGCTTTTCCCTGCAGTCTTAATATAGCCGAAGGAATTGTAGAAAAGGCATCCAAAGAGAGTATGAATAAAAATATGACTAGATAATTGACTTGATCCGGAGTTTCAAAAGCTACTGCTAATTCGTTCCTGAAGACATAGCCTAAACCAAGATAGATGAGTGCAATGCTGATGATACTTACCGAACACGTTGAAATCAATATTTTTTTATCAATGCTTTCTTCCTGTGCAAATCGGAAAAAAGAGGTTTCCATTCCGTGGGTAAGGAGTACGGTAATAACTCCTGCGATGGAATACCAGTCTACAAAGGGCGATGAAGCAGCGGGCCCGAAAGCCTTTGTCACAATAGGTGCAATGATGAACGGAAAAATACGGACTAATACTGAACTAAGCCCATATACGGCGGTTTGACCGAATAACTTCTTATACAAATTCGAAAATTTTATGCAAATGTAAATATTTAGAAATTGATTTGTAATCGACAACATTAAAATTCATTCATAAACCTTAATTTTGTTTTTTTAGAGGTTAGATATTAGAAGTTAGAAATTAGTGATTGCAGTTTTACCAATCACTTAAAATTTTTCTGATATCTAACTTCTAATATCTAAACCTCTAATTTCTATAAAAGTAAAAATGAAGACCCTAATCAAAAATGTAAAAATTGTGAACGAAGGTAAGATCTTCGAAAGCGATATTTTAATTGAAAATGACCTGATTTCTAAAATAGCTACCCCTATTTCTGAAGAAGCAGACCAGATTATTGACGGTTCCGGTAAATATCTTTTGCCAGGGGTAATAGATGATCAGGTGCATTTCAGAGACCCAGGACTGACTCATAAAGGAGATATTGAAAGTGAATCAAGAGCAGCAATTGCAGGAGGAATAACAAGTTTTATCGATCAGCCGAATACCGTTCCTAATGCCGTTACTCAGGAATTACTGGCAGATAAATATGAAATTGGAGCCCAAAAAGCATATGCTAATTATGGCTTTATGATGGGGGGAACCAATGATAATCTCGAGGAAGTTTTAAAGACCAACCCGAGAAATGTTCCGGGTATTAAATTATTCTTAGGTTCTTCTACCGGAAATATGCTGGTAGACAATCCTGAAACACTGGAAAATATCTTTGGCAGCACAAAAATGCTGATCGCGGTTCATTGCGAAGATGAAGCTACGATCAAAGCCAATACTCAAAAATATATGGATGAATATGGAGAAGATATTCCGGTAAAATTCCATCATCTGATCAGAAGTGAAGAAGCTTGTTACAAATCTTCCTCAAAAGCCATTGAGTTAGCTAAAAAAACAGGAGCGCGGCTTCATGTCTTCCACCTTTCAACAGCGAAGGAAATGGAACTTTTCAGAAATGATATTCCTTTAAAAGATAAAAAAATAACAGCAGAGGTATGTGTTCACCATCTTACGTTTACCAATGAAGATTATGATACAAAAGGAGGATTGATCAAATGGAATCCGGCAGTAAAAACTCAGGCAGATAAAGACGGACTTTGGGAAGCATTGCTGGATGACAGAATAGATGTGATTGCAACAGATCATGCGCCTCATACCTGGGAAGAAAAGCAGAATGTGTATACCAAATGTCCTTCTGGGGCACCCTTGGTACAGCATTCTTTGGTTGTTATGTTGGAAAATTATAAGACTGGAAAGATTTCTTTAGAAAAAATCGTTGAAAAAATGGCTCATAATCCTGCCATACTTTTCAGAGTTGAAAAAAGAGGTTTTGTGAGAGAAGGCTATAAGGCGGATCTTGTTTTGGTTGACCTGAATGCAGACTGGACAGTAGCTAAAGACAATCTTCTTTACAAATGTGGTTGGAGTCCTCTGGAAGGAATGAATTTACATTCAAAGGTAACCCAGACTTTTGTGAATGGACATCTTGTGTATGACAACGGAAAAATTGCTGAAGAAAAATTCGGGGAAAGACTTCTTTTTGAAGTAGGAGAATAATTGAAGGGTAAAAAACGAAATAGTAAAAAGGGCAATGTGTATAACATATTTGCCCTTTTTATTTTTATGAATTTCTAATGCTTGAACCACCCCGTCAAAAATTCTCTGAATTTTCGCCACCCCTCCACGGGAGGGGAATTCCAGTCGTTGGAGTAGTTAAGATGTTTTTTTTGCTCAATCACAGTAACGCAGAATAAAAATCTTTGATTTTTCTTAAAACTTAGGTGAACTATTATGCGAAAAGTATTCAACTTAAAGTTTACTAAGTGTTTAAAAAACTTTTGCAAATTTTGTGGTTAAAATCTATTTCTTCGCTTTAGCACTCATATAAAACGTCAGTTCTCCACCAGCTGTAATCTCAGAATGTTTTAGGGTGAAATTCTTAATCTCCTTCCCATTCAGAAGAATTTTTTCAACATATACATTCTTCGGACTTTGATTGACAGCGTCAATTTCAAACGTTTTTCCATTTTCCAAATTCAGAACTGCATGGTCCACAGCCGGACTTCCAATCGCATAATTTTCAGAACCTGGTGCTACAGGATAGAATCCAAGTGAGCTTAAAATATACCACGCACTCATTTGTCCTGCATCGTCATTTCCGCCCAAGCCATCGGGTGTTGCTTTATATTGCATGTCTAAAATACGGCGGATCTGAGCCTGGGTTTTCCAGGGCTGTCCTGCCCAATTGTAAAAATAGGCAACGTGATGAGCCGGTTCGTTTCCGTGAACATAGCCACCGATGATTCCTTCGCGGGTAATATCTTCAGTGTCCGCAAAAAATTCGTCAGGAAGATGCATCGTGAACAATTCATCCAGTTTCGAAGCGAACTTTTTCTTTCCTCCCATCATTTGCATCAATCCGTCAGGATTTTGAGGAACAAAAAAGCTGTAATTCCATGAATTCCCTTCAATAAAACCCTGTCCATGAGTGCTCAGTACGTCAAAATCCTTTTTAAAGCTTCCATCTGCCAGTCGAGGACGCATAAAACCTGCTTTGGGATCAAAATTATTTTTCCAGTTTTCAGAACGTTTGATAAACTGATTGTAGATTTCTGTTTCGCCTAAATGTTTTGCCAGTTGGGCAATCGCCCAGTCGTCATAAGCATATTCCAGGGTATTGGAAACTGAAGTTCCGTTTTTTTCAGCCGGAATATAGCCCATATCGATATAATATCCAATGCCTTCATAATCTCTTTTATTAGCTGTTGCGATACAGGCTTTTAATACTTCTTTCGGATCACCAGTGTAATTTCCTTTGATCACAGCATCGGCTGCTACACTTACGCTGTGGTATCCGCTCATACACCAGTTATCGTTGGCGTAGTGTGACCATATCGGAAGCATTTTCATCGAGAACTGATCATAATGAGCCATCATCGATTTAACCATATCGTTATTCCGTTTTGGCTGGATGATATTAAAGAAAGGATGAAGAGCTCTGTACGTATCCCAGATGGAAAAAGTGGTGTAGTTGGTAAAACCTTCTGCTTTGTGAATATTCTGATCCAAGCCTTTATATTCCCCATTGATGTCCATATACGTTGTAGGGCTGATGAAAGTATGGTACATCGCTGTATAAAAGTTGGTTTTTTCTGTTTCAGAACCTTTGATGACGATTTTATTCAGTTCTTTATTCCAGTTTTCCTGAGCTTTTGCCTTGATCTGATCAAAAGATAGGTTTCCTGTTTCTTTTTCTAGATTTTCCAATGCATTGGTCTGGCTCACCGGAGAAATGGCCAGCTTTACTTCAACAGCTTCATTTTCTTCAGTATCGAAATCAAAATACATTTTCAGGTTTTTACCTGCGATCTCGGGGAAGTTTTTATTCTGGTCGAATTTTCTCCAGAATCCCCTGTATGCTTGGGCTCCGTCCAAATTTTTCTGGCCGTATGATTTAAAAGGTTTTGAAAATTTCAGGGCAAAATAAACCGTTCTGGTTCTTGCCCAACCATTAGTCTGGCGGTAACCGGTCAGTGTACCATCGTTTTCCACACGGACATACGTCCATACATTTTTACCGTCATAATTGTAAATTCCTGCAGTCAGGTCTAAAATGATGTGCGACTGGTCAGATTTTGGGAAGGTATAACGATGAACTCCGGTTCTTGTTGAAGCGGTTAATTCTGCTAAAATATGATGATCATCCAGCTTTACTTTATAATATCCGGCTTCAGCTTTTTCATTTTGGTGAGAAAATCTGCTTCTGTAGCCGCTTTCCGGATTGGAGGCTGTTCCGGGATTAAGCTGTAGTTTTCCAACTGTTGGCATGATCAGAAAATCTCCAAGATCGGAATGTCCTGTTCCGCTGAAATGGGTGGAACTGAAACCAACGATCGTTTTGTCTTCGTAACGGTATCCGGCGCAGTATTTATATACTTCGCCATTGTATTTTCCATTGAGTTCATAAGAGATGGTATCGGTTTCCGGGCTCAGTTGTACAGCTCCGAATGGAACGGTAGCGCCGGGATAGGTATGCCCCATTTTTTCAGTTCCGATCAGGGGATTTACATATTGTATCAGCTTTTCAAACTGCTGGGCTTTTGAATACTGGCTGAGAAATACAAAGAATATGAGTGCAAAATTTGCCGTATTTTTCATGAATGGATAGGTTTTCAACAGTAAAAATAATTAAAAATTGAAGAATAACTATTATTACTTAAATTTAGAAGTAATCCCTATGAAATGTATTTATTTTTCGGAAAAACGAAATCCAATTCCGTGCAAATTTTCGATGATTATATTCTGCTCATCTGCAAATACTTTTCGCAATCTGGAAATAAATACATCCAGACTTCGTCCCATAAAATAATCATCATCTCCCCAGATTGCTTTCAGGATATCCTGTCTTTTTAAGACCGTGTTCTTGTGTCGGATAAAGTATAAAAGCAGTTCTGATTCTCTTTGGGTAAGGGTAACGGTATTCCCGGTATCTTGCAAAGTATAGTTTTTGGGATCAAAATCATATTTTCCGACCTTATATTTTAGCGGGGGTGCATCTGTTTTTCTGGTGCGTTTTAAGAAGACTTCTATTTTTAGAATTAATTCTTCTATACTGAATGGTTTGACGAGGTAATCATCGGCACCGATTTTTAGCCCTTTAATCCTGTCTTCTTTCAGGGCTTTTGCAGAAATAAAAATAATAGGGATCTCAGAGTTCTTATCCCGAATGTGCTGGGCCAATTCAAATCCGTTAAGTTCAGGCATCATGATATCCAGCAGACAGATGTCAAAACTTTGGCTGTTGAAGGCCTCAAGTGCCGATTTTCCATCGGGATAATGATCTATTTCATAATAGCTTTCGAGGCTGTCCTGAATCAGGAAAGCGATCGTCTTATCATCCTCTGCATATAAAATTTTAGATTTTTCCATTACTGACTATTATTACATTTAAGACGGAAAAAACAACGTTATGGTAATTCCCTGATCCGTATTATTTTCAACTGAAATTTTCCATTGGTGTTGCTGTACGATCTTTTTTACATAAAACAATCCCAATCCAAAACCGTTGACCTCATCACTTTTTTTGGTAGTAACCCTGTAAAATTTATCAAAAATATGGGGCATATTTTTAGCAGGAATACCCATTCCGTTATCTTTAAACTTTAAATATAAGCCTTTTGAACTTTTACCTGATGAAATAGTGATTTCGGGTTTTGTTTCGCAATACTTAATTGCATTGTCTAAAATGTTGTACACGATATTGGTAAAGTGAAATTCATCTGCAATGATAGCGATGTGGTCCTCAATTTCCAGATGAAGTACAAGATTTTCGTTCTTTTGCTGTATGATATCCGCTATTTCCTCAATGAAAGGAAGAAGCATAATCTTTTGGGGCTTCAGGGACAGTCCGGAAGCATCATTTTTAGCAATATTTAGTATTTTTTCAATATGATTATTGAGTTTGTAGCTTTGATTGATAATGATGGATGTGTAGGTCTGTAGTTTGGAATCTTCCTGTATGATATTATGTTTATTGAGGGCTTCTGATGCTAAGAGGATTGATGATAAAGGCGTTTTAAACTCATGGGTCATATTATTGATGAAATCCCTTTGCAGTTCCGAGAATTTTTTTTGCTGAATAATGGTGTATATAGAATAAACGTAAACCAACAGAATGATGATGAGCGCAAAGGTGAGTAAATACCAAAACCTTAATGAACTTATTAAATAGGTGGTTTTATCTGGAAAGCGGATGGAAAAATAATAGATCAGGTTTTTATGTTTAGGAAAATTAATGACCTTATCACTTGGAGGTTCCTGGTGCGTTGATATGTATTTCCCATAAATCATTTTGTCACTATGGCAATTATAGAGGGCATACACATAATCTGTATTGATTTGAAAACGGGTAAATTCTGTTCTCAGATAATGTTCCAGAACTGCGGGATGAAATTCATTATTAATATTAACCACATAATAGTCGTTGGCAATATTCTGTACCGGATTTTCTGTAAAAGAAGTCTTTCCTCTGGATAGTTTTTCCACGACTTCTGCTAAAGCGATATTGACCTTTTGGTTAAATTTTTTATCTTCAAGATTATAGGCCTGCCGGGTCCATAAAAGCTGAGCGGTCATAATCCCGATGATAGCAATGAATCCGAGGGTGATAATAATATTGAGTTTTTTAATTTCCATTTCCAGAAGCAATATTATCCAAAAATATCTATTAAATTTTTATCATTAACAACTTATTAACAAATGTTTGATATCGGTTAACAATATATCGCGATTTTCAGCTATATATTTGACTCATCAAAACAGAATGACCAATTTCTTTGATTTTTATTAACTATTAAAATATATACTCATGAAAAAATTAAAAATTACAGCACTTTTAGCTGTCTTAGCATTTTCACCTTTTTATGCTAATGTATTTACTGCTGAAAGTTCTTCAATAGTGAAAATGATTGCAGATGCCATTAAATGGAAATCAGAATCTATCGATGTAGGAAATATTCCTCAGGGAAAACCAAAACTTATCAGATTTGAGTTCACCAATACCTCTTCAAAGCCAATTATTATTGAAAATGTAGCACCATCATGTGGGTGTACAACAGCAGATTATACTAAAACTCCGATTCTTCCCGGGAAAAAAGGATTTGTAGAAGCCAGCTACAATGCGGCAGCTGCAGGTGCATTTATGAAAACAGTGAATGTAACGACAAGCGAAAGCAAAACGCCTAAAACACTTTCTTTCAAAGGAGTAGTAGTTTCATAATCAGTTTTTACGACCAGACAGTCAATATAAAATACCGCAACCTTGTCATTCGTTACAAGGTTGTTTTTTTATGCCTTTTTAGTTTGAAAAAAGGAAAAGTGATGGCAGAGCCCCTAATTAAGGATGTGGGTAAAACGCTCGCTTAGTTGAATCAATTATATTGATTCCTTCTTTGTATTCCTTAATACTATGCGGTATTAGAATCGAACTTTGCGTGAAAAATGGGCGTGCTGTTTTTCCACTACGTACTGTTTTTTCTGTATGATTGGTAAATATCACAAGGAGAATAACTATTTATAACATTATTATTTATCTCATTATTTTAAATGGCATCCATTCAATATTTAGTATTTTTAGGAAAAAATAAAATCATATGAATTTATATACACAGCCCATGTTGCGTGAAGGCGCATTACAGGATAAAGTAGCGATTGTAACAGGAGGCGGAAGTGGCCTTGGAAAAGCAATGACCAAATATTTTCTGGAACTGGGAGCAAAAGTGGTGATCACTTCCCGTAATCTGGAGAAACTACAGGGAACAGCCAAAGAATTAGAAGAAGAAACGGGCGGAAAAGTTCTGTGCGTTGCATGTGACGTAAGAAATTGGGATGAAGTAGAAGCGATGAAAGAAGCTACATTGAAGGAATTCGGAAGAATTGATATTCTCTTAAATAATGCAGCTGGGAACTTCATTTCGCCAACAGAAAGACTTACGCATTCAGCTTTTGATTCTATTTTAGATATCGTTTTGAAAGGAACAAAGAACTGTACGCTTTCTATCGGTAAACACTGGATCGATTCTAAAAGCCCGGGAACTGTTCTGAATATTGTAACCACGTATGCGTGGACAGGATCTGCCTATGTAGTACCTTCAGCCTGTGCAAAAGCCGGAGTTTTGGCAATGACGAGATCTTTAGCGGTGGAATGGGCAAAATACGGGATCCGTTTCAATGCGATCGCGCCGGGACCTTTCCCAACCAAAGGAGCATGGGACAGATTGCTTCCGGGAGATCTTCAGGAAAAATTTGATATGAAGAAAAAAGTTCCTTTAAGAAGAGTAGGAGAGCACCAGGAGCTGGCTAATCTTGCTGCTTATCTGGTTTCAGATTATTCGGCGTATATGAATGGGGAAGTAGTCACCATAGATGGCGGCGAATGGCTTCAGGGAGCTGGAGAATTCAATATGCTTGAAGATATTCCGAAGGAAATGTGGGATGCGCTTGAAGCGATGATCAAGGCGAAAAAAACTAATTAAATTAAAATTTTGATAAAAAGATCCCGGGCTTGTAACGATTCCGGGATCTTTTGTAACTTATCATAGAAATATTATAAATTATTTCCAATGAATTATAAACTTCCAGGCCTGATAGCAGCGGCAGCAGTTTTCCTTTTTTCGGGATCTGCTTTAGCTCAGGATGCTCCAAAATACAGTTATGTAGAAGCGTTCAAACCCTTCTTTTACCCACAGACAGGAACGGAAACCCGTTCTGCAAGCGGACAGCCGGGACATGCTTACTGGCAGAATTCAGCAGATTATGATCTGAATGTAAGCTTAAACGAAGCTAAAAATGAAATTACCGGAACGGCTGACATTACGTATACCAATAACAGTCCTGATCAAATGGGCTTTCTATGGCTGCAGCTTGACCAGAATTTATTTGCAAAAGATTCCCGCGGTAACGCAGTAGTTCCTGCATCTGGTAGCAGAAACGGAGCTCATGGGGAAGAGTTGGAAGGAGGATACAAAATTAAATCTGTAAAGCTTGACGGTAAAGACGTTAAATATACAGTGACTGATACCAGAATGCAGATCGATCTTCCCAAAGAATTAAAAGCTAAAGGAGGTATTGCCAAAATCAAAATTGAATATTCTTTTATCTCTCCCGAATACGGATCTGACAGAATGGGAGTGCAGAAAACGAAAAACGGAAAAATATTTACGGTAGCCCAATGGTATCCAAGAATGTGTGTGTATGATGATGTAATGGGGTGGAATACGCTGCCTTATGTTGGAGCATCAGAGTTTTATCTGGAGTACGGGCATATTTCTGCGAATATTACAGTGCCGGCTAATCATTACGTTGTAGCATCAGGAGATCTTTTAAATTATAAAGAGGTATACAGCAAGGAAGAAAACAACCGTTGGGAGCAGGCTAGAAATAGTGATAAAACGGTTATGATCCGTCCGGAATCTGAAATCATGAAAAACCAGGCTTCAGGGACCAAAACATGGAAATTTAAAATAGATCAGACCCGTGATTTTGCGTGGGCTTCATCACCGGCATTTATCCTGGATGCGGCAAAAATAAATCTTCCAAGCGGTAAAAAATCTGTAGCTATATCAGCTTATCCTGCAGAAAGTGCAGGCGAAAAAGCTTGGGGCAGGTCTACAGAATATACAAAAGCAGCAATCGAGCATTATTCTCAAAAATGGTATGAATACACCTATCCGGCCGCGACGAATGTAGCAGGAAATGAAGGCGGAATGGAATATCCGGGAATTGTTTTCTGCCATATGAATTCCGCAGGAGAAGATCTTTGGGGAGTTACAGATCACGAATTTGGGCACAATTGGTTTCCGATGATCGTAGGTTCAAATGAAAGACTGTTTGCATGGATGGATGAAGGTTTCAATACCTTTATCAATGAATTATCCACAAAGGCTTTTAACAACGGAGAATATTATACCAAGAAAAATATTGCCAGAGCCGGAGGCTTTTTGATGGGGGATAATCTTGAACCGGTCATGGTAGGTCCTGATAATATGAAGGAAAGAAGTATCGGAGCTTTGGCTTACTTTAAGCCGGGGATGGGACTGCAGATTTTAAGAGAGACCATTTTAGGTCCTGAGAAATTTGACAAAGCTTTCAAAACCTATGTCGACAGATGGGCTTTCAAACATCCTACACCATGGGATTTCTTCCATACGATGGAAAACGTTTCAGGAGAAGAACTGAACTGGTTCTGGAGAGGGTGGTTCATCAATAAATGGAAGATCGATCAGTCTGTAAAAGATGTGAAATATGTGAATGGCGACTTTAAAAACGGTGCTCAGATTACTGTTGAGAATCTAGGTCAGTTGCCTATGCCTACAGTTGTTCAGGCGAAATTTAAAGACGGAACAAAACAGGTATTCAAAATCCCGGTTGAAGTCTGGAAACGTAATACAGAATGGACAGTGAAAGTGAATTCAAATAAAGAAATTGATGAGGTCATGCTGGATCCTGAATCTATGGTTCCTGATGTGAATATGAAAAATAATATTTGGCCTTCAGAACAACCAAAAACTGTTGAAAAAGTTAATACAAAAGATTTTGCGGGAACATACGGGACTAAAAGTGATTCAATCAAATTGGTTTTTACCGATAAAAACGGTCAGCTTTATTTCAAAGCTGGAAACCAGCCGGAGTTTCCTCTTGAATATGCAGGAGACAATCAGTTTACTTTTAGTGAAGCCGGGATAACATTGGCATTTAGCAAGGACAAAAAGGATCTTGTCTTTAAACAAGCCGGAAGAGAATACAAATTTACCAAAGAATAAATGGTATAGTGACCTTATAAAAAACCGAAACTTCAGATTTATGAAGTTTCGGTTTTTTTGTTTGGAAAAGAACTGGAAGGAAGAGGGAAGTCTGAAGATGGAAGTTCTATTGGTCTTCACTCGATAATTAGATTCATTGATAAGAATGATTAAATTTAAATAGGTATAAAACAACCTTTAATTACTTCTTTCAGCTATATGAACTTCCATCCTCCCTCTTCGGGCTTCCCTCCATAAATTAACAATAATATATCCTCAACTTTCATTACCTCTCATCAGGATATTCTATTTTTGTTATTCTAAGTTAAACATATGGTTATGAATTTCAGATTTTCAATATTATCCTTACTGTTTTTTGCACTGGGGTTTTCACAGGATCTTAAAGTAATGAGTTTCAATATCAGGCTGCAGGTAGCGTCTGATAAGGAAAATGCATGGACAGAAAGAAAACAGGATGTAGTGGATTTATTAAATTATTATCATCCCGATTATTTCGGAGTTCAGGAAGCACTTCCCGAGCAGATGAAAGATATTAAAGCTGGCCTTAAGAACTATGATTATGTAGGAGTAGGAAGGGATGACGGAAAGGAAAAAGGAGAGTTTTCGGCTATTTTTTATGATACCAATAGGCTTCAGGTAATAAAATCCGGGACATTCTGGCTTTCTGAAACACCCGAAAAGCCTTCCAGAGGATGGGACGCAGCACTTAACAGAATCTGTACTTATGCCATTTTTAAAGATAAAAAATCAAAGAAAGAATTCCTGGCCATGAACCTTCATTTTGACCATATCGGAAATGTGGCAAGAGTGAAATCTTCCGAACTTATTTTGAAGAAGATCAAAGAGATCAATTCTAAAAATCTTCCCGTAACGTTAAGTGGTGACTTCAATTTAACAGAAGATTCTGAGCCTATAAAAATCCTTTCCCAGAATTTAAATGACAGTTTTTATCATTCTGAAACAAAACCTTACGGACCGAAAGGAACATTCACAGCATTCAACGTTAATGAAATCCCTAAAGACAGAATCGATTATATTTTCGTGAAAGGGTTCAAAATAAAATCTCAGAGACATATCAACGACAGAAGAGAAAACTTGCTGTATCCATCAGATCACTTTCCGGTGTTGGCAGAGCTTTCTTTTTAATGAGAAATTAGTCTACCGGAAAATCAACTTCAAATCCAATTCCTCGCAGGGATTGGATTTTTACTGCAGGGTCATTGATGAAGTATTTTCTGAGTCTGCTGATAAATACATCAAGGCTTCTCCCTGTAAAATAATCATTCGTTTCCCAGAGACTATCCAGAATATCATCTCTTTTGATCATCGTACCATTATGTTGCAGGAGATAGAGTAAAAGTTCCTGTTCACGAATCGTAAGACGTATGTTTCCTGCAGAATGCGCAAGCAGTAATTTTTCGGTATCCAATGAGTATTCCCCAATCTTTATTTGTGGAGAATAAGCAGGTTGCGTTCTTTTGATGATATTTTTAATCCTCAAAACCAGTTCTTCCGGGTCGCAGGGTTTCGCAATATAATCATCCGCTCCAATCTTTAAACCCATCAGTCGGTCTATTTTCTGGTTTTTGGCCGTCAGGAAAAGCAGTGGGAAATTATTTTTCTCTTTTAAAATCATTTTCGCTAAAGAAAAACCATCAATTGAAGGCATCATAATATCCAGAATACCAATGTGAAATGGAAAATCTGTAGGTAAAAGACCGACAATGTCTTCCGGATTCTGAAACCATGATACTTCAAAATCTTCCAGTTCAAGATACTGCTTCAGGATCATCCCAAAATCCGGGTCGTCTTCTGCCAAAAGGATCTTAGTTTTCATAAGGAATCGATATTTTAAATGTAGTTCCGGAGTTGAGACGGCTGGAAACGTCTATACTACCATGGTATTTCGTTACGATATTTTTGACAAAATAAAGCCCGAGTCCAAGACCTTTGGTATTATGGATATTATTTGACTGAATCCTGTAAAATTTTTCAAAAATGTGAGTGAGCTCACTTTTCTCTATACCACAGCCATTGTCACTTACTTCTATCTTAAGATGTTGAGAAATCGCGCTGATGTCAACTTTTACATGAGATGCTCCGTATTTTACACTGTTCCCACACAGGTTTTTGATAATGGTTTCCATGAGATTTTTGTCAAAAGGAAGTTCTTCCGAAACCTGGCTGATGAATTCAAAATCAGTTTCAGGATAGGTAAAAGCAATATCCTGTACAAAATAGTTCCAGTCATTAGGTTGTATGGGTGGGGTTTCTTCAGAAGTTTCATCCTTGTCAAGCTGAAGCATCAGGCTTTCAAGACGGCTGATCTGCCGGTCGATGAGGGGCAGGGTTTCCGGATTCCATTCCTTTTTTAAAGCTTTTGAGGCGATCTTTAAAGTGGCGATCGGCGTTTTGAATTCATGGGATATATTATCCACAACGGTGTGGAGAACTTCTACATGTTTTTGTTGTCTGGCTAAATTTTTAACGGTGAAAATATACATCAGGAGCACGCTGGCAAGAATTGCAGCACAACAGATGGTAAGCAAGGCTAGCTCTTTAAATATGATTGTTTTGATATTTAAAACCTCGAAACCCGTATTGCTTTTCACCAAAAAAGACTCTTTTTTACTCGGTTCACCGTCTTTAGAAGAAAATTTTGAGGTTGTTTCCCAGGTTCCGGTATTGGATATTTTTGGTTTGACTACTTTATTGGAGGTTTCGTACAGCACAAGAGGACGATCGATCAGGTTGGAGCCGTCCGGAAGGTAGACAATGGAAGTATATTCAATTTTTGCAGCAATTTTATAGCCCTCTTTTTTAAAACTATTATCCACGTATTGGTTTAAACGTGCTTCATTTTCTTTTCTATTCTTATTAAAATAGTCCAGAAAGTCTTTTTTACTTATTTTTTTGTCATGATAATCGATCAGGATTTTCTGGATAGTATCGTCTGTTCTGTTTTTTATCCCACCCAGATCTTCGAGTTGATCGGTGTAATGGGTGATTTTTTCGTGAACGGTCCTGTAGATTTCACGTTCTTTTACCTGATACGTTTTGTACATAAAGTAGCCCTGTATTCCCAATAGAAGAAGGAACAGCGTAGCGAAAAGAGTGATAAGATATTTGCTTTTGGGCATCATTGAAACAAAGATAAAACTTTAGCCTTTCTTTTTATGGGCATTAACCCATCATTAACCTTCCGTTAACCGAAATTGTCTCTTCAAATACTGAATTTTGAACCGTCAGGCAGAGTAACATCCATGCTTTTCAAAATCAATTATGTATAAAATTTTTCTTTTACTGCTGTTTCCAATGCTGTTGTCTGCACAGACGCAGGTCATTAAAGGTTTGGTAGCGAACACTGAGGATAGAAAAGTTCCTTCCGCGGATATTGAGGTTTATAATTTAAAAAATGAATTGATCAAAACGCTGAAAACAGATCATGACGGTTACTTTACTGTAGAGGGACTCTCAATAGATTCTATAAAAATAGCAGTAAAAAAAACAGACTATGCTTTGTTTGAAAAAACAATGAATGTAAAGAAGGACAGTGAGTTTTTAAAAATTATTCTTAAGAAAAATACCCAGGAAATTGAAGCGGTCGTTATGACCAAACAGAAACCCCTGGTCACCAGAAAAGTAGACCGTCTGGAATTCAATGTAGAAAACAGCAATATTTCTTCGCTTAATGCCTGGGAGATCTTAAAGAAAACACCAAGTGTTACGATAAACAATGATGTGATTGCCATTAAAGGAGGTACGGGAATTCTGGTAACCATTAATGATAAAAAAGTAATGCTGACGGGAGATGAACTTAAGAACTTTCTTGAGAATACCCAGGGAGACGAAATAAAGTCTGTAGAAGTCATCACCAATCCACCGGCAAAATATGAAGCATCTGGCAGCGCAGTCCTGAACATTGTCATGAAGAAAAATAAGATCGAAGGTTACCGCGGAATTGTTTCGTCAAAATATGTTCAGACCCAATATGCAAAGGGCGTTGTAGGGGTGTCTCAATATTATAAAAAAGATAAACTTTCATTGATGGGAAGTTATTACAGAGGTTTTGGTACCTATTACCGTGAAGGAACCGATTATGTGAATTACCAGGAAAGTCAGACCAGATGGGTAAGCACCATGAATCGGAAAGATAAAAATAAAGCTCAGAGTACGATTAACTTCAATGCTGAATATGAAATTGACAGCCTGACCAATCTGAGCCTGAATTACTCAGGGTATTTCAGTCCGAAATCTTTTGGAACTTACATTGTCCCTACATTAATTTATAACAGTCAGAATGTGGCTGAATCTGATTATACAACCATCAATGACCATCAGTCACGGACGATCAATAATTCATTGAGTTTTCAGCTTGACAGAAAACTTAACAAGAAAAGCAGCCTTTCGTGGATCAGTTATTTTACAGGAAACAATGTGGATAAATATCAGAATGTGCTTACTCATCTGAATTTTGCGGGGGAGTCTCCGAGAGATGATAATTTTTTTACTCAAAATAAAACAGATGTTCAGTTGTATTCCACGCAGGCAGATTATCAATGGAAAGATAAAAAGTTGGAGTTTGAATCTGGTGTGAAATACAGTTTTGTCAAAACAATGAGCGGACTGGATTTTTCCGATAATGAAAATGGAAACCTGCAGCTCAGACCTGAAAAAAGCAGCCTGTTTGATTATAAGGAACATAATTTGGGTCTTTATTCTTCATTAGCCTACAATCTTGGAAAGTGGAATTTTAAAGGAGGTCTCCGTGCTGAAATGACGGATTTGGAAGGTGTGGTTTCTGAACCTTATGAACAGAACAAAAACAAGTACTGGAATTTTTTTCCTACTTTTTACGCGCAGTATTCCACAGAAAGCAAACATGAATTTGGCTTCTCGTACGGAAAAAGAATCAGCAGGCCTTCGTATTCATGGCTGAATCCTGCCAAATCTTACTACAATTTATTCTCTTATTATCAGGGAGACCCAAAGCTGAAAGCTACAATCATTCATAATCTGAATCTTACCTATTCATGGGAAGGCTGGAATCTGGACCTTTATTACCGGAAAGAAATTTATCCGTCTATGGAAATTTCATTCCAGGAACCCAGCACCAATAACCTGATCTATTATTTTACCAATATTGAAAAAGGACAGGCTTTTGGGGCAAGTTTGTATAAAAATTTCCAGATCAAACCCTGGTGGACTCTGATCCTTTCTGAGAATCTGGAACACAATGAGAATTATTTCAAAGGAATCGATGGGATTTTGTATGAAAATAAGGTCTGGAACTGGGTCTCTACTATTTCAACTGGCATTACTTTAAATAAAACCAACGATTGGAAGATGGAAATTGGTCACAAATACTATTCGCCGGGAATACAGGGAACTTTCAGGATTTCAAGTGCATGGTCTGCCTATTTTGTAATGAACCGCAAATTTTTTAATAAGAAACTGGAAGCCTCACTTATTGTTAATGATATTTTCAAAACGATGGGCCAAAAGGTGAGTACAAAATATGCCAATCAGGACAATTATTTTCTGGATTACGGAGATACTCAGGGATTCACGCTTTCTTTGAAATTTAATTTCGGAAATCAGGCGGTGAAAAATGCTAAAACGATTAAGAAAACAGAGGAGTCGGATAGGTTGTAGGGATCAGGGTGTGCATGATTACTTATTAATCTTAGCAATTGATGGAACCGATTATAATAACTTCCATCTTCCTTTCGGAAAAATAAAAAACTGATATTCATAAAATATTATTATAAAAGAAATGAATGCCTGATGTTACATTTTCGCTAATTTTGATACTTATTTTTAAAGATTAGAGATATGAAACGATTTCTTTATGCTTTGGTAGTGACTGTTTCGATGCAGTCAATCGCTGCACAGGAGCTGTATATGCCGAGAAATATTAAAAAAGCCTATGAAAAAGGAACCCGGGATATTTCCGGTGCTCCCGGTAAAAATTATTGGCAGAATAAAGGAATTTATAATGTTGAGGTAAAAGTAGATGCCGGAAGCAAAACGGTTTCGGGAAAAGAAATGATCACATACAGCAATAACAGTACGGATGAACTTCATGAGTTGGCGATCAGATTTGTGAATAACCTTCATAAACCACAGTCCCCAAGATCCGGTTCTGTATCCAAAGACTTTCTGTCTTCCGGGCTGCATATCAAATCATTTATCGTCAACGGGGAGAAGTACACCATAAACAGTGACGACTGGGGAACCGTAGAAAAAGTAAAACTGAAAAAAGCTATTAAAGGTGGAGCTAAAGCTGAGGTGAAAATAGAATGGGAATACCCGCTTTCCGTACAGAGCGGAAGAGAAGGACAAATAGATCCTGAGACTTTTTATGTTGCTTATTCTTTCCCCAGAATTTCAGTGTATGACGATTACAACGGTTGGGATATGCTTCCTCATTCGGACAGACAGGAGTTTTATAATGACTTTAATGATTATAATTTTGCCATCTCTGCTCCGAAGAATTTTGTAGTATGGGCCACCGGTGATTTTCTGAATCCTGATGCCGTACTTCAACCGGAATATTTAAAAAGATACAAAGCATCTCTCAAAAGCGATAAAGTCATGCATATTGCGTCTGAGCAGGAAATGAGATCCGGAAAAGTAACGAAGCAGAATAAATGGAATATCTGGAAATTCAAAGCCAGTCATATCACAGATTTCTGTTTTGCGTTAAGCAGCCATTATGTTTGGGATGGAGCAAGTGTTCAGCTGAAAACAAAAAGAGCAAGTGTTCAGGCGGCTTATAAGGCGGGTGCAAAAGATTTTGAGCAATATGTAGACTGGATGCGTTATAATCTGGATTGGTTCTCTAAAAAGTGGCCGGGTGTGGAATACCCTTATAATGTAATGACCGCCATTCAGGGATATGCGGATATGGAATATCCAATGATGATCAATGATACCAGTATTCCTGATGATCTTCGGGATGCAAGGCTTACCGCAGATCATGAAATAGCTCATACCTATTTCCCTTTTTATATGGGAATCAACGAAACCCGTTATGCTTTTATGGATGAAGGCTGGGCAACTACCCTTGAATATCTGATCGGGATTGATGAAAACGGTGAAGCGGCTGCAAAAGAATTCTATAAGAACTTCCGGGTAAAAAAATGGATTAATGACCCTTCCGCTGAGCAGGATCAACCTGTTATTACAATGAGTACGCAGGTGAGTGGTGCAGGGTATGGGAACAATTCTTATGTGAAAGCATCCCTGTCTTATCTGGCATTGAAAGACTATTTAGGAGATGAATTGTTTAAAAAAGCACTTCTGCACTATATGGATAACTGGAATGGAAAGCATCCGGTGCCGTGGGATTATTTTAATTCAATGAATACAGGTTCAGGGAAAAACCTGAACTGGTTCTTTCAAAACTGGTTTTATACCAATAATTATATTGATTTAAAAATTACCGGTGCTTCACAGCTTAATGATCTTCTTACGGTGAATGTAGATAATGTTGGCGGATTCGCCATTCCGTTTGATGCGGTTTTAAATTATGCAGACGGATCTGTTGAGAAGCTTCACTTCTCTCCGGGGATTTGGGAGAAAAATCAGAAACAGACGGATCTTACGGTTCCTATCAAAAAGAAAGTCAAATCGGTGACTTTGGATGGAGATATTTTTATGGATTATACACCTGATAATAATACAAGAGCATTATAAAAGCAAAAAGCCTGAATGAAAATTCAGGCTTTTTATTGAAATCAATTTAAATTTTAGTAAAGTCTTAATCCGGATCTTGCTCCTGTAGAAGCAACTACTGATTGAACTCTTGCTTTCTGTCCTGCTGAGAACATGAACATGGCTGCATCGTCCACATAATCCATATAATTCATGAACATAACAGATCTTTGAACACCACTACATGTGTTATATAATGGATACGTTGGTTTTCCATAATTGGCAGTAGTTTGTGTAGGAGTGTCTGTAACCTGATCATTACCACAGCTTGCATCTCCCCAGATGTGTCTAAGATTTAAATAATGTCCTATCTCATGTGTTGCCGTTCTTCCTAGGTTATAAGGTGAGGCTGCTCCTGTTTTTCCAAAATAGGGAGCGGCAATTGCTACACCGTCATTCCACAATCCTGCAGATTCAGGAAATGTAGCGTATCCGAGAATAGTTCTTCCCTGACTTGTCATTTTACCTACAATCCAGATATTTAAATAATTTGCTGGAGTGGTAGCATCAATTCCGCCTTTGGAAGCCTTTTTCATATCATCATTGGTAGCCCAGCTTGTCTTGCTTGTAGCTTTTCTAATGGTATTTATTACTTTGAATTTTACTTTTGTATCACCTGCGCTTACCGTTTGGAATTCAGCGGGGATCTTATTTGCATCCGTGTTCGTTCCTGTAAAGTCTGCATTCAGTACTTCGATTTGTTCTGCAATTCTTGCGTCAGAAATATTTTCTGCAGCTGTTTTATATAATACGTTAACAACAACCGGGATTTCTACAGTGCCATCTGCCAGAACTTTTCCCATTTTTAAATCATTGGCAAATTTTTCGGTATTCGCTTCCAGTTTAACAAATCTTTGTCTGAGTTCCGCGTTGTTTTTTAATGCTTCCTGTCTTACTTCTTCAGATGCGCAGCCTCTCTTTGACATGTCGGCTGAAGAAATATCTCCGTTTGTTGGATTTTCATTTTGATTGGTCATGTTGTCGCTGTTACAAGCTGACATGAAACCTAGTACAATGGCTCCAAATAATAATTTTTTCATAAGCTTCTATTTATATAATTTCCGATGGTGAATTTATATTATTAAAAATTATTATGCAAGGTATTTTTGATTTTTTAGTGTAAATATTTCAATGTTACCGTTCAATCGTTATGTGTTTCGTATTATTTTTGATTAAATGTTGGTTTTTAGTTAATTTAAAAATTGTGGAAAATAATACTTAATTTTCCTTTTTATTTTAATGTAATTTTGATTTATTGAAATTTCAAATTAAATTTTTCTAGTTATTGTTGGATTGTTAGTAAAATATTTATTGTTGTAATTTGATTCTGTAAAGCAAGATGACTAAAAATACTTCGTTCATATATTGTCCTATCTGGTCATCTGGGAATAATTAATCGTTTTTTTATTCTAATGCCGTATTTTTTATCTGTAATTTATTTATAGGTTTTCTATTATTTGAACCAAGATTATCTTTATAGACTCTACTTGTAAAACAGTATCATATCATTATAAAACAAAAAGCCTGAATAAAAAATTCAGGCTCTTTTATGTAAAATTAATTTGATGTGTATTATCTTAGTCCTGCTCTTGGGCCAGCAGCAGCCACTACGGCCTGCATTCTGGTTTTTTGATTGGCAGAGAACATAAACATGGCTTTATCGTCTACATAATCCATGTAGTTCATAAACATTTGAGAACGGCTTACTCCTCCACAAACTCTGTTTAGAGGATATGATGGTGTTCCGTAATTAGGACCAGGAGAAGTAGGGGTGTCATTAGAATAATCTGTTTGACATCCTGTATCAGATGATCCCCAAAGGTGAGGCAGATTTAAATAGTGACCTACTTCATGTGTAACTGTTCTTCCTAAATTAAATGGAGCAGAAGCACCTGTTTTTCCTATATACTGATAGCCTATTACAAGACCGTCATACCATAATCCGGCAGATTCAGGATAGTAGGCGTATCCTAATGTTCCTGGTTGACTATTCTCATCAAGGATAGAATTAACTACCCAGATATTCATGTTTTTGGTTGGGTCAGTAGCATTAATACCTCCGGTAGTTGATTTTTTCATTTCTTCCAGATCAGATCTCCAGCCTGTTTTTGTGCTTTGCTTACGGTTGGTTGCTACCAGTTTGAAACTGATTTTTACATTACCGGCTGCAGAAGGTTGAAATGCTGCAGGTATTTTATTAATATCAGAATTCGTAGCACCGTAGTCAGCATTCAATACTGCGATTTGTTCTGCAATTCTTGCGTCAGAAATATTTTGGGAAGTGGTGTTGTAGATCACATTAAAGACCACCGGAATTTCAACGGTTCCGTCTGCAAGAACCTTACCCATCGATAGGTCTCTTAAAAAGTTGTCAGACTGTAATTCGTTAGCTTCAAATCTGGCTCTTAATGCAGGATCATTTTTAAGGGCCTTTTCTCTAATAAGGTCAGAAGGACAGGATCTTTTTGATGCCAGCATGCCGGGAGTTGTACCTGGGTCCTGTGATGCATCTTCCTGATTGGAAAGACTATCATTGTTACAGGCAGACATAAAGCTCAGTATAAGAGCTCCTAAAAATAGTTTTTTCATAATATATCGTTAATGGTTTGGTCTCCAAATTTATATTATAAAAAATTAAAAAACAAAATATTTATGCAAATATTTAAATATTTATCATTTAATACGCTTTCTTTTTGAGTATTGTTTATGTTTTTGTTGTTTTTGTTGAATTTTAATCATATCACTAATCTGTGTTTAATTATTTACTTTTTTAATTTGTATTGGTTGAAAATAATTAAACAAACTGTTTAAATCGGTTGATATTTTTAAGTTTAATTTCTCTTTTTTGGCTAGCCTGCAAAACCGTTTTTAATAGCAAAAACAGCCAGTCCTACACGGGTTTTCAGGTCCAATTTATCACACAACTGATCCCGGTAGCTTTCTACAGTTCTCGGACTGCAGCACATTCTGTCTGCAATTTCCTTATAGCTCAGTTCAGTGACGGTATATTTAAGAAATTCTCTTTCGCGGTCTGAAATTCTTACGGCGCTTTCCATTTCCTTGTCTTTGTTCAGATTGGAGAAGATGATTTTGGAGGCCCATTCCGGATAAAAGAAACCTTCCGAATTTAATTTCGTCAATGCAATTTCCAGGTCTTTTGGGTGGGTGTTTTTCAGTAAATAGCCTTTCGCTCCGTTTTTGATCATTTTAATGACGCTGTTGTCATCACCCTGCATACTGAGCGCCATCACCTGAATGCCTGGATGGTTTTGTGTAAGCCATGCAGCTGTTTCAAAGCCGTCCATTATTGGCATGCTGATGTCTAACAAAACGATATCAGGAATTTGACTGTTATTTTCAAACTTATCGATCAGGTCTTTGCCGTTTTCACATACGTAGATTACTTCAAATTCATTAAAATTACCAATGATTCCTTCTAGTGCTTTAGCAATAAGAACGTGGTCGTCTACGATTACTATTGTTTTTTTCATGGCTGTTTTTTTAAAATAATATTGAGGGTAGTTCCGTTATTTTTCTGGCTTTCAAAAGTGAAATCAGCTCCTATAATGGCCGCTCTGTTTTTCATATTAGTCAGGCCAATGCCGGTGGATTTTATTTGAGTACTGTCGAATCCGATGCCGTCATCCCTGAGATCAAGTTCCCATAATACGTCTTCTGAAGTACTGAGATTGATGAAAATATTTTTGCAGTGCGCATGTTTAATGCTGTTCTGTATAAATTCCTGCGTGATCCTGAGCAATACGTTTTTATGGGCAAATCCCAAATCAAGCTGATTAAAATTGTGGTTAAAAGTGACTTTGCATCTTTTGAAAGTATTGGTGTTGTCTACCTCTTCCTGAATCAAAGTTACAATTTCCTTTTGGGTTATATTATCGTCTGTCAGTGTTTTTGAAAGGCTTCTGAGGTCCTGCAGCGACTGGTTAATGATTTGGGAAACCTGATCAATTCTTTCACTTACCTCGGGAACTCGGTTTTCATAGAGAAGCTGTTGGGTATAGAGGCTTACCAATGTCAGTTTCTGACCAATATTATCATGAAGTTCGCGTCCAATCTGCTGCATCGTTGCCTGCTGAATTTCAAGCTGGGTAGCCAGAAGCTCCCGTTTATGAATTTCATTTTTTATTTCAATTTCATTCAGATATTCTTTTTTGCGCTGCTTGTATTTTCTGATGTAAACTATTATTGCGGATACAAATAGAACAAAGAATATATTAAATAAAATTAATACTAAGATGAGCTCTGTTTTCCCCATATGAATGAAATTGAAAATAATAGATACATTATGATTCCTGACATAAGAAAATAAGAAAAATAAATATAATGTATTTCTCTATATTCCTTAATAAAATTAAAGAATGTCCAAAATGGCAGCGTTCCTATATAAAATAATGTCACTCCAAGGTTGATATAAAACATCTTGTTTCTGCTAAAGTTCAGGATTTCAGAAGAATTGATTTGTTTATAATATTCCATGATCACTAGTATCATTAAGAGCAAGCATCCAACTGTATAATTAAAGGATAGAATGATCTTTTTCGTAGTGAAGAAAAATTCAGTGCATAAAAATGACAAAAGATACAACACGGACATGATGTAGAACAGCTTTGGTTTGCCCAGTGACTTTGCCGCATATAGCCAGTAAAAGAAAAGGAATTCAATAGGGATGACAAAATAGTTATAAAAGTTCTGTTTATTATAGTCTATGATTAAGCCTCCCCATTTCCCAATAACTTCAGATACAAACATAATAATAAGATAAATGGAGAAATACCTCCAATACCCTTCCTTATTATAACGATTATAGTAAACAACCGATAGAACGGCGGCGAGTCCTTCTGTCCAGATCATGGATTCCTGAAGTATCTTCTGAAAATCAGTCATGCGAATTGTGTGATAAAAAATAAATTAGTGATTGTGTTAAGGAAATATTTCACCTATTGTATTGTCTGGAGGTGATAACGATCCGTGATTTTCTGCAATGGTTTCGGGAGGAGTTTCTCCGACTCTTTTTCCTGCCATGGCCAGTGAGGATTCTGAAGTGAAAGGACAGAAGTCATAGTGCAGCATTTCACCTGTTTCATCTTCTTTCTTTAAAGTAGGGATCATAACCAGGGTGTGTCTCTCTGCATATTCTCTTTCTACGGGGTGATTGTCCATAATACTCCAGTCTTCAGCTTTCGGATAGGCTGCATAATAGAATCTGATACCCAGGTCTTGTTCAGAAACGTCAGGGTTTACTTTTGCAGCTTCATCCTCAATACATGCAATGAATTTTTTCAGTTTAGGAAGATCAAACCAGATCGCGTGTGAGTCAGTAATTCCCAATTCTTTATTGACTGCCTGCATCTGGTTGTCTCTGTAATTGGCTATTAACTTCTGAACAAGCCCTGAGTCAATCGTATTTGTACTTGAAACAGCTTCAAGGCTCCCGGCTTCTAAAGTTGGTTTTGGTTTCATAATCTTAGTTTTATAAAAAAATGTTAGTTAGTAGCGCAAATTTCGTGTTTTTTTATGTGAATTGGCATGTGTTTTTTCCCCTTAATTTTCCGTGTTTTTACGGATTGCATAAAATCTTGAGAAAAAGTAAAGTTCCCAAGTAACTTGAGAACTCTATGTTTTGTGATCGTTGTATTTTATAATAGCCTCAATTGGGTTCTATCACTGGGATTAGTTAAAGTAGAAACCTACACTTTACTGTTTTGGATTTAACCAGGTATTAATTTAATTTTTTTTTAAAGACTAAATATCGGAAGCAATCCTATGAACTTCATGAGGGTAAAAGCAAAAAAAAACCGGAGAAAACTTTTCTCCGGTTGATAGGTTAGATGCAAGGATACCTTTTCCAATCCCTGCAGATATATCCTGTTGAGCAGCAAAGCCCGGTAGGGCAGGACATATCAACAGAGCAGTCAATTTCTGAAAGTGGATTAATTCCACCGTTGATTTTCTTTAAATCATTTCTTTTTAACTTTTTCATGCTATGATTTTATGGTTTAGTGAATAGGGTTAAGGGCGACATTCAAGCTGTCCGCAATTGATGTTTATCTCTGAACAATATTCTGTGGCACAAGTTCCGCTGGTGGAGCCATCAGGGTAAGTTAATATATTGCAGCGGCAGTCAATTTTCCCTCCTAAAATGGTTTTTAATGAGCTTCTTTTTAGCTTTTTCATACTGATTTTATTTAGTTATTAATTTGTTTGGTTCTCTAAATATACAAATATATCACTGTATATAGATAAAATTTGATGTAAAAAAAATAAGTGATGCAGATTGGGCTGCATCACTTACTTACAAAAATAATATATATGAAAAAAACTACTTATTGATCGGTTGGTCTGAAAACCAAACCGGTTTCTTCGAAATAATCCAAAGTGATTCTGTCTCCGTCATTAACGGTTCCCGCAAGAATCTCTCTTGATAATTTATTTAAAACTTCCTGCTGGATTACTCTTTTCAGAGGTCTTGCTCCGAAAGAAGGGTCATATCCTTTATTCATCAGATAATCTACAGCATCCTGAGTAGCGGTCATAATGATATTACGTTTGCCTAGCATATCATTATACCCTCTCAACTGATACTGAACAATTTTTCCGATCTCTTTTTTGTTTAGAGGTTGGAACAGCACTACCTCATCAATTCTGTTCAGGAATTCAGGACGCAAGGTCTGTTTCAGAAGATCAAAAACCTCATCCTTGGTTTTGCTGACGATTTCGTCTTGATTTTCCTCTGTAATATTTTCAAAATTCTCCTGAATAAGGTGTGAACCTAAATTGGAAGTCATAATGATGATCGAATTTTTAAAATTCACCACACGTCCCTTATTATCTGTCAGACGTCCGTCATCCAAAACTTGTAGCAAAGTGTTGAAAACATCAGGATGTGCTTTTTCAATTTCGTCAAGAAGAATTACAGAATACGGTCTTCTTCGTACCGCTTCCGTAAGTTGCCCGCCTTCATCATATCCTACATATCCCGGAGGAGCTCCTACCAATCTTGAAACGCTGTGTCTTTCCTGATACTCACTCATATCGATCCTCGTCATATTATTCTCATCATCGAATAAGTATTCTGCTAGAGCTTTTGCCAGCTCAGTTTTACCGACACCGGTGGTTCCCAGGAATAAGAAAGATCCGATGGGTTTTTTATCATCACTTAATCCGGCCCTGTTTCTTCTGATAGCATCTGCCACGGCTCCGATTGCTTCATCCTGTCCTACGACACGATGGTGAAGTTCTCCCTCAAGATTCAGTAACTTTTCTCTTTCAGACTGAATAAGCTTCGTAACAGGAATTCCCGTCCATTTGGCAATCACTTCAGAAATATTTTCAGAAGTAACTTCCTCCTTAATCAATTCATTCTGATGATTTTGCATCTCCAGTTCCAGTTTTTGCAAAGCATCTTCTTTCTCCTTTATTTTCCCGTACTGAATTTCTGCTACTTTCGCATAATCTCCTGCTCTTGAAGCTTTTTCTGCTTCCAGTTTCAAAGATTCAATATCTTTTTTAATCTGCGTTAAATCCTCAGATTTTTGTTTTTCTTTTAACCATTTAGCATTGATCTCATTTCTTTCCTCAGAAATTTTTGAAATATCTTCTTTCAAGTGATCAATCTTAGTCTGGTTGCCTTCTCTCGAAATAGCAGCCAATTCAATTTCCAGCTGCATCAGTCTTCTGTCCAGAACATCAAGTTCCTCAGGTTTTGAATTGATCTCCATTCTCAGCTTAGCCGAAGCTTCATCGATAAGGTCAATCGCTTTATCCGGTAAAAATCGATCTGAAATATATCGTTGAGACATTTCTACCGCAGCAATGATCGCCTCATCTTTGATTCTTACTTTGTGGTGAGCTTCATATTTATCCTTAATACCACGAAGAATTGAAATCGCAGACTCCGTATCCGGTTCTTCCACCATTACCTTCTGGAAACGTCTTTCCAATGCTTTGTCTTTTTCAAAATACTTTTGGTATTCATTCAAAGTAGTAGCACCAATCGCTCTTAATTCACCTCTTGCTAAAGCAGGTTTAAGAATATTCGCTGCATCCATTGCTCCTTCACCGCCTCCGGCTCCTACCAGAGTATGGATCTCATCGATGAATAGGATGATCTGTCCTTCTGATTTGATCACTTCATTCACAACAGATTTCAGGCGCTCCTCAAACTCACCTTTATATTTTGCCCCGGCAATTAAAGCACCCATATCCAATGAGTACAAAGTTTTGTCCATCAGGTTTTCAGGAATGTCTCCCGAAATAATACGGTGGGCAATTCCCTCAGCGATTGCTGTTTTACCAACACCGGGCTCCCCGATAAGGATCGGATTGTTTTTAGTTCTTCTGGAAAGGATCTGAAGCACTCTTCTGATCTCCTCATCTCGCCCGATTACCGGGTCCAGTTTTCCTTCCGCTGCTAATTCATTGAAGTTTTTAGCATATTTATTTAAGGATTGATAGGTCTCTTCCGAACTGGCAGAAGTAGCCTTGCTTCCTTTTCTTAATTCTTTAATAGCCCCTTCCAAAAGACTTTTGGTGACCCCCATATCTTTAAGCATTTTAGATGCCTCAGAACTGGTTTCCAGTAACGACAGCCATAAATGCTCGATTGTTACATATTCATCTCCCATTTTTTTGGCGACGTTGGGTGCGTCCAGTAAAACTTTGTTAGCTGATTGTGATAAGTAAATATTGCCTCCTTCAACTTTTGGGAGTTTTTCAATATTTTCACGGTTGCGCTCTCTTACCAAATTGGCATCTGCTTCAGATTTTTTTAATAAGAAAGGCGAAATATTTTCATCTACCTGAAAAATACCTTCAAGTATATGTTGTGGTTCGATACTCTGATTACCAAATTCCATAGCAGTCTGCTGAGCTGCCTGAATGGCTTCTTGTGATTTTACAGTATATTGGTTTAAGTTCATATTTTTTATGTTTTTTGTAATAATTTGTTTTTGGTTCAGTTTTTAAAAAGACATCAAGAAACTAAATTGTAAGGCCCAGTTTCTTAATGCCATCATTATTTAATCATTTAATCGATTACCTTACCGCAAAAATTGTTCAATTATTAAATTTACAAAAAAAGAAGACAAAATTTCCGAAATATCTATTTTTAACGGTAAATTAACTTGACAAAATTTCCGATTGTTTGATATTTGCTTTGAAATAATGGAAAAACCGTCAGTGTAAGAAAAAATACAGAATCGAAAGAAGGGAAGATTGAGGTCTTTCATCGCTTCTTTACGTCAACTTAACGGGAAATTCTCCTCCAGTGGAGGGGTGGCAAATCGAAGATTTGACAGGGTGGTTAAACAAAACTCTCGCTTCTGTGTTTAAAATCATAGTGTTAAATAGACGTATTAACCTCAGAATAATTACTTTTGCATTTTACCAGATGGAGCTTAAAGAAAAACAAAGGAAAATTTTAGACGTAGCAGTAGAGCTTTTCAAGGAGAAAGGCTATATGGGCAGCTCAGTAAGAGATCTGGCCACAAAGCTTAATATCAAAGCTGCGTCGCTGTATGCTCATATCCGCTCTAAGGAAGAAATCCTGGAATGGATCTGCTTTGGAATTGCCCGGGAATTTTTTGATGAACTTCAGGAAGTAAAAAACACCGACATTGCCCCAAGGGATAAACTGAATTTATTCCTCGATAAACATTTATCCGTCGTTCTTCAAAACCGGGACGTTACCCACATCTATTCTAATGAATGGAGACATCTTGAAGAAAGACTTCCCGAATTCATAGAACTGAGGAAAAATTATCAGAATGAAGTAGAACAACTCATCTCCGAGATCTACAAAGCAGAAAACTGGGAATTGCAATCACCAACTTTTACCACAAGATTCATCCTTCATACCCTTAATAATTCCTATTTCTGGTTCAAAAGAAATACGGAATCTACCACCGAAATTACTGATGAAATAAGGGCTAAGCTTCTGTATGGCCTACTAGGAAATCAAAAGCAATAATTTTTTACCACAAAAGGAACAAAAGTTCTTGTACACAAAGTTTACATGTTAAGTTAAAGATCTTAATGCTTAGAAGTTCACATAAGTTTCTTCAAAATCTTTGATTTTCTACACCATCATGGAAGAATCTGCTCAATCTATTTAATCTGCGAGATAAACATTTTAGCATTACGATTTTAATCATGAAAAAATAATCTTTCGGCAGAAAAATATCTTTGATATTTCCTTAATTACTCTTAACTCTTTAAAAAACCTTAATGTTTCAAATAAAGAAACCTTCTCATGTAACCCTAATATTTGGTACTTTTTACAGGTAAAATAACTCATCGTATCCCTATTTAGTTATTTAGAATCATTCAAAATGTGACAAAAGTCATAAATATTTGGTCAGGATTGAAATTCTTTTTAAATTTACACCTAACAAATGTTAGTTAGTAAGGATATGGATTTTTCAGTTGAATATGTAAAGCTTGACCAGTTGAGGCTACTTCAGTCCGACCGGTTGACAGATTTGGTCGGCTATCTTGAAGAGAGATCAGATTTTTATAGAGGAAAATTTAATGAATCAGGAATATCTCCACAGGATATTAGGTCGATTGAAGATATCACGAAACTTCCGATTACTTACAAACAGGATTTAAGGGATAATTATCCGTTCGGATTGTTTACCGTTCCGAAGGATGAACTGCAGAGAATCCATTGTTCAAGCGGAACAACGGGAAAGCCTACCGTGGTGGGCTACACGAAAGAAGATGTTGATCTTTTCAGTGAAGTAGTGGCCAGATCATTATATGCAGCGGGAGCAAGACCGGGAATGCAGTTACACAATGCCTATGGATATGGGATATTTACAGGCGGATTGGGACTTCATTATGGAGCAGAAAAATTAGGGATGAGCGTTCTTCCTATTTCAGGAGGAATGACCGCCAGACAGGTAGACCTGATTATTGATTTTAAGCCTGAAGTGATCTGCTGTTCTCCATCTTATGCATTGACGATCGCCGATGAATTTGCCAAAAGAGGTGTTACTGCTGAAGAAATCAGTTTGAAATATGCCGTTTTAGGTTCAGAACCATGGACGGAAATTATCAGAAGTCACATTGAAGAAAGACTGGGTCTCCATGCAACGAATATCTACGGATTAAGCGAGATTATTGGCCCGGGAGTTTCCATGGAGGATTTTGAAGAAAAAGGGGGATCTTATATCTGGGAAGATCATTTTTATCCCGAAATATTGGATCCGATTACTAAAAAGCCGGTTCTTTTCGGGGAAGAAGGTGTTTTGGTGATTACCACTTTAACGAAAAAAGCAATGCCGCTTTTACGTTACTGGACCAATGATATCACAAGTCTCTATTATGATGACAACGCCAAACGAAGCATGGTGAAGATGAGACCGATCAAAGGAAGAGCAGATGATATGCTGATCGTAAGAGGAGTGAACGTGTATCCAAGCCAGATCGAAGAAGCATTTTCTCATGTAAAAGGAGTGGTTCCCAACTATTACCTGACTCCCATTGAAAAAGAGCAGATGTGTGTAGCGCTGGATATTGATGTAGAAATTGATGACGAATTGGTGAAAGATCAAAAAATAGATACAGATACCGATGATTATTTTAATTTTGTCGGCAACTTTGGAAAAAACATAGAAAACGAAATAAAAAAGAGGGTAGGAATTACCACGAAAGTGAAAATTCATGCCCAGGACAGCCTGCCGAAGTGCGAAGGCGGAAAAATTAATAGAATACTTAAAAAATAATGAATTCATTTTATAAACTTAAAACGGTAAGAGTTCAGAAAGACACTCCTGATGCGGTGAACGTAGCAGTAGAAGTTCCTGAGGAACTGAAGGATAAATTCAGGTTCAAGCAGGGGCAGTATCTTAATTTCCGTATGATGATCAACGGGAATGAAGAAAGACGTTCTTATTCTATCTGCAACGCTCCAAGCGAAAAAAGCAATACACTGGAAGTACTGGTAAAGCTTTTAGAAGGTGGTAAAGTTTCCGGATACTTCAATGAGCATCTTCATATGGATGAGGTGCTGGAAGTAATGCCTCCAATGGGGGGATTCAATACGTCTTATCATCCTACCAATGTGAAAACCTACGTAGGTTTAGCGGCAGGAAGTGGGATCAGCCCTGTTTTATCAAACATTAAGGAAAGTCTTTATCAGGAGCCAAACAGCTGCGCTTATCTTTTCTACAGCAACAGAAGCATGAATCATGTGATGAAAAGAACTGAGATTGATAAGTTGGTAGAGCATTTCAAAGGGAGATTGAAAGTGATTTATTTAGTGAGCCGTGAAAAACATGAAGATCCTGTATTTGAAGGAAGAATTTCTGCTGAGAAACTGGAGCAGTTATTTGAAAGATATACAGATATTGATGTAAAAGAATCCACTTATTTCATCTGCGGACCTGCAGAAATGATTAAAGGTATTTCTGATTATTTAAAGAAAGATAAAAAAGTACCTGCTATTCAGGTTCTATTTGAATATTTTACAGCTCCTGACGAAGAAAATTCTGAGGAGATGAGTGATGAATTTAAGGCCATTGCCAATTTGGAAAGTATGGTAACGGTCATTATTGACGATGATGAATATTCGTTCCACCTTAATTCTAAAAAAGAGAGTATCTTAGATAAAGCATTGAAAGACAATCTTCCGGTACCTTTTGCTTGCAAAGGAGGAGTTTGTTGTACGTGTAAAGCGCAGGTTTTGGAAGGAGAAGTTTTCATGGAGAAAAATTTCGCGCTTACCGAGGACGAAGTAGCCAGAGGTTATGTTCTGACATGTCAATGTCACCCGACTACGAATGTGGTGATGCTTAATTATGATGTTTAATTTTTTTGTAAAATGTAAAATGTACAATGTAAAAAGTATATCAAAATACATTGTACACCCGACATTTTACTTTAATACAAAAAAACAAGAGAAATGGATTTAGAAAAATTTGTACAGTACGTACACGACGAAAATAAAGTAGAACCAAAGGATGTAATGCCCGATGATTACAGAAAACTGTTGGTTCGCCAGATTTCACAGCACGCCCATTCTGAAATTGTCGGAATGTTGCCGGAAGCCAATTGGATTTCCAGAGCACCCTCATTGAGAAGAAAAATGGCTCTTTTAGCTAAAGTTCAGGATGAAGCAGGTCACGGTTTATATCTGTATTCTGCAACCGAAACTTTAGGAAACGGAACCATCAGAGCGGACAGAGACGCGACCTATGATGATATGTTGGAAGGAAAAGCGAAATACTCAAGTATTTTCAACTATCCGACATTGAGTTGGGCAGATATTGGTGCCATCGGTTGGTTGGTTGATGGTGCAGCGATTATGAATCAGGTCATGTTGATGGGGAATTCTTACGGTCCTTATTCAAGAGCGATGGTGAAAATCTGTAAAGAAGAATCTTTCCACCAAAGACAGGGCTACGAAATTCTGATGGCGCTTTGCCGTGGAACAAAACAACAGAAAGAAATGGCTCAGGCTTCGTTAAATCGTTTCTGGTGGCCTGCTTTAATGATGTTTGGCCCGAATGACGATAGCTCACCCAACTCTAAAATCTCTATGAATTACAGAGTAAAAAGAGAGAGTAATGACAGTCTTCGTCAGAGATTTATCGATGTGACCGTTTCTCAGGCTGAATTTTTAGGATTAACCATGCCGGATAAAGATCTTAAATGGAATGAGGAAAGACAGCATTACGATTTCGGAGAACTTCCATGGGATGAATTCATGGAAATCTTAAAAGGAAACGGACCTTGTAATAAGAAAAGATTACAGACCAAAGTAAAAGCGCAGCAGGAAAACCTTTGGGTAAAAGAAGCAGCGATAGCTTTTGCAGAGAAACAGGAAAAAATTTCAATGTAAGAATATACCAATATAAAAATGTAACAATCAATTTATCATTTTGAGCAAAACGAAGAATCTCATCATTGGTAAATTGTTAGATTGATACATTGTTAAATTAATTTTAATTATGGCAAATTTAGATATGTGGGAAGTGTTTATTCAGACTAAACCGGGATTATCTCACAAACACGCAGGAATAGTACAGGCGCCAACCGCAGAAATGGCTTTGCAGAATGCAAGAGACGTTTACACAAGAAGAAAAGAAGGAACTTCTGTTTGGGTAGTTCCAAGTAAATATATTGTGACTTCAGAAGGAGTAGACAAAGAAGCTTTCTTTGATCCGGCAGATGACAAATTATACCGTCACCCGACGTTCTACGATATTCCTAATGATGTAAAAAATATGTAATTTTCTGTAAAAGGTAGGCTGTAAAAAGTACAAAGTACAACCGACATTTTACGTTTTACAAAAAAAATAAAACAATGAACCCATTATATAATTATTTATTAAAGTTTGCTGATGATAGCTTCATCATGGGACAAAGGTTGTCTGCATGGTGTGGCGAAGGTCCATATTTAGAGGAAGATATTGCATTAACAAACATCGCACTGGATGAACTTGGTCAGGCCAATAACTTTTATGTGTATGCATCAAAAGTGGCGGATAACGGTAAAAGTGAAGATGATTTAGCCTTCTTAAGATACGAGCACGAATATGTAAACGCACATTGGGTTGAACTTCCCAATGAAGATTATGCACAAACAATTCTTAAAGTATATGTATTCTCCGTATATCAGAAATTGATGTACGAAGCATTATCAAATTCAGCAGACGAAGAACTTTCTGCCTTGGCTCAGAAATCGTTAAAAGAAGTAAGGTATCACTATACGCACGCTTCTTCCTGGATGAAAATTTTCGCTCAGGGAACAGAAGAAAGCCGTGAACGTTTGGTGAAAGCACTTGATAACATCTGGGAATATTCAAAAGGATTATTTGCCAAAGTGGAAGGAGAGGATGATCTGATTGCATTAAACATCGCTCCAAATGTGGACGAACTGTACAAAGACTTTGTAGCCATCACGGAAAAAGATTTTGCAGAATATGGACTGGAATATCCGGTAAATCCATTTATGCAGCCAAAATCAAGAACAGGATATCATACAGAATATTTCGGATTTATTCTTTGCGAACTTCAGTATATGCAGAGAGCATATCCGGGATGCACGTGGTAATTCTAAATGTAACAATCTAGCAGTTTAACAATGTAACAATTAATTGCTGGACTGTTAGATTGATAAATTGTTACATTTTAAAAATGAAAAATCCCTTAGAAATATTAGAATTAGTTCCCGATCCCGAAATTCCGGTGATCAATGTTGTGGAATTAGGTATTGTAAGAGAGGCAAAAGTGACTGGCGAGAATACTTGTGAAGTAACGATTACACCAACTTATTCTGCCTGTCCTGCCATGTTTACCATTGAGGAAGACATCATAAAATTGATGAAGGAACACGGCTGGGATGCCAAAGTAGTAACCAAAATGTTTCCCATATGGACAACAGACTGGTTAACAGATGAAGCGAGAGAAAAACTTCGTATTTACGGAATCACACCTCCTGAAAAAGGAGCAGACGAACATCACATCGGGAAACCGAAAAAATGTCCGCGTTGTGGCTCTATGAATTCAAAACAGATCAGCAGATTCGGATCTACCTTGTGTAAAGCCTCTTATCAATGCTTAGATTGTCTGGAGCCGTTTGATTATTTTAAATGTCATTAAATAGTAAGAAGTCATTTTCCAAATAAATGACATCATTGTGTAAATAACAAAATGATACGACAAGTTTTGTCGTTAGCAGCGCTTAGTTTTGCTTCAGTATCATTTTTTAATGATCTTATTTAAAATAATCAACACAACACATTTATTATGACAAATTGCAACAGCCAGAAATTTCCATCAACATGTAATCCTGCAGATTATGGATTCAATAAATTTTTTCCTCATACCGGAGAAGAGGTTTATTATCAGAAGATCACTGGAACTAATTTACCAGAAGATGGCGTAGTGCTTATTCAGGAAAACGGCTTGTATTATAAAGCTATTTTACATGAAAATACCATTAATATTGAATGGTATAGATGTAATGAAAGATATGCTAATGATGAGGAAATTATTTTAGCTGCTGTTAATACTGCGGCATATTTAGGGGCGATTTTAAGATTTGATGCAAAAGAATACATTGTTAATGAACAATTAAGTTTTACGGGTATATCCTGTTTCAAACTTTTGGGAGATAAGCAGCATACATTAATAAAATCAGATAAAAAGGAGCAAGATCGCCTTGAAGGATTTTATTTTAGCTTTACTAATTGTGATAACGTTATCATAGAAGGACTTAGATTCGATCAGAATAAGAGTAATTTAATTACTTATAGTGCCGCAGATGATGCTGCTCAAAAAGAATACAATGGAGGTGTCTTTTTTACCAAATCAAGTAATATAGAAATTATAAATTGTCATTTTTTTGATTTATATAATCGAGCTGTACGTATTTTCTCCTGTTATGGAAATATAAATGTTAATAATAATCTTTTCGAAAGTAATGTTCAAGAGCAAATCTATGTGATGGAACATTTAGTTGTTGCACAATGTCCTTTCGCAAAGGTAATTTTGGAAAATAATGCGTTCAAAAATGCAGAAAATCATAATCCGGATCATGGGGTAGTTGCTATTTTTGCTTTTGAGCTGGGAGAAAAAGGATCCGTACTCATAAACAATAACTTCTTTGAATATTGTGGAAGAAACCATACTGGAGTACACAGACTCTATGCAATAGATTTTTATGATAATGTGAATAATTTTATTGTTTCTAATAATATATTTAAAAACTTGACATGGGGAGCTATTAGATTTGATGGAACCAGAGAAAATGGAATTATATGTAATAACATTATCCATCAGTTGATTGCTGATCAGGACGGAATGATTATGGCTGCTTCAAGGGAAGAAGCAAAATATAATCAAACGAAATTTAAGAATATAAGTATTCATAACAATATTCTGGATGCAGCAACAGAATTAAGTCATGGTATTGCAGTGCTAGGGCTTTCTCCTTTTTGTGCAGCAGAAAACATTGAGATTTCAAATAATAAAATGTATAATTTAAGATATGGAATCAAAATTCATGGCGACGTAAGTGTAGTGTCAATCAATAATAATCAGGGTTTTAACCTTATAGGAATTGGTATTAATGTAGAAGGATTTAAAACAGGATTTAATAATACTCCACTTAAACCTAAAAAAATAGAAAAAATTTATATCAACGATAATCATCTTAATGGAAGACCAGAACTCAATTTTAATGGGTTTGTAGGGGTTCAGATAAATGGTTTGGATGTAGATTCTAAATTTATGGGAAGAGTACTCATTAATAACAATTTTATATCAAGTAATAATAAAGGATACGGAATTATTATAAATACAGGTACTTCACTTGATAATGTTGTGAGCGTTACTGCTAATACTATTGAAAATATTGAACGAGGTTTATATATACGAAGCGAAAGAGTTTTGGTTAAAGATAATTTGATTTATAATGCATCAATTGAGGCGATTCTAGATCAAGCTGTCGGTACAATTTTTCACGAAAATTTTTATAACAACGTACTTATTTAATGACCTAAATAATATTTTCTTCTAGATAAAAAACATGCAAAACAATATTTTAAACATACTATCCCAGGTTCCCGATCCCGAAATTCCGGTGATCAATGTTGTGGAACTGGGTATTTAATGTAACAATGAATCAATGTACAGTTTACCAATGCCAGAATAATTGGTAAACTGCTACATTGTTAAATTATTTGCTGCATCGTTAATCTGTTAGATTGTTATATGAAAGAGATTGCCACATTATTTTATATTGTTAAATTAGAGCAGTGTAATTTTTTAATTCTTTAATCATTTAATTTTTAAATTTAAAACCATGTATACACAACTCGATATCGAAACGCATTTTGACGGGAAACTGAAAATTGCTTACCTCAATCAGCCGGAAACAATGAACGCGCTTACAAAGCCATCTTTATCAGATCTGAAAGATTTTATAAAAGAATGTAGTGAAGACCCTACAGTAAGATGTGTGGCAATTTCAGGAAGAGGAAGAGCTTTCTGCTCTGGTCAGAACCTAGATGATGCTTTCGTACAGGGCAACGAGCACCATGATAACGATATCATCAGAAAAATCGTAGTAGATTACTACAATCCTTTGGTAACAGAAATCACACGTTGTAAAAAACCTGTTGTGGCATTGGTAAACGGTCCTGCAGTAGGTGCCGGTGCTATGTTAGCTTTGATCTGTGACTTTGTTTTAGCTGTGGATAAATCTTATTTTGCTCAGGCATTCTCTAATATAGGATTGATTCCTGATACGGGAGGAACGTATTTCCTTCCCAAATTATTAGGAAGACAATTGGCCAATTATTTAGCATTTACAGGAAAAAGATTATCCGCTGAAGAATCTAAATCTTACGGTTTAGTGGCTGAAGTTTTCACAGAAGAAGAATTCGCTCCTAAATCTATGGAGATCCTTGGGAAAATGTCCAATATGCCAACAGCTGCTATTAAATTGACTAAAAAAGCTTTTGCTCAATCGTACAATAACACGTTGAAAGAACAACTTGAACTGGAAGGCGATCTACAGCAGGAGGCTGCACAAACAGAAGATTTCATCGAAGGGGTAAACGCCTTTTTACAGAAAAGAAAACCTGATTATAAAGGAAAATAAAAGATTTTGTACAATGTAAAAAGTATGATAATGGCAACGTACCTTGTACATTATACTTTTTACATTGTACATTTTACATAATACAGAACATGAACAATATAGGAATTATTGGGGCAGGAACCATGGGCGTAGGAATTGCTCAGGTGGCTGCAACAGCGGGCTGCAAAGTCGTTTTATTCGATGCAAATACTCCGCAGATTGATAAAGCACTATCAGGCTTAGAGAAAACACTTCAGAAATTAGTGGATAAAGCTAAAATTTCTCAGGAAAAAGCCACAGAAATCAGAAACAATATCGTTAAAGGTGAAGCTTTACAGGATCTGAAAGATTCCGATCTCGTGATCGAAGCTATCATCGAAAACAAAGACATAAAAACCAAAGTATTTACCGAGCTGGAAACCTATGTTTCCGAAGACTGTATTATCGGTTCCAATACCTCATCCATTTCTATCACCTCTCTCGGTGCAGAATTAAAGAAGCCGGAGCGCTTCATCGGAATTCACTTTTTCAATCCGGCTCCATTGATGCCTTTAGTTGAGGTTATTCCATCCTTATTAACAGAAAAATCATTAGCGGAAAAAATCTACAGTCTTATGAAAGATTGGGGAAAAACACCTGTGATTGCCAAAGATATTCCTGGATTTATTGTTAACAGAATTGCCCGTCCTTACTATGGGGAAGGATTAAGAATTGTTGAAGAAAACCTTGCAACACCGGAACAGGTTGATGAAGCTATGAAAACGGTAGGAAACTTCAAAATGGGACCTTTTGAATTAATGGATTTAATTGGGGTTGATGTTAATTTTGCCGTAACCACTACCGTTTACAAAGATTATTTCAACGACCCTAAATACAAACCGTCTCTTCTTCAGCAAAGAATGTCTGAAGCCAAACTTCACGGCAGAAAAACCGGAAAAGGTTTCTATGATTACTCTGAAGGTGCAGAAAAGCCTGTTGCTCAGAAAGACGATGCATTGTATCAGCAAATTTTTTTAAGAATTATTTCAATGCTGATCAATGAAGCTGTAGAAGCCAAAAGATTAGGCGTTGCTAACGAGGAAGATATTGAGTTGGCTATGCAGAAAGGAGTCAATTATCCAAAAGGATTATTGGCATGGGGAAAAGAAATCGGTTATTCAAAAATTTCCGAAACCCTTCAAAATCTTTATGAAGAATATCAGGAGGAAAGGTACAGACAAAGTCCTTTACTTCGTAAAATGTAACAATATAAAAATTTAACAGTGTAACAATAATTGGTACATTTTTACACTGTTACATTGGTAAATTAAAAAATTATGACGCCGAGACAAGTTGCAGATTATATGTTCGATCAGGATTATTTTTCCCAGTGGATGAATATCAAGATGATCGAAGTTAAAGAAAACTATTGCTTAATAGAAATGCCCATCAAGAAAGAGATGATTAATGGGCTTAAAACGGTTCACGGAGGTGTGACGTTCGCTTTTGCAGATTCTGCACTGGCATTTTCGTCCAACAACACCGGAGATGCAGCTGTTGCCCTAAACTGTATCATCAATTTTACCAAAGCTGGAAAAGAAGGTGATGTTTTCAGAGCAGAAAGTATTCTGGTCAATGATACCAGAAAAACAGCCGTTTACGACATCAAGATCACCAATCAAAATAATGACCTGATCGCAAAATTCGTTGGAACCGTCTATAAAATTGGAAAAAAAGTAACAGAACTATAAAAAGATAAAGACATCAGATGCCAGATATTAGATTAAAAAATGTCTGAAGTCTGAAGTCTGAAATCTAAAAATCTAATAAAAAATGAACAACGTATACATTATAGACTACGTCAGAACCCCAATCTCAAAATTACAGGGCGGATTATCAGAAGTAAGAGCTGATGATCTCGCAGCCGTGGTTATCAAGGAAGTTATGGCCAGAAATCCTGAAGTTCCTGCGGAGGAAATTGAGGACGTTATTTTCGGATGTGCCAACCAGGCCGGGGAAGATAACCGTAACGTAGCAAGAATGGCTCTTCTATTGGCTGGACTGCCTTACAAAATCGGAGGTGAAACGGTCAACAGACTTTGTGCTTCGGGAATGTCGGCGGTAGCTAATGCTTTCCGTTCCATTGCTGCAGGAGAAGGTGAAATTTATATTGCAGGTGGAGTAGAGCACATGACTCGTTCGCCTTACGTAATGTCTAAACCCGGTGCTGCTTTCGGAAGAGACAGCCAGATGTTTGATACCACTTTCGGATGGCGTTTTGTTAATCCGAAGATGAAAGAAATGTACGGAGTTGACGGAATGGGTGATACCGCTGAAAACTTGGCAGATATGCACAATATCAGCAGAGAAGATCAGGATAAATTTGCTTTATGGTCTCAGCAGAAAGCGACAAAAGCTCAGGAAAGCGGAAGACTGGCAGAAGAAATTGTAAAAGTTGAAATTCCTCAGAAAAAAGGTGAGCCTAAAATTTTTGATCAGGATGAATTTATCAAACCAACCTCTTCCATGGAAGGTTTAGGAAAACTTCGCCCCGCTTTCAGAAAAGAGGGAACCGTAACTGCCGGAAATGCTTCAGGAATGAATGACGGAGCAGCAGCTCTTATCCTGGCAAGCGAAGAAGCCGTGAAAAAATATGGTTTAAAACCAAAAGCTAAAATCTTAGGATCTGCCGTAGCTGGAGTAGAGCCCAGAATTATGGGAATCGGACCTGTAGAAGCTACTCAAAAATTATTAAAAAGATTAAACCTTTCCCTTGATGATATGGATATCATTGAACTGAACGAAGCATTTGCAGCACAGGCTTTAGCCGTGACCAGAAGCTTAGGTTTACACGATGATGATTCAAGAGTGAATCCCAACGGAGGAGCTATTGCCATTGGCCATCCACTGGGAGTTTCAGGAGCAAGAATCATAGGTTCTGCCGCTATGGAACTTCAGAAGCAGGATAAAAAATATGCATTGTGTACCCTTTGTATCGGTGTCGGACAAGGCTATGCAATGGTGATCGAAAAAGTATAATTTTTTCAATAATGTAACAATATAAAAATGTATCAATGTAACAATTCCCGCAATGCCGAATCTGTCGAAACATTTCAATTGGTAAACTGTTAGATTGATACATTGTTAAATTAAGTTTTTAACAAAAATTTTATGAACATCTACTCATACCACGGTATCCGTCCCATCATCAAACCCTCTGCTTATATTCATCCGCAGGCGGTGATTATTGGGAATGTGGAGATCGGTGAAGAAGTATATATCGGGCCCAACGCCGTGATCCGCGGTGACTGGGGAAAAATTATTATTAAAGACGGAGCCAATGTCCAGGAAAACTGTACCCTTCATGTGTTCCCGAATATCGAAACCATACTTGAAGAATCGGCCCATATCGGACATGGCGCGATCATCCATTCAGGACATATCGGTAAAAACTGTCTTGTGGGAATGAATTCCGTAGTAATGGATAAAGCGGTCATCGGAGATGAGTGCATCATTGGGGCTCTGGCATTTGTTCCTGCTAATTTTACGTGCGGACCCAGAAAACTGATCGTAGGAAGCCCTGCAAAGATTATCCGCGATGTTTCCGATGAAATGATCCATTGGAAAACGGAAGGAACCAAGCTTTACCAACAGTTGGCAAGAGAAGGAAAAGATGCTATTCTGCCATGTGAACCGTTCTCTGAATATGTAGAGCAGATTCCTACCAAAACTGTTGATTACAGCATCTGGGCAGATTTAAAATAAATTTTTAAACCTTATTCAAAACGGATAAGGTTGTATGATACAAACGAAAAAGAAGATGATTAAAAAGATGCTCATTGCCTGTAGTATGCTGTTTGCTTTTCAATTCATGGTTTTAGCCCAGAGTGAGAAAGTAAAACCGTTAACTATTGGAGAGGTCAGAACACTCAAGTCTAAGATCTTAAATGAAGACAGAACTTTAAATATTTATCTGCCACAAGGTTTTGATAAAACAAAATCATACCCGGTTATCTATCTGCTGGATGGCTCAATGAATGAAGACTTTATTCACGTTTCAGGATTAGTACAGTTTTTTAATCAAATGTATGCGATGCCTGAAACCATTGTGGTTGGAATTGCCAATATAGACAGAAAAAGAGATTTCACTTTTCATACTGATTTAAAAGATTTACAGAAAGATTATCCTACAACGGGACATTCTGATAAGTTTATTAATTTCCTGGAAAAAGAATTAAAACCTTATATCGAAAATCAGTTTAAGACTACTGATACCTATGTGTTCGGTCAATCTCTTGGCGGACTTCTGGCAACAGAAATCTTGTTGAAAAAACCTGAAATGTTTAATAATTATTTCATCATCAGTCCAAGTTTATGGTGGGATGATGAAAGTCTTTTGAAACAGGCGAATAAGTTATTGTCTACAATTCCGGATACCAAAAAATTCGTTTATGTGTCTGTAGGAAAAGGTGAACATCCGGTAATGGTCAAAGACGCAGAAGATCTATATGATACGCTTAAAAAATCAAATAAAAAAAACTGGACGGTAGAATATAAAATGATGGAAGGAGACAATCATGCAACGATTCTTCACAGAAGTTTGTATGAAGGTTTGGTGAAATTGTTTCCGTATAAAGAACCAAAAAAATAAAGAGCTAAAAACACAAATCATGAGATATTTATTGACAGCCGTTTTCTTTTCAATTATGATCAATGCTCAGGAAAATCAGCAGAAGAAAATGAATCTGAAGCTTAAAAATGAATTAACACAGATTCATAGAGATGATCAAATATATCGTGAGCTGATACAACCGAATGTTTCACAGGAGCAAAGGGAAAAGGTAATGAAAGAAAAAAATCTTACAAAGGAAGATGTTACGGATAGAATATGGAGGCTAATGGACGAGCAGGATGATGAAAATCTCAAAAAAGTTGAAAAAATTATTGCAGAAAATGGCTACCCGGGGAAGTCTCTGGTAGGAGAGCCCGAGAATAAAACAGCTTGGTTGGTTATTCAGCATTCTCCGAAAATAGATCAGTATATGCCAATTATTAAAACGGCTGCTGATCATAAAGAAATTCCGTTTAGACTGTATGCCATGATGCTGGACAGACAGTTAATGCATGATGGAAAAGAGCAGATCTACGGAACTCAGGGATTTTCTTCTCACGACGGAGAGAAAGAAAGCGAGCCTATTATCTGGCCTATTAAAGATGTTAAAAACGTAAACAAACTCAGGAAAGAAGCAGGTTTTGATCAAACGGTAGAAGATAATGCTAAACGTCTCTACGGAAAGGAATTTGTTTTTAAAAACTATACTTTGGAAGAAGTGTTAAAGTTCGGAGGTGATAAGAAAACTGAAGAAAAATCACTCAATCTCGAACTTAAGAAAGAGCTAGCACAGATCTATAAAGACGACCAGATCTACCGGGAGTTGATGCAACCCAATATTACGCCCGAAAGAAAGGCCGAGATCATAAAAGAGAAAAACCTGTCCAAGGAAGATGTTGGTAGCGGACTCACCAAAAAGATGAACGATCAGGATCGGGAGAACCTTGTTAAAGTAGAGAAAATCATTGAAAAATATGGGTACCCAGGAAAATCTATGGTGGGCGAACCTGAGAATTATGCCGTATGGAATGTTATCCAGCATTCCCCTAAAATTGAAAAATATTTTCCTCTGATCAAAAAAGCAACAGACGAAAAAGAATTGCCATTCAGACTCTACGCCATGATGCTGGACAGAAAGCTGATGTACGACAACAAAGAACAGATCTATGGAACACAGATCCGCTCTATTTTTTCGACAAAAGACGGGAAAATGGAAACGCTATCATTTGTGTGGCCTATAAAAGATCCGGTCCATGTCAACGAGCTGAGAAAGAATTCAGGATTTGGCAAGACCATAGAAGATTACGCTAAAGATGCGGGAGGTATCGAATATAAAAAATATACATTGAAAGAAGCGCTGGAGCTTCAAAAAAAGAAATAATGGATCTTCTGAAAAAATATTGGATTTTCCTGTTCATTGCTCTTATTGGATCCAATTGTGTTGGGTTCTATCTATTATGGGAGTCAGTGGGTATTTCTGATGCATTGGAACATGTAGAATCAGAGACCGTGATCAGAAAATTGAAGCAGAAGGACTTTCTCTACACTCTGTTTGTAGATGCAGTCCTGATTCTGGATTTTTCCCTTATTCTGTTCTTGCTGTTTATGGCAGGAAGGAAAATAGTAAAACTCATTAAAAAATAATAGTCAGGTAAAAAGTTAAAAATAATATGGAAAAACTGAAAAATTACATCTACGGAGAATGGGTAGAAGGTACCGGAAACGGAATGCCTTTGTACAATGCCGTTACAGGCGAGCAGGTCGCTGTTTCAGATACAGAAGGGCTTAATTTTGAGCAGGCTCTTGACTACGGAAGAACAGTAGGCTACAAGAACCTTTCTTCCATGACGTTCTATGACAGAGGGGAGATGCTGAAAAAAGTGGCTCTTTATCTTTTGGAAAGAAAGAAAAAATATTACGAATTATCATATAAAACCGGAGCTACTCATGCAGATTCATGGGTAGACATAGAAGGAGGTTTCGGTACTTTCTTTACCTATTCCGGATTAGCCAAAAGAATGCTTCCGAACACTCCGTTTTGGGTAGATGGCGAAACCCAGAAAATTTCTGCCAACGGAACTTTTCTGGGCACTCATATTCTGACACCAAGTGAAGGCGTTTCTATACAGATCAATGCCTATAACTTTCCGGTTTGGGGAATGCTGGAGAAATTATCCACCTCACTGCTGGCGGGTGTCCCTTCCATTGTAAAACCATCTCCTTACGGTTCTTATCTAACCAATGCCGTTTTTCAGGACATGATCGAAAGTGGCGTCCTTCCGGAAGGAGCGCTTCAATTGGTTTGCGGTGAACCTGGAAATATCCTGGATTACGTTCAGGACGGTGACTCTGTACTATTCACAGGATCTGCCAATACAGGAAGAAAACTGAAATCAATGCCTTCCATCGCTGGAAATGCAGTACGATTCAATATGGAAGCAGATTCTCTGAACTGTTCAATTTTGGGTCTGGATGCAAAACCGGGAACTCCGGAATTTGATCTCTTCATTAAAGAAGTACGTACAGAAATGACGACCAAAGCAGGTCAGAAATGTACAGCGATCAGAAGAATCATTGTTCCTGAGCACCTCATCGGGGATGTTCAGAACGCTTTATCTAAAGCTTTAGACCAAACCAAAATTGGAAATCCGCTAAGCAGAGAAACCAGAATGGGGTCGCTTGTAGGAAAGCAGCAGTACGATGAGGTGGTAAGAAAAGTAAATATCTTAAAATCAGAAACAGAATTAGTTTACGACGGAAAACATGAACTTATAGATGCAGATTACGATAACGGAGCATTTATGAGCCCGAAACTATTCTTAAACGATAAGCCGTTTGAGAAAAATATCTCTCATGATGTAGAAGCTTTCGGACCGGTTTCCACTTTGATGCCATACAAAGACGCAGAAGAAGCGGCAGCTCTGGCAAAAAGAGGAAAAGGAAGTCTGGTAGGATCTATCATTTCACACGACGAAAAATTTATCGCAGAAACTTCATGGAAAATGGCTTCCCAGCATGGAAGAATTTTTGTTCTGAACAGAGATAATGCCAAAGAAAGTACAGGTCATGGTTCGCCGTTACCTACATTGATGCACGGCGGTCCTGGTAGAGCTGGTGGAGGTGAAGAAATGGGTGGATTGAACGGTCTTCATTTCTTCCTTCAGAAAACAGCCATTCAAGGTTCTCCGGATGTGTTGACCGCTATTACCAAAGTCTATCAGCAGGGTGCAGAGAAAAAGTATGCGGACAAACATCCGTTCCAGAAATATTTCGAGGATGTTGAAGTGGGAGATTCATTAGAAACAGCAGGAAGAACGGTTACTGATGCAGATATCGTTAACTTTTCCAACGTTTCATGGGATCACTTCTATGCACATACCGATGCTACAAGCTTAACGGGAACTATTTTTGATAAAACAGTAGCTCACGGATATTTCATTCTTTCAGCAGCAGCAGGACTGTTTGTTTCAGGGAAAAAAGGTCCGGTTATCGCAAACTATGGATTGGAAAACTGCTCATTTTTTAAACCTGTTTATGCGGGAGATACCATCACAGTTTATTTAACGGCTAAAGAAAAAATAAACAGAGGCGTAAAAGGAAGAAATATTCCTTCCGGTGTTGTAAAATGGTTGGTGGAAGTAGTTAACCAGAGAGAGGAAGTTGTTTGTGTAGCAACCATCTTAACATTGGTGGCAAAGCATTCTCCTTTCATTGATCTGAACGTGAAAAATGTTCAGAAAATATTGGGTGGACTGACAGAAACCACTTCGCTAAACTGGGGTAAAATGTCTCCTCAACAAATGATCGAGCACCTGGAGCATGGAGTCTTGGTAAGCTTAGGTGAACCGGAAGCCGACAAGTGTTTCACACCGGAAGAACAATTGGAAAAATGGCAGGATTCACTGTATAACCACAGAAAAATGCCTAAAGATTTCCCGGCTCCTTTCTTAGCTGAAGATGAAACTTTGCTGGAATTAAAGCATAAAAATCTTGAGGCTGCCAAACAGTCTTTCCTGGATAACTTAAAAAGATTTTCAGTGTATTACAAGGAAAATTCACAGGCTGAACATATGAATTTTGTGTTCGGAAAACTGAATAAAGAAATGTGGGAACTGATGCACAAAAAGCATTTTACACACCATTTTGAGCAGTTTGGATTGATTTAATTCAAAATAAAATATAAATTTATAGTCCCTTTTGGTTTTTACCGAAAGGGATTTTTTCATAATTCTTGTCAAGGTTTTGCTGTATAAAAAATCTTGGTTTAGGAAAGGGTTTTTATTAAAAATGATAATTACTTTTACAGTACAATCAGAATCTCATTTATTTAAATCAAAATATGGAACTACAATTTTTCAAAGACTATGACTTTACGGATTTTTGGAATGCGAGCAGCTATTCAGTAAGAGATTATGAAGAACCATTTCCGGATGATGATCTTATTGCTTCTGTAGAAGAAGAGTTAGGCTACAAGCTTCCGGCTTCTTATATCGAACTGATGAGGTTACACAACGGCGGACTGGTAGAAAAATCATGTTTCCCTACATCAGAAGAGAATTCCTGGGCAGATGATCATATTGCCATTACCGGAATAATGGGAATCGGGAGAGAGAAAACCTATTCCATCTGCGGAGAATTGGGAAGCCAGTTCATGATTGATGAATGGGGATATCCGGCAATTGGGATTTACATCTGCGATTGTCCTTCGGCAGGGCATGATATGGTTTTGCTGGATTATTCTAATTGTGGAAAAGATGGAGAACCCGAAGTGGTTCACATTGATCAGGAAGATAATTATAAAAAAATATTTCTGGCGAAAGACTTTGAAACTTTCATAAAAGGACTGAAAAGTGAAGATGAATTTGATAGTGAATAATTAAACAGATACTTTTAAACATTAATCAAAGCATAAAATAAAAAAATGAACGAAAACTGGATTCAAAAATGGGAAGAGGTAAAAGATGTACTTACATGCCCCGTAGATTTGGAAACCTATTTCACTTCAGATGAAATTCTGGAGCAGAAATTGGAAGTAATGGAGATTGGAAATGTTTCTCTCCCTTCCGGAAAAGTGGTGGTGAGAGATCCGTTGGTTTCTCTGAATGCCAATCAATCACCTTATTTTATTCAGGCTCCGAAAGGAAATTTCCCTGTGACCATTGCCGTAGTGAAATCTGAAGACTGGGGAGACAGATATGCTGTTGTAAAAGTTGAATTTACTAAAGAAAAACCTGTTGTTTACAGAGAAGCCCTTATCGGAATTGAAGAGTTGGAGGGTGTAACAGAAGACGATTTTTTTGGTTTCGGAGTGGATGCCGGTTTAGGCTGTATTACCGATGCAGAAGTGCTTCCTTTTGTAGATCAATTTATAGATGAAAAAGATTTCGGCAATATTTACGATGATTATTTTGCTGAACTTTTTGCACAAAGCTATAATGACCATCCCAACAATCAGAGAGAAGCAGGAGACTGGATCAATTGGACTGTTCCGGGTACCAATTATCAGATTCCGATGTTTGCAAGTGGTTTTGGTGACGGAAGTTATCCTGTTTACTTTGCTTATGATGTCAATGGAGAAATTTGTGGCCTGTATATTCAATTTATTGATATTGAATTGGCTTTAAGTGAAGAAGGGGACGAGGAAGATTATAAAGATGATGATCAACCTGAAAATTTTATTTTTCTGAAAAACTAAATATGTATAAAACTTTTGCTGATAAAGTCATTCAGTTTAATGAAAATCTGGAATATACTGGAGAACTTCCTGAAACGTTTCAGGCATTAAATCCTTATCTGGACAATCCGGAAACCATGACTGTCATGCGGGAGTTTTATCACAAATATTATAATGATCAGAACCGGAGAAAATTCATCATCGGGATCAATCCCAGCCGGCATGGAGCAGGAGTGACAGGTGTACCGTTTACTGATACCAAAAGGTTGGAGGCTGTCTGCGGAATTAAAATGCAGTCGGCCCGTACTCATGAAGTTTCCTCGGTTTTTATGTACGATATGATCGCTGAATATGGTGGAGCAGAAGAATTTTATAAAGACGTTTATATTAATTCACCGTTTCCGCTAGCCATTGTCAGAAAAGCAAAGACCGGTTGGCTGAATGCGAATTATTATGATGATAAAAAACTCTTTGAAGCCGTAAAAGATTTTATGATAGATTCACTGAAGAAGCATATCAGCCTGGGCGTGGATACTTCCGAAGTATTTGTTCTCGGAAAAAAGAATTCAGAATTTATTTCAGCACTCAATAAAGAAGCTCAGTTATTTGAAAAGATGACCGTTCTTGAACATCCAAGATATATTCAGCAGTATAAATCAAAAGAAAAGCAGCTGTACATCGACAAATATATTTTAGCATTAAAAAAATAGAGTACCTTCATAAATGGACCAGATAAAAACAAAAATCCCCTGAATAACCAAGGGATTTCTCATTTATGCATTAGAATCTTCTCGGGGCACAAATCTTATGAAAAATTTTATTTTTTGATAATCTTGGAAGATCCTGATGGTGTTTTGAGAATATAAACGCCATTTGAAAGTTCCGAGATGTCGGCCTGATTAGTTCCTTTATTCATTTCAAAGCTTTTAAGCAGTTTGCCATCCTGGCTGTAAATTTCCGCCTTTGTATTTTCTTCCGTTTTAATCGAAAGCGGTCCGTTGGTAGGGTTAGGATAAACGGCTAGTTCGTTTTTGGCTGTTTTAACTTCATCAGTTGCCAGTACAATACCTGTATCTTTTACCCAAGTAAATGCATCCAGACCTACATAGGTATAGGCCCCGCCTGAAGTGATCCGAAGCTCATCAATAATAATGTTCGAATAGTTTTGTCCATTCAGATTGGTTAAATCAATTAAAGTATACCCATTCGTTGAACCCAGAGATGTTACAAAACCAGTCGTCTTGGTTTGGGTGAATTTAGTGACCCCTGATAACTTTCCGGTTACGGTAAGATTTCCAACAACATTTTGATTTAATGCATTATTAGAAAGGAATATCCAAAATCGGTTTACTTTAAATAAGTTCCCTGTTGTCTTGATACTAAAAGAAGCATCAGTGGCAACAGATCCGGAATTATCAATATATCTGTTATCATTAGCTGTCCCGTTCCAGCCTGTCCCCGGGTAGTTGGCCTGAATATCAAAAGTTCCTACATAAGAGATAACATTGAATATTACGCCGTTATCTGTGAAGGTTGGACTTGCATTTGATTCAGTTTCAAATTGTTCTGTACTCGTCTGTCCAAATGAAAATAAAGATATGAGCAGACTACAGATGGTTAAAAAAATAGTTCTTTTCATGATTTAGGTTTTAAATAGGTTGTTTTTTAGCTGCGTGGAGGATAAATTCCCTCTACACAAATGATGTAATTAAGCCCTAAATAAGGCGGCATATTATTCATCGGAATATTCTGTCCGATGTAGGATATAGATCTTGCATTAAGAGCGGTATCAGGATCAGCCTGCACAAAGCTTGGAATCGCCGTAAAATCCCTCCCTACCTGGTTCCCTGTAATAGCAATAGATGTGTTAACTGACGGAGCAGGCAAAGTTGCATTGGCATTGGCCACTTTCAGCTGAAAGCCGGACCCGATGCTTGGAAGATTTTGTGCCATGATCGTATTTTGAGGAGTTCCTGCCATTACTCCCAGAGGATAATATTCATTACTGTTCACATTTCCGGCGCCTATGGCCATCCTTCCCTTTAGGTTTGGAAGGGCGAAAGTAGTGACTCCGTCACCGCCGTAAGTGGTTCCCAAAATTGAAAATAATGCAGAATTGCTTGAAATACTTAATAAGCTTCCGTCACAAAATAACCAGCCTCTAGGGGCAAAATTGCCTGCAAATAATTTTACAATTCCAATGTACTCTTCCATGATAATAGTTTTTTCAGTTATTAAATTTTCCTACTCTGTTTTGGGCTTTTCGGATTCCGCCGGTGGTTGTGAGTTTTTTTGATAAGTCAAAGGAACAACATATTAAAAGGCGTTACTAGAGTAGAAAATACCAAATTGGAGAGTCCGTATTTATACGTAATGGGGTTATTTCTATCACTGATCTATAAAGGTTTTATATGGCGAAAAACAGACGCAGGTTAGGCGTACAGTTTAATCTGTAATTTATCTCTCATAATTTTCTTCGGAAGAGCGGTATTTAGTATTTTTGTAAGAATCCAATTAAAATAAAAATGAACGAATTCGTAGCCTCAGAAATTAAAAACAATATCGCCGAAATTACTTTCGGAACACCGAAGAGCAACTCACTTCCGGGTGCCATTTTAGAAAAGCTTGCTCAAACCATCCTGGAAGAAGGAGCTAAAGAGGAAGTGAAAGCGATCCTGGTAAAAAGTGAAGGCGAAAAAGCGTTCTGTGCAGGAGCAAGTTTTGATGAGCTTTTGGCCATTGAAGAATTAGAAGCTTCCACAAAGTTTTTCGGAGGTTTTGCCAAAGTTCTGAATGCCATGAGAAACTGCGGAAAAATAGTCGTTGTAAGAGTTCAGGGAAAAACAACCGGTGGAGGTGTAGGAATTGCCTGCGGGGCAGATTACTGTTTTGCCACTAAAGATTCAGCACTGGCGCTTACTGAGATCAATTTAGGAATCGGGCCATTCGTGATCGGGCCATACGTAGAAAGAAAGATCGGAAAATCACAGTTCTCTGCCATGGCGATTGATGCTGACTTCAGATCGGCAGAATGGGCAGAACAGCACAATGTCTATCATTCCGTATCTGAAAACATTGCAGAGATGGATTCCAAACTAGACCAATTTATGCAGACACTGGCTTCCAGAAGCAGTGACGCTTTAGCTTTAATTAAAAAAGTATCCTGGGAAGGAACAGATCATTTCAATGAACTGATGCCTGCGAGAATCCACATGAGCGCAAGTTTGATTCTTGAAGACTCTGCAAAGAAAAATATTGAATCTATTAAAGAAAGACTGAGAGCAAAATAATTTTTTGTTGATCATGATGATACAGCCGCTGATCATTTCAGCGGTTTTTTTGTGATGGTCCGTTCAAAATTCACGAATGGAAAGAACGATTAAAATATCTGCCATAGTAAGTTCCTTAAATGTCCGGATAATTCTTTTAGATGAATACCAGTCCAACTCTGTTTTCCTAAAATTAGGGATTGCATGAATTCGATGGTAAAAAAATAAGTGTAAAATTTTTAAAAATAAATTGGCAGATTCAAAATAAATTATAACTTTGTAATTCAAAGTTCTTTTTATGGATTCAAAAAACTATCACGAAGACTTATCTCATATCCGTTCCATGATGGAGCGGTCTTCCAGATTCATTTCATTGAGTGGACTGTCTGGGGTTGTTGCCGGCCTTGCAGCATTAATAGGTGCAGGATATGTGTATTTTGTTTTTAAAAGAGAAGGAATTGATTATTTTGATGGCGCCAGGAATATTTTCAGTCCGGCATTGGTGAAAGAACTGGTCCTTATTGGAACTGTTATTTTATTAACGGCAATTCTTAGTGGTTATATTTTCACAGCCAACAAAAGCAAAAAGAAAGGACAAAAGATTTGGGATGCGACAACGAAGCGTCTGCTGTTAACTTTTGCTGTTCCTTTGGTAACAGGCGGGATATTTTGCCTCGCCCTTCTTTTTCATCACCTTTTTGTATGGGTGGCTCCGGCTACGCTTATCTTTTACGGAATTGCGTTAGTCAGTGCAGAAAGATATACGTTGACAGATATCAGATATCTTGGATACTGCCAGATCATACTAGGATTGATTTCTCTGTTCTTTCTAGGCTGGGGGCTCCTATTCTGGACTATCGGTTTTGGAATTTTACATATTGTGTATGGATTGATCATGCATAAAAAATATAAATAAAAATTGTCCTTGTCCGGAAATGAAAAAGCTTGTCATCTTGTTAATCCTTATTTTTGCAGCAGTTTTCGGAAGAAGCTTTTTGTTTAACATGTTTTTCAGGTATGAAATTATAAAGGAAAGGGGAATTCTCTACCATAATAAAGAAACAATAGCCGTAGATCCGGCACTATACGATTATTTCCGTATAGATAAGATAACATTAAAATGATTAAAATCAGCCAACTCAATAAAGAATTCGAAAGCCGTGTAAGATTGGGCATCATGTCCGTTCTAATGGTCAACGACTGGGTTGATTTTTCTGAAATGAAAGGACTTTTAGAAATTACAGATGGTAATCTTGCCAGCCATAGCAATGCCTTGGAAAAGGCAACGTATATTGAAGTGAAAAAAGAATTTGTAGGCAAAAAACCTAAAACTTCATATCGTGTGACGCAAAACGGAAGACAGGCTTTTAATGACCATTTGGATGCTCTTGAAAAATTATTGGGAAGATAAACTCTATATTTTTTTGAAAATTAACTTTGAAATACAAAGTACTTTATAATATTAAAATTAAATAAAATGATGATACAAAAACAAAAAACACTCACGATTTATGCTCTTCCGTTAGTTCTGCTGTGTATTCCATTGGTAGGGAATATAATTTCTAAGGAGGTCAATTGGTCAGCTACAGATTTTCTGATCGCAGGAGTTTTACTCTTTAGCACTACATTCCTCATCAATTTAGTGAGACACAAAATTAAAAAACAAAGCCATAGAATCCTGATCTGCGTTTTCGTATTGATCGTTTTGGCCTTGATCTGGGCCGAGTTGGCGGTAGGGATTTTCGGAAGTCCATTCGCAGGAAATTAAACGAAGATTTTAAATCATACAGGTTTCAGTGATGACAAGAAAAAATTTCATTAAAAGATTGGCGCAGCTTTCTGTGATAGGAGCATTCCCCGCACTGTATTCCTGGCAGGTAGAACCTTTCTGGGTAGAATTTGTCCAAAGAAAACTTCCGGTTAAAAATCTCCCGGAAACATTAGAGGGAAAGACACTGATGCAGATATCAGACCTGCATGTTGGCGATCGTTTCGACTGGAATTTCCTAATTGATTCTTTTCAAAAAGCACAGCAATTTAATCCGGATTTTGTAGTCTACACCGGAGATTTTGTGAATCATGGAACCATACAGGAGCTGGAAGATTTAAAGAAAGTAATGAAACATGCAGTCCATGGAAAGCTGGCGACATTTGGAATCCTCGGAAATCATGACTACGGGAAAAACTGGGATGATACAGAATGCTCAGAAAATATCTGCCATATTCTTCAGGATTTTGGAATCCATATGCTTAAAAATAGCAGTGAAGAAAGCCAGGGACTGAATTTTATAGGATTTGAAGATCTGTGGTCACCTAATTTTTATCCAACACAAGTGATGAAAAATTACCATCCTTCAAAAGCCAATATAGTCCTCTGTCATAATCCGGACGCCTGCGACAGAGATATATGGAACGGATATCAAGGTTGGATCTTAAGCGGCCATACGCACGGAGGACAATGCAGAATTCCGGGGATCATTACCCCGATCCTTCCTGTTGAAAATAAAAAATATGTATCAGGGGAAATAGATCTTCAGGATGGAAGAATGTTGTACATCAACCGGGCTATTGGCCATTCTTTCCAGATAAGGTTTATGGTGCGTCCCGAAATTACCGTCTTTACTTTAACTCAAGCTTAATAATATTATGTATGAAAGATCATGAAATTATAAACATTGGAAAATATATTTTCGGATTGTGCTTTGCGCTGGGAAATATCTGCCTTTTCGGTTATCTGATCACAAAGATTGATGACTTTGCTTACTACGGTTTTCTTCTGCTTGTCTTCGGAACAGCTTTAAACATGTTTGTCGCATTGGGACTATTGATTTATGGAATTGTTCATGAGTCAAAGTCTGATGTCTGCCTCAAAGCTATCGGTATACTCATGATCAACATCCCAATCGCAATTCTTTATGCTGCAATAGGACTTAATCTAAACGGGCTATGAAAGATCATAAAATTGTAAACATTGGAAAATACATTTTTGGATTGTGTTTTCTACTTGGGAATATTTTCTTCTCAGGATATTTCATCACTGAAAGCGGTTGGTTTGTAGAATGGGGAATTTTTTTTCTTTTTTATGGGATAATGGCTAATCTGCTGGCGGTTATCGGTCTTCTTCTGTACGGTTTTGCCTCAAAGCTGAAAATGAATGCCTGTTTAAAAGCAATTGGCCTCATTATGTTCAATATCCCAATCGGTTTCCTTTATGTGATGCTAGGCATTAATCTAATATTTAAATAATACATTATGAAAAAAGTACGTGTTCAATTTCTGCTTTTTGTCTACGATAAAACCCAGAAACTCTACAGAAAATATTTTAAAAAGAAAAAAAGACAATGGCAGTTCAATCAAGAACAGCTGCTGCAATTCCAGGAAGATTCCCTGGGAAGGAAACTGGGCGAATTTTATAAAAAACACGGATTTTCTATGATCCCCAAAATGGAAGACCATGACGTTCATCATCTGATCACCGGATGCGGGACCCAGTTTGAAGACGAAATCGCTATGCAATACCTTCTCCTGGGAAACGGTAAGCTTAATGCCCATCTCCTGGCAGCAGTCGTATTGGGAACATTGATTCTTCCTGAATATCTGAAATTATATATAAACGCATACAGAAAAGGGCAGAGCATGCGGCCTTTCTATCACTGGGATTTTGAAAGCTTACTGTGGCAGAATTTCGACCACCTGAAAGACTATATCCAGCAGAAAGAACCGGCAGTACTCTATTAACGAAGAATCATGAAGGAAATAAAATACAGTACACTCGGCCGGAACACTTTTCTGACCTCGTTTCTATCAGGGACTTTGCTGTTAATATTGTATCTGATAACAAAAGCAGACTTTCTACTGATATTAGGGTTTTATTTTGTGATCATCACTGCGGTAGTGAATATGCTTGTTTTGCTCTATGAACTTTTAGAATTCCTTACAGATATTTCTGATAAGAAATCCTCCGGAAATTCTGTATTGCTGCTCCTGGTCAATATTCCCATCACAATGCTCTACATGTTTATCATTCTTAATTCCAATCCATAAATTTTTCAATTCCGGGATCATTAAATCAAAAATAACACATTACCATAAACCATTAAGATCCTCTAAATTTTTAAATGCTTCAATTTTTAAACCTTAAACCTTTCCATCATGAAAACACATCATCATATATTCCTTACAGCCGCTTTGTTCGTCATTCTATTCTATGATCAGGATATTGGAATGAATCTCGGTATCTTGGGTATCGTCTACGCATTGCTGACTTTGTTCAAAACACCCGAAAGAAACAGAACAAGAATCTTCCTGATACTTTTCGTTACAAGTATCCTGTCAAGTCTTGCTTTTATCTGGTACAGAGATTTTCCTTCCTTACTGGCGGTTGTAAGTTCCATTCTTTTACTGGGCTACCGCTCAAGAAACAGGAAACTGAAAATACTTTTCCTGGTCCCAGTTTTTATCATCAACAGTTTTACCTCCCTTTTCAGGTTCTTCAGTTTTGATGAATGGCTGCCTAAAAAAAATATTTCCGGCGTTTGGCAGAAAACATTGGCATTCATCGTTATTCCGCTCGTTTTTATCTCTATATTTTTTGGGATCTATTCTGCGGGGAGTGATCACTTTGCATCGCTTTTCAGGGATTATGAGCTGGATATTAATGTGTGGCAGCTATTGGCGCTTTCGGTTCTGGGCTTTTTTATCGCATTCAATTACTGGAACTATGCCGTGGAACGATTCATTTACAAAAAGAATCATTTGCTGGATGATGACTTTCTGGACTCATCTAAAATCCAGAAGGCAACCTATTCTTTCCTTGATCTTGATGCAGAAAGGATAAGTGGCGTTATTTCTTTCTTCTGCCTGAATATTTTATTGATATTTTTTATTATCACCTATAATTACGAACAGTTCTATGAAGTGTCAAAAACTCCGGTTCAGCTTTCCGAAGAAACCCATGAAAGAGTGAATGCTGTGATCATGTCCATTGTGATGGCCGTATTGGTGATTATGTTTTATTTTAAATCAGGATTCAACTTTGATCCTAAAGCAAAGCTGATGAAAATGCTGGCCAGAATCTGGATCATCCTGAATGCCATTCTTGTCCTTTCTGCAGCAGTAAAAAACTACGAATATATTGTCAGTTACGGATTTACTTACAAAAGGCTTGGGGTGTTTGCTTTTCTCTTGTTGGCTCTGATTGGGCTGGCTCTTACTTTCATTAAAATTCAAAGGAAAAAAAGAAATGCATTCCTGTTCAATGCGGTGCCCTGGTATTTTTATGGAACAATTTTGGCTTGCAGTTATGTCAACTGGGGCGGAATTATTACTTCCCAGAATATGAAACGTAAAGATTTTGCCGTGAACTATCACCTTGAGCAAATCAATTTCAGTGAAAGAGGGCTGCTGAAGTATGCAGATGAAAAAAATGATTCGCAGCTTAAAAAGAAAGTACTTGAAAAAGTTAAAGGAGAAAAAGGCAAGTCTTTCCTTTCAAAAATCCTTTACTATGAAACATTAAAAGATTAATTATTATGAAAAAATCCTTATTGTTAATTCCATTGATTATTATTTCGTGTAAAAAAGAAGCGAACATATCAGATACTCCGAATATGGACTCTGCTGTGGTCACAGAAATGCCGGATGCATCTGCAAAAGCAGATTCCGCTGAACTTAGAAAGAAAGACTCAATCATTAACAATGCTCCCGTTACCAAAGAAGTACTGCGAAAAGGGGTGATGAGAAGCGAGAAAGAAGGCCAGATCATAAGAACGGCAGATGCGTCTCAGCTTCCTTTCACACTGGGAGAAGAATTCACAAAAGATGGTCAGGAACTCGTTTTAAAACTGACCCATTATGACAAACCTACTATTAAAGCTAAGATTTCAACGAATGAAAAAGACTTTAATATAAGATTCAATCAGATCAAACTTCCCAACGGAGATTACGACGGTCCTTTCAGTAGAGAAATCACTTACGAGACCAAAGGAAAAGGTGAAGTATGGCTGATTATCGGGAAAAGTAACATGGCTTCCGGTAATACAATAGGAAGTTTTAATGTAAGTGTAGAATAAGTTTTGCCTATTTGGTATAGTTTCTGCAAACTCATTACTAAAGTTTTAAAATTATGAAAAATATATTTCTAATGACCGCGGCAGTTTCAGCAGTAGTAGTAAGCTGTGGAACAGTACAGTCGCTGGTTCAGAATACATTTCCGTATACGGCCAATGTTTTGGTATCCACGGGAGTGCCGGCAGATAAAGAAGTTTCTTCCACCTCTACAGCTACAAATGTGCAGACATGGTTTGGAGGAAATAATAACGCAAAGATTAAGGATGTAAGAATTTCAGATGCTAAAATTTCTGTAGTTTCTCCTTCAGGTGGAAATCTTAGTGCTGTAAAATCCGTGAAAGTTTATGTTTCATCTGGTGGAACAGGAGAGAAGTTGGTAGCATCACGTTCCAATATAACAACGGACTCTTCCAGCTTAAATCTGGATCTGAATGATACAGGATATTTAGATGAGGTAGTGAAAAGTTCAGGGCTTACGGTAAGAACTGTGTATGAACTGAAAAATCAGACCACTTCAGATATGAATCTTAAAATAGCTCTTAATTTCAGCAGTATTCCTGCGAAATAATTTTTGTACCTATTAAAATAATAGAGACTGTCTGAAAAGGCAGTCTCTTGTTTTTGTCGGTTTTAAAAGCATTTTTTATACAACAAGTATTTATTCTGATAATTTTGTTAACACGTCGATGGCTTTTTCAGTATCTTTTTTATTCACAAAAATATGATCATGATAATAAGCGGCTACCACATTACAGCTGATTCCATTCTCAGAAAGAGCTTTGGAAAAAGCAGCCGTTAATCCTACAGCTTCCAGTGAAGAGTGTATGGTTAGCGTTATCCACGACATGATGACGGAATACTCCAGATGTAGTCTGTCTGCGATTTCCTTTTTTAGAATAACGGTGAATCCTTCATCTTCTCTGAAGAACATTTCAATATTCGTTAAATCAAAATTTTCGGCATTTTTCATTGTACAAAAGACATAATCACCAGCATTATGCTTTGGCTTCATACTTTTTAAAAGCTTATCTAAATCCTTTTCCCCGTTCATTTTTTATTTACATTAAAAAGAAAGCAAGATACAGCTATTTTCGCGTTTCTTAATGAAAATGAGGCGGCCTTATTTTAGGCCGCCTCATTACTTTTCTTAAATATATCTGAGTGTATTTATATTATAATTTGGTGAATTTTTCAACCACTCTTCTTGGTCCTTCAGTGATATTAATGATATATTGGCCTACCGGAAGATTTGAAGTATTGATCTTTTCATCAGGAGAAACAGAACCTTTTGCCACTATTCGTCCATGCATATTGATAATTTCGAAATCAAGATTTTTAGCATCATTGCTGTGAATCGCAATAGAGCTGGTAGCAGGATTAGGATAGATCTTAATTTCTAAAGGAGCCTTAATTTTGGTTTTGGCTACAAAACTACCTTCCAGTTGTAATATGGCATTTTTTACATTAGGGAAAGGTCCTATTTTTTGATTGACAACAGTACCACCCTGAGGAATTCCTGTAGAGATCAATAAGTTTTTCATCGCCGCAGGAGTCAGATACTGACCTGTATTCTGGTAGTAATAAGACTGAATCAATGTCGCTGCAGAAGCTACCACAGGAGTTGCAGAACTTGTTCCGCTAAAATAATTATAGGTTCTGTTATTGTCGTTGTCATACTTTTGATACGAGCCGTATCCAGCTGCCAGAACATTGCTTCCCCAGCCCTGTACATCCACTCTGTTTCCGAATGTACTGAAACTCAGTTTGGAATGGGTCGTATTGGGAGAGCCAGCACCTACAATAATAGCTCCGCTGTTTCCTCTTGCATTATAGGCTGCATAAAAAGGGTCATCAAGATTTTGATTTCCGTTTCCTGCTGCTGCAATAATGATAATTCCGGAGTCGGTTGCCGCTTTGGTTAAATCCCAGATCACACTGTCGTATTCAGCAGGACAATACTGGCCGTCTTTTCCACCCGTCTGCATTTCATATAAAATAATATCACCGGCCTGCGACGCATTGATCGATCTGCTTACCGCGGAAGCCCTGTTATACCCAACAGTGGTCCATTCCATGTAGCCTTTTATCTGTGAAGCACTGTAAGCAGCCCCGGAAAGTCCGACGTTATCTTTTACGGAACCTAAAATACTCACCACAGCCGTCCCGTGATCACGGTAATTATTGCCCGATAAACCTGAATTTGGAGTATATCCCGGCTCCAGTTGTATAGAATTTTGATTGGCTAGCATTTCGTGCGTTTTGTAAAAACCATATTCTACATCACGGATTCTGATATTTTGCCCTGTAATTCCTCTTGACCATGCATATTTGGCATTGATCCCAGGATTGTCGTTGAGGTAGGTTTGAAGACTTTCCAGATCAGGAGTAGCCACAAATGCTTTGACAAATGGAGGTTCGATTGGAACACTGCTCATGACAGAGACATATTCTACTTCGGGAAATTTTTCAAGAGTACGGGCCAGTCTTTCAGCGGTCCCGTTGTCTTGCAAAGGAATATTTACTTTAAATATTCGTTTTAGTTTTTCAACAGACTCACCGGAATTACCGTTGGCTCTGCTGTCTTTGATCATTTCGTCTAGTTTTCGGTCACTAAAACCAAGATCATTGATAAAAGAAATCTCATGGATTTTAACAAACTCAGCCAATTCCGTATTTCGGCTGAGTGCTTCTTTTTCAGAAGTAATGTTTTTTGAAAAACATACATAAATGTTTGAATTAAGCTTATCATTTCTACCTGACGGATCCTGACCGAAAGAGAGGAAAAAGCTGAAAATAAATAATGTGAAAAGTCTAATTTCTGTTTTCATAATATCTTATTAAATGGTTGTAAATCAAATATATAATTTAAAACACGAAAAATATCAAATAAGAATAATAATAAATGAATTTTATTGCGAGATTATTTATTGTAAATGAAAATTAGTGAAAATATGAATAAAATTAATTTAAATCACGATTTTGTGAAATTAAATTTATGATGAAATATTCTCTATACTGTCTTTACGATACCCAAAATCATAATAAAGAAAAAAGAGAATATTGAAAATCTAAGATTGTTTAGTCACTATTTCATCTGAAGAAGGATTCTCCTGATATGGTGGTAATGAACTTATTATTGTTGGTCAGCTAGATAATAGAGATATTTTTTTCAGGGATCATGATGAGGTGGGATTTTAAAAGTCCTGATATCTGATATTAATTTAAAATACTGAAGCATAAATAGAGTTTTTTAAGCCTATGAAGTCTACAAATTATAAAGATCATCATTCTCCTTATGGTAAAATACTTTCCTGTAGCCTTGAATCAAATATTCAATACCGATGCTGTCCTTTGAGAGATTAACAAGTTTTGCTTTCTGAATAGGAGGATTCGGATCATGCTGATTTTCTAATGTATTTTTCAGAACCTGTTGATATGGTGTATCATAAAGCTGCTTTTCTATAAGACCTTCGTTTTTGTAGACCTGGATCTTGATTTTAGACAGGGCTCCAGGTCTTGTTCTTTCAATTCTGTAGGTGTTATCAAGCTGGATCTGCTGGAAATCGTCAGTCGTAGAAAAATAATAGACGATTCCAAAAAACGGGATCATCATAGGAATGATACTTAGGAGCACCAAAGTCACAAGCAATATACCATATATTTTGGCGGCTTTCTCTCTCCAGAACCCAATGACTGTCAATATAGTAGATAAAAGCCATAGGACATTGATTGCTTTATCAGTATAATATCCCGCAAAACTGTAGCGATTAAAACTTAGAACAATCCCGGTTATAAAAATAGCGGTTAATGCAATATACATACTGAACAGGATTTTGTTCTTCATTGTCCGCCTGTTTTCAATTTTTTGTGATGGAATCCATGACGATTGTTACCGGTCCGTCATTAATAAGAGAAACTTTCATATCTGCCCCGAAAATTCCGCTTTCGGTCTTTAATCCGGATTTGGCTATTTCTTCTTTGAAATAATCGAATAGAGGAATCGCTTTATCAGGCTTGGCAGCTTTGATGAAAGATGGGCGGTTGCCTTTTTTATAGTCAGCAATCAAGGTAAACTGGCTGATGCAAAGGATTCCTCCCGAAATATCCTTTACAGAAAGATTAAGTTTATTCTCTTCATCACCGAATATTCTTAAGTTTAAGATCTTCTGAACAAGCCAGTCTGCATCGGCTTTTTCATCATTCTCATCAATCCCTGTCAGCAGCATCAGTCCTTTTCCAATCTGCCCGACAATTTTTCCATCTACCTTTACGCTGGCCTCAGAAACTCTCTGTATAACGATCTTCATTTTAGTAATAAATATTTAAAGTTTTAGTGGCAGGATCATAATTATAAGGATATGTTTTAGGCGGAAGGGAAGTTTTGGCTCCCGTCTCCGGCTGACCTGTTCTCAGGATCCATCTGGTATTGTCTTTAGGACAAAAAACGCTGATGTTGTCTTTAACTTCAAGGGTTGTATTGGCATCAGGACAGATATGTGGGGCATTTCTGTCATAGGCTTTGAAGGTGTCTCCAGCACGTACGATGATCAGTCCTCTTGTTCCGGCCTGCTGTTCGTTTACATAAATCCAGCCTCCGTCATAGTTGAGATTGTTGTAAGCAGGAAGGTTCAGGTTTAAGGTTACATTAATAGGGTTGTCGGGAAAGCAGCTGACGGTATCTTCTCTGCTTCCACATGAGTTTATAGTTAAATTACTGAAAATCAGTAGGGTTAAAATAGAGACTATTGAAAAAGTTTTTTTCATTTCAATTTAAATTTTTATATATTTGTAAAAGTTAAACGATATAACACGTAATACATTGTCCGGCAAATGTCGGATTATTTTTTTATACCAAACCTAAATTTTGAAAATTATGGCAAGCTATGTAACAAAGGAGGGACAAGAGAAAATGAAAGCTGAGCTGGAACAGTTAGAAACTGTAGAAAGACCAAAAATTACCATGCAGATCGCAGAAGCAAGAGATAAAGGAGATTTATCTGAAAATGCTGAATATGATGCGGCTAAAGAGGCTCAAGGTATGCTTGAAATGAGAATTTCAAAGCTTAAAGATATTATTTCAACTTCCAAGATCATAGATGAAAGTCAATTAGATACTTCAAAGGTCTCCATCCTTACCACGGTAAGACTTAAAAACAATGCAACCAACCTGGAACAGGTATTTACATTGGTACCGGATAATGAGAGCGACCTTAAGACAGGAAGAATTTCTGTGAATACACCAATTGCAAAAGGATTACTTGGAAAAGTAATAGGTGAAACAGCGGATATTACACTGCCAAACGGAAACAAACTGTCTTTCGAAGTATTAGAAATTACTCTATAATCTAAGTAAGAAATCCGGAATTTAACTTCTAAAAATATGAGCAGTATATTCACAAAAATCATTAACGGCGAAATTCCCTCATACACCATTGCTGAGGATGATAATTTTATAGCATTCCTAGACGCAATGCCTTTGGTGAAAGGACATACACTTATCATTCCTAAAAAAGAAGTTGACCTGATCTTCGATCTGGAAAGCGAAGAATATAAAAACCTTTGGGGGTTTGCACAGCAGGTCGCTAAAAAAATCAAAAATGCAGTGTCTTGCGTAAGAGTAGGAGTAGCTGTAGTAGGACTTGAAGTTCCACATGCTCATATTCACCTTATTCCCTTAAACAAGGTGGAAGATATGAACTTCAAAAATGAAAGACTGAAATTAACAGACGAAGAATATAAAGAGATCCAACACTCAATTATTAATTCTTAAAAAGCATAAAATCGTAAAAAAGAAATTTTTTACGATTTTCTTTAACATATATAATATAGTATGAATTCAAACCAATGTTCATTCTGTGGCAGAAAAAGAAATGAAGTACAGATGCTTATTTCTGGGCAGAGCGGATTTATCTGTGAAAACTGCATAGAACAGGCACACGTTATTGTAAAAGACAGTGTTTCTAAAACAGGGTCTTCTTCTCCTGCAGAAAATATAGACGAACTTAAGAAACCGAAAGAAATCAAAGAATTTCTTAACCAATATGTTATTGGACAGGATCAGGCAAAAAAACAGCTTTCGATCGCGGTATACAATCATTATAAAAGACTTCTGCACGCTAAAGATGAAAACAGGGAAGTAGAGCTGGAAAAATCAAATATCATTATGATAGGTGAGACCGGTACAGGGAAAACTCTTCTGGCAAAAACCATTGCAAGAGAACTTAATGTTCCTTTCTGTATCGTAGATGCTACTATTCTGACAGAGGCAGGGTATGTAGGGGAGGATGTGGAAAGTATCCTTTCAAGACTTCTTATGGTGGCTGATTATGATGTGGAAAAAGCAGAGAGAGGAATTGTATTTATTGACGAAATCGATAAAATTGCAAGAAAATCAGATAACCCAAGTCTTACAAGAGACGTTTCTGGAGAAGGTGTACAGCAGGGACTACTGAAACTTCTGGAAGGAAGTATTGTCAATGTTCCGCCTCAGGGAGGAAGAAAACACCCGGACCAGAAATACATTCAGGTAAATACTCAGAATATCCTGTTTATTGCAGGAGGAGCTTTTGATGGAATCAAAGAGATCATCGAAAGAAGAATGAATAAACAGGCGATAGGATTCAGTTCTGAAAAGATCAATAAAACTGATGAAGAGGAATATATCCTGACCCATATTAATGCGATTGATCTTCGTACTTTTGGATTAATTCCTGAGCTTTTAGGCAGATTCCCGATCATTACTTACCTTGATAAACTGACTAAAGAGACCATGGTAAGAATCATGAAAGAACCTAAGAATTCAATCATCAATCAGTTTGTAGAACTGTTCAAAATGGACGGTGCCAATTTGGTTTTCACAGATGGTGCCATTGAAAAGATCGTAGAAGAAACTATTGAAAAGGGATTGGGCGCCAGAGGCTTAAGAGGAACAACGGAAAAAGTACTGGAGGACTATATGTTTTCAATAGGAGAAGAGAAAGAAATTATATTAACAGAAGATAATATTTTTGTTAATAAATAAATTTTTTTTTTTTCTACCAAAAAAAATCTTACCTTTGCGGGTGAAGATTGTATTAACACACAAATAATTTATACAATGAGAAAAAGTTTATTTGCTATAGGTCTTTTAGCAATTAGTTACTCTGTTCAGGCGCAGATACTATGTCATGTTGACACTAATGCTAATATGTATGTGAGCGAAGGCACCCTTGTTTATAGTGGTGGAGGTGTTCAGACAAGAGGTAATGGCCTTTTGGACGTGCACGGAAACGTCATGGTTGTAGGTGCAGCCGGAGATGCTTTTAAAACAATTGACACTGGCGGTGGAGATAAAACCGATGGTGGAAATATTATTTTAAGGCTTAATACTCCTACGGCTACCGACGACGTATCTACTTACGGACAGTTATATGTTGATGGTTTAAGCCAGGGACAGATTACTGGTGTCGTAAGTAAAGAATTCAGAACCAAGAAGCATGGTGATGGAAATTTTTATCAGCAGGTGGCAATGCCGTTCTCTGGTAAAGCTTTGAGTACATTATCCACTGAGCTTGGTAAAACATTCGGAACTGTAAGAAGAAGCCGAAACGAAATCTTAAAATGGAACAACACAGCAGCTGTTGCCGATTTTACGGATTTAACTGTTCCTACAAGTGATGGTACCGCATATTATATGCTGGGATCTGCCAATAATAATTTGGACACAAGTAGCGCGCTTCATACCATTAATGGTCGTCCTTATACTACATTAGCAAGCAGCACAACCCTTCAGAATGGAGGTAATGTTAGTTTCGGTGCAGGTGGGAATACGATCAATGGCTACAATGAAAGGTATAACACCTATTTACAGGATCAGTTCGAAGTTTCAATTACTCCTTGGGCCAACACATATGGTAAAAATATTTACCAGTTTGGAAACCCTTTCTTAACTAATCTTGACCTGTCAAGAATAGGTTACACAGAAGCAGGAGGTACCGGAGGAGTTAGTGACGGAAACAACATCTCTAATATATGGGGTGTGAGATATGATCCGGGTACAGTAACTGTAGGGTCTCAAGGAAATGCATACAGTTCAGGAGCATTAATTCAGACTTACACTACTCCAGGAGGAGTTCCTGTTGGAGATATTGGAATGATTATCAAACCAATGCAGACTTTCGTATTGAAGTTAAGAACTCCTGCTGCGCAGACTCTGAATTTTAATACCCTTAGAAGATTTAACCAAACCGTAAGAGCTGAAACAACTGACTACAGTGTTACTGCTGCAAAAAATGGCAGTAAAAGCATTGAAGGAACTGTAAAACAGCTTGGTGTAATTGGTTTAGACGCTAATGGAAACGAAATAGCAAGAACTTACTATGTAGTTTCGCCTAACTTTACTACAGGTCACCAGACTTCTATAGCGACTACTGTTCAGGCAACGTCTACTAGTGAAAACATGATCGGTACATTTGAAGAAGCTTTAAATGGAGGATATGACACGAATTATACAGGTCAATATTGGTTATATATCAACGAAGCCAATGAAAGTAACTTTGCAGGTAAAAATGTTAAACTTGTAAATTACAAGACGGATAAAGTAAAATCTTATAAATTTGAAATAAGAGAAAACGGACAGTTAGTTCCAGCAGGAACTCACCTACTTTCTGCAGGTATCGGCTTCTACTATAAAGCATCTAACGGTACTGTACAGCAAGCAAAACAGGGAGGGATTGCACCTAACGCTGTTTCATCTTATGATTTATATTACGGTGAACCAAGTAATGTGGTGTTAGCAACGAAAGATACAACTACACCTTCAAGAACAATGGTGGTATACAATCCAGAAATTACCAACTACATTGTTAGATTCGATCCAAACTGGAAAAAAGCAGATATTGAAGTTTATGATATGAGCGGTAAACTAGTCATCTCTAAAAAAGCAGTAGATGCATCTAGGGATTTTGTAATTGAGCTTAACGGCGCTATTAAAAATTCTTACGTTGTAAAAATTGTTTCTGATAAGGGAGAAACTGTTAACACTAAAATCTTAAAATAAATATTATGAAAATTACTAGTAAACTATTATCCGCTCTTTTTCTCTTCGCTGTTCTGCTGGTCAAGGCAGATGATGAAGTTCCACCTGTGCCGGGAGGTGGTGGTACCGGAGGAGTTGGACCGGGAGCAGCTGCATCACCTATCGATATGTATGTTTACGTACTGTCTGTAGTTGCAATTGCACTTATTTTATTCTATACAAAGAAATTGAAAAGCCTAAAAGCCTAAAATTTTATTAAAATAGCATTAAACTCTCTGATTAATCAGAGAGTTTTTTTATTTTTACTCTATGAAAAAGATATATATATTATCTGCAGTATTAGCTGCATTTTCTCTGCAGGCCCAGTTTACAGTTACAGTACAGGCTCCTGCCGAATTTAAAGATCAAGATGCTATTCTATATACATTAAACGGGTCGAAAGATATAATCGTTACCAAAGAACAGAGCAAGAATAATACATGGACTTTCAAATACCCAGGCCATTATATGGGAATGATGAAAGTGTATTTTCCTACTTCAAATAATGCAGTAAGCTTTATCTCTGAGAATAAAAATGTAAGTGTAAAACTTGATGTTCAGAATAATAAGATCAAGGACGTAACATACCTTGATGAAGCTAATGATCTTATGAGCAAGCAGCAGGAAGGTTCTCAGAAAAAAGAACTTATTCTTCCGGCATTAGCACAGATCAAAGAATATTATAAGGACAATACAGAATTCGGGAAAGCGTTGAAAACAGAAATAAGCAGACTTTCAGGGACGGGTAATAGTGTTGATGCAGTACAACATCCGTTTGTTTCTTATTATAATACCAATTATAGTAAGTTCCTGTCTAATTCTACAGATCCTGCTAAAAAAGTGACTCAGGACGATATTGTCAACTTCCTGGATAAGTCTAACGATATGCTTGAGTCTTCATCTCTTTTGAGACCTGTTTTGGTTTCATATCTTAATTCAGGAGGAAATACTAATGTTGCAGGTTCAGTAGATACTCTATTAGACCGTTTAAAGGTAGAAACTCCGAGAGGGCAGACTGTTCTGTCAGAACTTATCGACATTTTTGATGCCTATGACATGGAAGAGTTTAAGACTAAGTATCTGACCCTTGCCAAGAATCTTAAATGTACTATCACTGACAGGCTTGCTACGACTTTAAAATCCAATGCGAATGTTGAAATGGGAGCAGCATTTCCGAACGTTAAATTTCAGTCCGCGACCAATACATCTGCTAAGTCTCTTTATGATGTGAAAGCAGATAAAAAAGTGGTTGTTTTTTGGTCATCTACGTGTTCACACTGTGAGACAGAGTTGCCACAGATTTTAGCAAAATACAGTGATTTAAAAGCGAAAAACATTCAGGTTATTGGTCTGTCTTTAGATACAGATAAGACTTCATATACTCAAAAGATTGCTGCATTTCCTTGGATCAATGATTCAGAATTAAGAGGATGGAACAGTAGTTATGTAGATACCTACAATGTTCATGCAACTCCGACGTATTTTATTTTAGATGCTAACAATAAGATAATCAATAAACCAGACCACGTGGGAGATGTTTTAGAATATTTTAAGTTAAAATAATTTTGGTGGTAAACAAATATTTTCTATATTTGCACCACCAAAACGGCGAGGTAGCTCAGTTGGTTAGAGCGCAGGATTCATAACCCTGAGGTCACGGGTTCAATTCCCGTCTTCGCTACAATAAGAGGGAAAGTAATACATATTACTTTCCCTTTTTTATTTAAAGGATTCTTACAGTACAGAGATTAAAATAATGAATTAAAAAAGAACCGGCAGAGAAACTTGGGGATTTTACTTACGTATTTTGATGCCAAGCCTTTAAGCAAATTAAGGACAAGGAAGAAATGAATTGTTGATTAACAACATCTATTTCTCTGCAATTTTAAGCATGATCATAGACAAGGTGAATGCTCTTTTTCATATATCGGAGTATTTCTTATAGCTAATAATGCCATTACGCCGGAAATACAAAATCTAAATAAGAAGATCAGCAATATGATCTAAATCTGGATAGCAATATTATTAGTCGATTAATGTACAATGATCGGAAAACCCGATTCAGGACGGAAACAATAATAAGACAGTGCCGCTTATGGATGGGGGTATCACTCCTAATAAATAGTAAGTGTTACCATGGAACCTATATCAAGGAGAAACAGGGCATGGACCGCCATAAGAATACTTCGGTAGGAGCACAGAAGTATCCGACGGACTACAGCTTTATATTCTTAAAGGTTAAACCTGGGAAATAAAATGTAAAATACATCTATTTACAGTACATTCATGTTATAAAAAGCAAAACCGTGGCTTATAAGAGCCGCGGTTTTTGATATCTGTAAGGAATACGTTAACTCTGGTATCCCAATAGTTTTCTGATCTGATAGAAGAATCTTTCAATAAGTCGTAAATCCTGTGTTACGATCTCTGCATTACCTCTGAGTTCTTTGTCAAAAACAAGCTTTTTATTGTAACTGGTTTTTAATCCTTTAGGAAGAGTTATATCTACATAATAGTTTCCTTTATCATCGGGAATAAGAGAAATATTCTGTACTTTTCCTTCTACAATACCATATTCCTGGAAACGGTAGTTATCAAGTTTGATCAATACCTTTTGGCCTGTAAGGACCTTTCCTGAATTAACGGTAGGGACAGACATTCTGCCTACCAGCTTTTCTTTGTTTGTCGGAAGTATGGAAAGGATTGGCTCTGCCGCTTTTACAAACTGATTTTCACCGAAAAACTGCTGAAAACTGGCCATACCATCTGTAGAAGAAATCACCAGATAATTCTGTTCCCATTGTTTTAAAGATTTACGAAGCTGTTCGAAAAGCTGTAAAGTTTGAGAGGAATAAGTGATTTTATCTTTTTCCGTATTAATGGCAGTTCCACTTTTCGTTTTATTTAAATTGGAAATCCCTTCACCCATCTGGGAGATAGAAATATTGAGATTTTCAAGATTCTGCTGAGCCTGAAGAAATTTTATTTTTTCATTTTCAAGTTCCACGGAAGCAATCACTCCCTGATTGAACAGTTCCTGAGATCTCTGATAACTTTTCTTTGATAATTCGTATTTCGCCAATTCCAGATTTTTTTGCTGTCTTAAAGTAGCGATTCTTACTCTGTATTCTGAAATACTCTGATTGGCCGCGATATTTTCCGGTGCATACGGCTGAAGTCTTGTGAAAAGTTCTTCATCCTGAAAAGCTTTGGCAAAACTGTTATAATCTCCCTGCAGTTCACCAAGTTTGAATCTTGAGGTCTGTGCAATCGGAAAATTTTGAAGCTGTTGCGGAGAAATAGAATCCACCAGCTTTTTCAGTTCCAAAACATCTTTATAATTGGCCGCAGATTGCATGACCATAAGGACATCATTTTTCTTTACCTCCTGGTGATCTTTGATGAAGATCTTTTCAATTTTTGAGTTCATTCTGGCTTCTATTTTCTCAGGTGGATTTTGTGAAGTAACGATCACCGGAGCAGAAATAAATTCCGGATATTTAATGATGTAGCTCATCGCAAGGATAAGCAAAAGTATAACTAATATAATGCTGTTTCCCCAGCGTATCATCCAATGTGGAGGCTGGGTAAGAATGTCCTGAACACTTTCCGAGCGGAGTTCAATATTGTCTAAGATGTCTTCTTTCATGTTTCTAAGATAAAATTTCCCCCATGTTTCAGAGGGAGTCAAATTAATTTCCTAATTCCAGTTGATTTTTCACCAGCCTGTAATATTCTCCTTTTAAAGCAACCAGGTCAGCATGGCTGCCTTCCTCTACTACTTTACCTTTATCCAGAACTATAATTTTATCGGCATGTTTTACTGTTGATAACCTGTGAGCAATAACAATGGCTGTTTTACCTTTAAAGAATTGTTCCAGATTTTCCATAATGACCTTTTCATTATTTGCATCTAAAGCTGAAGTCGCTTCGTCAAAAAATATAAAGTCCGGAGATTTATAAACTGCTCTGGCGATGAAAAGTCTTTGCTTCTGACCACCACTCACGCCTACACCCTCGTTTCCGATCTTCGTATTATAGCTTAACGGAAGACTTTCAATGAAATCTTTAATATTGGCGATTTCCACGGCACGTCTCAGTTTTTGTTTATCAACATAATCTTCTCCTACCGCTACATTATTGGCTATCGTATCATTAAATACATATCCTTCCTGCATCACCACTCCGCAATGATCTCTCCAGAATCTGGGCGAAATATTTTTCAACTGGGTATTTCCAAGTCTGATATCTCCGGAAGTCGGTTCGTAAAATTTCATCAGAAGTTTTAAAAGAGTCGTTTTTCCACTTCCGCTGGCCCCTACAATGGCCGTTGTTTTCTGATAAGGTATCGTAAGGCTGAGATCTTCAAATACAGGAACATCCGATCCAATGTATCTGAATGATATATTGCTGACATCAATGTCTTTCTGCGGAATTTCACCCGCATACTGTTCATTTTTGTCTTCTTCGTCTTCTTTATCATGGATTTCACCCAATCTTTCAAGGGAGATCTTGGCATCCTGAGTCTGCTTGATAAAATCGATAAGTTGTAACAGCGGGCTGTTCAACTGTCCGATAATATACTGTACCGAAAGCATCATCCCTAAAGTCAGATTTCCCTCTAATACAAGTTTAGCTGAAAGGAAACTTACCAGAATATCTTTCATCTGGTTAATGAAATTTCCTCCTACAGACTGCCACTGTTCAAGAGAAAGAGATTTTATTCTTATTTTAAATAGTTTTACCTGCAGGAATTCCCAGTCCCAACGCTTCTGCTTCTCGGCATTATGCATTTTGATCTCCTGCATACCATTGATAAGCTCGATTACCTTGCTTTGCTCCTGCGAAACCTGAGAGAATCTTTTATAATCCAATTCTTTTCTCTTACTAAGGAAAAAGCTGATCCATCCGATGTACAGGGCTGCTCCTATAAGATAAACGACGAACAGTCTATAATCATAAAACAATAGAACAATACTGAAGATAATCAGGTTGACCAAAGAAAACAGGGTGTTTAACGAGGAACTCGTCAACAACTGTTCGATTCTGTGGTGGTCATTGATTCTCTGCATGATATCACCTGTCATTCTGGTATCGAAAAAGCTTATAGGAAGCTTCATCAGTTTGATGAAGAAATCCGAGATGATAGAGATATTGATCCTTGCTGAAAGGTGAAGAAGAATCCAGCTCCGGATCACTTCAATACCCATTCTTCCCAGGAACAACATGATCTGGGCAAGAAGGACTACATAAATAAAATTAAGATCCTGGTTCTGTATCCCGACGTCTACAATACTCTGGGTAAGAAACGGGAAAATAAGCGAAAGTAAACTTCCAGCCAAAAGACCTACTGCAAGCTGTATAACAAGAGACTTGTATTTAAGCAAATATTTGGATAGGAAAGAGAAACTGGCTTTACTTTCCGCCGTATCAAATTCAGTCTGAAAAAACGCGGGCGTAGTTTCAAGAATAAGGGCAATTCCTTCTTCTGTATTTTCGTTGGCGTTTTCTCCGATCCATAATTTGATAAATTCCTCACGGGTATAGGTGATCAGCCCATAACTGGGATCTGAAATATAAACTTTATTGTTTTTATCAATTTTATAAACAACAACAAAGTGGTTCTTGTTCCAGTGTACGATGCAGGGGAAGGGGACTTCTTCTGCAAGGGTATTAAAATCGATCTGGACTCCAAGGGAACGGAATCCTAAGTCTTCTGATGCATCACTTAGTCCTAAAAGACTACTTCCTTCACGTGTCGTTTCAGAAAGGGTACGGATCTGCTGCAGGGAGATACTTCTGCCGTAGTACTTACTTACAATTCTTAGGCAGGTAGGGCCGCAGTCTTTAGCATCCGGCTGTTTATAAAAGGGAAATTTCTTCAAAATTTATACTCATTATAAAATGTCGCCAATAGATGACGACATTTTTACTTTATTCATTGTTGTACTTAAATGATCATTAGCTAATAATAGCACCTCTTTAAGCTCGATTACGTTTTCTCTGAAAAGTGAGCTTAGCTTAATATTTTAGAAAGTGTAAACCTATAAAGGCGTAAAATCAATCATTGGAGGAGGAGTGCAATAATATGTATTCGGTCCTGCTCCTGCTATAGGTCTGCATACACCGTTGGCACAGCACTGGTCACCACCACATTCACCATCCAGCGGACATTGTCTTAGCCCTCCTTTAATCGTTTTTAAACTTTCTCTTGAAATTTTTTTTAAGTTTTTCATAGCGTGATTTAGTTTTTCTGTTTTCCTACTCTTTTAAAGCTTTTCGGAATCCGCTTATATTTTTTCCTAAGATAGTGAATTTTTCAATTCGTGAACATTTTCTTGTTGAAAGTCCTCGTCTTCCATTAATTCGTCTACGAAAAACCAAATATCATCACGATCATACTTGTCCGGGAACTGATGTCCGTTAAGAATAAAAATAGGCGTGAAGTTCAGTCCTGAGTTGCTGTTATCTTTTGACATTTCAACAAATGGTGTCAGATCTTCCGGTGCAGATGATCCGGACAAAGCCACGATCTTACTTTCGTCTCTGGTTTCAAACCACTCTTCTACAGATTTCAGGAACTCTTTCTGTGGCTTATTATCGTAAATATGTTTAAAAGCTGAAAGTAATTTGGTGTACTTTTCATCAGCTCTTTCCGGTGAATAATTGAAACGGATCTGTACGGAAATATCGTCAGGGTATTTTTCAAGAAGTCCCTCCATGATTTTATGACCATCTTTACAAAAGCCACAATAAGGATTGGATACAATGGAAAGGCGAAGTTTAGCATCCTTATTTCCTAATGAAAAAGTTTCGGTATTCTGGAATTCTATCTTTTCATTTTCCAAAAGCTGACTTTTGAAAAGTTCATAATTTCTTTTAAATCTGAGGTTTTTAGCATTTGATTTCTGAAGGCTTTCTTTCTGAGAAAGAATGTTGCTGAAATATAAAACGGCAGAGAAAACAAGGATCCACAAAAGAGCTGTTAATAATAACATTCCTATACTGAGTGGTGTATTCTGGAAAAAGAAGATGCTGAGGACCAACTGACCGATAAGGATTGAAATGATCAGAAGACAAACTCTACAGAACGCTTTTTCTACGAAAGCCTGGATGTATAATGAATACCCAATGGCAAGTATAGAAACCAAAGTAAATCCTTTGACGATATACGCTGTGGCTGGAAGGAAAAGTCCCAGTATGGCAAGCCCGGCAAAATAAATCAGAGAAAAGTCTGAAAACTTTAAACCAAAAATACTTGTTTTATCCTGCTTAATGATTTTATCACATGAGTTGGTAGTCTGTTTGGCAGAGGTATCCCCACAAATACTTCCAATTACCGTAGATGTATTTCCGAATTTCTGATTGAAAATCTCCATAGAAATATAAACTCCTGCCAGGGAAAGGACATTAAAAAAAGCTTCGTATAAATTTTGGGTGAAAAAAGAATAAACAGTGATGATGGCAAAAACAACATAAAGAATAGGTGTAAAATTGAAGGCAAGTTTGCTTTCTGCATTTTCACTTTTTTCAAACAGCAGTACAAAATCTGTAGATTTTTGATGAAGCTCTTCTTTATTAAGTGTTTTAGCTTTTTCAGAGTAAACTGAATAACTAGCTCCCGATTTCTTTACCAGAGAAAAAGAATTATCCACAATTGCGATAAATTCTTCCGGCAGCTCATCCCAATATTCCTTATCAAGTTCATAAGCATCATTTTTTACGCCCATAAAGTTAAGCGTATCACTAAAAGCCAATGCAGAAGGGTAGTTTGGATGAGAATTGAACTGGAAAGAAAATTCCTGTTTATCGAGTTTTAGATAGTTAATGAGTTTGTCGAAAATCATGTTAATATTTTTAACTAAAATACGCAGATGTTTTAAAAAAACAAATATTTTTCTTTTGTTAGTGATATACCATTGTTAAATGATTGATTACGTGTAAATATTATTGTATTTTTTACTTTATTTAGTAAAAAATAAAGCTGATTTCACAATCAAATTTGATCTGGATCATCCCTAGTGTGGATACCGTATTGCTTCAGAAAGTTCAATAGGATTATTGGTTTTCCTTAAAGATTCCTGCCTGATCTTGGTGAGTTGCTGGAAGTTTGGGGTAATTTCCTTTCCGTCCTGGTCTGCTACTTTCATTTTGGCCTGTCCTGATTTTTCATTAGCTATAATGGTAGAATCACTTTTAAATAATTTGTATGAATAAAAGCGGGAGCTTGTCCCATCTATGTCAAGAAGCATTTCTTTTGAGGTCAAATCAGATTTTGTAGAATCTTCCTTGTACTTCATAGAGTAGGTGCCCCTATATTTTTGGCTTTGCAGCATATTAAAGTTGAGTATAAGTAAAAGCAAGATGATCGCTTTAATCCAAAATGTTTTTAATTTAAAAAAGGAAGAAAAGGAAATATAGCTTTGACTATTTTCTGAATACATAGACATAGAATATTGCTTTTTAGTTGTGTGAAGTTAAAAGTAAGAAAAAATCATCTAAATAGGGTAGAGGAAAATATTCTAATGGACGAAACGCGATCCTTTTTTCAAGTCATTTTTGTTCCTTAAAAGATAATAACTCTAATTTTTTAATTCGAATAAATAGGGGTGAATTGGAATGGTATATCATTAAACAATTGTTTAATTTTATATAATTTTAATGGCTTGTGTAGTGTTTAAGTGATGAATTGCTACTCAATCATTTGTTTTTCTGAAATTGTAATTTTCGGATATGAACTCAAAAAAACTTATAAAATCATAAAGTTTTCTTAAAGTTTTAAAAAAGGAGGGAAATGTTTTTGTATTTATAAAATATGTTGTACTTTTACATCGCCTTGAATGAGGGAACAAGTCAAGGTAATAAATTTTTTTTCATCATTTGTGTTTTTAGAATCGTATCGCCTGATACGATTCTTTTTTTTGTTTACTACTTTTCGTAGTTCAAAAGGAGATCAATAAAGTAAGAATAAGTAACCGCACCTTCCTGCTGGTTGCTCTTTAAAAACAGGTTATTCGTAAACCCAAAGAAATCATCAAGCCAGCCCTGATGTCTGAAGATGAAACTTCTTTCATACCTTCTGTCTCTTTTCATCGCTGGAGAGTATTCACTAAGAATGTTTTTGACAAACTCCGGATCTTCCTCAACAATAAACCTTAAAAGGCTTTTTAACGTAAAATATTCAGTGCTGTATCTCAGATCATTATTTTTAGCATTCACCCCGATCAGATAACCTATAAAATTAGCTTCCTGTTCTCTGGCAAAGCCAAGCTGGTGTGAACTTTCATGAGCTGAAGTGAATGGAATAAAGGTGTGAGGAAGTTCAGCATTATACTGTGCTTCTGCCGTAAAAGGGTTGTAGTAACCTAATATTCCGGTGAAATTCATCACACTTTTAAAAAGACTGGGCTTGAAAGCATTAATCTGCGGTGCCTCTTTGTTGGAAATATACTTTGGAAGTTGAGCCTGTTGGCGGAGAATTTCAGTCTGTACAAAGTTCAGGTCAGTTATAATAAAAATTCCGTTTTTATCTTCCCGTACACATTGTCTGGTCGTTTTGCATTTTTCCAGATAACGGAGTGCTAAGATCTTTGCTTTACCGATTTCCGGATCTTTCTGGCTGGAAAGCTTCTTAATGATTGGAGTTTGGAAGTACAGCATTCCCCAACAGATCTGGTAGATGAAGTAGAAGATATTAATGACAGTCAGAAGCTGTAAAATAGCCTTGTTTCTGCTTTTCTTTTTAAAACATAGAATAAGGCAGTAGAGAATAAAAATGCCCAGAAGAATATAGATAAGGTCCCCGAAAGAAAATGGGATCCAGCTGAAAAGGAGTTGATGAGTCTTTTTCTGAAATTCAAAGAACCAATCAAAAAAAGAGATCATTGTTTTCGATTTAGAGAAAACATAGAACAAAAGAAATTGGACAAGTAAAATACCTGCCCAAAATCTTTTTTTATATATTGTTTTTGTACTGTTAGTGACCACTGCCTTTAGAGATTTTATCCAAGTCAATACCCTGAGATTTTAAGATTCCGGTGACACGGATTGCATAGAATGCAAGATAAGCAAAACACACAACACCTACGATATAGCTGAAGTGAATATTTGTTTTATCTGCAATATATCCCTGAATAAAACTTACAATTCCACCACCCATGATCATCATGATCAAATATCCTGATCCCTGATTGGTATGTTTCCCCAGACCGTTGATCGCAAGAGCGAAAATACATGGCCATAGCGTTGAACAGAACAGTCCTACACTGGTAAACGCATACACAGAAACCATCCCTGTTGTAGACATCCCTGTAAGTAATGATACAATACCAGCCACAGAGAAGATTAAAAGCATTCTTGCAGGATTTCCTTTACTCATAATGTCGCAGATGATCATTACAATGATGACAACACCGTAAACATAGAAAGGAGAAAGATCATGTTTTGCAATGGCATTCACCAATAAGAACACACCGAATGCTAAGTAAGGGGCAAGGAATCGTAAGATCTTTTTAAACCCGGCATTGACGTCAAATGCATCTACAGCACCTGTCCAACGGCCAATCATAAGAGATGCCCAGTATAATGAAATATAAGGAGCTACATCTTTGGTTTCAAAACCTAAGCTTTTTTCCATATAAGCAGGAAGGTTACTGGCTGTAGATACTTCTACACCTACATAGACAAAGATGGCAATCATACCCATTACCAATTGAGGATATTGAAAAGCGGAAGTTTTGTGATCTCCGGGAATCGCATCGTCTGTATCCTTCGTATTGGTAGGAGTGATGGCAGGGAGAGAGGAGAACTTAAGCATAATCGCTACAAGCACAAACGCAGCTCCAAGCATCAGATAAGGAATCTTCACACTCTCAATACTTGCTTCTGTATTATTCGCAGAGGCGGCGCCAAAAATAGCAAATGATACGATAAGGGGGCCAATGGTGGTTCCCAGGTTATTAATCCCTCCAGCCATAGTCAGTCTTTGGGACCCTGTTTCGCTAGGCCCTACTTCAATCGCTAGCGGATTGGCAACAATCTGTTGTAAAGAGAACCCGAGTCCTACAATAAACAGTCCGGAGATCATTAATGGAAACGAAGCCATATTTGCTGCCGGATAGAACAGTAAAGTTCCCGCTGCAGAAATAAGAAGGCCAATGATTAAGCCATTTTTGTACCCTATTTTATTGATCAAATCCTGTTTCAAACCTTTTGAAACGGCCATGTAAATCAAAGACCCAACGGTGTAAGCTACGTAGAAACAGATCTGTACGAGCATACTTTCAGTTTGGGATAATTTAAAGGCTTTTTGGAAAACCGGGATCAGAATATCGTTACTTGCAGCAACGAATCCCCAGAAAAAGAACACAGTAACCAGAGGAATAAACTGTCCCCAATTGGTTTGTTTAGAATAATTTGACATGTTTGTTAAAAATTTCGCAAACAAATATAACTATTTCTTTTATATAGAATGTTCCAGCAGCGTTTTTTTTATCTCCTGATAAGCTTCTATTTTTAAATCTTTCGGAGAACCTGATGGTTGCATGATTCCGTTGAAATATACCTTGACACGTCCGGGGTAGCCTTTTGAACTGTCGAAGGGAAAAATTTCCTTAAGACCCACAAAGGTATAAACAGCAATAGGGGATTGGTGTTTGGAAGATAAAGTAAATGCTCCGTCTTTAAATTCATCGAGAATAATCGTCGTGTCGTCCGGTACACCACCTTCGGGAAATATGGCAATACTATTACCTTCTTCCATTTTTTCTGCACATCTTCTGTAGACATCTGCACGGCTTCTGGCACTGCTCCGGTCTACCATTACACATATCCTTTTATATATGGTCCCAAAAATGGGGATTTTCATAAGCTCTTTTTTACCTACAAAACAGATCGGGTGATCAGGCATAAGGATACAGGTAAGCATGATGTCCATAATAGATGTATGATTCGAAATGAAAACATAGGGCTTGTTCTTGTCTTTTTTCTGGTCGGAAAGATTAACGAGATCGTATCTTAAGCCCATCCCGTAAAACATTCCGAAACACCAGATGCGGATAAATTGGTAAGCGTATTTGTAGTGCTTTTTATTGAAGGATAAAATATAGACAGGGATTCCCAATGTAACAGTTAAGACAAATGCCAGTAGCAGCAGCCAGAATCTCCAGAGATAATTTAAAATTTTTCTCACAGCTTAACCGTTAAAAATTACTTTCTTTTTCACTGAATAATTAAGAATGGAAACCAGCAGGATCGCAGCGATCTTACTGATCATTTCAGGGCTTAAGGTATAAAAAATTAAATTGATATTGTCCTTAAATATAAAGCTGTAAAAAATCTGGAAAAAGCCTAAGCTTAATAAAGTGGAAACGAATGAAACGCCCATGAAGTAAGCAAATTCCCTTTTTTTGGAATGCTTTCCTCTTTCAAAAACAAACCAGATGCTTAAAAAGTAATTGGTGATGATCCCACAGCTGGTGGAGAAAATATTACTCAAGGGATAGTGGATGCCATGGAAATTAGTTTCTCTGGCAAAAAAATGGGGCAGGTAAGTACTGAATGCCTTGAAGCTTCCAATTTCTACAACAGCACTGAGTCCTCCGGCTATAATGAAGAACAAAACCTGTTTCTGGCGTATTAGTAATTCTCTCATTCAATAGATATGAAGGTGCAAATTTATAACTATATGTTAATAATGTAAGAATAAAAGATTATTTTAAAATGAAAATTCAATTTATTTTATTGGTTTTTAGTTAGATACGTCTGCTTTTTAGGAGTGGATAGGGTAATTTTCTATGAGGTACATGTAGATTTTGTCTTTTGAACAGTTTCTGATAATAATGAAAAATTACTTTATGATTATTTTAGAACTTGATCAAACATAATGACAATCGTTGTAGGCTAAAGGGATTACCAACAGTGCGAAAATTTTAGCTCAACACTATGGTGATAAACATATGTTAAACAATGAAAAAAGTTGTTAATTTTTTTTTTTGAATCAAAATAATTTCTAAATTTAGTATTCAGAATGATGTAATTATAACCTGATAATAAATTCATTTTCAACTTCTTGTGTTGATGGTTTTTTCTATCTTGTAATGCGTGCTATACCGCATACTACCTTAATTTTTACGACCCAATTTATAACAATATTTGTATGAAAAGTCAAAACAAATACAGAAAATTCCAGCTTCAGCAAAAAAATATTGAGGCTCTTGAGAGAGAAAATTCCCGCTTCAAAAGAGTGTATTCAGAATATGAAAATATGGAGGACGAATTGTGGAACCTTGAAAATTCTACAGACCAACCTGTACCAGATGATTTTATTAATGCCATCATGCTTCAGAGCTCTTATCTTGAGGACGAAATTGAAGATTGGTTAATAAAGTTCAATAATCAAAAAGCTGATATAAAACATTAGAAGCTTCCAGTCTGTTTTTAAACGCTATGTAAAGATAAATTCATAATTTAGCATCCTTAAACTAAAATGTAAAATATGGTTGCTATTGTTGATAGTGGTTCTACCAAATCAGATTGGGTGATACTTGATGACTTCAAAAAAGTGTTTTTAAAAACAGAAACTATCGGCTTTAATCCAAACTTTATCAACAGGGAACTTATTGTTCCTGAAATAGAAAAGAACAGCAGCCTTATATTGGTCAAAAATTCCATAACGAAGATTTTCTTCTATGGTTCAGGATGTGGTGTGAAAAAAAACTGCGAAACCATTGAAGAAGAACTGAAGAAGATATTCACAAAAGCTGAAATAGTTGTGAAAGAAGATCTTATGGCCGCAGCATATGCCGCATATGGTGGGAAACCTGCTGTAGTATGCATTTTAGGAACAGGCTCAAATTCATGCTATTTCGACGGTGAAAACCTTAAAATAAAACTGCCTTCCCTTGGTTTTCTCATAGGAGATGAGGGAAGCGGAAGTGCTATTGGAAAACAACTGGTGCGCAGATATTTTATGCAAAAACTGCCGGCAGATCTTCTTGCAGAATTTGAGCAGAATTATACACTGACTGTGGAAGACGCATTGCAAAACATGTATCACAGCCCGAGACCAAACGCCTATCTGGCTGATTTCAACAAATTTGTCATCGAAAGAAAGGATCATCCTTACTTTAAAGATATGGTATACAAAGAGATGAAAGATTTCTTTGAATATCAGGTGATTCCCTACGAAGAATCAAAAGATGCCGAGATCAATTTCATCGGCTCTATCGCTTATTATTATGAAGATATTCTACGCTCTGTTGCGGAAGAATTTCATTTAAATGTTGGACATGTGGTCCAGAAACCAATCGAAAGTTTAGTAGACTACCATATTAAGTATATACTTTAATAAAAACCAAAATTCTATGTCAAGTAAAACCCACCGCGACGAAAAGAACTTTAATCAGGCCGCGTTAGATTATCATAAAGCCGAACCTAAAGGAAAGATCGAAGTTATTCCTTCGAAGCCTCACTCTTCTCAAAGAGATTTATCATTGGCATACTCACCAGGGGTGGCAGTTCCTTGTATGGAGATCCACGATAAGCCGGAAACGGTTTACGACTACACCGGGAAAGGAAACCTAGTAGCTGTAATTTCTAACGGAACCGCAGTGCTTGGACTTGGTGATATCGGAGCAGAAGCTTCAAAACCGGTAATGGAAGGGAAAGGTCTTTTATTCAAGATCTTTGCAGATATCAATGTTTTTGATATCGAAATTGATGAAAAAGATCCGGATAAATTTATTCAGATTGTAAAAGGGATTGCTCCTACATTCGGAGGAATCAACCTTGAAGATATTAAAGCGCCTGAAGCTTTCTATATTGAGCAGAAACTAAAAGAAGAGCTAGATATTCCTTTAATGCATGATGATCAGCACGGAACGGCCATTATTTCGGCTGCTGCATTGATCAACTCACTTCAGATCGCTAATAAAAAGATCGAAGAAGTAAGAATGGTAGTCAATGGAGCTGGAGCAGCTGCTATTGCCTGTACCAATTTATATATTTCTTTAGGTCTGAAAAGAGAAAATGTTTTGATGTGCGACAGTAAAGGAGTGATCAATCACAAAAGAGAAAACCTTACGTCTGAAAAAATAGACTTTATTGCCCATACAGATATTGAAACACTGGAAGATGCCGTAAAAGGTTCAGATGTTTTCATCGGTCTGTCAAAAGGAAATGTAATGACTCCGGAAATGCTTTCCAGCATGAAGGAGAATCCTATCGTTTTTGCTTTGGCTAATCCGGATCCTGAGATCGCTTACGACCTTGCCCTTGCAACACGTAAAGACGTGATTATGGCAACAGGAAGAAGTGACTATCCTAACCAGGTGAACAATGTATTGGGATTCCCTTACATCTTCCGTGGTGCACTAGACGTTCAGGCAAAAGGAATCAATGAAGAAATGAAACTGGCTGCCGTACACGCCATCGCAGATCTTGCAAAAGAACCGGTACCTGAAGCGGTAATCCTGGCTTATAATGTTCAGAATTTACAGTTTGGAAGAGAATATTTCATTCCAAAACCGTTTGATAACAGACTAATCACCAAAGTATCCAGCGCGGTAGCAAAAGCAGCTATCGAAAGCGGTATTGCCAGAAAAACCATTGAAGACTTCGAAGAATACGAAAACCAGCTGCTGGACAGAATGGGTAGAGACGAGAAGCTGGTAAGAATGATGCAGAGCCGTGCAAAATCGAATCCTAAGAGAATCACTTTAGGAAATGCTGAAGAATACAACGTACTGAAAGCAGCACAGATTCTTTACGAAGAAGGAATTGCTTTCCCAAGTCTTTTAGGAGATAAAAAATACATCAAAGAACAGATGGAACGTTTCGGTATCAATCTGGATATCCCGATTATTGATCCTAGCGATGACGATCAGAAGGAAAACAGAAAAAGATACAGAGAAACACTTTGGAAACTTCGTCAGAGAAAAGGAATGAACGAGTACAAAGCGAAAAGATATGTACGTCAGAGAGATTATTTTGGTCCTTTAATGCTGAGACATGGAGATACAGACGGTCTTATCGTTGGTTTCTCTAAAAACTATACCTCAGTGCTTCGCCCTGTTTTAGAAGTGATCGAGAAAGATAAGGGAGTAGATAAAGTAGCGGCTATGATGATGATCCTTTCAGAAAAGAAACCTATTTTCTTTGCCGATACGTCTATCAATCAGAATCCTACAGCAGAAGATCTTGTAAATATTGCTAAAATGGCAGAAATTACAGTGAAATCTTTCGCGATAGAACCTAGAATCGCCATGCTTGGTTTCGAAAACTTTGCAGCAATCTCTGAGACTTCCAAAAAAGTAGCGAAAGCAGTGAGCATCCTTCACGAGAAATACCCTAAAATGGTGGTTGATGGTGAAATTCAGCCGGATTTTGCAATGAACGCAGATCATTTAAGTGATTATCCATTCTCAAAATTGGGAACAACTCCTGCCAATACATTCGTTTTCCCAAATCTTGAAAGTGCCAATCTTTCTTACAAGATTATCAGAGGAATGAAAGTCGCTCAGGTGATCGGACCAATCTTAATGGGTCTGAAACAACCGGTACACGTTTTACAGATGCGTTCAAGCGTAGACGAAATCGTAAACTTAGCGACAGTAGCAGTGCTTGATGCCCAAAGAAGAGAAAACAAAAAATAATAAAGAATCTATCTTTTGTGAATAAAAAGCAGGACACTAAACCTTGTGTACTGCTTTTTTATTATTATTTGTAGTAAATTTTAAATAGGTATGATGATTTTATAGAAAAATAAATATATTTATACAAATCAAAAAAACTATTTACTATGAAAAACATCACAAGACTTTCAAGAGAAAATTTGAAACAAATCAATGGAGGTGGACCAAGAAGTCAACCTATCCAATCTCCGGAAGGAGGGTATTATTGCCTTCCATCTCAGGGGCAACTGTGCTTAGTAGGCTGCACACCAACTTGCGTGAATGGTGCATGTAATATAAGTATGTGTTTGGATATAAACCCTTAGAATATTTATTAAGTTCATTTAATGATGAAACCTATCTGTTCAGATAGGTTTTTTGTATTTACTCTATTTATTTGAATTCATTGAATTTACAGTCAAAATTTAAGTTAAAAGCCATTCGTGCCTGAAATGAAAATATTAATTAGTTTAAATTACTATATTTGGGAGTTTTAAAAATTAATAATGATATTTTCCTTACAAGGCAGCGTTCAAGAACTTACACCCACTTACGCAGTGATCAACGTACAAGGAGTTGGTTACTATGTAGGTATCAGTTTGATGACCTCCCAGGCACTGGCCCTGAATAAGCCGGCATTTTTATATATTCAGCAGATCATACGGGAAGATGCACATCTTCTCTTTGGATTTAACACTCGTTCAGAAAAAGAAATGTTCAATCTGTTAATAAGCGTTAACGGAGTAGGGGCTGTTTCTGCCCTTATACTTCTTTCCACTTTAACCCTGGAAGAGATTGCTACAGCCATCCTTTCCAAGAACAGTGCACTGATCCAAAAAGCCAAAGGGATAGGGGCCAAAACCGCAGAAAGAATCATTGTAGATTTGAAGGATAAAGTCCAGAAATTCGGCATTGACGCGGAAAATATTTCTGCGTTCGTAGATAATAAAGTCAAAGAAGAATCGTTATCTGCATTAGAAGTTTTAGGGATCCCGAAACGTATGAGCGAGAAGATAGCAGACCGAATGATGAAGCAGAATCCGGAGATCACTGTAGAAGAATTGATAAAACAAATTTTAAAAAACATTTAACATTTGGTGGCGAATAATAAGCATCTCAACATATTTTTGTTCCTGTCGTTCCTGTGCATGTCAGTAAGTGCTTTTGCACAACAGGTACGGGATACTGCGATCATAAAGAAAGATTATCAACTGGCCGACCCCACAAGGTATGAGGCCTTTTACGACATAAAAACCGGAATGTATTATGTATATCCTAAAATTGGAAATACCTATACCGGCCCTCCCACAGCGATGTCTCCTGAAGAGTATAAAGAATTTATGCTCGCCACCCAGACAAAAGCTTACTACAAAGAGAAATCTGATAAATACAGCCTTCTTTTCAGAAGAGACAGAACAGATGCCCGGAAACAAGGGCTCATCCCGTCTCTGATGATCAACAACAAGCTGTTTGAAACTATTTTCGGAAGCAATAAAATTGAGATCATTCCTTCAGGATATGCCTCTTTAGACTTTGCAGGACTCTACCAAAAAATTGATAACCCACTGATTCTGCCTCAAAACAGGACCAGTTTTACTTTTGATATTGATCAGAGGATACAGTTGGGGTTATTAGGTAAAGTAGGAGAAAACTTACAGTTGAAAGCCAATTACGATACCCAGAGTGGTTTTGCATTTGAAAATAGAATGAACCTCGTGTGGCAGGCAAAAGGAAACTGGAAAGATCTTCAGTCCAAAGGTCTTGGAGATCTGGATAAACCCAGTGCCGGAGGAGAAGATAAAATCATAAAAAGAGTAGAGTTCGGTAACGTTAATATGCCGCTTTCCACAAGTCTTATCCGTGGTTCGCAGTCATTATTCGGGGTTAAGACAGAATTCCAGCTTGGAAAAACTTACGGAACTGTAGTTCTTTCCCAACAGCAGGGAGAAGCCCGAAATATCGTAGTACAGGGTGGAGGTGTTATGAATAACTTTAAAGTCAACGCGATTGATTATGAAGACAATCAACACTTCTTCCTGGGGCATTACTTCCTGAATAATTATGACCAGTCATTGGCCAATTATCCACAGATCAATTCTAGAGTAAACATTACCAGATTAGAAGTCTGGGTACTCGATCAGGGGAACAGTAATCTGGCTTACCAGAAAAGTATTATTGGTATTAGAGATTTGGGAGAAGGAGTTTCAGGATTGCCGGACAATTCCCAGAATGGATTGTATCCATCTATTAATGCAGCGATAGGACCAAGAGAAGCCGGTAAAAACTATGCAACAACTTTTCAGGGGCAAAGTTTTCCAGGAAGCTTACAGCCCTATGATAACGGAGAGCAGTTCATTTTCAATACAAAAGCAAGAAGACTGAATTCTAATGAATATACATTACAGCCTCAGTTAGGATATGTTTCACTGAACCAGAAGCTGAACGAAAATCAGCTTTTAGCCGTTTCATATTCCTATACGGACGGTACCAATAAGGTGTATAAAGTAGGAGAATTCTCCGAAGAAAGTCCGGTGTTGGTAACCAAAGTTCTTAGAGTAAACAATAAAGTGAATACAGCGTCTCCAATGTGGGACCTGATGATGAAGAACATCTATTCTCTGGATGCAGGACAGGTAGCACAGGACGGGTTTATCCTTAATGTTTTCTATAGAGATCCAAAAACCGGAGGTAAAGTAAACTACCTTCCGGGAACCAGTGTTCAGGACAAAAATTTACTAAAATTACTTAACTGGGACCGCCTTAACATGAATGGTGACATTCAGGCTAGTAGTGGGATACTGGGAGATGGTATTTTTGACTTTGTTAATGGAATCACGATACGGCCGGAAACAGGTAGGATTATTTTCACCAAGGTACAGCCTTTCGGAAGTTTTATGCAGAATCAGGTCGGAAACGATCCTCAATTTGTCTTTACGGACCTTTACAAACAACAAAAGCAGGTAGCTTCTTCAAGTAATCTTGCACAGCGTTACACGATAGAAGGTCGTTACAAAGGAACACAAGGACAAGGGATTTCTCTTGGAGCCGTAAACGTTCCGCAGGGATCTGTAAAAGTTTCTGCAAACGGTGTTCAGCTGACAGAAGGAGTAGACTATACCGTAGACTACATGCTCGGTACAGTAACGGTGATCAACGAGAATGTGAAACAGTCAGGACAGGCTATCAACATCTCATTGGAAAATCAGCTTACATTTAATACACAGAGAAAAAGATTCTTGGGTCTAAACTTAGAAAGAAGATTCAACGAAAACTTTATATTAGGTGGAACCGTTGTAAACTATTCAGAATCTCCGCTTACCCAGAAAGTAAATTATGGGCAGGAGGCTGTTAATAATACAATGGCCGGGATCAATATGATGTACAACAATCAGGTTCCTTTCCTGACCAGACTGACAGATAAGATCCCATTTGTCAATACAGAAGCTCCGTCAAACCTGAACTTCAAAATGGAAGCCGCTTATTTGCTTCCGGGACTTAATAAAGGGACAAATGACCAGTCTTATGTAGATGACTTCGAACAGACGACTTCTAAAATTTCCTTAAAAGAGCCTACAGCATGGAGTCTTGCCTCAAGACCTGAAAAAAATCTTGCAGCTCCATTTAACGGAGCACCGGCTGATGACGCCCTGACAAGTGGTTACGGAAGAGGACTCTTATCCTGGTATAATATTGATCCGAGATTTTGGGGAGTAGGAGGAAGAGCACCTGCAGGAATTACGGCACAGTCAGTTTCCAACCACGCATCTAGAAGAGTTCAGTATTCCGAAATTTACAATAACAGAGATTTTGTGGCAGGTGAACAGACCTTCACAAATACCTTAGATATATCTTACTATCCTCAGGAAAAAGGACCTTACAACGTCAACCCGGGATCCGAAACAGCAGCAGCAAGATGGGCGGGAATTATGAGGCCTATCAGTGTTTCCAACTTCGTTAATTCAAATATTGAATATGTTGAATTCTGGATGATGGATCCGTATGCGGATGGAACGACGCTGGGAGGCAGAGCAAGGCTTTTACTTCAGTTAGGAAACGTTTCCGAAGATATCCTGAAAGACGGCAAGATGCAGTATGAAAATGGTCTTCCTACACCTGGAGCACCTTCTACTACCTCTACCTCAAATTGGGGAGTACAGCCGAAGCAACCACCTATCCTTTATGCATTCTCAAGCGAAGGTGACGACAGAAGATCCCAGGATTTAGGATATGACGGTTTAAGCTCCGATCAGGAATCTATGAGATTCGGAAATACATTCGTTAACCCGGTAACCAACTTCGTTGACCCTGCGGTAGATGATTTTGTGTTTTTTATGTCCGATAAATTCACAGGTAACCAGGCGGCATCTCTTGTTCAGAGATATAAATACTTCAGAAACCCGGAAGGAAACTCTCAGGCCAACTCTTTAGAAGTGGCTTCACAGACTCCGGATGCAGAAGATATCAACAAAGATTATAACCTGGACCAGACAGAAAGCTATAATGAATATGTTGTAAAGTTAGATAAACCGAGCCTTGCATTAGGACAGAATAATATCGTAGATGTGAAAACGGTAAAAGCTACTTTCCAGAACGGACAGAGCTCAGATGTGAAATGGTACCTGTTCAGAATCCCGGTTTCAAAATATGCTGAAACTGATGCAGAAGGAGAGAGAAGCGCCTCTGTACTGAACAACGTAAGATTTGCCAGATTAATGCTTGCAGGCTTTGAGAATACTTCCACGTTAAGATTCGGTACGATGGACCTTGTAAGATCTGACTGGAGAAGATATCCAAATCAGATTGCCAGTCCATCAGTGAGTTCACAACAGGAAGGTGCAGGATTAGCTCAAAATAATAACTTCGAAGTAGGAAGTGTAAACATTGAAGAGAATGCCTTAAACCAGCCTCCGTACGTACTTCCTCCGGGAATCGACAGACAGGTGTTGAGTGGAAATGCTGGTGCACAGAGACAGAATGAAGCTTCACTTTATATGAAAGTAGAAGGACTTGCCGGAGAAGCAAGAGGGGTGTTCAAAAATACAACACTGGACATGAGAAGATATAAAAAGCTTAAACTTTTTGTACATGCTCAGGATCCAATCAGTAGAGATCAGGGTATTGATAAGGAATCTAAATTCTTTATCCGTTTCGGAAGTGATGCTACAGATAACTATTATGAGTATGAATCTGAAATGATGCTGACTCAGAGCACCGCAACCACTCCCTTAGAAATATGGCCTGTTGAAAACAACGTTGATTTTGAAATCCAGAATTTTGTAGATGCGAAGATCAGAAGAGATAAAAGCTCCTCGAATATTGTTGATAGAATAATGGATAATGTTTTTGGAGATAATTCCAAAAGAATTTATATCAAAGGACGCCCGAGTTTAGGGAATATCACGACTATTATGATTGGGGTAAGAAATACAAACCGTTCCAACTCCATAACCAGAATTCTTTGGGTGAATGAGATCCGTCTTTCAGAAATTGAAAATGATGGCGGGTATGCAGGTAATGCAAGCTTAAACTTTAACCTTGGAGATTTTGCAACTGTAAATACAAGTGCTTCTTATACTTCAGTAGGTTTTGGTAATATAGATTCAAAACCAGCAGAAAGAAATCAGTCTACACAATCAGCCTTCAGTATCAATACCGCTATTAATGTAGATAAATTCCTTCCTGAAAAAAGTGGGGTTAAAATTCCATTAAACTATTCCTATTCACAGACAATCGAGGATCCGAAATACAATCCGCTTGATACTGATGTGGAATTCAGTAAGGCTGCCAATAAAGAACAGCTGAAAAAGGTAGCAAGAACTTATACACAGCAAAGAAGTATTGGCGTTGTCAATATGCATAAAGAAAGGGTAAATCCAAATAAAAAACCTAAGTTCTACGATATTGAAAACGTTTCCGTAACTGCGGTGTATAACGATGATTATTTCAGAGATATCTACACTTCAAGAAACTACAGACAGTATCTGAGAGGTTATGTTGATTATAACTATACCTTCAAGCCGTGGGTAATTAAGCCTTTCAATAAAATGATCAGTGATACGGCAAAATCTACAAAATATCTGAAATGGGTTAAAGAATTTAATTTCAATCCGGTTCCTACAAGACTATCTTTCAGAACTGAAGTAGACAGAAATTACAACGAGCTCGAATTTAGAAATGTTGAAGCGATCTTAAGTGGAAATACAGGGGACAGTTTTGCTGCAATCAGGAACAGAAACTTCTTCTTCGGATGGCAGTACGGTTTAGGATTCAACTTCACCAAATCATTAAAACTTGAAATCAATTCTGCAACAAGAACTCTTAACGATAATGTAGATGTGAATGGAATGAATGATAAATCCATTTTTGGAAATGTATTCAGAGCAGGTAGACCGGTATTGTACAACCACAGAGTACAGCTGAACTACAAACTGCCATTCCAGTACCTTCCATACTTAGATTTCATTGATGCAGAAGTAGGCTATGGACTTACGTACAACTGGAATGCCAGATCTACCGCACTTCTTTCAAGTCCGGAAGGTAGCTTAGGTTCCGTAGGACAGAATACAAATGTGATTCAGGCTACAGCTACTGCAGATATTCCGAAATTCTTTGGACAGTTTAAGTACTTCAAGAATATTTCAGCAAAACTGCAGAAACGTAAGCAGGAAATTGATTCACTGAATAATGCGTATACGCAGCAGTGGGAGAAAAAAAGATATAAATATAAGAGCTATAAATTCAAGAATAAACTCACAATACTTCAGAGCGCAGCGTTTGTATTGACATCATTTAAACAGTTAGACATTAACTACACTGAAAATAACGGAACAGTAATTCCTGGATTGCTTTCAGCACCGAATATGTATGGGTATGGCCAGACGCTGGGAGGTCCTACCATGGGATTCCTTTTTGGATCTCAGGCTGATATCAGAAGAACAGTATTGGAAAATGGATGGGTAAGTGACTCACCTTATATGACCGATCCTTATGTGAAGATGTCGACCAGGGAATTAAGGGCCAATTTACAGATCGTTCCAATGAATGATTTCAGGATTGACCTTAGCGCACTCCATAACTACAATAGAAACTTTTCACAGTCTGGATTTAATAACCGTAATAATCTTGGAACCGCGAATCACGATTATGCATTCGCCAATGACCAGGTGACATATTCCAACTCTGTGATGCTTCTTAAAACATCATTCAAAGAAACGCAAGCCGTTTATCAGGCGATCAGACAAAATGCAATGATACTTTCACAGCAATTGGGTATTGGGGAAATATTGACAGCTGATGGCTTTGCTGAACATTATAGTATTGCCAACGCTTATGTACTGATCCCGGCATTCAGAGCTGCCGTAGAAGGGAAATCCGTTAAGCAGATTGGAAATGCGAAGAAAGCTGGAATTCCGATTCCAAACTGGAAGATCACCTACTCTGGTTTAAGAAATATTCCGATTATTAATGGTCAGTTCTCGAAATTTGATTTACTGCATGGATATACGGCAACGTATACAGCCACCGGAATCCAGTCAAGTATTGATTATTTTAACAGACTTTCAGGAGGAAATGCATTTGATGTGAATAATGATTATATCAATCCGTTTACATTCTCACAGGTAGGTTATGTAGAATCATTCTCACCACTTATCGGGATAGATGTTACCATGAGAAACAATATGCAGTTCGGACTTCAGTATAACAGAAATAGAATGATGTTGTTAGGATTGGTTAACCATACCCTTACCGAAGATTCCAATTCAGAATATGTAGTAAGGCTTGGATATATTGTGAAAAACTTCAGATTAGGAATGGCCAATACAAGAGGATCCAGAGGAAAAGGCAGCGACCTTAACATCAGGGGAGATATCTCACTGAGAGATAGCAAAACCTCTATCATGAATATCCTGTTAAATGACTCACAGATCACCGGAGGGCAGAAACTCATGAATATAAAGATTTCCGCAGATTACAACGTCTCTGAAAATCTGAACCTGAGAGTATTCTACGAGCAAATGACTTCCAAGTATAAAATATCAACGGCGTTCCCGCTGTCTACTATTAGAGCAGGTCTGTCCGCAACGTTTACATTTGGAGACTCAGGTGGTGGTTTCTAAGAAAAAAATTAACATATAATTGCTAAAACTAAAATCCCTTTCTGAACAAGAAGGGGATTTTAGTTTTAATTCACAAATTAAAGAGGTTTTCAATTCTATATAGTACTTTTGCAAAATAGAATTTTTAAAATATGAAAAAAACACTATTGATTTCTGGATTGATATTCTCAAGCATAACCTATGCACAGCAGGCTACAAGTTTAAGTGTTGCAGATACAAGAGATGTTAATTCTCTTCCATCTACTTATAGCCAGATAGCAAAAGTTGAATTTAAGTTAAGAGATATAGTACAAGTACCAGGAATAGGGAACTACTCATCGATGCTTACTCTAGCACCTTGGGTTGATAATTCTGGTAATAAAATACACCAACTTAATTTTAATGATGGGGGCATCTTCTATAGAAACGCCTCTCAGGCGGATAGTCAATGGGGCAGTTGGAGTCAACTATTAATGACAGATATGAATGTAGATGCCAAATTTAGTGACTTTATAAGTGGAGGAATTAATTCCTGGATTTTCCACACGCCAGATGATACTAGAAGGTCCTTACATATTGCCCCAAGAAATACTGCTAACAACGGTTGGGATTGGGGGAAATCATTTGTAATTAATGGTGAGAATGGAAATGCTTTGTTAAATGGTAAATTTGAAGCAAAAGAAGTAAAGGTAACTCTTACTCCTACAGCAGATTTTGTTTTTAATGAAAATTATAACTTACCAAAACTGGAAGAGGTAGAAAAACATATAAAGGAGAAAAAACACCTTCCGGAGATTGCATCAGCAGCACAGATGGAAAAAGAAGGCGTTAATATTGGAGAGTTTCAGATCAAGCTTCTGCAGAAGATTGAAGAACTTACATTATATACCATTGAGCAAAATAAACAGCTGAAAAAGCTTCAGGAAAATAATGACAAGCTCATGAATGAAATAGACAAGCTAAAAGCAATAAAAAAATAATGATTATCATAGATCCAATCGCTGCTTCGGCAGTGATTTTTTATTTTGACTCTAAAATTCGTTCAAGATATTCATTACCTCTTTGAACCTTTTATTATTTTGAATACATTTGTACAAAATAAAAATTAAAATGAATACACCATCAGAATTAAAGTACACGAAAGATCACGAATGGATCAAGATTGAAGGTAATGTTGCTACAATCGGTATTACAGACTTCGCACAGGGAGAACTTGGCGATATTGTATACGTAGATGTAGATACGGTAGATGATGATCTTGAAGGAGCGGCTGTTTTCGGAAGTGTAGAAGCGGTGAAAACTGTTTCAGATTTATTCTTGCCTATTGCTGGAAAAGTTATTGAATTTAATTCACAATTGGAAGATCAGCCGGAGCTGTTAAATACAGACCCTTACGGAAACGGATGGATCATTAAATTAGAACTTGCTGATGGTGCAGATCATTCAGAACTGCTTACGGCAGAAGAATACCAGGCAATCATTGGATAAGATTTCAAAAATATTTAGTAAGATTTTGCCCATCTATTGGGCATTTCTTACTTTTATGCTCCTCAAGCCCGGTGAAGAGAACCAAGAGTATTGGTTTATGTTCAATGGTATTGACAAGGTTTTACATCTGAGCATATTTGCAATGTTAGGTTTCTGCTTCATTGCCACTTTCCCCAGAATCAAATTTTCTTATTTCTTTCAGATTATTCTTATATATGCTTTCCTTACCGAAATCCTTCAGGAGGAGATGGGCTTAGGCAGATCCATGGAATCTCTAGATATCGTAGCAGATACTATAGGATGTTTAATTGGATACTATATATATAAGACGTTAATCAAGCGTTTTTTCTAACTCAGAACTCTTACTATTCCGCATTGGTTCCTTGTGGATAACTACAAAATCCTTCTAACGTTTTATAAATTAAAAGTTTATGATGATAGTTATCCCCATTATTAAATTGGTGTAAACTTTATGTTAAATAAGTTTGTTTTGCGTTGTGATAAGTTGTTATCTTTGCCCCACTGAAAAACGCAAGTTATTTGGTAGCACAGAAGAGCTTTTAGATAAGCGATACTATTTAAGAAAATGCTTTTGGATATATAGAAAAAGCTTTTACAATTTTTAGAGATAAAAGTTGCGGGAGTTAAAAAATTTTGTATCTTTGCAGTCCGGTTAAACGGAGCGCAGAAGCAGTAAAGATTGAGGTTATAGAAGGGGTTTAAGGTTGGTTAAAAACTTATAAATTTTCTTCAAAAAACATTTGGTCATTTAGAAATAAATAATTACTTTTGCAACCGCAAATAGGGAACAGAACGAC
>NZ_JANZQH010000005.1:0-345045 GCF_025153485.1 Chryseobacterium pyrolae
GCGCTCCGTTTAACCGGACTGCAAAGATACAAAATTTTTTAACTCCCGCAACTTTTATCTCTAAAAATTGTAAAAGCATTTTCTATATATCCAAAAGCATTTTCTTAAATAGTATCGCTTATCTAAAAGCTCTTCTGTGCTACTAAATAACTTGCGTTTTTCAGTGGGGCAAAGATAACAACTTATCACAACGCAAAACAAACTTATTTAACATAAAATTCATCATTTTGTAATATTAAATCATAAACTCCTGATAAGCAGTGATAAAAATTTAAACTAATGTTTAATTTAATCTTCCCTTTTAGCTCCAACTTCAGTTCTACTGTTTATTTTGTATATATATCAGGCTCAAAAATTCTGCATAGGACTTTTCCAATCCGATAATATCACCTGATTTTAGGTTTAAACCGCCCGTTCCAGAGGTATCTGATTTAACTTTTGCAGATGAAACCTGAAAATAAAGGTTTTCATCATTGTTTTTGGCCTGAACTTTAATCGTGGAACCCAACAGTTTTTTTGTTGATATGGTATATACTTCTCCGGGAATGATATTCTGTGTAAGATAAGATCTTGGTGTGAGTATATAATCCTTCCTATTGATGTTAATCTTTTGATCTTTATCTGAGGAAGCAAAAACATAAAGCACCCCTTTCTGGCCTGTTAAATTTTCTTTGGGAGTATAGTATAGAGCAATTTTATAATTTGCAGGATTGAGGGGTTGCGGAGCTCCATCTATATTTTCGAAAGGTTTAAATGAGAATGTATTGGCCCCTATTTCTTTTGCCTTCTTATATATTAAGGAAAAAACAGCCGCATCATCATTTGAGAATCCCTGAACTTCAATTTCCCCTAAATATTCGGCACCCTTTGTAGCTTCAGTTTTTTTATAGAGGAATTTGTCTGTATTGTCGTTTGTTTTTTCAACTTTCGAAAGGTATACATTCTGTGCACAACAAAGCTGGACACACAACATGGAAAAGGCAACTGCTAGATTCTTCATAATTATTGTTGTGTAAGTATTTTTACAGATTCTTCGAGGCTATTTTCCCAGTGCTTCGCTTCTACTTTATAAATCTCTTCTATTTTATCTAAAGACATGGTACTTCTGGCCGGTCTTTTTGCAGGCGTAGGATATTGTTCTGTGGTTAACGGATTTAATTTCACTGAAGAGTTCGAAAATTCGGCAATCTTTTTAGCAAATTCAAACCAGGTAGTTTCCGGATAGTTTGAGAAATGGAAAATACCGAAGGTTTTGTTTGGCGTTTGGATGATATCCATGATGGCTTCTGCGAGATCATTCGCATTGGTGGGCTGCCCAAACTGGTCAGCAACAATTCCCAATTCGTCCTTTTGAGAAAAAAGGTTCAGCATTGTCTTAACAAAATTCTTATTAAATTCTGAATAGAGCCAAGAAGTCCTCAAAATAATGGTTTTTGGATTGATTTCCAATGCCAGTTCTTCTCCTTTTCTTTTTGACTCACCATATATTCCGGTTGGGTTGGTGAAATCATCTTCTGAGTAGGAAAGGTTGGTATCCCCATCAAATACATAATCGGTGGAAATGTGGATCAGAATAGTTTTATGATCTACACAGGCCTGGGCAAGGTATCCGACTCCATCAGCATTTACGGCAAATGCTTTATCAATTTCTTTTTCAGCTAAATCAACCGCTGTGTATGCTGATGCATTGATACAGTAATCAGGTTTGTTATCGTAGAAGAAATCATTGATCTGATCTTCGTCTGTAATATTTAAGGTCTGAGAATCTGTAAATATGAATTCATAGGAATTTTCAAAATCAGTGGCTATTTTTCTGATGCAGTTACCTAACTGCCCATTGCTTCCTATTACTGCTATTTTTTTCATCTGTAATTTATTATTTTACGTATCAAATGTACTGCTAAAAGAAAATATATGCTTTCATCATAAAAGATTATTTCTCTTTGTCCAGGTGGTTACGAATTTTTCGCGTTTTGAGATCTTAAAAACTTTACTCTTGGCTGGAAATCTTTCTGCTCCAGGTCGACATAGAACTTATGAAAAGTTTCTTTTATGTCTTCGGGGTGAACTTCTGATTTTCTTGTTTTGAGATTGAAATAGATCACAGTAACCCATAGTACGGCATGAACTGTTTTTTCATCCAGGCTTTTCATCAGTATTTCTACCTTAGCCGTTCGGTCCTGGACTTCTATGGTCTTGCTGCTGATTACAACCTGAGTATTGTATCTCACTTCTTTTAAATAAGCGATCTCATTCTGAATGGCAATCCATGTGCATCCTGTCTTCTTGGTATATTCTTCGTATGTGAATCCATAAAATGTTTCTACATGATCTTCTCTGGCATTGAACATATAGTCCAAATATTTTACATTATTCAAATGTCCTATCGGATCACAATCGCTGAATCTCACTTTAACGGTCGTTGATACTTCTCTTTCCATAGCGCAAAAATAAAAAAACCACCCCTAAAAGAGGCGGTTAATTTATAAAACTTTGTTAATTTATTAGTTGATCCCTAATTCTTTCTTAACAGCAGCTGTAGCGTCTGCACCTGATTTGTAAACCAATGCTGCAGAGTTTGCATCCATAATGAATTCATATCCGCTAGCTTTAGCTACTTTTTCGATAGCATCGTTCAGTTTTTTCTCGATAGGCCCGAAAGCAACATCTTGCTTACCCTGAAGATCTTTCTGAGCTTTTTCTTGCATTTGAGCAATCTCTTCCTGAATCTTCTGTAATTCTACTTCTCTAGCTTTGTTTTCGTCAGCAGTTTTCTTAGGAGCTTCCTCACTGTACTGCTTCAATTTAGCCTGTCCTGCATCTGCTTTTTTCTTGATCTCAGCTTGTTTTGCATCTAAGAAAGCTTTTATGTCAGTATCTGCTTTTTTCTTTTCAGGCATTGCATTAAGAACCCCCATTAAATCTACAGTAGCTAATTTCTGAGCTTTTGCCATACTTACCGATACAACCATTATTACCGCGGCAAATAATACACTTAATTTTTTCATAATTGGTAAAATAAATAATTTAATTTGTTTTTAGATTTCAATTTTAGGTAAAAGTTAATTTAAAAGTTACTTTTTACTTTTACTACTATTCTTTTCTTTTTTATCAGATCCATTCGATCCTTTTAATAAGACATCCAATACTTTTTCTGTATAATCAAATCTTGGCTGATGAATAATAACATTAGTGTTGCTTTTATCAATAACTATGCCTAAGCCGTTCTTCTCGAACACTGTTTTCACAGCGCCCCAGATCTGATCCTGAAACGGCACAACCAGATTTGTTCTCAGCTTTGTAATTTCGCCATTGGCTCCAAAACGTAAGCTTGTTGTTGTTTTTATATTTTTATCGAGATCGACTACTTCTTTCTCTCTAAGCTTTAGCTGGTCTCCGATAAGCAAAACTTTTTCACTTTCAAATGCCGCTTTTTTTCTTTCGTACTCAGACTGCAGATTTTGAAGTTCTGACTGCCAGGTATCGATCTGTGAATTTAATCTTGCTTCGGCTTCTTTGTATTGAGGTAATTTATTTAAAATATACTCGGTATCTACCACTCCTATTTTCTGGGCATTTGAAAACCCGAAAAGCAGTAAAAATACAAATGTGAAAATGATTTTAAAGTTCTTCATAGGTATGAATTATAATGATTGGTTCATCAAGAAGTGGTTTCTCCATCCAGATGGCTGTGTTCCTGAAACAGTTTTATCAAATCCATAAGCAAAGTCAAATCCGATCAAACCGAACGCCCCCATGTATACTCTAACTCCAACACCTACTGATCTTTTCAACTGGAATGGATTGTAGGTACTCCATGAGTTCCATACGTTACCCCCTTCAGCAAAGGTAAGTGCATAAATCTTAGCGGTCTGATTCATTGAGATCGGGTATCTTAGCTCTAATGTAAATCTATTATAGATTGTACCCCCACCTTTTTGTGTAATATCGTCAGGTTCTCCTCCATATGTAGATGCATTTTCGTAACCTCTTAAAGGAATCAATTCACGACCGTCATATCTACCACCAAATAAACCTGTACCTCCAACATAGAATCTTTCGAATGGCGGAGCACCCAGTTTTTTATTGTATCCATCCATGAATCCCATTTCAGCAGAAGATCTCAATACCAGCTTTCCAGCAACTTCGTTATAAACGTCGGCTTTGAACTTGATTTTGTAGAATTCCATCCACTTGTATTTGTCAACCGGTGACATTGTAGAATAATCTTTATTACTGAACAATGAGTAAGGTGCGGTCATTTTCGCGGAAACTTCAATATTTGAACCCGTTGTTGGGAAGATAGGGTCAAGACCTGCGGAGTTTCTGCTTAAACCTAAGTTAAGACTTAAGTTATTGGCATCCCCGTAGTATTCTGTTGTATCTCCAAACTGGAATGGATAGTTACTGAATTTATAATTCTGGAACTGGATTCCTGTGTATAATGAGAAATAATCATCCGGCCAGTTCAGTAATCTGTTAAGACCAACTGATGCGGAGAAGATGTTAAGCTTCTGATCACCTCCATTACTGTCATTATATTTTACTCTGGAAGTGTTTAAACTTACTGAAAGCGCAGTAGGTCTCGTTCCAAACAACCATGGTTCACTAAATGAAATCCCATAATTTTGGAAATACTGTCCTGCCTGTGCCTGGATAGATAAGGTTTGACCATCTCCCTGAGGTACCGGCTTAAAGTCTTTAAATTTAAGGAAGTTTTTCAGAGAGAAGTTGTTGAATGTAAGTCCTAAGGTACCGATAAAGCTGTTACCACCGTAACCTGCCTGTAACTGAACCTGAGAAGAACCTTTTTCAACCAGCTTCCAGTTGATATCTACGGTATTATCCTGCTGGTTTGGCTGAATATCCTGACCTACCTGCTGTGGATCAAAGAACGACATACCTGCCAGATCAAAATAAGTTCTCTTAATTTCTGTTTTTTTGAAAAGCTGCCCCGGTTTTGTTCTTAAAGCTCTCAGTACAACATGATCATGGGTGGTTGTATTCCCCTGCCATGTTACTTTATTCCAGGTAGCCTGTTCTCCTTCATTAATTCTGATCTCAAGATTGACCGCATCTCCGGACACCGATTTTTCTACCGGTGTAATATTAGAGAAAAGGTAACCGTTATTCATATACATCGATTTAATGTCTGAATCGTCTTCTTTACCTCCGTCTTCTCCTACTTTTTTATTGAAACCTACGGCGTCGTAGATATCTCCTTTTTTATATCCTAGTAATCTCTGTAAATATTCTGTAGGATACACTGTATTTCCGGTGAATGTAACATCTCCGATATAATACTTTTTCCCTTCGTTTAATTTTACGTTGATTTCGTAGTTATTTCTTTTATTTCTCCATACGGAATCTGAAACAATAGCAGCATCTCTATATCCCAAAGAGTTATAGTAGCTTACAAGGCTTTGCTTATCTTCCTGATATTTTTCTTCAATAAATTTAGAAGACTTCAGAATTCCACCAATCCCAAATCTTCTCTGTTTGGTTTCTTTGAAAGCTTTTTTTCTAAGCTGAGCATCGGTAACGCTCTGATTACCCTCAAATTCGATATGGTCAATTTTTATTCTTTTGCCCTTTTCTACATTGATGGTCCAGTCTACCATAGACGGATCGTTTGCATTCACCTTATCCTGGATGGTAATTTTAGCATCAGCAAAACCTTTTTTCACGTAATCCTTAGGAACTTTAGTCTTAAGGCCAGAGATCAGGTTTTGGGTGATCTTTGTTCCAGGCTTTAGATTGTTGTCTTTAGTTAGCTTTTCGTTTTTAGATTTACCGATCCCTTTACCTGTGAATTTTACTTCACCAAGTTCTTTAAGGTCTTCTAAGTAGAATCTTAAAATTATGGTTTGCCCTTCAATACTCTGAACATACACTTCAACTTCTGAAAAAGACTGGGTATCCCAAAGCTTTTTAACAGCGTTACTGATTTTCTGTCCTGGAATATCTACAACTTCGCCTTTCGTTAAGCCCGTAAATCGTAAGATCTGTGCCGGCGTGTATTTTTTTACCCCATCTACAACAATGTCTTTAAGAGTGTAAGTTCCTGCTTCATTTTCTGCATGTACAGCGCTATTTACTTTAGTGCTGTCCTGAGGAGTTACTTGTCCATAAAAATGCGCCGAAGCAGCAAACATTATGATGGGTAATAGTCTAAACTTCATTTTATCGAGTCTTTCTTTTCTTTAAATTTATTGGGCATTTATCTGATCGCCAGTCAATCCGTATCTTCTTTCTTTGTTTTGATAATCAACAATACACTGGAAAAAGATATCTTTTGTAAAATCTGGCCATAGGACATTTAAAAACTGTAGTTCTGCATAAGCAATCTGCCAAAGAAGGAAGTTGCTTATTCTGATTTCACCACTTGTTCTGATTAGAAGGTCTACAGGAGGAAAGTCTTTTGTATACAGATAACTTTCGAATAGTTTTTCATCGATATTTTCAACATCAACTTTTCCTTCTTTCACATCAGAGCTGATATTCTTTACCGCATCTAACATTTCGTTCTGTGAACCGTAGCTTATTGCCAGCACTAAATTGCCTTTTGTGTTTTCTTTGGTAAGTTCTACAACCCTTTCAAGCTGTTCTCTCACCAGGAGAGGCAGTTTTCCCAGATTGCCTATAACATGCATTCTAAGGCCTTTGCTGAAAATTTCTTCGGCTTCCAGCAATAAGGTTTCCACCAGCAGATTCATCAGTGTACTTACTTCATCTGCAGGACGGCTCCAGTTTTCAGAAGAAAATGTATACAGTGTTAAATAGGGTATATCAATCTCATTACAGGCATTAATAGCATTTCTTACTGCATTAATGGCATTCTTGTGTCCGAAGGTTCTTTCTTCGCCACGAGTTTTTGCCCATCTTCCATTGCCATCCATAATGATGGCGACGTGTTTCGGTAAATTCTCAGAATTTATTTTATCTTTAATCAACGACATATTAATTAATCACAATAGCATGGAGGTCTTCCGAATGAATAACTTAGTCCTAAACTAAAAGTATTCATCCAGTCTTTAGACCTTTCATCCCCTATATTTCTTTTGTTAATAAGTTCTTGCTCTCTTTCTTTAGAGACTGCATAATAGTTTCCTGACTGTAGCAGCGAACCGCCTGTAGTAGGATCCAGGATATCTGCATTAAAGCTGGAAGTTACATCTTTAGACATAATTCTGCTGTGATCCAACTGATCTGTTAATGTATATCTGAATGTAGCTTCTGCAAATATAGCCCAGCTATGGTTGAACTTATATTTTAAACCTACCCCAAAAGGGATATGCATTGTTACTTTTTTTCCTAATGTGTATTCCGGAGTACTTTTAAAATCCAGTTCATTAAGAGGAGCCTGTGCTACTCCGTCTGCATCTCTTCTAAAGTCATGGACAAGATTAGCTTTAGGAGCATCAAACATCAAAGCACCGATACCTCCGAAGATGTATGGGCTCACCATGCTTACCTGCTCGTTATTGATAGGGAAAAAGTTGTATTCGAACATTAAGCTGGTTTCGTATACATTGTTTTTTCCGTATGAGTTTCTATTCACTCTATATTCTTCTTTTGCAGCTTTATCGCTAAACTGGATCTGGTTGTAACCTAAGTCCAATCTAACGGTTTGGTGCGGGTTAAAATTAAATCTATATAATAAACCTCCATAAAATGGGAATCCCCATTCTGACATCCTGTCTAAATCCAACGGCTTTTGTAAAATGTAATTGGTCCTTCCAATGTCCCCCACTAGGTTACTCATCCCTAGACGAACTCCCAATTCGTTTCTTTGTGCTTTAACACTTACCATTCCAAGGAGGGCAAGAAAGCTAAACAATAATTTTTTATTCATAAAAGAATATGGATTTATGGTTATTTTAAAATTTAATTTTTGCAAATATAAAACATTTTTATATTAATGATATTCTTAATGTATAGTTAAAAATAAACAAAAAAACATAATTTGTTATAAAGTAAACGGCAAAGTGGCAAAAATATTCTTTTTTCCTTAGATTCCAAATACTGAACGTATTAAAAAACCCCCATTTGCTGAGGGTTTAAAACGCTATTTTTTATTAAATATTGTCTGTACCTTATTTCGTATTTTTATCAATAATGGTTCTTTATAATTTTTGTCTTCATCGAAATAGCCGTAACCGTATCCATATCCGTAGCCATATCCATAGCCTTGTTTTGTATTATAGTCATTATAAATAATACCTAAATGATTAATTTCTTCATTGTGATACTTCTCCGTAATCATTTTCAGCATATATTTTTCTGTATATTCGTGACGCACCACATATATGTTGGCATCAGAATATTTCATCAGCTCATATGAGTCAGCTACCAGACCTACCGGCGGCGAATCGATAATGATAAAATCATACTTCTCCTTCAACTCTTCTAAAAATCTGAAATTTCTTTCGCTCATTAAGAGTTCTGAAGGATTGGGAGGGATAGGTCCGGAAGTCGCAACATCCAGATTAGGAATTTTGGTTTTATTGATGATCTGCTCGATTTCAACTTCTCCTGTAAGATAGTTGGAGATCCCATATTTATTATCGATTTTAAAATCCCCGAAAATCTTAGGCTTTCTAAGGTCCATCCCAAGCAGGATTGTTTTTTTATCACTTAATCCTATTACTGAAGCCAAGTTGATCGAAATATATGTTTTTCCTTCTCCTCCAATGGATGAAGTAACCAAAATGGTTTTTCCTTTCCCTTCTTCCTTATTGTTTTCCATCAGAAATCTCATGCTTGCTCTTATCCCTCTGAAGGCTTCTGATACTGATGATTTAGGCTGTTCCAAAACGGTAAGCATATTCTCATTGCTGTTGTTTCCAATCACACCCAGAAGCGGAATCTTCGTTGCACTCAACAATTCTTTGATATTTCGGATTTTGTTATCTAATGCTTCCCCGATGAGAATGAATAATAATGGAAGTAATAGCAGTCCGGTCATAATTGCCAGCTTTATCGCTTTGATATTCGGACCTATCGGAGCCTGTCCCAGGTTCTTGGCAGGATCTATTACCGTGATATCAGACTGGTTGGTAGCCACTTTCATCTGCGCCTCATTTTGTCTTCCCAAAAGGCTATTATAGGTGGCTTCAATCATACTGTATCCTCTTTCTGCATCCAGATATTTTCTTTCTTTTTCAGGATATGAATTCAGATCGATATTTGCTTCTGCCACCTGTCGGTCTATTTTACTGATCTCATCATAATATTTCGTATAATAATTTCTCAAAGTACCAGAAGATCCTGATCTTGCTTCATCAATCAGTCTGTTTATTTCTTTAATAGGCTCAGAGTTCGGTTTGTAGATGGTTGACATTTCTCTTTTCTTCATGTATAAAGCTTTAAGCTCTGTCACAGAAGCAGAAAAAAATCCGTCTTCAAAACCGGCAGCATTGGTACTGATCATTTTATCAAAATCTTGAGCCTGTAAAGTATTTTTAATATTGTTCAGTGAGCTGATCTTACTTACAATATCAGCTTTCTTCGCTTCAAGGTCTTTTATTTTATCTAAAGACTTTTCGTCTCTGTCTTTAATATTATAAAGTTTTTCTGAAGTTTTTAAATAGTTCAGAGCTGTAGCACTTGAATCTAGTTTTTTGCGGATATTATCTATATTATTCTGTAGATAAAGATCTGTATTTTTATTAACTATATTTTTATCGGCAAGTCTTTTTTTCTGAAGTTCCTCTACTGATTTATTTAAGAAATTTACAGTACTGTTGAGATTAAATCCTTTTTTATTGATAATCATGATCGTAGCGATCTCCTTATCAAATTCTACTCCTATTGTAGAAACAATATCATTAACACTCTGGTTTACAGAACCAAGTGTTACAATAATATTATCAACTTTTATTTTAGGAGTCTCCGTGTTCTTAAGCAATCTGAATCTAAGATTCGGAGAATTAAACCATTCATTAATTTTTATGATCTTATTCGCTGGTTTGCTGTATCCATTAATAGACTGAAAACCTTCTGTTTCATAACTATACAGGTTGGTAGACTGTCCTTCTGCCGGAAGAACTACCTCATAGGAGTCTCCTCCTTTTGGAATCAGCGTAATAGGATAATTAATCTGCTGAAGGTGTTTTTTATCTACTTGCAGAAAGATCGGCGAATCTGTTTTATCAATATACGTTGATTTGATTACTCCTTTGGTAGAATAATTAACAAAAAGATCCAGTTCTTTAACCAAAAACTCGTTATGAGATCTTGATAAAAGCATTTTTTTAAGATAAACTCCATCTTGATTTCCGTTCTGTCCCCAGATAAAGTTGATAGACTGGTTAGGTGTAAAATAGCTGGAAGTATTATTGGATATGCTCAAAGAAAGGTTTGAAGCATAAATATTCTGTGCATAATATTTACTGTATACCCAGGAAATAACATAGCCGATCAACAGCATAAATACAAACCAGTACCAGTTTTTGAGTATTCTTCTCAGAAAATGTTCAATATCAAATAATGCAAACGATCCGTACTTTTCCTTCTGGAGTTCACTTTTCCCTACTTTGGTGTCTTTTTCTGGAATCATGGTTAAAGGTTTTTAAGAAGCAGGTAAATTGATAATGCTGTAGTAATCACCGATACCCCAGTAACTAAAGTTTGTACAGGATCTTTCCCAAATCCGTTCAAGCTCTTTCCTCTGGTATTCAGATAGATCTCGTCACCATTCTGTATATAATAGTAAGGCGAATTCATAATATCTTCGCGAGTAAGGTCTATTGTTGCTTTTTTGATTCCTTCCGGCAGTTTTCTGTGAATAACTATATTTCTTCTATCTATCGTTCTGTTCAGACCTCCATTAATAGCAAGTGCCTCCGTGATTGTAAGTGTGTTTTTGTGTACTACCTTTTCTCCTGAAAGACCTGTAGTTTCTACATCTCCCAAAATATAATACGTGATCCCGTTTGTATTCAGCCTTACTTCAGCCTTTCCTTCCTGAAAGTTTTCATTTACTTTTTCCTGAAGCTCCTGCGTAATGTCTTCAAGTGTTCTTCCTTCAGCTTTAACATATCCTATTCCGAATACATTAATATCTCCTTTGGAATCCACCTTCAGTCCGTTAAAATAAAAATTCACGTTTCCTCCCACAGATGAGCCGCCAGTACCACCTCCAGCACCTGCTGATGCGGTATTATTACCACCGTTAACTCCACCTGATGAATTTAGAGATGAATAAAACTGAGCTGCATCTCCCTTAGGAGTGGTTACAATATTGAGATTAAGAATGTCATTCTTTGTAATTCTGTAGGTAGGAATATTGTAGGGAATAAGTCCTTCCTCATTGATTACAAGGCTTTCGCTGGGCTGCATATACCTTACATCTTTTTTGGTGATGCAGGATGTAATAAAAAAGGGTAATATTAAAAATAAATACTTTAAGTTCTTCATCATATTTGAATGTTGTTTGCAAAAGTAAAAATTAAATTGATATTTTCTTATTATTTCGTAAACGATAAATAATATCTGGGAGGTAGGCACCAAAAAAACCTAGCAAAATGATTATCAGCAGAAGCAGATTTATATTGATATGCCTTAAATAATAAGCTACCGTTACGATCATCAGATAATAAACAATGATATAAAATGTGGAACGTCTGTGCGTAAGATCTAGTTTGAGCAATTTGTGATGGATATGGTTTTTATCGGCATCAAAAGGTGATTTTTTATTACATAGCCTTACAATGATCACGTTTAAGGTGTCTACTATAGGCAAAATAAGAATAGCTACCGCAATAGCCGGAGCTGACTGAAGGTGATACCTCGGAACATTGGGAAGTTCTTTATCTATGAAAATATCGATGAAACAGATGGATGTAAAAGCCAGCAGGAAACCGAGAAGCATTGATCCCGTATCCCCCATAAATATTTTATTGGTTCTGTAATTAGATAGATTATAGTACAGAAATGCCAGTACAGTTCCTATAATAATCGCTGACAAAACTACTAATGGATAGTTATATTCTCCCAACCGATAGTAGCTTATTCCGAACAAACCGCTGCAAATAACAGAGTATCCACCGGCCAATCCGTCTATTCCGTCAATCAGATTGAATGCATTGATCAGGACAATAAAGGTAATGATGCTGAACAATATACTTACAATATAACCAAGTTCATATATCCCCAATATCCCAAAAAGGCTTTTGATTCTGATATCCGATCCAATTACAATAAGCGATGATACAATGATTTGCGCTACCAGTTTCTTATACGCTCGCATCACAACGATATCGTCCATTACTCCAATGTAAAGAAGGATAATTAATGAGGCAAATAAAAATTTATAGAGATCAAATAGCTCATAGGCAAAGATCGATGCGGAGATTCCGATCGAGTAAAAAATGGCAATCCCTCCAAGATTAGGGATTTTCCTGAGGTGAGAACTCCTTATCCCTGGCTCATCCATAAGATTCTTTCTTCTGGATATTTTAATGATGGTAGGAATGGAGAAATAGGTAATTAAAAAAGCGAACAGAAAACCCAGTCCTATTTTCACGTAAAAAATAGAAATTCCTGATTCGCTTAAGAACAATTCAAAATTCTTCATTTTTTTTTATCAAGTACATCATTAATGCCTCTGATAAAACTTCTCAAGACGCTTCATAAGAAACTCTCTGTCAAAGTTTTATTGATGACCGAAACAATTGTACTTATCATTTGTGTTATAACATTTTTCTTATCAATTTCTTTTGTCCGGCAAAAAACAACAGATAAAAAATCTTTTTTTTCACCGACAAAGATAAAAGATAATTCTTACCGAAACGACTATAGCTCAATATATCTTGAATTTTTATTTTTCTTTCTTCCATAAAAATGGCCAATTCATCAGTCATTGTATTGAAAATTTCTTCGTTCTTCACAAAAGCCACATAAGCAAGAAAAGAGTATACGCCTTCAAAAATCTGAAAGTTTTTCAGCTCTTTCCTTTTATGGGAATATTCTGATCCTTCAAATCCAGATTCCACATCTTTCACGGCTTTCAGGATATCAAGTCCTTTTTCGGTATGGGTTTTCGTAATAGAATCTGTACGCTCCAGGTACTGATAATGAAAATTCTGCGTCTGAGCCACAACTTTGCACTCAAGAAGCAGCTGCGGTATCAGCTGAATATCTTCAAAATGAACTCCTTTTTTAAACCTTTTATCAGCAAAGAGATCTTTTTTAAACAGCTTATTGCAGGCAAAATAGCTAAGATCCGAAAAAACTGAAAAATGATCTTCCAATTCAATCTTTTCAGGCATATTGGGAATTTGCGTCAGTTTCTGGACAACTTTTCCGTTCTGATCTACTTTCTGGATATTACAGATAACCATTTTGGCGTCATGCTTTTCTGCCAACTGCAACATTTCTTCAAACATTGTGTTTATGACATAATCATCACTATCCACAAAACCTATATATTCTCCTGAAGCTCTATCTAATCCAAAATTTCTGGCATCACTTAAACCTCCGTTCTCTTTGGTAAACGCTTTTATTTTTCCAGGAAATTTCCTAGCATACTCTTCAATGATCAGTCCGGAGTTATCTTTACTTCCATCGTTAACAACCACAATTTCAACATCCTGAAGACTTTGATTCACAAGAGAGTCCAGACATTTAGCCAGATAATTCTCTACATTATACACGGGAACTATAATTGAAACCATCATTTTGTTTCTGCTAAATTAACGATTCCTTTTGCCAAAAATTCACTGAATTTCTGATAGCCCTGTTTATTTAAATGAAGCGGATCTGCATAGAGATCCCGGTTTTTATCAAAATCTCTGCTTATTTCATCGAAATTTAAAATGGCCACTTTTTTATCCAGTCCGTTTCGTTTTAATTCCTCTAGGAGGGCATTTCTATAATCAGGTATCTTAAATTCTGTTCCTCCGTTTAAAAATAATTCGGCTCCTCTGTTGCTAAGACTGCTTATTATATTTTTATTTTTAAAATTTTCTTCGACTCCAAATTCAGGAAGAGAAACCACAACAGGTTTGATGTTATAATGCAACAACGTTTTAATGATCATCACCATATGATGGGTGTAAAATTCAGGCCCTACATGGGTTGCTGCATCATTGACCCCAGCAATTACAATGCAGTAATCCGGTTTTTTCTCAATTACTTTTTTGGAAGAAAACTCTTCTCCATCGTCCTTAAAAAGATTTTCATAAATCCTTTTAGTCTTGGCGCCTGGATTTCCGGATGAATAGATTTCCGACTGAACTCCTTTATCCAAAAGTTTCTTTTCCAGAAGGGAATCTAAATTTTGCCTCACGACCCAACTGTCGCCAATAATACCAATCTGTAGCCCGGTTTCAGGTTTTGTATCGGAAGAAAAATAATTTTCCTCTCCTGCATAGGAATATTTATTCCAGAAATATACGAAGCAGAACACTCCGGTCAGCAGAACAATACTTAATACTATCTTTTTTTTCATCTTGTGTATACTTAAAAGGTCAGCCTGGGATTAAGCGTTCCCCTTTTTGCTTCTTCAAAATCTTTCCTGGAACATGGAATACAGTTTTCTATATTGTCATCATCCCCAAAATACCATAAATTGCTGAAGGTATCCCGTTTGAAAGCATATTGATCTTCATCTATCAAAACATAGAAGAGCTCATAATGTCTTTCTCTGGGATGAGACCGCTGGATGTTGATTCCTTCGATCAGATACCAGATCATTTGTGCCAGTAGCTGATGATTTAACTGATTTTCGGAATAGATATTATAATTAAAAATCCCTACAGACTTTAAGTTTTCGCTCAATCCTATTTCTTTCATATAGGCACAGATCTCTCTCCTATTCAATCCGTTCACCTGAGGATTCATAGAAAAGGGTTCACTAAAGCTTTCAATGGCATCACAGTTTAAGGTTACCAAATCTGTTTTCCTGAAAAACGGTTCTGTTTTTTCTGTTGAATTCATCATTTCAGCCAGACGGATGATATCAAATTCAACTTCTTTGATGAGTCTTATTGAATCTGCTTCGTTCAGATGCTTCTGATATCCTAAGTGGTGGTAGTTTTTGATCGAGAAATTTTTAGACCCTAATATCTTTCCCAAAAAAGTATGTTCATTGATAGCCTCACCCTGCTGAAGGGAAATAATATTGCTGATCTGGGTATAATTGATATTTTTCTTATGAAAATTCAATGTTGAGAATAGTGAGAAAGCAAAATCGTTGGATCCTCCGATAATCACCGGGAGGGCTCTTTTGTAATGGCATGCCGATAAAACTTCCTGCAGAATGTAATGGGAATCCTGAACAGATTTCCCGGAAACAAGATCTCCAAGATCTACTACAGGAATTTCAAAATCCAGCTGTGAAAGCTTATAAAACTCTTTTCTGACTGCTGTAAAATCCTGTACTTCCGCATCGCCGCCCGCTCCTCTGTAATCCGAAACAAAGAGAAGAACGATACTGTCTTCTTTTATATCTTTCGTAATCTTACTGCCGATCTGCCAGCTTTCTGCTTTGAAATTTCTTGGTGAAATGATAAAATCTTCAAAATCCATATTTTTAATCTGAAAACTTGAGAATAGGTTAATTTACTAATTGCTTTACTGAACAAACATACAAAAAAACCACAGCAAGTTCCTATGCCGTGGCATTTTTGTTCATAAAAAAAGCCGTCAACACATATTGTTAACGGCTTTGTATATTTATTTTAAGATTACTTCTTTTTGGCTGCTGGCTTTTTCACAGCAGTTGTTTTCTTCGCTGCCGGTTTCTTTGCGGCTGGCTTCTTTTTCTCTACAAAAGCATTTTTGTCCTGATCTGTGATCCATTTTTTCACCTCATCCAAAGACACATCTTTCAGCTCTTCAGCCTCATATTTTGTATCATCTTTTTTCTTCGGGATCTTGAACATTGCTTTTCCGAATTTCACGAAAGGACCCCATCTCCCATTTTCGATAGAGATCTTTTCTTTTTCCCATTGCTGAATGTATCGGTTGGCTTCTTTTTCTAGCTTGGCATCAATGAGTTCGTTGATGTCGCTTTGTGAAAGGCTCTCAAAATTATATTTTTTCGGAACATTGATAAACAAGTCCTTGTATTTGATAAACGGTCCGAATCTTCCGGTTCCTTTGGTTACCGGATCTCCTTTGTAAGTAGCAATAGGTGCATCCGCTTTTTTCTTTTCGTTGATGATCTCTTCTGCACGCGCCTGGCTCACAGCAAGAGGATCTTCTCCTTTTGGAATGCTGATAAATGTTTCACCCCACTTTACATAAGGGCCAAATCTTCCCACGCCTACAGAAACCCCCTGTCCTTCAAATTCATCAAGTTCAAACGGAAGTTTGAAAAGCTCCAGTGCTTCAGCTAAGGAAATGGTTGCAATATTCTGTCCGGTCATCAATGAAGCGAAAATAGGTTTTTCTTCATCTTCAGTTTCACCAATCTGAATCATCGCTCCGAATCTTCCGATTCTTGCGTGAACATTTTTACCAGTTTTAGGATCTACTCCAAGAAGTCTGTCACCATTCGCCCGATCAGCATTTTCTTCTACATCTTCAATTCTCGGGTGGAATTTTGAGTAAAAATTGGTCATCATCTCCTTCCATTTCTGATCTCCGTTGGCAATTTCGTCAAAACTTTCTTCTACTCTTGCGGTAAATCCGTAGTCCAGAATTTCCTTGAAATTATCCGTTAAGAAGTCATTCACTACCTCACCAATATCCGTAGGGACAAATTTATTTTTGTCGCCCCCGAATTTTTCTTCAAGAACTTCTTTTTTGATTTTATCTTTTATCAGAGACATTTTAACCACTTCACGGGTGTGAGGATCGATCTCTCTTTTGTCTACATATTCTCTGTTTTGGATGGTCTGGATGGTCGGTGCATAGGTAGATGGACGTCCAATTCCTAGTTCTTCCAGTTTTTTCACCAGTCCAGCTTCCGTATATCTCGCGCTTGGTCTTGTGAATTTTTCTGAAGCTATAATCTTTTTATAACTTAAAATTTCACCTACACTTACTTTAGGTAAAAGCTTTTCGTTGTTTTCTTCATCATCGTCCTCTGTCTTTACAATCCCGTAAGCTTTTAGGAAACCATCAAAAATGATCACCTCTCCCTGCGCTTCAAAATGCTGGGGCAACGATGCATTTCCTATTTCAATGACCGTCTTCTCAATTTTGGCATTAGCCATCTGTGAAGCCAGTGTTCTTTTATATATTAATTGGTATAATCTGTTTAATTGAACATCACTGATACTTTTCACAGCAAAATCAGTGGGACGAATTGCTTCGTGGGCTTCCTGTGCGGAAGCAGATTTTGTTGTGTAGTTTCTTGGTGAAGAATATTCAGATCCGTACTCTGAAGTGATCTGTTTTTTCGCTCCTTCGATAGCTTCCTGAGAAAGGTTTACAGAGTCAGTTCTCATATAGGTAATGTACCCTTCTTCGTACAATCTCTGTGCAAGACGCATCGTATTGGTTACATTATACCCCAATCTTGAAGAAGCCTCCTGCTGCAGCGTGGATGTAGTAAATGGTGCAGATGCAGAACGTATTCCCGGTCTTGTTTCAACATTCAGAACTTTGAATTCTGTAGTCTTTGCTTTTTCAAGGAATTTTTCTGCGTCTTCTTCTTTTTCGAAGTCTTTTTTTAGTTTAGCAGAAATTTCCTGCTCGGTTTTATTTAAGAAGATTCCATCCAGTTTAAAACTTGCTTTTGGAACAAACTCACGGATTTCTTTTTCTCTTTCTACAATTAATCTTACAGCTACAGACTGTACTCTTCCTGCGGAAAGACCCGGTTTAATTTTTTTCCAAAGAACCGGAGACATTTCAAAACCTACAATTCTGTCCAGAACTCTTCTCGCCTGTTGAGCATTTACCAGATTCTGATCAATATCTCTTGGGTTTTCAATGGCTTTTAGAATGGCATTTTTAGTAATCTCGTGGAAAACAATTCTTTTTCTGTTTTCAGGCTTTAATTTTAATTCGTCCGCAAGGTGCCATGCAATAGCCTCTCCTTCGCGGTCCTCATCGGAAGCCAGCCATACCATCTCAGCTTTCTTTACGGCAGCCTTTAATTCTGCTACCAGTTTCTTTTTATCAGCCGAAACTTCGTAATCAGGACTGAATGTGGCAAGGTCTATTCCCATTCCTTTTTTTGGAAGATCACGGATGTGTCCGAAACTTGATTTCACTTCGAAATCCTTCCCTAAATATTTCTGAATAGTTTTTGCTTTTGCCGGGGACTCTACGATTACTAAATTTTTCGACATTCTAAAAAAATTTTTTGCAAAAGTAAAGCTTTTTTATTATATACTTTTTGTTAAAACAGTTTAATTTAATATTTAGATACGTTTAACATGCGCTTCCAAGGGCTTTTTTAGGCATATCAAGTCCTTTAGAGCGTACAGTTTAGGGCAAAATTCAGCTTCAATAAAATAGATAATATAGAATTTTTCATCAATGCTGATAGATGCAAAGTATATGGAAGACATAAAAAAGCAGAACAGGAAACCCTATTCTGCTCTGCTACTGCATTTTTAAAGCTTTACTGTTTGATTATTTTTACCATCTTTTCAGAATTATTAATTCTTACTAAATATATTCCTGAAGGAAGAACAGATACATCTGTTTTTCCATTTTCGAACTGTCCTGACCTTACCAACTGACCGGACATATTATAGATCTGATAGTAATAGCCTCTTTCTTGCGATGCACTGATATAAAGAACATCCTTTACCGGATTCGGGAATAAAGAAATCTTGTTTTCATTTACTTTTTCTTTTACCTCAGCATTGTTCAGCACGTCAGCCTGCTTACCGGAAGCCATGACTGCGACCTGCAGTTTGGGAATAGGACCTGCCTCATTTCCGTCAGTATCATACTTCACCCTCACGCATCGGCAACTCGTCCCGAAATATGGATCATTATTATCATTAAAGGCAATAAAGCGGTTGGCTGTAGAGGCTGCATCAAATAAAACATTGACTGATCTTCCCAGATAGTTGGCTGCCAGAGCTCCCGTCCAAACCCCAGGGTATTGGAAATTAACGGTATTAAAGGTTCCCTGCGAAGATTGATTCGCAAGAACACTTCTAAAGCCACGTGTTCCTGAATCCGGAAAATTCCCTACCACATATGATGCCCCCACAAACATATAGCCTATGGTAGAAGTTGTGGACGGATTTCTCACTCTAATCCCTGAATAGTCTGTCATGACATTATAAAAAGTGCCTATTTTTTTGTCTTTTTTATACCATGGAGACTGTCCAAAATCCTGATTAGAAACCAATGCCGCACTTGTAATATCAGGGATTCTCCAACCTTCCGGACATGGATCAAAAGGAGATTTCTTTCCCCCTCTACCCCATCGGTCTGCAGCAAGATTCGGTTCATCAGCCAGCCAGTCTGTTCCGTTGGTATAATTGGGTATTGTACTGTTATAGGGAGCAAAAGAACTTGGGATCATATATACCAGAGGGTTCTTTACTGAATAGGACAGTGCTTTGGCTATTTTTTCTGCCGGTCTGTCCGTAGTCTGCACATTTGAAACGGCAGCATAGGCATTGTAAGGGATAATATAATTTCCTTGCATATTATTATACATAGCAGCTGTAAGGGTAGTATAAGCCACTGCCCCATTATCTGATGCTGCCCCTAAAAATATATTGAACGCAGCTTTATTATCCGCATTTTGAAAGGTAGGAATTGGGTCTTTTCTTCCCCACTGATAATGCATTCCTGTAGAGGCTCTGATTTTTGCAAGCTCTGCAGTGGTGGGCGTAAGCCCATTCGCAACCATCGGGAAAGCATCTACTGCCCCCAGATTCCTATCCATGAATTCTGTTTGAAGCACAACATCTGCCTTAGTTACGTAGTTCACATAGTTCACAGCCTCAGCAACCGGAGCTTCCGTTGTATAATTAAAAGATCCGAGAGAAGAATCTGTGATCCAGATATGCCAGCTCCAGTATACCGGAGAAGAAATATTCCCGTTGTGTAATGTTACTACCGCATTCCCGCTCTGGTTCGGGTTGATTAAAACTGAAATCCTGGATTCATTGATCCCCTGAAGTGAAGAAGGAGAAGGATTAATGACTGAAATCCTGTTGACCAGAGCCGTATTGGTGGTCCAAAGCACATTTGCCTTTAAATTACTAAAACTGGATGGATTCAGTATTTCCGGGTTATTCAAAAGCTGACTCTGCACTGAGAAAGCTTTACTTACAGGAATTTCTATAGTATATGGCTGGGTATTTTTAACGAACTGATAGGTATTGGGGTTATTCAATCCCTCTATGTATTCTGAAGCAGAAGGGAGGTATTCAGAAGGAAAATCATAACGGTCTACGATATAAAGCGGATCTTTGATACATCGGCAACCATTCGCTTCGGAAGTATACATTCCCGACATTGGCATATAGAAATACCTCCCTTTAATATTAGGATAATTAGGATCCGGAATATCCGGTTGTCCTTTATCAGGGAGCATAAAAAGCCCCCTGGTGATTACTGCCGGAGATGCATCAAAGTGCCTGGCCATTGTTGCTGTCCACAAAGCAGTATGGTGCTGATCGGTATACTGTCCTACGTGGGCATTCCTGATGAGCTGTCCTGTTCCGGGGAAAATCCCCATATTACTTCCGCCAACATTCGAGAGATCAAAACCAAGGTTAGGATAAACCCGAAATCCTGTCATAAATGCAGGAACACCATTATCTGTAGGTTTTATGATGTGGTATTTATTTGTTTCAAAAACATTTTTAGACATATTCGTTCGAACTCCGAAAGGGGAAAAATCTATCCTGATATCATCGATGTAAGATTGAGATGCTAAATTCGCGACAAGCATTGAAGGCATCCTCCACCCGTTCGGACATGGATCGTAGGGAGATTTATCCCTGTAAGGTTGTGCACTGCTATCGTTATTATATCCTGTTGTGATCATCCCTTGGGAATTATCTGACCAAAGATTAAGCTCTGAAAGCCTACTATCGGGAATTCCGGCATACCGTCCGAACCAATTGACCGGAAGGTTCACGTTGTTATTATAATATGCCTGCCCGCTGTTGTCGTCTTTATTTACATAGATGAGGCTTAACGGGTTTTTCACGGAAATCCTGATATTATTGGCAACCTCCGCGCTGGCAAGCGGAACCAATTTTGTAAGGTTATCAATACTCACGGCTCCGTCAAAATTTTTCGCACCTCTGTGCCTTACCCTTCCTATAGAACCGGACACCTCATAGAAATCATTCCCTCTTGTTACCAAAGGCGGAATCGGGTCTTTTCTACCCCACTGATAGAGCAGTCCATTGTTTCTGTTCCAGTCTGAAGAAGTGATAGATTCGCTCAAAGCTCCTAAATTACGATCCATCCATTTCCAGTCGGAATCAGGAATTTGCTCGACCGTTCCGTCTGATTTCATTCTTGTAATATTGGTAAAGCTTTTATAAGCAGACCCATTGGTAGGATCGTCTGTTACCCAGATATGCCAACTCCAGAAGATTTCTCCGTCGACCCTCAGGGCAATAACGGCATTTCCTTTTTTTGTTTTGTTGATGGGAACTTTTATTTTAGCATCCTGATCAGAGTCCAGCATCTCCAGCGAGTATCCGGGTCCTGATTTAATCAATCCATGAGTGTCTTCCCACAATACATCCGCAGTCACCTTCCCTGAAGGGATTCCGCCGGCTTTTATGTATTTATCATCTTTCCACATAACATAGCCCTTTTTTACAGGAATCAGGAGACCTTCACTACTTTGGTCGGGGTCAAAAATATAGCTGTTGGGGGCTTTTGTCCAGTCCTGGACTGCTTCTACTCTACTACCGGGTCTATGTAATGTATCACCCGTAAACACTGATCTCTCCGTATATCTGTACGAAGGAGGAATTTCATTTAATTCCCTGCTATTCATAGAATAGGTACAAATCGACACTAAGCAAAAAATTGCCGCAAAATTTTTAACTAAATTTTTCATATCCTTGAACTTGTGTGCCATTCAGGAAATACAACTTTTAAGCCTTTACCAATAATAAGTCATTAATAATGTAAATAAAATTTTAATATTTAAATTACATCATTAATAATATATCATTATTGAATTATCAATACAAAAACGGCACAACTCATTTTATAGCAAGCAAAAGTAAATATTTCAGTTGATATATCCGATGGGCAAATTCAGGTTGAATAAATCGTAACAATACAATCTGTATAGAGAAAGGAAACTACAAAAAAGACAGCTTCAGAGCTGTCTTTTACATGATATGATCAATGGGTAAGTTCTATGGAAGAATATGATTTTTATAAAGTTCGAGCGTAAATCTTCCAATTTTAATGTTATTAAAGAATCCAAAAACAACAAAGTTGAAAATAAACAGAGCAATGATAAACGCATAAATCATCTTTTTAACCCCTCCAGAAACAACATACATTGCGTTGGGAATGATGATATAGGAAAACCCGATAAACGTTCCTGCCAGCCTGGATGAAAAGATGGGATTGTTTCTGAAAATAAAATAAAAACAGATTCCGATGACTGCATAGTTCCTGTGGTATTCATAATAAGGATAAAGCTCCTTCATTTTGGTATCGAAGACAAATAGGAAGAATGTTAAAATAGCCATCATCGCCTCGGGAATGCCAAAACCACCATTCAGCCTTTGTATAGACTCGTCCATATACCCGTTAAAGCCTTCTACCAGCATGTTATCCGATGCCATATTGGTAAGGAAATCTCCAAAAACCCGGTACACTTCAAACGGAGACAGGAAGATAGAAGTAATGATCAGCAGGAGCATTACTGTCTTATTTAATGGTACCCTTGCAACCCAGTACATCGGAAGGAACAGGTAGCATACACTGTGAATCCCCGAACCCAGAAATATAAAGAACAGGTAATGCCAAAACTTCCGCTCTTTAATATACCGTATGGCAAAGTAGACAATGAAAGTCCCCAAATTCTGCCGGATCTGCCCGCTTTCCCCTACAAAAAAGTTAGGAATAAACATAAACAGGGTAAATGTAAAAGGATAAAAAGTATTGTCTTCGGTATACTCTATTTTGAAAATTATTGCAAAAATGGCTATTACCAGGGTAAGAATATAAAAGGGAGCATTAAAGACATTCAGGAGAATCTTATTGATCAAAGTATACAGCCACTCCACATCCAAATGATCAGGACCTTCCAAATGCAGCATCTTCATGAATATACTGTAATAGCTCTTTGTATCTGAGTAAATATAAAGTCCTTTATAACTTCCGTAATCCGGTCCTACATTATCCCGGAAACCAACCAGTATAATGAGATAGACTCCTAAAAACCAAAACCATTTTTTTTCTACCTTCCGCCCAAAAACTTCCTGAACACTAAAGAATAGTATATAGGCAATGGCCACTAAAAAATATGGATGTAGTAAACTCATGCTGATTCAAGGGGGTTTTTAAACTTGTGATACACTATAATCATTCCTGTAAGAATCAGTGGCAGGAAAAGCCTGACTTCCCAAAAAAGCCCTACCAGAGTGATCATAAGAAGATATGGTGCCGAAAAGAAAAGATATCTTTGAAAAACGGCTCTGTTTTCTTTGCCACTACATAGCTTATAGATGAAATAGAGCACAATAACGGCAAAAATAAGTCCAGCAAGATTAAAAGGACTTGTAAAATTCCTGTCGATATAAAACCCTTCCACAAAAGTTGTCTGCTCCTGCTTAAGGATAATTCTGAGACCAAGATAAGGTACAAGAAAGGCTATAACCAAAGGAATAATTTTCAAGATGGCTTTATAGTTTCCTTCCTTTAAATCTTTTATTCTAAAAAAAACCGCTGCAAAAAAAGCAATATTAAGACAGGCTGTCTCTCTTACAAACGTAGAAAATATGGTAAGAACTACAAGAATACCAAAAAAAAGATTATTCTCTGTGTCAAGATATTTTAAAATCAGAAAAACACCTGTCAGGTAGCAGCACAAAGCAATGGTATCACAGTTGGTAGGCGCATACTGTGTAATGACAATAAAGAAAACCGACAAAAGGTGAATAATTCTCCTTGTATTGGTATTCTGAAGAAAGTCTACCGATTTCAGTTTAAATATCGTATTCAAAACAATGGAACATAGAACAAAAAACACACTGTTCATCAGAAAAAGTCCGTGATAAAAGGGAGTTCCATTTTTCGAAAGGAAATTTTTAAAAAAAGAAAGAGGCCCATCAATCAGGCTGTACATGAGGTCTGTCATGTGTACACTCATAAAATTCGGAATTACCCTATAGGCATATACCGAAGAGAATAGAAAATCTGGTGTTTTTTCCGATGTTTTCAATCTGGTATAGGAAGACTCAAATCCATAATAGGACATGGCAAATAGCAGAAGCGGAAGTACTATTACAAATAGAAATCCGTTTATTTTTTCATCATTTTTTTTCAACATATCTAAAAACAGATTCTTATTTATTTAATAATAATATTAGTTTAAAATATATTTTTTGAGAGGGAACTTTTGCAAAAGTAGATTATTTTTTTATTCTGCCTAGAATATTTTGTTGATTTTCAGACAAAACTTATAGCCGAAATGTTTTGAACTAAAACTGAAAAAATTAAATTTGCAGACTTGATCTCACAATGTAATGCATCGTTTTTTTATATTTTTATATTATCTGATTTCTAAAAACAGAATTTTTTCTGCCATTATTGCTTTGGGGATAGCTGGAATATGCGGATTTTTTGCTTCAAAAATTAATTTTGAGGAGGATATTAATCAGATCATCCCTAAAAATGAAAAATCTGATCTTACGGCAAAAGTTCTTAAGCAACTGAATTTTTCGGATAAGATTATTGTGATCATAGAGAACAAATCCCACGAAGATAGTTTTCAGCTTTCTGAAACCGCTGATACTTTTCTGCAGAAAATTGAACCTTTAAAAAAATACATTGGTTCTATTCAGGGAAAGGTAAACGACAATGAAATCTCCGAAACCTTTGATTTTGTAAGCCAAAACCTGCCACTTTTCCTTGATGAAAACGATTATAAGGAAATTGAACGGAAACTTCAGAAAGACAGCATTTCAAAACAGATAGAGAACAATTATGTCTCTCTGGTTTCGCCAACGAGTCTTGTGATGAAAGATTTCATTAAAAAAGATCCGCTGGGAATTACTTATTTAGGAATCAAGAAATTAAATGCTTTAAATATCAGTAAAGACTTCAAACTTGAAGACAGCTATATTGTCACCAAAGACGGGAAAAACCTTCTCCTCTTCATTGAACCGAAAAACAAAAGCAATGACACCAAGGGCAATGAAGCTTTTATCAACCAACTTAACGAGATAAAAGACGGTATCAACAAACAGTTCAAAGGAAAAACAGAGCTCAGCTATTTCGGTTCGCCGGTTATCGCTGTAGCCAATGCACAACAGATCAAAAAAGACATCCAGAATACGGTAATAATCTCCATGACCGTACTGCTGATCCTGTTGATCTATTACTTCAGGAACTTTTTTACACCTATTATTGTATTCCTTCCAACTGTTTTTTCAGTTTTACTAGCCCTGCTGATTCTTTATTTTATCAAAGACAAAATCTCAGCTATTTCCTTAAGTGTGGGTGCTATTCTTATTGGGATCACGATAGATTATGCCCTTCATATTCTTACGCATTATAAGCATAACAATAATATAGAAGAGCTCTACAAGGAGATCACACAGCCGATCGTACTGAGCAGTGCTACCACAGCGGTTTCTTTTCTGTGCCTGGTATTTGTCCGCTCCGAAGCATTGAAGGATCTCGGCCTTTTTGCCGCCATTACTGTTATTTTATCGTCCATTACCGCGCTAATCATTGTTCCCCAGCTTTATAAACCAAAGCAGAAAGAAGACCATCACAGTACCAATTTTATTGATAAGATAGGTTCTTATCCGTATGAGAAAAACAAACCTCTGATCATTGGTTGCTCAGTACTCATCATTGCCTGTCTGTTTGGTTTCAGACACGTGGGTTTCAATGAGGATATCGGGGCACTCAATTTTATTCCGAAAGAATTAAAAATAAGCGAGGCCAAACTGCAGAAGCTTTCTGATATTACGTCAAAATCTATTTACACTATTTCTTATGGGAATTCGGAGGAACAAGCACTGACAAGAAATTCCCGTCTGAGCAGTTTCCTGGAGAAGGAAAAAAAAGAAGGGAAGATCCTTAGCTACAGCTCACTCGGAAATGTTGTCCTTTCTGAAAAAGATCAGAAACACAGGATCGCAGTATGGAATACATTCTGGAGTGCTGATAAAAAAAGCAGAACTGTTTCAGAACTGGTGAACAGCGGAACTCAATTTGGATTCAACAGCAGTGCTTTTGACAGCTTTAATACTATTTTAAGTAAGAATTACACAACATTAAGCCTTAAGGACTACGAGAAGGTAAAAGCATTACAAATCTCCGAGTTCCTGAGCAATGAAAACGGTTTCTATACGGTTTCCAATGTGGTAAAAATAGATGAAAAGAAAAGAGACGCCTTCATAAAAGACGTTGAAAAAAATCACGATGCCCTGGCTATCGACCGTCAGCAGATGAACGAAAACTTTCTGGGGCTGCTGAAAAGAGATTTCAGTACACTAATCAATTATTCCCTTTTAGCTATCGTCCTGACGATCATTGTTTTCTTCAGGAATTTTGAACTTACCGTTCTTACAATGTTTCCTATTGTATTGACAGGAGTTGTAACGGCGGGTATCCTGTATTTCCTGGGACTGGAATTAAATATTTTCAGCACAGTGGTTTGTACACTGGTTTTTGGTGTAGGAGATGATTTCAGTATTTTCCTGACGAAAGCTATGCAGAAGGAACATACAACAGGGAAAAACGAGCTTCCTACCTACAGGACATCTATTATTCTGGCTGTTTTCACAACAATATTGTCTATCGGTTCTTTGATTTTTGCCAAACATCCGGCTTTACATTCACTGGCACTGGTTGCTTTGATCGGAATGTTCTCTGTAATCATCATCACCTCAACATTGTACCCGTTCTGGTTTAGATTGCTGATCACGAACAGGGCAAAGAAGGGACTTTCTCCCATCACTTTCAGACTGTTTTTAAGATGCATCATTTCATTCTTTTACTACGGATTGGGAGGATTGATTTTTTCACTGATCGGAAGTATCTTTATCAAGAGATCAAAAGGGAAAACTTTAGATATCATTAAATTAATTTTAGCTAAATTCTTAACATCCGTGCTGCACCTCAGTCCTTTTGTAAGAAAAAGAGTCATAAAAAACCCTTCGGAAGATTTCAGTAAACCGGCCGTGATCATCGCCAACCACACTTCTTTTCTGGACACGCTGGCTATTGCTATGGCTACGCATAAAATCATTTATCTGGTGAATGACTGGGTCTACGAATCGCCAGTTTTTGGAAAATTGGTAAAAGCGCTCGGCTTTTATCCTGTTTCGCAGGGAATCGAGAACGGCATGGAAAAACTGAAAGAAAAAATTGATCAGGGATATTCTCTGGTTGTTTTCCCGGAAGCGGAACGTTCGTATACCAACGATGTGAAAAGGTTCCACAAAGGGGCATTTTATCTGGCTAAACAGTTTGGATTGGATATTCTTCCCTTATATATTCACGGGAATTCTGAAGTACTGCCGAAAGGAGACTTCATCATCTACGACGGAAGCATCACGGTAAAAGTAGGTGAGAGGATCAGTAAAGATGATCTGAGTTTTGGAAAAAACTATTCTGAAAGGACGAAAAAGATCAACGCTTATTTCAGAGAAAAGTTTGCTGAATTGAGAAACGAACTGGAGGATGAAAATTATTTCAGGAAAAAATTATTCTTTAGTTATTTATTCAAGGAAAGCGAAGTGGTCAAAGAAGTCAAAGTTGATTTTAATACCAACAAATCCGTTTATTTTGAACTAAACAAGCATATTCCAAGAGATGCCTCTATCCTGCATATAGCTGATGATTTCGGACAGAAAGATGTATTGCTGACACTTTACCAAGCGGAAAGAAGGATTTTCTCACTCATTAAGAATGAAGAAAGGAGGCAGACAGCTATGCAGACTTATCTGGTTAAGAGAAGAAAACTGCATTACATTAAAGAACTTTCAGAAATTAATAAGAATATTGATATACTTCTGGTTTCGGATCAAAGCTTTACCATCAACACACTGGAGAAATTACCCGAAACTATAATTTTCCTGAATACCACACATTCAGCACCAGGCAATTCAGATTATTATGAAGAATTTAATTCAAAGGGAATAAAAATATTCAAAAAACACTAAATAAATATGAAAAGCATATTTTTGTAACCGCTAAAGAATATTAATGAAAAAAAACATACTCGTTATCTACTATTCACAGACCGGCCAGCTGGAAGATATTGTGAAGAATATGGCTCAACCTTTTGAAGCCAAAAAGGATGAATATGACGTTACCTATTATAATATTCAGCTGAAAGAAGACTTTCCTTTCCCGTGGCCCGGTGATGTTTTCTTCAATACTTTTCCTGAATCTTATCTTCAGATCCCTAAAGAGATTTTTCCTCCTTCTGAAGAGATTCTGAGCAAAAAGTACGATCTCATCTTATTCGGATATCAGGTATGGTATCTTACACCTTCTATTCCTGTCATCTCTTTTTTGAAGAGTGGTTTTGCCGAAAGAATACTGAAAGATACAGATGTGGTGACTATCTCAGGAACCAGAAATATGTGGATGCTTTCTCAGGAGAAGCTGAAAGTATATTTAAAAGATCTTGGGGCAAAGCTGGTAGGAAATATTGCTTTAGTAGACAGACATGACAATTATACAAGTGTACTCACCATCTTACGCTGGCTTACTACCGGGCAAAAGGAAAAATCAGGAATGCTTCCTGCTGCCGGGGTTTCGGATGAAGAAATTTCAGGATCCGTAAAGTATGGTCATATTATCGAGAAGCATTTCAGCAACGGAAATCTGTCTGGCCTTCAGCCTGAACTGGTACAGAACGGAGCCGTAGAGATCCGTCCTTTTTTGGTAAGGGTAGAAAAAGTAGGCAACAAGATCTTCACGATATGGTCTAATCTCATTATCAAGAAAAAAGAGAAACGTCCATTGCTGATAAAATTCTTTAAGGTATATTTGATGGCCGCGATATGGATTATCTCACCTGTCGTCTTAGTTTTACACCTACTGACAACCCCCATATTTTGGTTTAAAAGACAAAAACAAAAAACATATTTACAAGGAATTAATTTAAAATAGAATGTACGACGTATTTATAACAAAAGCATCAACATATTTACCTAATAACCCGGTATCAAATGATGAAATGGAGACTTATCTTGGTCTGATAAATGACGCTCCTTCTAAAGCAAAATCATTGATTTTAAGAAATAACAAGATCACAACAAGATATTATGCTTTGGACAAAGAAGGAAATCCTACTCACACCAATGCACAGCTTACCGCAAAAGCGGTAGAAGGACTATTCGATGAAAACTTCAAAAAAGAAGATATGAAACTGTTGTCTGTAGGAACTACTTCCCCGGATCAGATGCAGCCTTCACACGCTTCTATGGTTCATGGCGAACTGAATATCGGAAGATCTATTGAAATTAATACCGCTACAGGTCTCTGCAACTCCGGAATGAATGCCCTGAACTACGGATTCCTTTCCGTAAAGGCGGGGGTACATGACAACGCTATTTGTGCGGGATCAGAGAGAATGTCTGCATGGATGACGGCAGATAAATTCAACCATGAAGCTGAAAACTTAAAAGCATTGGAAGAAAGACCTATCGTTGCCTTCAAGAGAGAATTCCTGAGATGGATGCTTTCTGACGGTGCAGGTTCGTTCCTTCTTCAAAATAAGCCAAGAGAAAATGGAATTTCTTTAAAAATAGATTTCATCGATTTTTATTCTTACGCTCACGAGATCGAAGCATGTATGTATGCAGGATGCGACAAGCTGGAAGACGGAAGCCTGAAATCATGGGCAGATTATCCTTCTGATGAATGGCTGAAAGAGTCTATTTTTGCAATAAAACAAGATACCAAAATCCTGGACAAATACATCCTCGTAAAAGGTGCTGAAAGTTTAAGATCCTCTTTTGACAAACATAATCTGGATCCTGAAAAGATAGACCATGTTCTGGCTCATATTTCTTCAGGCTACTTTAAAGATGGCTTAAGAGAAGAATTTGCTAAAAAAGGAATGGATTTCCCTGCAGAGAAATGGTTCTACAACCTTTCTGAAGTAGGAAACATTGGTGCTGGCTCTATTTTTATCGCATTGGAAGAACTAATGAATTCAGGAAAGCTGAAAAAAGGAGAGCAAGTATTGCTTTGTGTTCCTGAAAGTGGAAGATTTGCATACTCTTGTGCCTTATTAACGGTTTGCTAATGGAGCACAAACTACCGACATCCGACAAAGATTTTGTAGGAAGCCTTATTCCACAGCGTTCTCCATTTGTCATGGTTCATGAACTGATGGAATACGCTGATGAACATCTTGTGTCCGGATTTGAAATCAAAGAAGACAACATTTTTATTCAGGACGGAACTTTTCAGGCTTCGGGACTTATTGAGCACCAGGCACAGAGTGTCGCCTTACATACGGGATACAAGTACTATCTTTTAGGAAAAGATGCTCCTACAGGATATATAGGTGCTATTAAATCTTTTGAGGCAGAAATGCTTCCAAAAACAGGAGACCGTCTGATATCAGAAGTAACGATTCTGAATGAAGTAATGGGGGTAACACTGGTAGACATCGTGACTAAACTGAATGATGTGATTATTGCAAAATCTCAAATGAAAACTGCTGTAAAATAAATGTAATGGAAATCAAGGAAGACCACCTCATCAATATACACAACTTTCTGCCGCACCGCGAACCGATGCTGATGGCAGATTACATCCTGGAATTGACCAAAGAAAAAGTTGTGACTTCCTTTGAAATAAAGGACGATAATATCTTTGTCCACAATGGTGAATTTGTAGAAGCAGGCCTGATCGAAAATCTGGCTCAAACCTGTTCATCCATTCACGGACAGAGCTTCTTTGAAAATCCCGAAGCAGATACCAAAGTAATAGGCTTTATTACCAACATCAAAAAGATCGAATTGTTTGCACTTCCAAAGACAGGCGATAAGATCATTTCAAAAGCCTCAATGATCTCTCAATATGAAAACATCTGTCATATCTTTTGTGAGACATTCAATAATGATGAATTGCTGATCAGAGCAGAGATCAATCTGTTTATTCAGGAAGTGAAATCTTAAAAATCATTTATTCAAAATAATGAAGCCAACCTCAATAAAGGTTGGTTTTTTCTTTGATAGGTATTAAAGAAGGAAGCTGGAGGCTGGGAGAGGGAGGTTTCTCGAGGTGAAAAATTGAAACAGGACGGTTTTATTTTCCTTTTAAAACTGCTTCATCAAATGGTATTATAAACTGCCAGATATTGAAAGCCTACAGTAACTTCCAGCCTCCATCTTCCTACTTCCATCCAATTTTTTATTCCAAAGTCAGGTTAAGTGTGATCCCAAATATTTTATCCCCTCTATTTTTCTATATATTTGATGAAAATAAAATAATGAGTGTAAAAGTAAGGTTCTATTCAGATAATGTTGAATTCGAGTTTGAAAATTCTGTTGAGTTTCCGGTAGCTCCGCAAATTGGGGATGAAGTAAATCTTCTTTCATTTTTTAAATACCAGACTTCCGAGAGAATAGAATATTACAGCAATATGGAAGATCTTGATCTGTATAATGATGCTCTTGTTTCGCAACGTACCTGGTGCAATGATCTTGAGAAAAAAGAAGTGTACCTGCTGGTTAAGCTGAATTACAGACAAAGGAAATAAAAGCTTTCCCTTCAAAATTAAATGTAGAAAACAAAAAAAGCGGAGCATTACTGCTCCGCTTAAAAGTTTTGGTATCATAAAAGTTTAGTACCCGAAGATCTCTTCAAGAGACACCTCCTGGAACGTTCCCATTTTATTGATGGATTCCATATTCAGATTTTCTTTTTTACCGATGATAGCCGTGTTATATTTTACAGGCTTAACCTCAGTATCGTAGAAACTGGTAAGTTGCGGCAACGTCAATCCCTGAATTTCAGAATAAATATCTTTTCTGATATCGTAATCAACACCCAGCTTTTTCAATGCCAGCTGATTAAAGAAAATATTCGTTCTGTTAATTCTGTTAGAAGCAATCTGCTTTAGCGCAGACCCTCTTGAATTCTCAAACTGTGCAGGAATCTGTGGCAGAGAAGCCATAAGATCATTCATCGCATTAACTGCTAACGGAAGCTTATTAGCCTGAGTTCCGATATAGTTCGTGATATAATTCGCATGTCCTTTTTCTGTAGCATTAGCATAAGAAACATACGCAGAATAAGCCAGTGACTTACTTTCTCTGATCTCCTGGAATACGATAGAAGACAAGCCTCTTCCAAAATACTCGTTGAACACATTAGCTTTTCCGAAGTTGCCTAAATTCACCTCACTTCCTTTGGCTACTTTAGACATTTCCATCTGAACCATGTCATAGTTCGTGAAATATACTTTTCCTTCTGCTGAAGGCTCCTGATATTCTTTAGCTTTTGCAGGCTGAATGCTCGCTGTCACAATATAAGGTTTAACCGCTTTCTCTAACCCTGACTGATCCTGTCCGTAAAGCAATATTTCATACGGAGACTGGTTCAATGCTTTGATCTTCTTAGTAAGTTCTGCAACATTAATGCTTTCAAGACGAGCCTTAGAAACGATATCCGCCATTCTTGAATTTTTGCCGTACTTAGCGTAGTTCGTGAGAGCGTTCATGATTCTTGTCTTATCTTTTTTGGCAGCCTCTCTCGACTCTAAGATCGTTTTCACAGTCTTGCTGTAAGTATCTTTATCTGCTTTTACATTCGTCAGCCAGTGGTTCATCAACTCTACTCCTTTCTTCATATTGGCTTCAAGACCGCTTAATGTAATAAAGATCTGGTCGTTGGATGTTCTGAAGCTGTAAGTGATTCCCAGTTTATAGAATTCCCCTTTAAGTTGCTCAGGAGTATATTTATCCGTTCCAAGGTATTCAAAAAGCGTTACCGCGATTGAAAGTTCCTTATCATTATCCGTTCCGAAAGGGAAAATATAACTGATCTGAGCCACATCATTATACTTGTTCTTTACAAAACTTACCTTCTTATCTTTAATCTGAGAAGTCTGGATCGCAGCTTTATAATCAATAAATTCAGGTTTGATCTCAGATACTTTGGTTCCTAAAATCTCTTTAAGAAAAGGTGATTGAACATCTCTGTTCAGTTTGATTGGTGTAATTCCGGGATTCTGTACACGAACCAACTTATCATTCACTCCTTTTTCTTTGTAGACTACCACATAGTTGTCTTTGAAAAACTCATTCGCAAACTTAACAACATCTGCCTTCGTGATTTTTTCATATTGGTTGATATCATCAAGCTCCTGCTCCCAGCTTATTCCATTGATATAAATGCTGTAAAGATTAGTAGCCAGCCCGTCTGCCGTTTCCCAGGTCTTCATACGCTGCACCTTCTTATCATTCACAATGGCTTTCAGCATCCAATCCGGGAACTGTCCTTTCTTCACTAAATCCAGCTGGTCTAACAACAGCTTTTTAGCATCATCAAAACTCTGCCCGTCTTTCGGAGTCACAGACATTGTAAAAGCACCATAGGTTTTAAAAGCAGATTCGTAAGCTCCTGCACTTAATACCTTTTGGGTCTGATTCATATTAAGATCTATCAGACCTGCATCGCCGCTGTTACTTAAAATTTCAGCAACCACATCTGCCAGTCTTGCATTCTGAGTTCCATTGGAATCTGATCTCCAGGCCATGGTCATTCTCGGTGTGCTCGGACTTTTTACAGTTCTTGTCACAATGCTTTCCATCGGCTGTTCAGACACCATCTTTTTCATCGGCAGCTCCTTGTATTTGAAAGATCCAAAATACTGATCTACCATTTTAATGGTTTTGTCAAAATCCAGGTCTCCTACCAAAACAACAGCCATATTATTCGGCACGTAATACGTATCAAAATATTTATGAATAGCCACCATTGACGGACTCTTTAAATGCTCTGAAGTTCCGATTGTTGTCTGCTGTCCGTTTGGATGTTTTGGGAAAAGCGCTTCCATCATCGCATAATTCACGAGACGACCGTCATTATCCTGAGCTCTGTTATATTCCTCATATACAGCTTCCAATTCTGTGTGGAAAAGACGCAATACCAACTCAGAAAAACGTTCTTTTTCTACTTTCAGCCATTTTTCCAGTTCATTAGCAGGAATATTGTTTTTATACACTGTTTCGTCTAACCATGTATGAGCATTCGTTCCCGTTGCTCCCAGTGATGAAATAGCCTTGTCATATTCATTGGCAATAGCATATTTCGAAGCTTCCTGAGAAACCTCATCTATCTTTTTATAGAGTAATTTTTTCTTTTCAGGATCCTTTTCAGCTTTGTGCTGCTCATAAAGATCAGAGATCTGCTGTAGCAATGCTTTCTCCTTAGCCCAGTCCTGAGTTCCCAAATGAGAAGTTCCTTTGAAAACCATATGTTCCAGGTAATGCGCCAAACCGGTATTGTCACTTGGATCATTATTGGATCCTGTTCTTACCGGAATATAGGTCTGAATTCTCGGAGCATCGTCATTTTTCGCCAGGTACACTTTCAATCCGTTTTTCAGAGTATAAACCCTTACTCCTGCTTGATCATTTTTTACGGTTTCATAGGTATACCCCTGGCTGTCCGTCACCTTCTGAGTATCAAACTTCTGTGCCATTGCATGCAACATGCAAAAAAGCGATACAGAAATAAAAAATTTCTTCATAAGTCTTATTTATTTTAATCCAAATTTCTTAGAATTATATTAGTCTATACTTATCATACACTTGTTACAGCAAATCCATTACAAATGCACGATTAAAATTTTCGGCTCAAAAATTGAATTTATCCTTTAAAAATGCCGATCCCGGTCATTGCTGTTTAATATGATTTACATATAATGTATTTTCACTATTTTAGCCAACTCATTAAAAAGAATTAAAAAGGTGAACCATTTTTCATCTTAAAGTAAAAGAATAATACTGTTTACATGAAAAAACAAGACCTGCCTCAGGACGAAAGCAATCTGAAGTCAGCAAACATGACCGAAGTCTTGTATGTGACGGACGAAAACGACAATTACACGACAGCCAACAGCATCGGCTGGGAAGCTAAAAAAGCAGCCCTGGAAGAATCTCTGGAGCTTATTCATGAAAGAATTGAAGAAGCCAGACAGGGTGTCGCCAATAACACAGTAAGTCCCATTATTTATTTCATGGAACTTAATAAAATGGATTTGGGTGTATTATCTTCCTATGTCGGAATGTGGCAGTGGAGGGTGAAAAGACACACCAAACCAAAAGTATTCAAAACACTAAGCGAAACCGTACTGAAAAAATATGCTGATGCATTCGGAATTTCAGTGGATGAACTAAAGAACTTTGACGGAAAATAATATAGAAATGAAGCATACCTATATGTGTAATTTCATTTCGCCAATGAAAAAGATAAAAGCAGCAAATGAAACTTAACTTTGAACACCATCAGACCGCACATTGCGAAAACGGTGTTGCCTCCAATCTGTTACTCAATAAAGGCTTAAAACTCAGTGAACCAATGATCTTCGGGATCGGTTCCGGATTGTTTTTTGTCTATCTGCCATTTTTGAAAGTCAATTTCGCCCCAGGCTTCAGCTATCGCCCGATGCCCGGTGCTATTTTCAGCAAAGCGGCAAAAAGATTAGGAATTAAAATCAAAAGAGAAAAGTTTTCGAATCCTAAAGAGGCACAGTCTGCTTTAGAAAGAAACTTACAGCAGAATATCCCTACAGGACTTCAGGTGGGCGTTTTTAACCTTACCTATTTCCCTGAAGAATATAAATTCCACTTCAATGCACACAACCTTGTGGTATACGGAAAAGAAGACGGGAAATTCCTGATCAGCGATCCGGTGATGGATTACACCACCTCATTATCTGAAGCCGAGCTGGAAAAGGTAAGATATGCTAAAGGCGCACTTCCGCCAAAAGGACATATGTACTACCCTACTTACATTCCTGAAAATGTAAACATTGAAGAGGCCATTAAAAAAGGAATCAAGGATACCTGCAAAAATATGCTGGCTCCCGTTCCTCTTATCGGCGTAAAAGCCATGAGGTGGGTAGCAAAAAGCATCCCAAAATGGGCTGAAAAGAAAGGAACTAAAGTCACCAACCACTATCTGGGCCAACTGATCAGAATGCAGGAGGAAATTGGTACCGGTGGAGGCGGTTTCAGATTTATTTATGGAGCCTTTCTTCAGGAAGCGGCAGTTATTCTTAAAAATGATGAATTAAAAGAACTATCCAAAGAAATCACCGCAATTGGTGACCTGTGGAGAGATTTTGCCGTGGATATTGCCCGTGTTTACAAAAACAGGAATTCAAAAAGCGATATTTACAACAACCTCTCAAAATCAATGCTTCACATTGCTGATCTGGAAGAAGCTTTCTATAAAAAACTGAGAAAAGCGATCTGATATGGCAGAGAACATGATTGAGATCAAAAATCTATATAAAAAGTACAAAAACTCCGAGGAGTTTTCTGTGAATGATATCTCGCTGAATATTGAGAAAAATGAGATCTATGGTATTCTGGGACCCAACGGTGCCGGAAAAACCACTTTGATTTCTATGCTTTCTGGATTAATCAAACCGACTTCCGGACAGTTTACAATCAATGGTATGTCTCCTCAGAAAGACAGTTTCAAGATCAAAGAGATCATCGGAATCGTGCCTCAGGAATATGCACTCTATCCTACCCTTACAGCTAAAGAAAACTTAATGTTTTATGGAAGTCTGTACGGTTTAAAGCATAAAGAACTGAAAAGAACCATTGATGAATCTTTAGAGATTATGGGACTTTCAAAGTTTGCAGATAAAAAGGTAGAACAATTTTCAGGAGGAATGAAACGCCGCTGCAACCTTATCGCAGGAACCCTTCACAATCCTAAAGTATTGTTTCTGGATGAGCCTACAGTAGGTGTTGATGTTCAGTCTAAAAAAGTAATCATCGATTTCTTACAGGAACTGAATAAAAACGGAACGTGTATCATTTACACCTCCCACCACCTTTCCGAGGCAGAAGAATTCTGTACGAAGATCGCCATTATCGACAGAGGAAGAATCCACGCAGTAGGAACACCGGAAGAACTGGTGTCACAGATTACCAACGCTGAAAATCTGGAAGACGTTTTCATATCATTAACAGGAAAAGAACTAAGAGATGTTGTTGTATAAACTTTGGAGAAGCTTCGTGAAGGAAATCCTTCTTCTGAAGAGAGATATCGGGGGAATAGTCATTATTTTCGTCATGCCGTTGCTGTTAATTGTGACGATCACTTTAATTCAGGATTCTACTTTCAAAAATCTGGAAGGCTCAAAAATCCCGATTATTTTTATTGATAATGATAAGTCTGAGGTCTCAAAAAACATAAAACAGGAACTGGAAACCAGCAAAACATTCCAGCTGCTTACGAATTACACTGAAAAATCAGCACAAGATGCCGTTTTCTCAGGAGATTATCAGATGGCCATCGTTATTCCTGAAAACTTAACGAAAGATTTAAATTCAAATATTGATTCTAAGGTTCAGACGATCGTAAGCTCGTTTGGATTGGAAGGTGATTCTGCAGCTGTGAAAAAAACAGCTCCAAAAGCAAAAGAAATTCATCTGTATTTTGACCCCGCTACGAATGCAGGATTCAAAAATTCTGTGATGAATTCCGTAAATAAAATGGTTTTTGAGATCGAAAACAAAAAGATCTACAAAGCATTTCAGGATCAGCTGGGCACGGAAGAAAACCTCGATGAGAACAAAAACCTCATCAGTTTCAAAGAAATTACCCCAAAAAAAGGTCCGATAGACGTCATGCCGAATTCTGTCCAGCACAACGTTCCGGCATGGACCCTTTTTGCGATCTTCTTTATTGTAGTTCCGCTTTCTATTAATTTGGTTAAAGAAAAAAGCCAGGGTACGAGCGTAAGAGCAAGGATCAGTCCTACACCGTATTTCGTTCATATTTTAGGAAAAACATTCACTTATCTGATCATTTGCATCATCCAGTTTTTACTGATGGTAGCCGTGGGAATCTATCTTTTCCCGTATATGGATCTCCCGGCATTCGATGTTTCGGGAAAAATGTTCCAGCTTATTGTGGTCACCTTATTTTCGGGATTGGCAGCTATTGGATTTGGTGTTTTACTGGGAACTATTGCAGATACTCAGGAACAGTCTGCACCTTTTGGAGCTACTTCAGTAGTCGTTCTGGCGGCTATCGGAGGAATATGGGTTCCTGTATTTCTAATGCCTGAATTTATGCAAACTGTGGCGAAATTTTCCCCAATGAACTGGGGACTGAACGCTTACTACGATATTATTTTAAGAAACAGTGGTATTGGAGGAATTGCTAAAGAACTTGCTTTCCTCTTTGCGTTCTACATTGCGATGGTCGCGATTTCTATTTTTTACGAAAGGAAACAAAATGCAGTCTAAAGAAAATATATTAACCTGTACGGAAGAAGTAAGGGTAAGGTTCAATGAAACAGATCCGCTGGGTATTGTCTGGCACGGACATTATATCGTGTATTTCGAGGACGGAAGAGAAGCTTTCGGAAGAGAGCACGGCCTTACTTATCTTGATATTCAGAGAGAAGGCTACGTTACCCCTATTGTAAAAAGCACCTGTGAACATTTCCTTCCGTTAAAATATGGAGAAACGTTTAGAATTGTAACCACTTTTGTGAATTCAGTGTCTGCAAAACTTATCTATACCTACGAACTGTTCAATCAGGATAACAAACTTGTGTGCAGTGGAGAAACCATCCAGGTTTTCTTAGACAGCAATGGAAGCTTATGCCTTTATAATCCTGAGTTTTTTCAGGCATGGAAAAATAAAATGGGATTATAATGAGAAAAGAAATTTATATTACAGACTACAACTGCGTCACTCCTTTAGGGTTTGATGTTTCTTCTAACTGGAATCATCTGGTGGAAGGAAAATCAGGGGTAGCATTGCATAAAGTGATCGACAATCAGGAAGCTTTTTATGCTTCAATTATTGATACTGAAAAGCTTGACGAAGAATTTAAAAGCAATTTTGACAGCCCAAATTTTACAAGACTGGAAAAAATGTTTCTTCTCAGTCTTAAACCTCTTATTGAAAAGCATGAAATTTCGGAAGAAACGGCTTTCATATTATCTACCACCAAAGGCAATATCAGTTTATTAAAAAACCAGACGGAATTACCTGAAGGGGTTTATTTGTCAAATTTAGCACAGAAGATTGCTGATCATTTTGGTTTTAAAACTAAACCTATTGTCGTTTCCAATGCCTGCGTTTCAGGAGTAATGGCTATTGCCGTTGCCAAAAATATGATTCAGGCCGGAAAATATAAAGACGCTTTCGTGATTGCCGGTGATGAGGTTTCAGAGTTTGTGATCTCAGGATTCAATTCTTTCCAGGCCATTGGAACAGAGCCGTGCAAACCGTACGACAAAAACAGGAACGGAATCAATATCGGTGAAGCTACGGCAGCGGTGTATATTACCTCTGCTCCAAGCGAAAACGAGAAATTTAGGTTTAAAATAGCTGGAGACTCTGCGGTGAATGATGCCAATCATATTTCCGGGCCTTCCAGAACAGGAGACGGGCTGTATGCCAGCATCAAAAATGCAATAACTGAAGCTCATGTAACTTCAGAGCAAATTAATTTTATTTCTGCCCACGGAACAGCCACCATCTATAATGACGAAATGGAAGCGATTGCTTTCAACAGAATGGAGCTTCAACATGCTCCGTTAAACAGCATGAAAGGCTATTACGGCCACTGTCTCGGTGCATCAGGTCTTTTGGAAAGTATTATTTCCATGGAAAGTGCCCGCCACGGAATCCTGATCCCATCTAAAAATTTTGAAGAGATGGGAGTTTCCCAGCCTTTAAACATTATTAAAAAGAACCAGCCGGCATCGGTTCAGTATATTTTAAAAACAGCTTCAGGATTCGGAGGATGCAATGCAGCTATAGTTTTAGAAAAATGTTAAAATGGAAATGATGAAGAAAACTGACAGCTGCACCATAGAACATTCAAAAATAACCGTTAACGGACATCCCGTTTTTGAAAGCCAGACAGAAACATTTCATGACTTTGCGAAAGAAGCTTATAAAAGCCTGGAACTCAATTATCCCAAATTTCACAAGATGGATAATCTGAGTAAGCTTGCTTTTCTCGCTGCTGAAATGATTTTAAAAGAGGAAGACCACAGCAGAACAGCATTGGTTCTTGCCAACAGATCATCCAGTCTGGATACGGATTTTAAATACCAGGAAAGCATCAACTCGGAGGAAAACTACTTCCCGAGTCCGGCCGTATTTGTCTACACCTTACCTAACATCTGTGTAGGCGAGATCAGCATTAAACATAAAATGCAGACGGAGAATGCCTTTTTTGTCCTGGATGAATTTGATGAACAATTTTTAAACGATTATGCAGAGCAGATCCTGATATCCGGAAAAGCAGAAAAAGTTCTCTGCGGCTGGACAGAACTTTATCAGGAAAATTATAAAGCTTTTGTATATTTGCTAACCCTGTAAAAATGTAACAATATAACAGTGTAGCAATGTAACAATCCTAAAATTGGTAAACTGGTACATTGATACATTGGTAAATTAAATAATTATGGAAAACTTAAAAACAGAATTGAAGCACAAAATTATTGAAGTTCTTAACCTTGAAGACGTTTCTGTAGAGGAAATCAAAGATACAGATCCTTTATTCGGAGGCGGATTGGGTCTTGATTCTATTGATGCTCTTGAACTTATTGTTCTTTTGGATAAAGACTACGGAATAAAATTAGCTGATCCTAAAAAAGGAAAGGAAATCTTCCAATCTATCGATACAATGGCTCAGTTCATTGAAGACAACAGAACGAAATAATTCATTCAATCTAGCAATGTATCAATCTACCAGTGTACCAATATTATTACACTGGTAGACTGATACATTATTACATTATAAAATAAAATGAGTCGAAAAATTGCCATAACAGGAATGGGCATCATTTCCTCCATCGGAAACAATGTGGAGGAAAATTTTATTTCGTTAACAACCGAAAAACATGGAATTTCAGACATCGAAATGTTTGAAACCCGCCATGCCGGAAGTATAAAAACCGGCGAGATAAAATGGTCTAATGAAGAGCTTGTACAGCAACTTCAGCTGCCTGAAGACAATAATGTGACGAGAACTTCTTTATTGGGCATGATAGCCGCAAGAGAAGCTGTAGCATCTGCCGGAATTTCAGATATCAATGAATACAAAACCGGTCTGATCTCTTCTACCAGCGTAGCCGGAATGGATATCACCGAAAGGTATTTCTACTCTTACGAAAACTTTCCTGAAAAGCAAAAATATATCGATGCCCATGATGCAGGAAATTCCTCATTGGCTATCGCTGATTATCTTGGATTAAAAGGCATGGTTTCAACCATCAGTACGGCCTGCTCTTCAGCAGCCAACGCGATTATGATGGGAGCCAAACTGATTAAAAACGGAGTTTTAGACCGTGTGGTCGTTGGCGGAACAGATTCCCTTTCAAAATTTACTTTGAACGGCTTCAACACGCTGATGATCCTTACAGATTCTTACAACACTCCTTTCGACAACGACAGAAAAGGACTGAATCTTGGAGAAGCAGCCGCTTTTATCATTCTTGAATCTGATGAGGTTGTAAAAAAAGAAAACAAAAAAGTGCTGGCCTATCTTTCCGGCTATGGAAATGCCAATGATGCCCATCATCAGACCGCATCATCAGAAAACGGACAGGGTGCCTTTTTAGCGATGCAGCAGGCATTGAAAATATCAGGACTTGAAAAAGACGATATCGATTATATCAACGTTCACGGAACGGCTACTCCTAATAATGATCTTTCAGAAGGAATTGCCATGATCCGGATCTTTGGTGAAGGACAGGTTCCTGAATTCAGTTCTACCAAAGCTTTTACCGGACATACTCTGGCAGCAGCGGCTGGGATTGAAGCTGTATTCTCCATTTTGGCAATGCAGCATCATGTTATTTTCCCAAACCTGAATTTCAAAACTAAAATGGCAGAATTTGATTTAACTCCGGTTACAGAACTGAAAGAAAAAGATATCAACCATGTTCTTTCCAATTCATTCGGATTCGGAGGTAACTGTTCTACTTTAATTTTCTCAAAATCATGAGTGCAGTATACATCAACAGTGCATCCTGCATCTCTGTACAGGACACTTTAAAAGATCATTTTTTCCAGGATCTTAAGGCTGACCAGTCTGTTCAGATCTTAAAGGCTGTAGATCCCAACTATAAAGAATTCATTCCGCCTGCCATGATCAGGAGAATGTCTAAAACCGTTAAAATGAGTTCGGTAGCTTCAAATTACGCTTTAAAAGAGGCAGGAATTGAGAACCCGGACGCCATTATTGTAGGAACCGGAATGGGATGTTCGCAGGATTCTGAAAAGTTTCTGAAAAACGTGATCGATAACAACGAAGAGTTCCTGACTCCAACATTTTTTATTCAATCGACTCACAATACCGTTGCGGGACAGATTGCTCTGGGACTTCAGTGTCATGCGTACAATTTCACGTATGTCAACACCTCCTCATCCCTAGAATTTTCTTTTCTTGACGCTCAACTTCAGATCAACGACGGTGAAGCTGAAAATGTTCTCGTAGGTGCTGCAGATGAGCAGACTAACAGAACAATGGAATTGTACCGTCTCAACAATACTATAAAAAAAGAAGAAGATCTTCCTGCCGATTATTTACATTCGGAGACCGATGGCGTGATCTGGGGTGAAGGGGCGGCTTTCTTTGTTTTAGGAAAAGATAAGAGTGAAAATGCTTATGCTCAACTTAAAGATATTCAAATCATTAACCGATTAGAAATAGAAGAAGCAAAGTCGTTTATTGAAAGTTTTTTAACCAAAAATAATTTAAAGGCTGAAGATATAGATGCTGTCATTTTAGGTTTCAGTGGTGATGCAAAATCGGATGTGTATTATACAAAGGCGATGGATGTATTTCAAAATTCATCATTGCTCTATTACAAACATTTGAGTGGTGAATTTAATACGGCCAGTGGTTTTTCAACATTTATGGCTTGCCATATTTTGAAGGAGCAGCAGATTCCGGAGATCATGATGATTAATTCCACGAAAAAAGAGCAGATACAATATATTCTTCTTTACAATCATCTGGCCGGAAGCGACCATAGTCTGGTACTGCTGGAAAGAGCTTTGTAATAAAAGAGAGGACGTATCTGTCTACTACAGGAACCGAAATAAGTACAATTCTAAATAACAGAAGATGAAACATTATCCATTTATTCTATTTTATCTTTTCTGCAACGTTTTTATTTATGCGTTCCATGGAAGCTTGTGGGTTTATCTGGCTGGTTTTCTGGCCTTTTCTTTCGTAGTGATCTGGGGATCATTTGACATTACGCTGGGTTATTTTGTGAACAGCATTACCCATAAAAGAACAAAAATCGATGAAGTGGCATTGACTTTTGATGATGGACCAACTGAGTTTACACCCCGCTTTTTAGATCTGCTGAAAGAAAACCAGGTAAAAGCTACTTTTTTCTGCATCGGAAAACAGATCGAGAAGTATCCTGAAACTTTCCAAAGAATAATCGCTGAAGGCCATACTATCGGGAATCACACGTTTTCCCATTCCAACAATACCGGATTTCTATCCGTTTCAAAAATGACTGAGGAAATTGAGAAATGTGATGAAATAATGGCCAAAGTTGGTGATATCAAAACAGATGTATACCGACCTCCTTTTGGTGTTACCAATCCAAGTATCGCTAAAGCTATTAAAAGAACACAAAAAACGAGCATCGGCTGGAATGTCCGTTCACTGGATACGGTTACAGACGATGAAAAGAAAATTTACAAGAAAGTCACCCAAAGCCTGAGAAAAGGAAGTATCGTTCTCCTTCACGACACCTCTGAAAAGACATATAACGTATTGGCCGATTTATTGTTATTTTTGAAGCATAAAAAATATTCGACCTATACCGTCGATTCAATTACAAAAATCAAAGAAAAATGATTAAAAATATTGCTTTCGGAGCATTTTTATTAATTTCCGGTTTCATTTCTGCACAAATGACAGCGATGTCCGGGGCGGAAGCTAAAGCATTTGTCACGAAAGTATCTTCTGAAACCCAGGAGATCAAAACGCTTCAGAGCGATTTTACCCAGACCAAAAAGATGGACTTTCTGGATAAGAATATCGTTACCTATGGCAAAATGTCATTGAAATCACCCAATATGCTGAGCTGGAGGTACACCAAACCTTACCAGTACTCCATTGTTTTTAAAGACAGTAAGATTTTCATCAACGATCAGGGGAAAAAATCGTCTGTAGATGCAAAAAGCAAAACGTTTGAGAAGATCAATAAGCTAATCGTAGGAAGTTCAAACGGAAAAATGTTCAGCGATCCTGAGTTTACCGTATCCTATTACAAAAACGGGAACTTCAATGTGGCCAAATTCATCCCGAAATCTGCCCAACTGCTGAAATACATTAAACAGATCGAACTTCACTTCCCGAAAAATCAGTCTACGGTTTCACAGGTGAATATGACGGAAGCTTCAGGAGACACCACCAATATTGTTTTCAAAAATACCAAGATCAATGCAGCGATTGCAGCTTCAGAGTTTAGCCTATAGCCTGGTTCTTCTGCTGTTGGCTTCCTGTAAAAGCTACCAACTTACAGAGGCAAAACCTGTTCAGAGTTCTGAGAAAACGGTTGAAAATTTATATTTTTCTTCCGGTGAAGATTATGTATATAAATGTCAGATGGATATTTATAAAAACCATGTAAGCGGTATTCTGATCATCAAAAAGCTGAATGAAACGACTCATCGCGTGGCCATGACTTCAGATTTTGGAAATAAATTGATTGATTTCGAGATTTCTCAGGATGATTTTAAACTGAATTATGTTCTTCCGGATCTTGATAAAAAGATCGTCATCAATTTTTTAAGAAATGACTTTCGGGAGCTGCTGAAGAGACAATTTCCGGTAAGTGAATCTTTTGAAAACGACCGTTCTAAAATTTATCTGTCCAAAGCCGACAACAGAGCTTACTATCTGTTTTTCAACAAGGAAAACGGCCTGCTGAAGAACATCATTTACACGAAAAACAATAAGGAGAAAATCGATTTCAGTTTTGAGGCAAAAAAACATATCTTCGCGGATAGCTTAAACCTGCAACATAAGGATTTTAAGATCAATATAAAACTATTTCAAATAACCGAAACTGAATAAATCATTCATGAAAAAAATCTACTTCGCTCTTTTTATATTTTGCTGTTGTTTTTCTTATGCACAGGTAACTTTTAGCCTGGGAGTAAGAGGGGGAGCCAATTTTTCACACTTCACCCAGGGAGATGGATATCAGGAATATCTTTATTATCATGAGGACACCCACAGTTATGAGGAAATACAGGCTTCTTATAAATTTAAAAACCGGACTGACTTCTATATTGGTGTTTTTGGAAATATAAGGCTGACCAAGTTTTATGCTTTACAGCCTGAATTTAATTATTCCAGACAGGGAGCAAAGGTGGAAAGCCTCGGAAGGTATGACCGGGACGAGTATAAAATATCCTATTTTGGAACGCAGCTGGTAAATAAATTCTATTTTAAAGGGTTTAATGTATTGGTAGGACCTACCGTTGACGTTGTAGTAGAAAAGGATTTCAATTCTTCTTACGATTTCGATTTGGGAGTTACAGTCGGTGCAGGATATGATATCACAAAAAACCTGGGTGTTGAGGCGAGAATAAAGCATGGCTTTCTTCACACAATCAATAATTATCAGGGTAAACACGCTAATGTAGTTTTCCAGACAGGACTTTATTATACCTTTAACATGAAAAAATAATTTTATGCAAACCATTCTTACAGACTTTTACACTTTAGAATCTTATGAAAAAGCAGAAAACGGAAGTTATACCGCTTCTATTCATTTGAATAAAGACCATGATATTTTTAAAGGTCATTTTCCGGGTAATCCGGTAACACCAGGAGTTTGTATGATGCAGATCGTAAAAGAACTGACAGAAGAATTTACCGGATCAAAATTATTTTTAAAAACTGCTTCGAACGTAAAATTCATGGCTATCATCAATCCTTTCGAAACACCGGATCTGAAACTTCAACTGGATGTTACTGAAAATGAAGAAGATGTTAAAGTAAAAAATATCACTTCTTTTGGCGAGACTATTGCATTAAAAATGTCTGTAAGCTATAAAAAATAAATTCATGAAACTTTTCCTATCTCTCATAACGGCTTTTATCTTTTTCTTCCAGACAGACCTTGAGTCTTTAAGAAACAGCTATGCAAAGGCTAACCAGTCCAATGAAAACACGCAAGCATTCATCAATCTTGCAGAAAAACAATCCGGTTCTGATGCCGTAACCACAGGCTACAAAGCCGCAGCACAGATCATGGAAGCGAAAATTGCCAAGAAAAACAGAAAAGCCCTTGTAAAAACCGGTGCAACAAGCCTTGAAAGCATTATCAAAAGCAATCCTAATAACATAGAACTGCGCGTGATCAGACTGAGCGTTCAGGAAAACATTCCTAAAATAGTAGGTTACAGAGGCAGCATGAAAGACGATAAAGCATTCCTTATCAATAATTATGGGAAGCAAAACTCCACCCTGAAAAGCTACGTGAAAAAGTTTGCGATGCAGTCTAAATCCTTTACAGACGCGGAAAGAGCCACTATAAAATAAAACAATGACCCTTCCTGAAGTACAAAATGCAATTCATGAAAAGAAAATCTGCATTTTAATACCTACTTACAACAATGAAAAAACTCTGAAAAGAGTCATAGACGGTGTTCTGGATTACACCGAAAATATTATTGCGGTCAATGATGGTTCTACAGATTCTACCGTATCCTTATTAGCTCAATATCCTCAAATCACTGTGATCTCCCTGCCTGAGAACAAAGGCAAAGGAAACGGGCTGAAAATCGGTTTCAGAAAGGCAAAAGACCTGGGATACCACTATGCCATCACCATTGATTCGGATGGACAGCATTATCCGGATGATATTCCCGTGTTCGTAGAAGCGCTTCTTCAGGAAAAACACGATGTTCTTCTGATTGGAAACCGGAATATGTCACAGGACGGAATTCCAAAAAAGAGCAGCTTTGGGAACAGGTTTTCTAATTTTTGGTTCTGGTTCGAGACGGGAATCAAGCTGGAAGACACCCAATCCGGCTACAGATTATACCCATTGCTGAAAATTCCAAAGAAATATTTTACTCCGAAATTTGAATTTGAAATCGAGATCATTGTACGGACAGCCTGGAAGCACGTTCCTGTAAAGAATGTCCCAATCAAGGTTTTATATGATCCTGCGGAAAGGGTTTCTCATTTCAGACCCTTCAAAGATTTTACACGGATTAGTATTCTGAATACTATTTTAGTGACGATCACCCTACTTTACATTATTCCGCGAAATTTCGTGAATAATTTCAAAAAAAAAAGCTTTAAAAGATTCATCAAAGAGGATGTTCTTGAAAGTGACGGTAGCAACCGTACAAAGGCATTTTCTATCGCCCTTGGTGTGTTTATCGGGTTTTCTCCTTTCTGGGGTTTTCATACGGTTCTTGTGATCTCGCTGGCGGTTCTTTTTAAGCTGAATAAAGTTTTGGCTTTTGTAGCCTCCAACGTGAGTCTCCCACCCCTGATTCCTTTTGTTATTGCGGCTTCTCTATTTTTAGGATCCCCTTTTGTACAGGGTGACAGTAATATTTTAGGCAGTGAGCTTAATTTTGAACTGATCAAGAATAATCTTCTTCAATATGTAATCGGAAGTGCTATTTTGGCGACCTCTATGTCTGCTATTTGCGGAATCACAACATTTCTTTTTCTGAATAAACTGAATCCTGAGAATGAGTAGGCTAGGCAGCCTGAAGATGGAAGCGGGAGGAAGGAAGTCATTGAGATCGAAAAGAAGAGCTACAATTCTCTTTTAAATACTGTTTTATCAGATTTTCCTTTAAACTTTCAGTATTTCATCCCTTGCTACTTTGACCCTAAAACAAAAAGCCCCGAAGCTGAGCTCCAGGACTTTCCTCTTTATACTGTTATTATTATACTCTTATTTTGAAACAATGATTTTCTGGCTGTAGTCAATCGCGCTACCCTTGATAGTCACCATATAAGCTCCGTTCAATAAAGTATTCACGCTCACTGTTGTTTGCTTGTTAAGGTTGATTTTCTCTGAAGAAACCAATTTCCCTGTAAAATCATAAATTGAAACGGTAGTGATTCCTGAAAGTTCCATTCCTGAAGGAGTTTTTATCGTAAACTCTGTTTTCACCGGATTTGGATAGATAGATATTCCTTTGGAATTAGCAGAAGCTTCATTCACTGCCAATGCATTACATTCAGCAGGAACATCGAAGTTTTCCACCTGGTCGCTTAAGTCCGGAGCAGGCTGATTATAATTCTGCCATATTCCAACCAGTCCTCCAGGCGCGGCATTGACCCCTAAACCTCTTTTCGCAAATACTTTCCAGATCAGACATTTATCTGCTCCATTGGTTTTTGCCATGTCGGCAGCTAAGATAGCGTCTCTTCCCTGTATAAAGCTTGGGTTACACTGCTGTAGTTTAAGGGCATCAACTACCAATTGAAGTACTCTTGCACTTCCACTGTTAGGATTAGCCAATACATTGCTGTTATAGCCGTATTTCTCTACGTATTTCCAGTTAAGATCCCAAAGCATCGTTGCCCATACAAATCCGATACTATGAACGTCTGCTCTGGTAACCGGAATTACGGTACCATTAGTTAGTCTTACATTATCGTTAACTTTCATACCATTAGTTCTTGCATAGGTATAATTATTAACTACAAAATCAGGAGAATATTTCGCTGGTCTTATCCCTGGTCCATCTGTAGGTTGGTTGGCTGTAAAGGTAGCCATCCCTCTGGGAACAGAAGCGTTGTCTCCGGGCTTGTTGGTCAACATTAAGGCAAAGAAATCAGACCATCCTTCTCCCATCTGCTCATTGGAAGTACCGTAATTTAAACAGTTGTTTCCAGTACCCGTCATACGGTTGGTGATTCCATGTCCGTATTCGTGTGCCATAACCCCATTGTCTAAGCTTCCGTCTTTATAAACGTAATTCGCTTTATCATATTTTAAAGTTGCGTTAATAGTTGCACCATTAGTAATTTCAGCCGTTAAAAACTGTCCTTCCGTTTTTCCGATCATAATCGTCGGTATTGTGATGGTAGCATCTGTACCTCCTAAAGGTATTGGTGTATCACTGTTTGGATGATATTGTACAACTCCTATAGCACCGGCATTCTGCAGGTTTTTGGTTTTAACAGCAAAACCACAAGTTGCCGCAGTTACTACCGCTATTTTACCCGTTAAGCTTCCTGCTGCAACAGCCGTACATGCATCTGCAGGTACAGAAAGTGCCAAATTTCCAGTTACAGGAGCATTTCCTTCAAGCGCTGGGCCAAACTGTGCCGTCTTACTTATTGGCACTCTCCCCGTATAAATTGATGGTGAATTGTAGAATAGATTCTGCATCTGCGTAGGCTCAAATAAGTACATCTGCATTCTAGGTGCAGATCCGTCTGCAGGTGCCTGGAAGTTCGCATTATTATATGCTCCTCCATCTCTGGCTTCCGCTAAAACAGCATCATTTCCTGTACCTCCTATCCCGAAGTTGTTGGTTTGAAAGTTTCTTGCCGTTTCCGTGAATCCTAATTTATAAAATACGTCATGCATTTTATTGTTGACATAAAATAAATTGGTTACCGCCGCAGAAGTATAGTTCTGTGGAGGCAATGTCACATCCATTGGAAAATCAAAAGCTCTTGCAGCTCCGCCATCAGCAGAAAACTGAACTGTATTGGTATTGTTTTCGTCGGTGTATGCGTACGCATTATTTCCTCTGGTGTTCGTATAATGATTGGTTCCATCAGAATGCCATCCTTCAGGAGAAGCGGTTATATCCCACGGATTGTTCAGCAGGGATCTGCTTCCAAAAGAAGGTGCTTCTACAGGAAATGGCAAGATATTATAAGAAGCGTTGTCGGGAGCCAAAACAAAATTCTTGTTAAGCTTATGAGCTTCAGAATGTATACCAGCCGGAAGCATTGAAGGTTGAATATTGTTTTCCGGTTGTGACAATCCGGCAGGAAGGTGTTCGTGGCTACCATCATGAAAATTACATGAAAGGGTAAGATTTTCACGGTATAAAACTGATCCATCCTCTGTGCTGATCACTAAACTCCAAAGATTGCCGGTTCCCTTCTCTTCTACGTTGAATAAATATCCAAGGATAAGTTCTCCGCTTTTTGCAAAATAAACCAGCTTCGTTTTTATAGGTTCTTCTTTTCCTTCACTGTTTTTGACAGTCGTCAGTCCGTTCAATTGTTTTGCAGCCTGTGATACCAATGCATCTTTCTGTGCAGTCTGCTTACCTTTTACGCTGGAAGGGTAGGTTTTAATAAAGGTATCTGCAAAGCTCAGTACTTTATCTTCCCTCACCAAAACATTGGCTGAACTTCCAAAAACCGGAATACCATTAATCGTTTGCTGTATTCCTACAATATCTCCATTTAAACTTTTTGAAGGGTCAACATTCACGATGGTAAATGCTTTCAGTTCGGGATTTATTCTTTGAAAGGTCTTTTCAGAATTAACATAGTCTTTGATCACCTGCTCGTGTTTTTGGGCAGAAAGAACACTAAAACTGAAGAAAGAACAAAGCAATAAAAACTTAACACTTAGTCGAATTCTTTTCATATTTTTTACTTTGATTTAATTTACTTCCCTAGTTAGTAGTAAAAATAACAAAATGTTACATTATTGACACATGAACCTTTAAAAGATTTATTTCATAAGAAACAAAAAGAGCATTTTGCGTATAAAATGCTCAACTTATTGAATGATTTCTAAATTAAATTCTACTTCAGAATAAATTGGATAAGATCATTTAAGAATTCTCCGTCTACATTTCCTTTGATTTCATAATCTTTAGGAGAGGGTGTCCCGGAGCCGTTTATAAATAAATGATTCAGTGATGGATACCATTTAAAATTATTTAAAGACAACATCCAAAAAAGATAACGGACTCATAATCAAGGTGACAAATATCGCAAGAATGATCAACACCAACTGGTACTGATAATAGGTTTTCTCTTTATCTTCTTCTTTCACGTCAAAAGTAAATTTGATCTTGTCCGGTTTTCTGATCGTCATCCAGATGAAGGTCAAAATAGCAAGATTCAATGCAATGGGTGCAAAAAGAAATAACTTACTCCCAAATCCGTCATTTTTTCCTCCATAGCCGTGAATAGGGATAATGTCAGGAATAGAATCATATCTGGTAAGCAGGTAGGCTGTGTACCCTAGGATGATGATAAAAGGAATACAAAAGAGCAGTTTTATATGTTTGGGGATCATTTTAATTTTTTTAAGGTCTTCTTGAGGTATTTTTCTACATTTTGTCGGTCCGGAACTGTAGTAATTTCCTTGGTAAGGGCTTTTTCAAATTCAGCTTTGGCTTTTGAAAACTCATGCTTACTAAAATAATATTTTCCGGCCTGATAGTATACCCACCAAAAATCCGGGTTCATGGATTGATAATTGGGAATAAAGTCATCCGTTAGTGCTACGTCTTTATCATCTGTGGCATCACTTAGATCTTCGCCCATTATTTTAGATACCTGATAATTTTCAAAATCTTCAGAATCTGCAAAGGGATCTCTGGCAATATTCAGGGCTGTTTTTGCCTGTAAGCTTTCAGCTGCCTTTTTACCCGAAAAGATCTCATTAAGGTCATAACAGACAAATTCTCCCAGCTGATAAGGATTTGAAGAAACCCAGACCAGTTTTTTTTCAGGTGAAAATATAACAGCATGATGCGCCAGAAGTTGATTGATTGCTTTTTCATTTCCGTAACCGATCTTCTGGTCTTTTAAACCGGATCTATCCCTTAAAATGGCGGCCATCTTTTCAGGATTCAGTTTTTTCTTTTCCTGAAGGAGTTCCTGAAGCTTTTCGTAGCGGTATTCGGAATGGCTTTCTATGATATGTTTTTGGTTTCTTTTATCGTCTTTATAAGCTTCCGACTGGAAATGATTGGTACAGAAAACTTTGCTTGTATTTCCAACTTTGTAAACACCAAAATTTTCAGGGGAAACCTCAATGATTACTGCATTTTTATCGTGAGCGCTTCCTACCAGAATAGATTCGGAGACGAAAACTTTTCTTTTTTTAGCAATGGCTATCGCTTCCTCAATATTTTTCGCATACTGAAGAATTTCCCGTGTCACAAGAGAGATGGGGGTCTTCGCCGTCAGAGGAATTTTAGATTTCCCTGCGTTAATTGTTACGGTGATCCCTTCTTTATTCATACCCGAAACCACGCCGATCATTCCCGGCCAGCTGACGGACATGTATGGAATTCCGGTATCGGGTTCTACAAATTCAATCAGTTTATTTTTAGCAAAATCATCTCCCACATAAAAATCAAAATTTCTCCCGATCAACAATTCTCCGTCTTCGGTATTTTCATTCCAAACGGCAAGTGAGGTGCAGCCTACCATGGCCAGATCCTGCATGGCATGACCAATGTCGTGGGCTCCGTGAAGGTATAAGTTCCGAAGGTATTTCGGCGCAATAAAATCATATTTTTCAGAAGAATACCGGGACAACCCGTAGAGTTCAGCCTGATAATCTTCTCTTACATTCAGGTACATTTTCCTGTTGTACCATTTCAAGAATCCTCTGAGGAGTTTCTGTTTAAATTTTGACGGAACAAAACCTTCTACTTTGGAAAAGAAGATTTCTTCCTGCTGCTGCATGAGTTTTTGAGTTAATGCTCCATTATTATATCCAAGCTGCAAGGGATTTCCCCTGACATAAAGTTCCCAGAGCTGCTGTTTATTTTTGGTTAAATAATTCTGATTAAAACTGAATGTAGAATCATTGATCGTATTGACCTTTGGCGTATCCAGCGTATAAGCACTGATGTCTGGGATATGTTTGACCGATTTTGAGACACCGCACGAAAGAAGGGAAAGGATAAGGAAAACCTGAATTCCCCAAAATGCAGCCGCTAGCCAGTTATTTTTTTTCATGAGTCTTAATCATTTGTTTCAGGCGATCATCTATAAGTTCTTTTCCGAGAATTTCTGCACAGGTATTGAATGCACCTATCGTTACGCCCAGAATTCCATGCATGTTGACGGATTGCCCGGTAAGAAAGAGGTTGTCTGTCTTTGTCCGCGGCGAAACCATCGTTTTAAGAGGGTTATCTGAATTTTTCATGTAACCGTACATATTTCCTTCAAAACTGCCAATATAATCCCTGTAAGACAGCGGTGATGAAGTATAAATACTTTTTATGGAATGTCTGAGGTTAGGGATTTTCTTTTCTAGTGCGGTAATCATCTTCTCCGCTTTTTCCAGTTTAAACCGCTCGTATCTCAAGCCTCTTTCGTACTCTTCTGCCACGGTGTTTACCGTTTCCTGCCAGGATTTCACCTCCTCAAAATCCATATAAGAGATCGCGGTAAGGCTTTCCGCATAGTCGGGATGATGTTTGGAGGGTGTAGAGGAAAGCATATAGGTTTCCGGCCAGTTTTCTTTGTTGTACCGGAAGGCATTCCAGACCATTTCTTCCGATGAATAGTGGTATATATTATAATTGAAGTTAGGGAAAGTCTCAGGTTTTAAAACCAGATAAACACTGAAACATGACGAAACAGGTTCCCAGCTCATTACTCTGTTGGAAAAGGATTTTCTCAGCCGTTCCTCGCCGATCAGTTTCATGGCAGAACGGATTTCTATATTTGAAATAAACTTTTTCGCTACATATTCTTTTCCGGTTCTGGTTTTCACGGAAGACAGCGCATTGTTATCATTAAAAATAAATTCGGAAACTTCGGAATGTTTGTGTACTTCTGCTCCATACTGACGAAGCTTTTTAATCAGGAGTTTTGTAATCTGACTTCCGCCTTTCACGCATTTATAGGCACTTTGAATATATGAATTGACGGTAAGTGCATGAACATAGAACGGTATATTTTCAGAATCTCCGCCATACAAAAAATTGGATCCGAGCAATACTGCCTGCAATTTTTTATCCTGAGTAACAGACTCGAGGAATCTCTTGGTATTGAGGTGAAGGATCTCTTCATTATAGCTGTCTTTCCCTACTACCTGATATCTCGGAAACTGTGCACAGACATACTGGATTTCTTCGCAATAGTTTTCCAGGTTTTGTTTTTCGTTGGGAAAATGGGCAATGAGCTGTTCCACAAAGTTTTCATAGCCTTGAGCATGGGGATAATCTATGCTTTCATTACCAAACGAGATCCTGTCATAGCCGTCCTCATTCATCTTGTGAAGCTCCAGTTCATCCATAATCTCAAGATAGGAAAAGAACCGGTGAAGATTCTGTCCTTTTGAAAGGCCTCCCAGGTAATGGACTCCGGTATCAAAGATGAGCTTATCCCGCGAAAAGGTCTGGAGATTTCCGCCATATTGGTTATTTTTCTCCAGGACACAGACTTTCAGACCTTCTTTCGCCAAAATTAGAGCCGAAACAAGACCTCCCAATCCACTGCCGATCACAAGTATGTCGTATTCTTTTTTCAATAGGAGAAAAGCTGTGTGTTTTTAATTCAAAAAATCAAGAAATTCAGGGATTTATAAATGATCCTAAACCTAGATAAAGATTTGAACTATCTAATTTCTGAATTTATTTAATGATTTGAGTTTATTGATTAGTTTTCAGGGATAAAATTAGAAAAATTAATCAATATCATCCCAAAAATCGAAATAATTGAACCATTGAAGGGGATATTTTCTGATCATTGATTCCAGGTTCTCTACGTAAGAATTGAGAAGTCCCTGAGAATCACGGTTTTTAATATTTTTTGCCACCCTTGCATATAAGTGATAATGAAGATTTTTTTCTTTCATCACATACACATATACCACGGGAACGCCGAGACGTGAAGCGATCAGAAACGGACCGGCAGGAAATTTAGCACTTTTTCCCAGCAAGTCGGCTTCGAGATATTTTGAACCTTCGAAATAACGATCTCCTGTAAAGCAGATCAGTTCATTATTCGATAAAGCCTGATTGATCTCGAAAATATGTGACATATCATCTTTGACATAGATGAATTTGATATTACTCTGTTTTACGGCAACGCTTTCCAGATATTCTTTAATGACCGTCACCTCCTGATCTGTAGTAACCAGATTGATCTGACAGTCGAAATCGATATCAGCAAAGAAATGTTCTGCAATTTCAAAATTCCCGATGTGGGCACTAATGAGAACCCCTCCTTTTTTTTCAGCCAAAAGATTCTTAAGATTTTCTACCCCATCAAATTCGTAGGTATATTTTTCTCTTAAACCTGCAGAGATAGCTGTTTTATCAATCAAAACCTTTCCAAAAGTAAAATAGCTTTTGAATATACTGATTTTTGATTTCCAGTATCCGTAATCAAGTCTTTTTTGAAAATAATAGGAAATGTAGCGGTTGCTTTTTTTTAGAAATAAAAAATAATAGGAAGCAACGAAATAGAGAACGACATATGAACTCCGGATGCCGATATTTCTAATACACCAAACGAATATTTTATATCCTGCAATGGTTCCTTTAGATTTACCTTTCCACTTGTTCATACCTACAGTTTACCAATTTATCAGTGTACCAGTGTAACAATATTTCGGCTGAACTTATTGTTACACTGGTACATTGTTTTATTGTTACATTATTAAAAAGAATAAATATTCAATCGATAGTTATGCGTTTTTTGCAGCAATTTTATTTTCAATAGTTGTATAGAAATCATCAAATGTAACCATTTGTTTAAAATCTGCCTCTCCTAATTTCACTCCAAAATTAGATTCGATAACAACTACCATATCAATATAATCCAGGCTGTCCAGCCCAAGCGTTTTTTTCAGGTTGGCATCATTACTGATCTCATCGCCATCTACCTCGAATTCGTTTACTAAGAAATCATTAACGATGTCAACAATTTTTTCCCTTTCCATGTTTTTAATCAAATTTTTTAACTATTAATGCGGAGTTGGTTCCCCCAAATCCGAAAGAATTTGACAAAAATACGTCAATTTTTTGAGTTTTCGTTTTTGAGATCAAATTTATCCTTTTCGCCTCATCGTCAGGGTTTTCCAAATTGATATTGGGGGCAACGAAATTGTTCTGCATCATCAGAATTGAGTAGACGACCTCACTTGCTCCCGCCATCCAGCATTCATGGCCGGTCATGGACTTGGTAGAACTTACCGGAATTTCACTTCCGAAAATCTCATAGATCGCTTTGGCTTCATTGGCATCCCCAATCGGTGTAGATGTCGCATGAGCATTGATATAGTCGATATCTTCCACTTTTAATCCAGACTGTTTCAAAGCTCTCTGCATAGCCAGAGCCGGACCGTCCACATTCGGTGTTGAAATATGTCCCCCGTTTGAAGAGAAACCGTAGCCTACAATCTCTGCAAGAATGGTTGCTCCTCTTCTCTGCGCAGATTCTAAACTTTCTACCACAAGACTCGCCGCTCCTCCGCTTGGGATTAATCCATCTCTGCCGGAATCAAAAGGCCTTGACGCTTTTGTGGGTTCATCTTCTCTTACGGAGAAAACTCCCAGCCCGTCAAAACTTGCCATTGAATATTTATTGGTTTCCTGAGCTCCCCCGCAAATGATCATGTCCTGAAAACCATTACTGATCATCATATAGGCAAGTCCTAAAGAATGTGAGCCGCTGGCACAGGCTGCACTGATGGTAAGATTGATGCCTTTCAATTTAAAAATCGTTGAAAGGTTCATTGTTACTGTAGAATTCATTGATTTAAAGATCGCTCCCGACCCCATCAATGTGGTATCTTTCTTTTCTCTGGCAATGTCGATAGATTCTACCACTGCCTGAGAAACACTGTCGTTTCCGTATAGAATACCTACTTCATGGCTGTCCAGGAAATCCTGGTCTATCCCTGCCTGTTTCAGCGCATCACTGGTCGCAAGGTAAGCGTATTCGCTTTCCTCGCCCATGCTTACACGCTGGCGTCTGTTAAGCAGATTCTTAAGATCCGGCTTAGGTACTACACCCGTAAGGCCCGACCTGAATCCGAATTCTTTTCTTTCCTGTACTAAAGCAATACCGGACTTTCCTTGATATAGGGATTCCCTGACCTCTTCCAAAGAGGTCCCGATGCAAGAATAAATTCCCATTCCGGTAATTACAACCCTATTTTCCATGAGTTCTATTAATTTAACAATGTATCAGTTTAACAATGTAACAATCTAATTGAGGTCACAGCACTATTGTTACACCGGTACATTGTTATATTGTTACATTATTTTTTTATTATTTAAGAGTAGATTCCTCCGTTGATGTTCACAATTTCCCCGGTAATATAGGATGCTTTTCTGGATGCTAAAAACGCGACCAGATCCGCGACTTCTTCCGCTTCTCCAAATCTGTTGGCCGGGATCATCGCTTTAAGCTCATCTTCGTTAAAGTCCTGGGTCATATCTGTTCTGATAAATCCGGGAGCCACTGCGTTTACCGTAATATTTCTCTTGGCAACTTCTTGTGCCAGGGCTTTTGTAGCCCCTACCAAAGCTCCTTTTGCAGCAGAATAATTGGTTTGTCCTGCTGTTCCTTTTACTCCGGAAACAGAAACCATATTGATTATTCTTCCGTATTTATTACGCAAAAGTTTCTGGATAAAGAAGTTGGTTACATTGAAAAAGCCATTCAGGCTGGTATTGATGACACTGTTCCAATCCTCACTCTGCATCCACATGAATAATCCGTCTCTTGTGATCCCGGCGTTGTTTACGATCACCTCAACTATTGCGTCAGGATTGTTATCCTGCCATTGCGTCAAAACATTAAGGCTTTCTTCGGCACTGGCTACATCAAATTTCAGGATCTCTCCTGTAGCACCCAGTTCCTGTACTTTAGCCAAAGTTTCTTTTGCTGCCACTTCGTTTGAAGCGTAGTTGATGAGTATATGGTAATTTTTTTCCTCCGCCAGTTTTATACAGACCGCTCTTCCAATTCCCCTGGAGCCGCCTGTGACAATTGCACATTTCATGTGTTAGTGTTTAGTTAGTTTTAGTTTTTTTAATCCCTATGGATATGACAATTCATTACCGTTGATCATTACATTGCCTTTAAATATTTTTTCACCTCCTCCAGATACGGATACATCACCATATCGTCTGAGAAAGCAGGAATGATCTTTCTTATATCGTCATACAATTCTTTAGTAGAAGACGAAACTTTATCCTGAAAACCAAGATATTCCACAGCCTGAATAATCGTAATGGCTTCTATCGCCAATACTTCAAAAGCATTCTCGATGACCTTTCTGCAGATTACTGCTGCATTGGTTCCCATGCTTACAATATCCTGATTATCATTATTATTAGGTATACTGTGTACATACATAGGATTTGAAAGCATCTGACTTTCTGCCGTTGTAGATGTTGCCGTAAACTGAACGCCCTGCATCCCGAAATTGAAGCCTAATTTACCTAAATTTACAAAAGGCGGCAAAATTTCGTTGATCTTTGCATTCAAAAGGTAGTTCAACTGTCTTTCAGCAAGCATCGTAAGCTTGGTAACGACGATCTTTAATTTGTCCATTTCCAGCGAAATATAATCTCCGTGGAAATTTCCGCCATGGTATACGTGCTTATCCTCTACATTGATGATCGGGTTATCATTCGCTGAATTGATCTCATTTTCAAGGACATTTTCAGTATATTCCAAAGTATCTAAAACAGGACCTAAAATCTGTGGAACACATCGTAAAGAATAATATTCCTGAACTTTTTCCTTAAATACTTTTTCCTGCTCTTCAAAGTGTGTATAAAGGTGGTCTTCTCTTTTTCTGATCAGTTTACTATCTGCCAAATGCGTACGCATTCTTTCTGCTACTTTCTGCTGGCCGTAATGTTTTTTCGTGCCGTTCAAAGCTGCTGAAAGGTGATCATCATAAGCCTGAACAATCTCATTGATGGCGCATGAAAGTCTGATCGAAATATCTGTTAACTGATTGGCTTTATAGGCATTGACAATTCCTATTCCGGACATCACGGAAGTTCCATTCATCAAAGCAAGTCCTTCACGGATCTCTACTTTGATAGGTTCTAATCCTTCTGTTTCAAAAACATCTTTTGTCAGTTTTCTTTCGCCTTTATAAAAAACTTCTCCTTCTCCTATTAAAACCAAAGCAAGGTGTGCTAGCTGTACTAAATCTCCACTTGCTCCTACGCCTCCGTGTTCGAATATCAATGGTGTAATATCTCTGTTGATCAATTCTTTAAGCAAATGAACAACAGATTGGTGAACACCTGAGTTCCCCAATGAAAGTGTGTTGAGTCTTGCCAGCATACAGGCTTTTACTTCCTGGGCAGGCAATGGATTTCCGATTCCTGAAGAATGGCTTCTGATCAGATTGTACTGAAGCTGGTGTGTATCTTCATCACTGATTTTAAACTGAGCCATTGGCCCAAAACCGGTATTCACACCATATATTACTTTGTTTTTTGAAAATTCCTTTAAAAACTGAAAACTTGTTTCCACTCTGTCTAAAAGTGATTCGTCCAGTTCAATTTTTTCATTCTCAATGATAATTTTTTGAAAATCCTTCAGTTCTAAAAAGTTATTTATTTTCATCAATTAAAAGTAATAGTTGCTAATTTTGTAAAATATTAATTAATTGTCACTAATTTTGCGGCAAAGATAGAAGTTATTATTAAAATAAAAAATCAAGATGGGCAAAGAATTTGTTGATGTTCTCGTAATCGGGGCTGGGCCTTCCGGATGCGTATCTTCTTCATACTTAAAGAAGAACAATATCAACGTAAAAGTTGTTGAAAAGACAAAATTTCCAAGGCTGGTTGTTGGTGAAAGCTTAATTCCCAGAGTAATGGATCATTTTGACGAAGCCGGACTTTTTCCTGCTTTAGATAAAATGGGCTTTGAAAAAAAGCTGGGAGCCCGTTTTTTAAGAGGCAATGAAGTTTGCATTTTTGATTTTAGTGACAAGTTCGGGGAAGGCTGGGACTGGACCTGGCAGGTTCCGAGAGCTGATTTTGATGATACTCTGGCCCAGGAAGTGATCAAAAAAGGCATTGACCTGGAATTCGAGACCGAAGTTATTGATATCCAATTCAATGGAACAGACTCTATCACTACGGTAAAAACCAAGGACGGCGAGACTAAAGAAATTCACTCTAAATTTGTCATAGATTCAAGTGGCTATGGAAGAGTACTGCCACGACTTCTTGATCTTGAAAAGCCTTCAAAACTTTCTCCCCATTCTGCTATTTTTGCCCACGTAGAAGATATTAACAGGGAAGAAGGCGAGGAAGGAACTTTGATTTCTTTTGATATTATTGAAACGGAGGTCTGGCTTTGGGTTATTCCTTTTTCTAATGGAAATACGAGTATAGGAATTGTAGGACCTACGGAATATATTGATCAGCTGTCTGAAAATGGTGATCCCGCAGAAGCTTTAAGAAAAGCGATTTCTCTTTCTGATTATTATGTAAAACGTTTTGGAAATGTAGATTTCCTTTTTGAGCCAAGACATCTGAAAGATTATTCATGTTCGGTGAAGCAGCTATTTGGAGAAGGATATGCCCTTACGGGAAATGCGTCTGAATTCCTTGATCCGGTTTTCTCATCGGGAATGGCCTTTGCCACGGAATCTGGGATGCTTGCCGCGAAACTGGCTTTAAGACAGCTTAATGGCGAGAAAATCGACTGGCAGAAAGAGTATGCAGATTATATCCTTTATGGTGTAGATGTTTTCACGACCTATGTAAAAGAATGGTACACGGGAAATCTTCAGGAACTTTTCTTCCACAGACCTGAAAATGAAGATGTCAAGAGAAAAATCTGTGCTGTACTCGCAGGATATGTCTGGAATAAAGACAATCCTTTTGTGAGAAAGCATGATACAGCTATTAAAAACCTTGCAAATCTTATTAAGCTTGAAAGACAGCAGCAGCAAGAACAATCATAAAAAAACGGTCTGAACATTCAGACCGTTTTTTGTTTTATTTTAAAGCTTTCTTTATTTCTTTTCCTACATATCTTCCAACAGATTCATAACCCGCGGCAATTCGACCATACTCCATTACGAACTCTTTATTATTCACAAATTTATCAAATTTATTAAGTTCTATTTCAGCTAAAACAACTGAAGGATTACCTGTTTCCACCAACTTTATTTTACCGTTTATTTCCGCAGACATTGCAGTAAGTCCTGCGTGCCAGCCAGGAAAGATCCATTTTGTTTCCAGCAACAAGGTATATTTCGCAGAATCGTCCTTTTTAAATGAAATATTTTTATATGATTTGTTTAATCCTTTTATCAAATAATCTGCATAATTCTCTTTTTTATACTGTTCCCACTCGTCAATCCATTTCTTCCATGCTTCTTCTCCTCTTTTAGGATTTTCCAGAACTTGTTTTTTCCTATTTTCAAGATATTGAGATTCTGTAATATTTTCTTTCATAAATAATACATTTTCAAACTTCAGGTCTACATTTACTTCAGTCTGATCTTTTAAGGCAAGAAAATTTCCTGAGACAACATTGATCTTACTTTGTGCAAAAGTTGTCGTTGCCAATGCCATAAACAATAGCAAAAATAATTTTTTCATGATTTATAATTTTCTAAAATTTAAGTTTTCAAATATATCATTAAAAAGCAATTCTCCTAGACTGCCCTTTTATTTTTCTTTGTAGTGAGAAGTTATCTCAAATCTATAAACGTAATCGGTTTTCTGCTATTGGGATTAAAAACAGTTTTCGATAAAATATCAAAATCTACGATTTCAATTTTAGGACTTACCCTCAGCTTGGCGCGGAAGTGGTCACGCACTTCATTCACAAAGGTTTCATGATCCTGCTCTGTGCTTAATCTGATGATAATTTCGTCCAACCCGATCTCATTAGACTGAATAACGATCTGATAGCATAAAATAGTATTGAAATCATTTAAAATATCGTTCATAGCAGGCGGATACAGCGTAGTTCCTTTGTATTTGATCATCTGCTGCTTTCTTCCGACAACAGGGCCGAGCCTCATGGTATTTCTGCCGCAGCCACATGGTTCGTGATGCGCTTTTACAATATCTCCTGTTTTGAAACGAAGCAAAGGAATTGCCTCAACCCCTAAAGTCGTGATTGTCAGCTCACCATTTTCTCCTTCTTCAACTGGATTTTCGTTATCATCCAAAATTTCCGTGATAATCAGTTCCGGATGATGATGCCCTCCGATCTGAAACTCACATTCCGTGAACGCTGTGCTCATTTCTGTAGAAGCGTAGGTTGAGAATAATTTAATATCCCATTTTTCTTTGATTTTCTGCGAAAGAATATTGTCCGTAAAATCCTGGTTTTTGATACTCTCACCGATGCATACCGCTCCATAAACACTGGAATTTTTATAATCTACTCCATGTTTTTCGGCATAATCGATCATTTTCAAAAGGAAAGACGGAACTGTGATCAGGTATTTGGGTTTGTATCTGAAGATAGAATCCCATTGCAACTCCGGAACACCAGGGCCCATCCTTACCACACTGGCGCCCATTTTTCTCAATCCCAGAAAGTAAGCCAGACCTGCCATAAATCTTTTGTCGATCGTAGTGACCATCTGTACAACATCTCCTTTCCGGATTCCTGCACAAACAAAGGAAATTGCTTCATTGTAGGCCAATCTTTCAAGATCACTATCAGAGAGTCCGAAAGTTACCGGATCACCTAAGGTTCCTGAAGTCGTGCTATAGTCTACAATTTTATCCGGTGGGATACAGAAAAAATCGTCATTATGCTGCTGCAGATCATTCTTTGAGGTAGTAGGGATTTTCTGCAGATCTTCCAGAGTTTGGATATCAGTAATATCGATATTGTTTTCTTTAAACAATTTCTGGTAAAAAGGTGAATTGTTTTCAAGATAAACCACAAGTTCCCGAAGCTTATGTTCCTGAAACTTTTTGATATCCTGAAGGTCTGATTTTTCGATAGCCGGATAGAATTCCAATGATGTTGATTTTAAGGAACAAATTTATTTAATTAAAATTAAAAGATTGAATGATTAAAAAATTAAAAAATTTGAGCCCTCAATAATCTTAACGTTGAAAGGTAAATGTTTGTGTATTTGTATTTCCAGCCGTATTGATGGTTGTAACCTTTAAAGTATGCAAACCTGAAGCTTTGGGACATTTTTCATCAAAAACATAGACAAAACCATCTTTCATACGGGCAAAACGAAGCCATTTTCCATCCAGTTCTGCATGGAATGATATGACATCCCCAATTTTAGTTTTTCCACTCAATCTTAAAGTACTGCTGTTGATCAGTGCTCCCTCCTTCCAGCCTGGAGAAACAGATGGCACACTCTGATCCAGCAGAAGTATTGCAGTGCCTAATCTGTTAAATTCTGACTCCATCCTGTCACCATTCCATTTTCCTTGGACGACATTGGTGTCACTTCCATAATCTAAAAGAACAACCACTTTTCCTTTTTCTTCATTGGTGAGCTTCCGGTTAGGTCTTATTTTTAAAGTATAATAATCATGAACGGGGATATAGGGAGACTGCAAAACAATCGTATTTGAAACTCCATCAGCATTGGTATTTGATTTTTCAGACATTTGAAAATTCACGGCATCATAAACGGCAGCCTTACTGAAATTGATCTCTGCATTTTCAGTAGTGACCGTTTTTCCTTCATTAGCCTTTACCATTTTAGTGGTCGGAAAAATCTGATCTGAAGTTTTACTGAACTTAACTTTTGTTTTCAGTCGGCTTGTATTTCCATTGACATCTTGTAAAACAATTTCAATCGTGTGAACATTTTCGTCCTTAAGATTAATAATTCCGTTTAAATCAGGCAGACTGTAATTTTTCAATTTCATTCCCGGCAAAGAAGATAAGTGCTGGATGCTCATTTTATCTTTTATAAACTTAGGATAGTCTATACAGCCATTGATATAACGAGTATCATCATAACTCACTTTATCAATGGAAAAGCTATAAATCACCTGATCATCCATCCGTAATTCTGCATGATAAATCCCAATATTAAATCCCTGGTCGGCCTTATCCACAGCTTTAATTGCCAAACTGATCTCTGGTGAACTGACCTGAACTATATCAGTGGTGTATGTACTTCCTGTCTTTTTAACAGCAATTCCGTTGGCTCCGGGTTCATATGTACTGAAACGGCGATCATACCAGTAAAGCCCACTAATAATTGGTGCAATACTATCCGGAATATTAAATCCGAAAAGCAAAGGGTTGATACATTCTTCCGTTTTTGTATCTCTTATCTCAAAATGTAAATGTGGCCCTGCTGAGCCTCCTGTATTGCCACTTAATGCGATGAGCTGTCCTTTGGATATAGGAAACTGTCCGGGAGAGAAAGTGATATCCTGCTCCCACTTTTCATCTTTATACTGTCTTTCTTTAACGTATTCATCCAGTTTGTCATAATATTTATTGAGATGGGCATACAAAGTGGTATACCCATTCGGATGGGTAATGTACACGGCATTTCCAAAGCCATATCGCTCCACTTTTATCCTGCTTACATAACCATCTGCTGCAGCAAGAACCGACAGATTTTCCTGGCTGTTGGTTCGTAAATCCAATCCCATGTGAAAATGATTGGAACGTACAGCTCCAAAGTTGGCGGCCAGTTGCATCGGAATATTCAGAGGGTTCCGGAAATAATTTTGCGGATAGTTTTTCTGAGCTTTTATTGTGAAAGCATTGATGAATAAAATAATCACTAGAAGTTTGCAAAAAATATTCATGCATTGTTTGGTTTGGGGATTCACTTCAATTTACAACATTTTAAATAATGAAGAGGGAGAATCTTCTATTATTTAGTTTGTGGCTAAGGCCAAGGTGTAAAATTCATCTTTTAAAGCGGGTTAAAACCCGCTCCTATTGAATAAAACGGTTGTGAAAAATTGATAAAAACAGCGAATAAAATTGACCTATTCACCATTCACCATTCACTTCTGCCCTATTTCTTCGTTTATATTTCTGAAATTGAACTTTTTAATAGATATAAGCTAAATAAAACATATATTATAAACCGACAAAATTTAGTAAATTTGCAGACTTAATTAATCAACGATATTGAGATATTTACAATGAGCCAATTTAAAGAATACAAAAACCTCAACCTTATTGACATAGCCGAGAATGTCTCGGAATTTTGGAAACAGAATAAAACGTTCAATAAAAGTGTTGAGATTCGCGAGGGTAATGCCGAGTTTGTTTTTTATGAAGGACCACCTTCAGCAAACGGTATGCCCGGAATTCACCACGTTATGGCCAGAGCATTAAAGGATATTTTCTGTCGTTATCAAACTCAGAACGGAAAACAGGTTTTCCGTAAAGCGGGTTGGGATACACACGGACTTCCTGTAGAACTGGGCGTAGAAAAAGAATTAGGAATTACTAAAGAGGATATTGGCAAAAAAATCTCTATTGAAGACTACAATAAAGCTTGTCGTGAAGCGGTAATGCGATATACAGACGTATGGAATGACCTTACGGAAAAGATCGGATACTGGGTAGATCTTGAAGATCCGTACATCACGTATAAGTCAAAATATATGGAGACGGTTTGGTGGTTGCTGAAGCAATTGTACAGTAAAGAATTATTGTACAAAGGGTACACCATTCAGCCTTATTCTCCAAAAGCAGGAACAGGACTTTCTTCTGCGGAATTAAATATGCCGGGAACTTATCATGATGTTTCTGATACTACCGTTGTAGCTCAGTTCAAAGTAAAGAAAGAATCTTCTGAATTATTTAGTGATGTTGAAGGAGATGTAAGCATTCTTGCCTGGACGACAACTCCATGGACCTTGCCATCCAACACAGCATTAGCTGTAGGAAGAGATATTGAATATGTATTAGTTAAAACATTCAACCAATATACCTTTGAACCGATAACGATTGTTTTATCGAGAGTTCTTTTGCCGAAAGTCTTCGGTAAGAAATTTACGGAAGGAACAGATGAAGATTTTGCGGGTTATACGGCAGAAAGCAAAGTGATTCCTTTCAAAGTGGTCAAAGAATTTACCGGAGAAAAATTAGCCGGAACTCAATACGAGCAGCTGATCCCTTGGTTTACACCTGATGAGGCACCTGAAAAAGCTTTCAGAGTGATCATCGGAGATTTTGTAACCACTGAGGACGGTACTGGTATTGTTCACATCGCTCCTACATTTGGTGCGGATGATGCCCGAGTTGCAAAAGATGCAGGTATTCCTCCCATGTTGATAAAAGACGGAAATGATAATCTGGTTCCTCTTGTAGACTTACAGGGTAAATTTATCAAAGGAGACAAAGTACCTGAAGTATTTTCAGGAAAATATATCAAAAATGAATATTACGATGACGGAACTGCTCCTGAGAAATCATGGGATGTAGAACTGGCGATCGTTTTAAAAACGGAAAATAAAGCTTTCAAAGTAGAAAAATACGTTCACAGTTACCCCCATTGCTGGAGAACTGACAAGCCTGTATTATACTATCCGTTGGATTCATGGTTTGTCAAAATGACTGCTGTAAAAGACAGATTGGTAGATTTAAACAAAGAAATTAACTGGAAACCTAAATCAACGGGAGAAGGACGTTTTGCGAACTGGATTGAAAACGTGAACGACTGGAATCTTTCCCGTTCAAGATATTGGGGAGTTCCTTTACCAATCTGGAGAACTGAAGATCTAAAAGAAGAAAAGATCATCGGATCTGTAGAGGAATTATACAACGAAATAGAAAAATCTATAGAGGCAGGATTCATGAAAGAGAATCCGTTCAAAGGTTTTGTGATCGGAAATATGTCTGAGCAGAACTATGAATTGGTGGATCTTCATAAAAATGTGGTAGACAAAATAATTTTAGTTTCAGATTCAGGAAGTCCAATGAAACGTGAAAGCGACTTAATCGACGTTTGGTTCGATTCAGGGTCGATGCCTTACGCTCAGTTGCATTATCCTTTTGAGAATAAAGAATTAATTGACAACAATAAAGCGTTCCCGGCAGATTTTATCGCAGAAGGGGTTGACCAGACTCGTGGTTGGTTCTACACACTTCACGCAATAGGAACGGCAGTTTTTGATTCAGTTGCCTATAAAAACGTAATGAGTAACGGGCTTGTTTTGGATAAGAACGGTCTAAAAATGTCAAAATCCAAAGGAAATGGAGTTGATCCATTTGAAACATTAGCAGTTTATGGGCCAGATGCTACCAGATGGTATATGATCTCCAATGCCAATCCTTGGGAAAACCTGAAGTTTGACATCGAAGGTATTGACGAAGTAAGAAGAAAGTTCTTCGGAACCCTTTATAATACGTATTCATTCTTTGCATTGTATGCCAATGTAGATGGATTCAATTACAAAGAAAAAGAAGTGGAAAACCGTCCTGAAATCGACAGATGGATCCTTTCTGAGCTTAATCTTTTAATTAAAGAAGTAAAAGCATTCTACGAAGATTACGAACCGACAAGAGTAGCCAGAGCAATCAGTACATTTGTGAATGATAACCTGAGCAACTGGTACGTAAGATTATGCAGAAGACGTTTCTGGAAAGGAGATTATTCTGATGATAAAATCTCTGCTTACCAGACTTTATATACGTGTCTTGAAACAGTGGCGAAATTATCCGCCCCTATTGCTCCGTTCTTTATGGATCAATTGTATCAGGATCTGAATAAAGTAACAGGAAAAGAAAACTGTGAATCTGTACATTTAACGGATTTCCCTGTGGCAGACGAAAGTCTGATCGATCAGGATCTGGTAGAAAAAACGCATTTGGCGCAGAACATTACCAGTATGGTTTTCTCTTTAAGAAAGAAAGAAAATGTAAAAGTTCGCCAGCCGTTACAGAAAGTATTGGTTCCGGTTCTGGATGCTAAAACAGAAGAGCAAATTTTAGCCGTTGCAGACCTGATCAAGCAGGAAGTAAATGTTAAAGAACTTCAGTTGATCAATGCTGAAGAAGCCTCTCATTTAATTGTAAAACAGATCAAACCGAATTTCAAAGCGTTGGGTCCTAAATTAGGAAAAGACATGAAAGCGGTAGGTGGAGAAATCGCCAATCTGAATACAGAACAGATCGCCAGTCTTGAAAAAGAAGGGAAAATAGATATCCAGGGGTACGAGATCACACTCGATGATGTAGAGATCTCTACAAAAGACATCCCGGGATGGACCGTAACTTCCGACGGAAAAACAACTGTGGCATTAGATTTGACGTTAACAGAAGAATTAAAATCTGAGGGTATCGCAAGGGAATTCATCAACAGAATTCAGAATCTGCGAAAAGAGAAGGACTTTGAACTGACAGACAGAATAAAAATCTCTATTGAAGAAAACTCACCATTCCTTGAAGATGTTAGGAAAAATGAGGAATATATTTCATCTGAGGTCTTGTCAAATAAAATAGAAATTGTATCTTCACTTTCAAATTTTAACGAAATCGAAATAGATGAGGTTAATTTTAAGATAAATGTTGAAAAAAATTAACATATAGTTATTGTTTTTTAAATTCCATTTCATAATTTTATTAAAAAAGAGAAAAGAACATGTCAGACGAAAGAGTAAGATATAATGATTCTGATTTACAAGAGTTTAAAGCGATCATTAAAGAAAAAATAGAAAAAGCAGAAAGGGATTTGCAATTGATCAGAGAAAGCTTCATCAACGACCAGAATAATGGTACAGATGATACTTCCCCAACATTCAAAGCATTTGAAGAAGGAGCAGAAACGTTAAGCAAGGAACAAAACTCTATTTTGGCAGGACGCCAGGAAAAATTCGTTCGTGATCTTAAAAATGCTTTGATCAGAATTGAGAATAAAACCTACGGTGTTTGCAGAGTAACAGGAAAGCTGATTCCTAAAGAAAGATTATTAGCTGTTCCTCATGCTACGTTAAGCATTGAAGCGAAAAATATGCAGAAATAAGCCGTAAGGTTTGTAAAAATAATATTGGGTTTATATGGTATTCGTGAATACTTTATAAACCTAATTTTTAATGTATACCCATGAGCGGAGTATTAATTTTAGGCATCATCGTGGTTGCCGTTTTAGTGTTTGTCAACAGAGTCTGGATCAAAAACAGATTCTTTCCTGATCAGCACAGAAACTACACCATCGATGATCAGTTTAATTCTGATAAACGCGAGAGAGAAAAAGAAATCGACAGACTTTTGAGTAAGATGGGCAAAAACGGGATCAGCGACTTGTCTCCAAAAGACAGGAAGAGACTCGATGAACTGTCCAAAATGTAAAATTTTAAATAGAAAAGAAAATGGAATCTATCATAGTACATCCTAAAAACCCTATGGAACTGAGTGCACTGAAAAGTGTTTTAAAAGACATGAACATCAGATACGAAAGGGCGCAGACCAAAAATACTTTCCATACAGAAAAAGTGGCCAAGAAAATTTTCGACAAGAAAAATCCGGAGAAACCTTCTAAACCAAAAGGATTGTAATGAAAAAGATCTTAGCTATAACATTTTTAGTATTGTTAATTGATCAGGCTTCAAAAATTTATATCAAAACCCATTTCAATCTGGATGACAGTGTCACTGTTCTCCCAGGTTTTAAACTGACTTTCGTAGAGAATCCGGGAATGGCTTACGGGCTTCATTTCGGAGGCATTATCGGGAAATATTTTCTGGTGATCCTAAGGCTTTTCTTAATTGGAGGTATGGTGTATATGTTCAAGAAATGGCTGAAACAGGGTGCTTCCAATTATCTTTTGATTCCTATGGCTATTATTTTTGCCGGTGCGATCGGAAATATTATCGATGGTATGTTTTACGGACTGATCTTCGACAGCGGAACGGTTTATGACCAAAGTATCGACCGATGGATCGGGTACGGCGGAATTTCAAAGTTCGTTCCTGTAGGACAAGGCTATTCTGCTTTTATGAAAGGCTGCGTAGTAGATATGCTCCACTTTCCTATCGTAGACTGGTATGTTCCTGAAAACATTCCTTTGATCGGTGGCAAACACTTAGAATTCTTTAAGTATATTTTCAACGTAGCTGATTCCGCCATTACGGTAGGAGCCGCTTTATTATTAATATTCAGAAAAAAAGCTTTCCCGAACGGACTTGAGTTTTAAAAAACAGTATTCCGGATGAAAAAAGTAATCAAAAATATTTTTAAAATTTTCCTGCTGCTTCTTGCGGCGGGAATTATTTTTATAGCCTGGGCCAATTACAGCATCAGAAAAGAAAGCAGTGCCTTTGTTTCTTACAAAATTTCTGATGTACCGGAAACCAAGGTAGCTTTGCTGCTTGGAACCGGAAAAACATTAAGCAACGGAATGCCCAATGCTTATTTCTACAACAGAATACAGGCTGCTATAGATCTTTATAAAAGCGGAAAAATAAAATACATCATTGTAAGCGGGGACAACAGCACCAAAGATTATAATGAACCGGAAGATATGCAGCTTACTTTGATGAAGTACGGTATTCCGAAAGATAGAATCGTGATGGATCATGCCGGATTCCGGACCCTGGATTCTGTGATCAGGGCTAAGGATATCTTCGGACAGAATAAACTGGTGATTATTTCGCAGAAATTTCACAATGAAAGAGCTGTTTTTCTCGCCAGAAAGAATGGAATGGAAGCCTTCGGATATAATGCAAACGATGTGAATAAATACGCCGGATTAAAAACGAATCTGAGAGAATATCTGGCCAAGACTAAAGTCTACTGGGACCTGCTTTTCGGAGTACAGCCGAAGTTCGGAGGAGAAAAGATTCTGATTCCTTAATTTTTTTCTTACCGATTGCGTAGATTTAATATGATGATCCAAATATTTGCAGGCCTTTTTCCAATAAAAAAAATTTTTCAGATTTGAATTTTATACAAACATCTGTGCAATCTGCGGGAGAATTAATTAAATTTGCAATTCATTAATTTTTATAAATAATTTAAACAAATGTCAAGAATTCTTACCGGCATTCAAGCCACCGGAACACCCCATCTTGGAAATCTCCTTGGGGCGATCATTCCTGCTATTGAACTTTCCAAGCAGGAGGGAAATGAATCATTTTTATTCATCGCGAATCTTCATTCTCTTACCCAGATTAAAGATGCGAAGGTTTTAAAACAGAATACCTACGAGATCGCTGCGGCTTGGCTTGCTTGTGGGCTGGATACAGAAAAAACATATTTTTACAGACAGAGTGACATCCCTGAAACCTGTGAACTTTCTTGGCATTTATCATGTTTTTTTCCTTATCAAAGATTAACGCTTGCCCACTCATTTAAAGATAAGGCAGACCGACTTCAGGACGTGAATGCAGGGCTGTTTACCTATCCTATTCTGATGGCTGCAGATATTTTACTGTATAATGCAGAGATCGTTCCTGTAGGAAAAGATCAGCTTCAGCATTTGGAAATTGCCCGTGATGTAGCATCAAGATTCAACAATCAGATGGGAGAAGTTTTTGTACTGCCTCAGTCTGAGCTTCAGGAAGACACGAAATATGTTCCCGGAACAGATGGCCGTAAAATGTCTAAATCTATGGGAAATATCATTAATATTTTCTTACCTGAAAAGGAACTGAAAAAGCAAGTGATGAGTGTGGAAACCGATTCTAAAGCTTTGGAAGAGCCGAAAGATCCTGAAACAGATAAGGTTTTTGCCATCTACGAACTGATTGCCACTCCTGAGCAGACCGAAGAATTAAGAGCCAAATATCTGGCCGGAAACTTCGGTTACGGACACGCTAAATTAGAGCTGTTAAATCTGATTTTAACCCGTTTTGCAAAAGAAAGAGAAATGTTCACTTATTACATGAATAACCTCGACGAGCTGGAAGCTAAACTTCAGGAAGGAGCCGCAAAAACAAGAGTAGTTGCTACCGAAACCATTAAAAAAGTAAGAGCAAGCTTAGGAATTTAGTAATTCCTTTCCAATTATATGAAAGCCTTTCAGTTTGAAAGGCTTTTTTTATTGATCATTTTTTATCTCATCATAAGAATCTGGTCTGAGCCGTTTAATTCTTCTCTTTCTGCTCTGTTTTATTAGATTTTACTGTAATTTCTACCGGTTCACTATAATTCTTAGGAGCATCGTAAAATGGGAACAACACGCTTTCTTCTGCAAATTTCCCGTCTACATCCGTATAATGGGGAGATACCGCCAAAACCATATTCCACATTCCATCTACCCCAATATATTGTTGCAGATTTTCATAGCCTCCATGTTCCTCGAGAGCAGCCTGCACAAAATTGATAATATAATATCTTTCCGATGATTTTATTTTTTTTATATCATCGATATCAAGAATAATCAGAATTTTATCTCCATTCACCTTGGAAAAGTATTTAATATCTTTCTTATTCAGCTCGTTTTCAAGTATATCATCCATATACTCTTTGATATAAAAAGATGTACTGTCAGTGGCCATCGTAGGATTTTCCGTCACCTTTTTCATATCAGCTTTAAGGTAAGCCTCTCTTTTGTCTTTAGGTTTTTCAGGCTCATCTTTAGATTTAAACCAACCTACAATTAGGAGCCCTATAAAACACACGATGCCTATAAGAATAATAAAACAACCGCAGCCGTGCCAGATTGGTCTGGAGTTCGGATGTGTGGTCTGCTGAGTATCAAAACTCTGCTTCATTTCCTCCGTAAACTGGCTGTAAGAAAAACTGCCCTTACAATGATTACACACAGCAACATTGTCCCTTGATGTGGGGAAAACAGGAATAAAAAAGAAATGGAAATATCTTGCTATCGTCCCGGCTACCATGGTATTATTCTGATGACAGGAAGGACATGAGCAGCCTTGCAGCGGATATTGATTTTTTAAAGTGGACTTTCCAGTCCCGAAAAGAAACAGCATTAGTTTTTGATTTCTTCAAAAATAATCCTATTTGTCAATACCTTACAAAAAAGTTAATGTATATTTTGACTTAATATTTTAATAGACCATCATTTAAGCATTATTCTTTGAAAGAATAAAGCAGTGCATCCTATCTTCGAACTCATACACAATGTCCCATCCCGGATATTGTTTTATGATAGTCCTGATAATAGACAGTCCAAGACCGGTAGAGCTGTGATCTGCCCCCTGTTTGTAAAAACGGTTGAAGATCTGCGCTTTATCTAATGGAATACCACTGCCACTATTCTGGAAGATCAGCCTGTTATCTTCTATGATGATATTGACATTTCCTTCCTGATTATTATACTTTACCGCATTTTTAAGCAGATTAGAAAGCAGGATACCTGCAAGATCAGGATTAAAATCTGCCCCAAAGAACCCTTTCTCCACAATCTGGACCTGAATCTTTTTAAACTCAATAAAATCTTCATAGCTTTTAACCAGCTCGGAAATCATTTCATTGAAATCAACTTTTGAGGTTTTATTAAACTGGCTATTCTCTATTTTTGAAAGCATGAGCAGCGATTTATTCAATCCCGCCATTCTCCTCAGGTCTCCTTTTAATTCTGAAATAAAATTCAGATTCTTTTTGTCAAGATCTTCATTCTGGATCACCAGATCAATCTTATTGATCATAATAGCCAGTGGCGTCTGAAGTTCGTGCGAAGCGTTTTCAATAAACTGTTTCTGTTGATGGAACACAAGCTCATTACGCTCAATCATTTCCTCTATTTCTACATTCAGTTCTTCAAATTCTTTGATGGAATAATTTTGAGGGTTCTCCAGAGAAGAAACCCCGAACTGATATTTTTTAAGCTTATCTAAAATGGTATAGAAAGGGCGCATCGCCTTATTCAGCATATAGCCATTCACCGCCAAAATACTTATCACAAGCAGAATGTACAAAACAATCAAAGCCGTTGTCAGGTCATAGACCAATTCATCCTGCTCTACCGTAGATGTTCGTATTTCAAGTCTTTGACGTTTTCCGAACTGATCTATAAAATCGGTCTCAAGTACCCGGTAAGGCTGGTCTTTATCATCGTACTCCATGTAAAACATCTTGTTATACAATCTGTTCTTATCCTTGTAATCAGATTCCGAAATAGGCTTGATTTTAAATTCATTAAATCCAAAATCCTTACTGTCTAATAGTTCAGGATCGTGATATACTGCCTTGATAATCTGTATCTTTCTGTCTTTCAGTCCGTCATCTACGTTATCATACACTTCATCCAGAATATAGGCGTAAAAGAGCGCCGCCCAGACTGCAATGATGAGCAGCAGGATCGCGATCATGTATTTGATGGTGTAGTATTTTAGCGAGACTTTCATCAGACAAATTTATAACCTATTCCGTATACAGCCTGAAAATCGGCTTCCGCATTGAGGTTTTTCAATTTTTTACGAAGGTTTTTAATCTGAGAGTAGATAAAATCCAGACTGTCTGCCTGATCTATATAGTCTCCCCAGATCGCCTCCGCTAAAGTAGTTTTCTGCAACGTTTTTTCCGGATGGATGACAAAATAGTATAAAAGATCATATTCTTTACGGTTAAGAATCAGATCTTCATTCCCTACTTTCACCGTTCTGTTTTCCGGATCAATGCTGATATTTTTATAGGTGATCGTATTTTCCCCATCCTGATTCTTTCTTCTGATCACTGATCGGATTCTCGCCATCAGTTCTGCAAGGTGGAAAGGTTTTGCCAGATAATCATCTGCACCGATCTCCAATCCGGCTACTTTATCATCTACTGAATCTTTAGCTGACAAAATGATCACGGGATCCTTTTTATGCAGCTTCTTGATCTCTCTCAGCAGATCAATTCCATTTCCGTCCGGCAGCATAATATCCAGAAGAATACAGTCGTATTCATATGAAATAATCTTTTCAAGCCCGGCACTGTAGGTCAGCGCAAATTCCACAATAAAATGCTCCGCTTCCAGAAAAGTCTGGATAGTGTCTTTCAGTTCCGGTTCATCTTCTACAATTAATATCTTCATCCTTCCAGTATTAGCTTCTATCAAATATATGAAAATAGGGAGGAAGATGGGAGGATCGAAGCTTGAAGTTATATTCCGGACGACTGATATCTTCCGTCCGTTTTTTACTCTATGAATTGAATATTCATCTATTCATAACTGTGGCTTAAAAACTCCCATCCTCCAGCTTCCCTCAGCTATATTTTTTCACGGGAATTAATCATCAATTCTTTTGAAATTTCCTTTTTTGTCAAATTCAAGATCCAGTCCGTTAGAAAGTTCAGCTTTATAAGACCATCTTTCTTTTTCTATCTTAACGATATAGGTGTTTGGGAAATTTTTAGCGGCGTAGTTTCTGATTGATGCTGGAATAAATCCATAAGGCAGTTTCTGGTGTTTCCCATCCACTTCTTTCCAGTTTCCGTTGCTGTCGAACTCTACTTTCATTCCGTTGGCCAGATACACCTGGTATTCGTCAACGCCATAGATCTCTCTGTCTTCAATAGCCGATCCTACCGTAATACCTTTAAAATAAGTGGCAAGGAAATTCTTAGCTGTTTTAGGAAGTTGATTTGCGTTGATCGCTTTATCCTGTGCAAAAATAAATCCGCCTGCCATTAAAAAGATGAAAACAAGCGCTCCGGTGATTTTTCTAAAATTTTTCATAATATTAAATTTTTTCTGTCTTTATGATGAAGCAAAGGTCAGAATCAATTTAGGAAAGAATTAGGAAAAACGAAAAGTGAAGAATGAATAGTGAAAAATATTTGAACCATTAAGATCAGATAAGTGTTTAAGAAAATTAAGAAAGCTACTGCTTAAAAAAAATCATTTGATTTTTTCTTAATTAAACTTAAAACCTTCAATAATCTTAATGGTTCAAAAAAAAAGAATTTTACAGCTATTGAAAACTGCATATTTTATAAGTAGTCTTTGATCTGCAAAAGATGGGTTATAGCTTTTAAGCCTTCTTCCTGCTTATTTTCTTTATAAACATCAAAGAAAATCACATCGATTCCATAATTTTGAGAACCAACAACATCTGCGATCCAGTCGTCCCCGATCAGAATACTTTCTTCTTTACCGGCTTCTGCAAGTCCTAAAGAATATTCAAAGATTTTCGGATTGGGTTTTCTTACACCTATAGAATCGGCGCTGGTAATGGTTTTAAAATACTTGTCTATTCCGGATAAGATACATTTTCTTTCCGTTACTTCCTGGAAGCCGTTGGAAATAACATGTAGAGTATAATGTTTGGATTTAAGATAGTCCAAAATGTCCTGTGCTCCTTCTACCAGCTCATTGTGGTTAAGGATTTTATCCAGAAAATGCTCTTCAAAATATTGGGAAAGTTCTTCATCATCTACCCCAAAATGCTTGAAGGTATCATAGAAACGATGCTTTCTCAGGTATTCTTTACCGATAATGCCGTCTCGTATCTTTTCCCAAAGGCTTTCATTGATGTCGTGATAGACGGCATGAAACTCTTCAAAGTCGATAGTATAGTGTAAAGTGATTTCCTGCTTTTCAAAAAGGTCTTTTATGGTAAGATAAGCGTTCTTACGGTGATCCCAGAGCGTATTGTCCAGGTCAAAAAAAATGTGCTGAATTTTCATACAGCACAAAATTACTCAATTTAATTTTTGGAAATCGGGAAATTCTTACTTTTGGTTGATACCACTTCCAGACTTTTTGAGTAATTCAACAGAAAATCAATTGTTTGTTTCTTAGGTTTCAAAGTTTTCACTTTTAAGGAATCATTTTTTTTCATAGGCGAAAAGTATGTTTTCCTTTAAACGTGAATTTTTTAAAAATATTATCCTATCGTGTCAATACAATATTATTTTCGTCCATGATTTTTCTCAGGTTGATGAGTGCATAGCGTACTCTGCCTAATGTGGTATTGATACTCATATTGGTATGATCTGCAATTTCTTTGAAGCTTAACCCGTCAAAAAATCTTAATTTAATAACTTCCTGCTGGTTTTGCGGCAGAAACTGAAGCATTCTCAGCAGATCTTCCTGGATCTGTAAGGTGACAAGCTGATCTTCAATATTTTCCGATGGCTCTCTGATCAGATCAAAAATAGAATACTCGTCTGTTTCAAAAGTGGTTTCCGAAACTTTAACGTTTTTCGCTTTTAGTCTGAAATGATCAATGATAAGGTTGTGTGCGATTCTTTTGGCCCAAAGAATAAATTTACCTTCTTCATTATATCGTCCTTCTTTCAGCATCAGGATGATTTTCATGAAGGTATCCTGAAAAACATCATTGGCAAGGTCTTCATCATTAATTTTGTAAAAAATGAATGTAAACAGTTCTCTCTGATGACGATGAATAAGGGCTGATAGGGCTTCTTCGTCTCCTTTCTGGTAAAGGGAAATTAGTAGGCTGTCCGTTTTTAATTTCATAACTCTTCTCAATAATAAAAAATTTGCAGACCAGCAATTCTCCAGATATTTTATCTGGCCCTAGCTGTAAATACAAAACAGTTCTTTAGAGTAAAGTAAAATCAATAGGCAGTACAATTATTATGTGGTGTAAATATAATAATTTTTTAATAACTGTTAACCAATTATTAAATTTTTACGAGAAAAATTTAAAAAAACTTATTTAAACATATCATGAATAAACACTGTAGGGATATTTAATGTTAAATTAACATTTAAACCTTTCATCTCTTTTCCGTTTAAACGGGCATCTCCAATCGGGAAAGCATAGCCTCCTGCAAGGTCTAAAAGTCCGAAAAGGGTAACGCCAATTTTGGGAGCGATATATTTATTCGTTCCTTCTGCCCCTATCAAAAGATAATAGGAATGATAAAAGTCTACATTTTTCTCAAAATTCAGGAGTACATCCGCCTGCAGTTTCGGCATGATCGCAAATTTAGAACCGGCAGAACCCATTAAAGCAGAGCCTCCCAGCCTGTAAATCACATCATCATTCTTCAGGAAAAGCAGCTTCCCTCCCACTTCTCCAAAGCTCTGGTTCTGGTAGGTATACCCCACACTTACCATTTTGTGCATGGTGTATTGTGCCTTTGCCATTACGCTCAGGAAAAATATAAAAAGTACAGTTACTGCTGATCTAAAATTCATCATCTTTAAATTATTTAAGGTGTAAAATTAAAAAAAACTGCCTTACCCAAAGATAAAGCAGTCTATTTATTATTTCTGAAGAGAAATTAAATTCCGAAAGAAGCTTTAATTTCGTCTACTTTATCCAGTTTTTCCCAGGTAAAGAACTCAAGACCTGTAAGAGTAAGCTCATTTTTCTGACCTTTATTGAATGTTTTGTCAGCTGTATAATGTTCTTTCCCCATGTGTCCATAAGAAGCCGTTTCCAGATAGATTGGGTTTCTTAATTTTAAATTCTGCTCAATGGCGTATGGTCTTAAATCGAAGATGGTAGATACCTTTCTTGCAATTTCACCGTCGTTAAGATCTACTTTCGCAGTTCCGTATGTATTGATGTACAAACCACAAGGTTCAGCAACACCGATAGCATAAGAAACCTGTACCAGAACTTCATCAGCTACTCCTGCAGCCACTAAGTTCTTGGCAATGTGTCTTGTTGCATAAGCAGCACTTCGGTCTACTTTTGAAGGGTCTTTTCCAGAGAAAGCACCACCACCGTGAGCCCCTTTTCCTCCGTAAGTATCTACAATGATCTTTCTTCCTGTAAGACCTGTATCCCCGTGAGGACCTCCGATCACAAATTTACCGGTAGGATTGATGTGATATTTGATCTGGTCGTTGAACAACGCTTTGATTTCATCAGTCTGTTGAGCCACAACTCTTGGTACCAGAATACTTTTGATGTCTTCACGGATCTTGTTCAGCATGTCTTCTTCAGTTCCGAAGTCGTCGTGCTGTGTAGAAACTACGATAGAATCAATTCTTACCGGCTTATGGTCGTCGGAATATTCGATAGTTACCTGGCTTTTTGCATCAGGACGAAGGTAAGCGATTTCACTTCCGTCTCTTCTCAATACAGAAAGTTCTTTAAGGATTGTGTGGGCAAGATCTAAAGCAAGAGGCATATAATTAGCCGTCTCGTTGGTTGCATACCCAAACATCATCCCCTGGTCACCAGCTCCCTGTGCGTTTGCTTTAGCCTCAAAAGATTCGTCGTTTACGGCTCTGTCTACCCCTTGATTGATATCCGGAGACTGCTCATGGATGGCAGAAATTACCCCGCATGAATCACCGTTGAACATATATTCTCCCTTAGTATAGCCTATTCCGTTGATAACATCTCTTGCAATAGTCTGTACATCAAGATAGGCATCAGACTTCACTTCTCCGGCAAGTACAACCTGCCCGGTAGTTACAAGAGTCTCACACGCTACTTTGGAGTTTTTATCGTATGCTAAAAAATGATCGATTAATGCATCGGAAATTTGGTCGGCAATTTTATCCGGATGTCCTTCTGAAACTGATTCAGATGTAAATAGATAAGACATATTATTCTTTGTTTTTTAGATTAAAATTAAGTGAAGAAAAATAAGAATAATTGCCCAGAAAAAGAATACTGTTTTAGCATATTTTTAGAGAGGTTGCAATCAGGTCAAATTTTTCCTCGTTTATAAACGTCTGCAAATTTAAGTACTATTTTTTTAATACTAAAGAATTTTACTTACTAATTATAATTTTCTTAAAATTAATGGTTTAAATCACTTTGCGGACTTCTTAGTTCATTGCGGCTTGATGCTCACAAATTCCTTCGGGTTGATATGATAATTAAGCTTAAGCTCCAGGGAACTTTTGATAGAGTGAGATAATTCATCAATGATTTTCTGCTTAAAGGTCGGCTTATAATAGATGATTTTGATTTCTCTGTAAGGGAAAGGCTTCTTAAATCTGAAGACATTTTCCTTCTGTTCATCTGAAAGCTGACTCAATGCCAATTCCGGAAGAATACTGATTCCTCCTACTTTATCTACCATATGCACCAATGTCTGAATATTGGATGCCAGGAAATCTAAGTTCTTAGGCTTTAATGTATTTTCTTTTAGGTGGCAGATATTCTCAAACTGGTTTCTCAAACAGTTTCCTTCTTCCAGAAGCCATACTTTTTCAACATTTAGTTCTTCAGGGATGATATAAGAGTTCTTTTTATTAGCTTCCGTGTTGGAACTGTAGATCATCAACTCTTCATTGAACAGGAAATCCTGATAAAATTCATCGGCAGTATCATAGGGTGTAGAGATAATCCCTGCATCCAACTCTCCGGCTTTTAAAGCTTTTATAATGTTATCCGTGGTCATTTCCTTCACATTCATCTGGATTTTTGGGTTTTCTTCCAAAAACTTAAAGATTTCTGTTGGCAAAATGAATGAAGAAACGGTAGGAATAATTCCCAGATTGATTGTTCCACCCAAAATATTATTCAGAAGATTCGCTTTATTTTTCAGCTCATTGACAGATTCTATAATTACCTTTGCCTGATCAATGATCTGAAGCCCCACATCTGTGGTACGGATCGGGTGCGTAGTTCTGTCGAACACCTTCACATCCAGTTCATCCTCAAATTTTTGTATCATCGCGCTTAACGTGGGCTGCGTAATAAAGCAAGCCTGAGCTGCTTTACCAAAATGTTTGTACTTATCTACAGCGATAAGATACTCCAGTTGCTGAATGTTCATCTGATTAATATTATCTATTACAAAGATAAAAGGTTTTTGCTATTAGTAATCAAAAATTCAAGTAAATTTGATATTTAATACGTCTGCATAAGACGTTTACAAGGGAAATCAATCATACAAATCATAACGATATGGATTCTAAAAAATTAACGCTCAGCAATGGCGCTCCTTATTTTGAACACCAGGACTCACAAACTGTAGGTCCGAGAGGGCCTGTGCTTTTGCAGGATTTTATTCTTCAGGAAAACCTTGCGCACTTTGTTAGGGAAAGAATTCCTGAAAGAATTGTACATGCCAAAGGAAGCGGTGCTTATGGAACATTTACTGTCACTCATGATATCAGTCAGTATACGAAAGCTAAATTATTTTCAAAAGTTGGAAATTCATGCAGAATGTTTGCCCGGTTCTCTACTGTAGGTGGAGAAAAAGGTAGTGCAGATACAGCAAGGGATCCTAGAGGCTTTGCTTTAAAATTTTATACAGAAGATGGAAACTGGGATCTGGTAGGAAATAATACACCTGTGTTTTTTATTAAGGATGCTAAAAAATTCCCGGACTTTATCCACACACAGAAAAGGGTTCCGAAAACCAATTTAAAAAGTGCCACGATGATGTGGGATTTCTGGAGCCACAATCCGGAGTCTCTTCATCAGGTCCTTATATTAATGTCGGACAGAGGAACTCCACATGGCTACAGACATATGCATGGATTCGGATCTCATACTTTCGCGATGATTAATGCTCAAAATGAAAGAGTATGGGTAAAATTCCATTTTAAAACCAAACAGGGCATTAAAAACTTTACCGATGCGGAAGCGGTACAAATGGCAGGTGAAAACCCGGATTTTGCACAGGAAGATCTTTGTAACGCTATTGAAAACGGAGATTTCCCGAAATGGACAATGTATATTCAGGTGATGACAGAGGAGCAGGCAAAAGATTTCAGATGGAATCCTTTTGATGTTACCAAAGTCTGGTTCCACGATGACTACCCGATGATCGAAGTAGGTGAAATGGAACTGAATGAAGTTCCTGTAAATTATTTTGCCCATGTAGAACAGTCCACTTTTTCACCAAGCAGTCTTGTGAACGGAATAAGTTTTTCACCGGACAAAATGCTTCAGGGAAGATTGTTCTCTTATCCTGATGCCCACAGATACAGAGTTGGGGTAAACGCTCATCAGCTTGAAGTGAACCGATGCCCTTTTGCGGTCAATAACTACCAGAGAGATGGTTTCATGGCAGATTCCAGTGACTACCAGGACAAGCCGAATTATTACCCAAACAGCTTTGACGATGTCAAGCCGGACCCGGCCTACAAGAATTATGAATATGAGCTGGACAGTGCCCATGTAGCGAATTACAACAGAAACGAAAATGATGATGATCATTACACTCAACCCGGATTACTGTATACAAAATCCATGACTTCTGAAGATAGAGAACACCTAATCAGCAACATCATCGGAAGCATGAAAGGAATTACAGGACCGAAAAGAGATGAGATCATCAACCGTCAGCTATGTCATTTTTTCAGGGCTAATATAGAGCTTGGCATGAAAGTGGCATCACAGCTAAATATCAATATAGATGCAAATATGATGAATCATTCGAAATAGTATTTTGAATGATAAATCAAAAAAAAGGAAAAAAAACTAATATTTTTTCCTTTTTTTTGTAAAAAATTTATAATTTGCAGAAAATAATATTTTAAAGTGGAAAAATGAGTTACGAAAATATATTATTAGAAAAAGAAGACAGATTAGCGGTCGTGACCATAAACAGACCTCAGAGCTTAAACGCTTTAAATGCAAAAACTATTCAAGAGATAAGCTCAGCGATGGATGAACTTAATGCTGACCCAACCTGTAGAGTTATTATCATTACAGGAAGTGGCGAAAAATCATTCGTAGCTGGAGCCGATATAAAAGAATTCAGTGATTTTGGACAGGAAAAAGCCGAAGAATTGGCCAGAAACGGGCATAATACCCTGTTCAACAAAATTGAAAATACATCTAAGCCTGTTATTGCAGCCGTTAATGGTTTTGCATTAGGAGGAGGTTTAGAGCTTGCCATGGCGTGCCATATCAGATATGCATCAGAGAATGCAAAACTGGGGCTTCCGGAAGTAACGCTTGGATTAATTCCAGGCTACGGAGGAACCCAAAGACTTCCTAAACTTGTAGGAAAAGGTATTGCCAACGAAATGATCTTCTCTGCTAAAATGATTCCTGCTCAACGAGCAAAAGAAATCGGATTAGTGAATGAAGTATACCCTATTGAAGAACTATTAACCAAAACAAAAGAATTAGCGAGTAGTATAGCCAATAACTCACCAATGGCTATATCAAAGGCCATTAAGGCCGTAAACTTGTCTGATACAGATAAAGGTTTTGAATCTGAAATCAAGTATTTCGGGGAACTTTTTGAAATGGCAGACAAGAAAGAAGGAGTTACCGCTTTTATAGAGAAAAGAAAGCCTAACTTCTAAGATTTTTAATCCAAATTATTTCGAAAAAAACTAATGTAGCGGTATGAATAAGTTTGATAAAGCTTATCTAAAAATGGCCCAGGAGTGGGCAAAACTATCCTACTGTAAGAGAAAACAGGTAGGAGCACTTATCGTAAAAGATAGGATGATTATTTCAGATGGTTACAACGGAACGCCTTCGGGGTTTGAAAACTGCTGTGAAGATGGAGAGGGGAAAACACACTGGTATGTACTTCATGCGGAAGCCAATGCGATATTAAAGCTGGCCGCTTCCACTCAGTCTGCAAAAGGTGCCACGTTATATTTAACGCTGTCGCCCTGTAAAGAATGCAGCAAACTGATTCTACAGGCAGGAATTACAAGACTGGTGTATATTAATGAGTATTCAGACGACGACGGTATCGCGTTCTTGAGAAACCATAACATTGAAATAGAACAAATATCGGACTGTGAACTAAAAAAATAAGCACAAATGACCTGGGATGAAAAGATCAAAGATTTTGAAATATTTCTTCGCTTCGAAAGAAATTTTTCAGAAAACACTCTCGATGCCTATATTCGAGACATCAAGAAATTAAAAGATTACGCGAAAGAAGATCTGGCAAACGTCGGACCAGACGCTATCGGGTACGAAAACTTACAGGAATACATCTTCAATCTTTCCAAACAAAAGTTCAGCGAAAGATCTCAAGCAAGATGGATTTCTTCTATAAAAGCTTTCTTCAAGTTTCTGCTTGAGGACGAGTTTAGAGAAGATAATCCAGCATCATTGCTTGAAGGCCCAAAATTGGGATTATATCTTCCTGACACCTTAAGCCTGCCTGATATCAACAAGATTATCGCAGCCATTGAGGCCAATTCTGACCTCGGAAAGAGAAACCACTGTATCATTGAAGTTCTTTACGGATGCGGATTACGCGTCTCAGAACTTATTGATCTAAAAATTTCGAACATTAATTTCAAAGAACAGTACATCAAAGTAAACGGAAAGGGAAATAAAACCCGTTTTGTTCCTTTGGCGGACTATACTGCCGAACTTTTGGAAACCTACATTAAAGAGGTACGCTCGAACAATAAGATCAATAAAAAATATGAGGATACGCTGTTTCTTAACAGCCGCGGAACATCTATGTCCAGAGTGATCGTATTTCTGATTATAAAAGAACTTACGGACAAAGCTGGAGTAAGTAAAAAAATATCTCCACATACTTTCAGACATTCTTTTGCTACGCACCTTTTACAGAATGGAGCAGACCTTCGTTATATTCAGGAAATGCTGGGACATTCCAGTATTACGACAACGGAGATCTATACCCATCTGAAGACAGAAGAACTTCGGGATGTTATATTGAATTACCATCCGAGAAATATTAATATTGCTCAATGAAAAGAAGTTCCATCTGACCTTTGATAAAACAAGTATAAACAGATGAAATTATTGAAATATTGCCCAAGCTGTGGCAAAGAAACACTACACTGGGACGGCGAAAAAAAATGGAGCTGCCCCGAATGTGATTTCAAGCTTTACAATAACGTTGCCGGCGCGGTAGCAGCTGTTATCCGATGTGGTGACGAAATTTATCTTACCAGAAGAAATCGTGATCCTAAAAAGGGGAAACTCGATCTGGCCGGAGGTTTCGTAGATCCAAAGGAAAGCGCAGAGGAAGCGTGTAAAAGAGAGCTTTTTGAAGAACTTCAGCTTGATGTAAACCTTTCAAATTTAAGGTATTTGACCAGTCTTCCAAATATTTATCAATACAAGGAAATTGATTATAATACCATCGATCTGTTTTATGAGTACAATGTTTCGGAGAAATTTGAGGTGAACCTTGAACTTTCTGAAATATCAGAGGCTATTTGGATTTCTTTGAATGCATTGGATCTTGATGATCTTGCTTTTGATTCTCAAAAGAAGTTTTTTGAGGAATATTTGAAGAATATCTAAATAATATTATAAAAAAATATCCCGCAGATTTTGCAGGTGGTGCATCATGATAAAACATGATTTGTACCAGGCCTGTGAAATCTGCGGGAATTTTTATTTTTATTACAGCTAGTAAGATTTTGACTTCAGCATATCCTCGAAGTAATGAGTCAGCAGTGTTCTTTCTGCGTCCGATAGATTGGCTGCGTCATGATAAACAATGTAGCCCGGCATAGGCATCGTCTTATTTTGGACAGTCTGGATCGCCTTATTCAGCATACTTTCTTTTAGCTCCTTGTTATAGGTCCCCCAAACAGAAAAATTGAGATGTTCTCTCCCTTCATTGACATGGCTTTTTATAGACCAGGAAACAGGGGCTATATGGGCATACTTAGGATAAACTGTTTCATTGGAATGGCAATCATAGCAGGCTCCTTTTATTAAGCCGCTGATCTTCTCCGGAGTCTTTGTAGCATCAACAAAATTCACTGCTTTATCAACAGGTTTATTTACTTTATCAATGGGAATGAACTGGACCAGTGCAAAAGCGACCAGTGTCCAAAATAATACTTTCTTTACCGTTTTCATATGGCTACTTTACCGGTGTCAATACAGCATTTCCGGATTCTGACTTCAGTTCTTTATCCACTTCCTTCTGCACCGTTTCTTTCGGAGTATCTTCTTTTAGAGTCTCTGCAGGCTTAGGAGTATTTCCTTTAGGATTATCAAGCGTTCTGGTGTCTTTCAGATCCCAGTCTTCTTTGGTTTCCCATAGTGCCCTCACAATCGCTTTTTTGTAGAATACATAGGAGTCTTCCGCAAAAGTTTCTGTTTCAAAGTCAGCTTCGTCCCAGAATTTATTTCCGTTGTTATCTACCAATATTCTTACAATATATTCATTAGGCTTAAGGATGTCAAATTTCACGTTGTTGCCTTTGGTATAGCTTGAATAGATTACTTTATCAGAGCTATCCAGAAGCTGAATCCAATAGCTGGCATCCGGAGCATTCTGAATGGTAAATGCTAAGCTTCCGAACTGATCTACTTTATCTACCTCAAAATCGAAACGCTTTGACTGTACATTTTTAGTGTAGAATGACGAAACTGTTTCTTTTGGAATGGTTAGCTGGTATTTTTTTCCTGTCACAAAATCTGAATGTATCAGGATTTGATAAGGATTTGTTTCAGAGATTTTAGCTGTGAATTCCTGAGTGGTTAAACTATCGCTTTTCAGAACCCATTTTTCGGGACTGATCTTATCGATGATATAACCTGATCTTATCTTAAAATCAGAATTGGGGGCTAAGGCAGGGCCACCATTATCATTCTCAAGATCCATTGCATTTTTCTTGTTGTATTTATAGAATACTGACACCGTATCCTGCTTTTTCCCGGTATCATAGCTGAATTTAAGATTATCATTAGTGGTCTGTCCCACATCGCTTTTTACAGCATCAAACCAGATCTTTATAGAATCTGATTTCGGACGGTGAGTAACCTTAATATCCTGAAGCTTTTCATTGATAGAAGCTACTTTCACGTTCTCAGGGTTTCCTTCAAATGTCATGACAATTCCGCCCGGACTTTCTTTCATTTCCCCATATTTCACAGGCTTTTTGGAAGGGTAAACCTTTAAATTTAATCCTGAAACAGACTTTTCAACATCGATCGGTTCTTTCTGGAATCCAATTTTTTCTTTTCCGGGATCATATACAGAATTTGCATTTTCATCCTCAAAGGCAATGATCTTATATTTTCCTGGTGTAAGATAATTAAGCTCGTAATATCCGTCTTCATCCACTTTGGTGATGTAGTAAGGCTTCTGCTTATAGTTGATGGTATCTTTCACCTGGTAGAGTCCTACCACAAGTTTATTTTCACCCTGCTTCTTTTTAATAGCTACCGCATCTGTGATATCACCGCTGACATAGAGATCATCCAGTTTATCACCTGTTGAAAATGCAAAATTGAAATAACGGAGAATATTAGCTTCGTTGTTATCCGCAATAGAATTTCCAAAGTTGAAGTTATAGGTTGTATTGGCCTGAAGCGTATCTTCCCATTGAATCATCACATATTTATTCGCGATATTGGAAGGAAGGATCCTCTTTATATTTTTGATAGGCGGCGAGATGATCAGGTTTTTATTGATATCCTTTAGCGTAATATATTCATCAAAATCCAGTCTGAGCTCGTGGATATCTCTTTTGACATTGATTCTTGTACTATCAATGTTTGAGCTTAAAAACTTTGGAGCCAGGGTATCTTTCGGACCTCCCACAGGAGCCCCGACTCTTGCACATGAATGGACAAGAAAGCAGATCACGAATAATAGAAGAAGTCTTTTCATATATGTTTAAGCAAAATTAAACATTATTCTCCAAAAACTTCATGTCCAGCATTTAAAGTATCTTTATTATCGTTCATTACACTGTGCAGCTTATCTTTCTGAACTGGAAAATCCTCGAATAATCCTGATAACGCCAATGCTGTATAAACTTTAGTTGAATATCTGTTTCCAATGGCTACAATGGTTACTTTGGATTTTAAGAGATGCGCAAATACTGAATTGGTCCCATGCCACCAGCCGTTGTGGTAGGTAAGCTTTTCTCCGTTATCAAAGATTTTCATCCTGAAACCGAGTCCGTAATTATTCATTCCTGCCTTTTCATTGCTGTAAGGTGTGAAAACCATCTGCATCAGATCCGGCTTTAGGAAATCCTTGGAAAACATGGCTTTGGAGAAATTATAAAGGTCTCTTGGTGTTGTATAAACGTTTTTATCCCCGTAAATAAGATCAAGTCTGTCCAGAGGATACAGTCTCTTTCCACCGTAATAAAAGGACTGTGCCGCGGTAGGAATGTCTTTTTCCTGGAAAATATAAGTGTGTTCCATTTTCAGGGGCTGAAATACCATTTCTTTCATAGCCTGCGGAAAAGGAGTCTTGGTAATCTTCTCAATCAGTAAAGCCAGCATCGCAAAATTGGTATTACAGTACATAAATCCTGTATCTGTATCTCTTGCAAGTTCTGGCTTGTATTTAATGAGCATATTCAGGACATCCTGATTCGTAATGAAAGCTTTGGAAAGCTCAGCCGGAGCGGGCTGTATTTTGGCAATAAAATATTCGTATTTCGGAAGACCGCTTCTCTGATCGAGTAAAGTCTGTACGGTAACATTCGGGTAAGGAAATCCCGGAAAATACTGGGTCAGATGGTCAGAAAGTTTAATTTTTCCAGCTTCTACGAGCTTTAACATCGCCATTGCGGTCAGTGTTTTTGAAACTGAAGCTACATGCAGCGGAGTATTTTTATCGATAGGCATCTGGTCTCCTTCTCTTCCGAAACCTCTGTATTTCTCATACAGAATTTCGTCTCCTTTTGCCACAAGGACGCCTCCACTCAGGTCTCCGCCTTCCCATATTTTTTTATAATACTGGTCGATGTATCCAGTCAATATTCCTTTATCACCAAGCTGGCTTTCTGCTTTGGTAAATACATTGTCCAGGTCTACATTTCCATAGTTCGGAAGATGGGTTGTATTTTCTGCTGAAGCCTGTTTGGAATCGGAATTTTTTTTACAGGAAATAAGGGATAAAAAAACAGTTACAATAAGTACAAGGTTGCGCGTCGTCATGAGTATCAAAAATGAGCAGCAATTTAATAAAACTCCAAAATAAATTCTTAATAAGGAGCGTACATTATGAATTATTTAACATAATCTTATGCGAAATTTTGAACTCAGAAAAGTAATCTTTTAGAGAAGACTCATGTATTATGGTAAAATGCTTCGGCCTCACTCATCACGATACTGTTACCAATATTTGTTAAGCAAAGCCAAAGCATCTGTATTCTTTTTATCAATTTAACAGAACTGAGCGACAATTTTATCTACAATCACCTGCGCAAGCTTTTCCTTGCTTTGGTGCGTCCAGCCTGCTATATGCGGTGTTACAATTGTTTTTTCTGATTTCAGAAGGTATTGGAGGTCTTCATTTTCTGTTTCAAGATTTTCAAAAGATGCCTTTTCGTATTCAAGAACATCAAGGCAAGCTCCTTTTACTTTTCCTGATTTTAAGGCCTCAACTAAATATTTAGTTTCTACGTTTTTTCCTCTTGCGGTATTCACAAAATAGAAGTCTTTTTCCATTGCTGAAATAAACTTTTCATCAACAAGATAATGAGTTTCAGAAGTTAATGGAATATGAAGACTTAAGATATCCGCAGACTGCTTTAATTCTTCCAAACTTACTTGTGTGGCATATTCGTCTGAAAGTCCGGGAAGGATATCATGAAATATGACTTTACAGCCAAATCCTGAAAATCTCTTCGCCGTAGCTTTGCCCATATTCCCGTACCCGATAAGTCCAACGGTTTTTCCAAGCAGCTCATCACCTCTGTTTTCTTCACGCTTCCAGATCCCGTTTTTCACTTCCTGGGAAGCAATGAAAAGTCGGTTCATCAGGATCAACAGCATGCCTACAACATGTTCTGCTACAGAGTCTCTGTTGCCTTCAGGAGAATTGATGAGTAGTATTCCCAGCTCTTCAGCGACAGGAATATCAATATTTTCCATCCCCGCTCCTACTCTGGCGATGAACTTCAGATTTTTCCCTTTTTCAAGAAAGTTTTTATCCAAAGGAATTCTGCTTCTGATGATAATACCGTCATAATTTTCAATTTTACGGCAAACCTCATCGTAAGAAGAAGTGAAATCCTCTTCCAGCACAAAATTTTTAGCTAAAAGCTGTTCTGTGATGAGAGGATGGTTTTTATCTAAAAGGAGAATTTTCATTTTTTAAACACGAATAATTTAAACACTAATGACACTAATTATTTCACAAATGACACTAATTTGAATTTCATAGCGTCCCATTGATTACTCTTTTTACCCAGTTTTTAAACTGAAGGGTATTAAAACTGATCAGCATTCTAAGCTTACAATTGCTTACACGAAATATCTGATGCTATCATTTTTTTCCATTTACTCTGCACAATTCATTTGTGAAAATCTGTTCAGGCATTTGTGTTATTTGTGTTTAAATCTTTACAAAGGCAGAATTTATTTCTTATCCTTCTTTGATTCTTTTACTTCTTCCGGATCCTGGAACAATTTCTTAAGCTCTACAGAATCAAGAGGTTTCATTCTCCCTGAAAGAATAAGAGAAAGTTCTTTTCTTCTGATGGCCGCAGCATGTCTCGATATTTCTTCTTCTGTTTCCGGGATCATATCCGGGATAGGAATAGGACGGTTGAATTCATCTACCGCAACGAATGTATAAATCCCTTCATTGGTGTGAATTTTCTTCTGATTGATCGGGTCATCCAACCATACATCTACATACACCTCCATTGAAGTAGAGAAAGCTCTGGATACTTTAGATTCCAGAACTACTACTCCGCCCTCAGGAATAGGATGATTGAAAGAAACGTGGTTGACTGATGCCGTTACGACTCTCCTCTCACAGTGTCTTGCTGCAGAAATGGAAGCACAACGGTCCATTTTTGCCAGAAGCTCACCTCCGAAAAGGTTTCTTAAAGAATTGGTTTCGTTCGGAAGAACAATATTGGTCATGATGGTCAGGGATTCTGACGCTTTTTTTACTTTTGCCATTGAGTCTTAGTGTGGTTTTGAACTGCCGGAGCGGATTTTGTCCCTTTCCCGGCTGATTTTGATAATGAATCTTTTTTCAAGGAATCTGAAACTGCTGTTTCCGGCGTATGAACCATTACTTTTACGGTATCTTTTACAATTCTGTGCGTAGAAGTCTGCACAGAAACCTTATCAAAAGATTTTTTTCCGAAAAGAAGTTCCTGCTGGGTAAATGCCAGATAAATAATTCCTAAAACAGGAACAGCAACCAGGAAAATCCAAAGAACAGACTTTTTGAATGTATAATCTTTTTCTCTGTTTTCGGTGGTATTGATCTTTTCTCCGTTATTGATATCCGAAAGCCTTATTTCTTCAAGTCCATAGAAATCCGGATGTCCTGATTCTATTCTTTTCCCTTTGAAACGGGCAGTGTCATCTTCAATCGTAATGATTCCAAGGTTCTGAATTTCCAGGGCCTGATCTGCCTGAAGTTTTTTCTTCCAGAAATCCGTCTGGATCTTCAGATCGCTTTTGGAAGCCTCCAGAGACATCTGTTTCTGTGCCGCTATAAAAGCTGCAAGTTCGTCAGACTGGATTTCATAATCCACCGCAAAAACGATCTCGCTTGCGGGCGGAAGGATGCTTCCGTTCTCGGAATTGATAATTGCCTTGGAGTTTTTAAGCGAAAACACACCGAAGCTCGGAACCGTCACAGTTCCAAATTGTTTCAGATATTCTAAAATGTAAGCTGAAATATTCATTTGGCAGCAAATTTATAATTTTTTCATGACTTTTTGAAGAGATTTATCGGATATAAAAAAAGACTGCCGAAACAGTCTTTTGATAAATAGGTATAAAATTGAATGTATTAAAATCTGTTTGATAAATTATTTTACAGATTATTGAATTTTCCAGCTGATCCCGAACATAAAATTAGTTCCTGCCTGTGAAAAATAGTAAGGATCACCACCGTAAACTGCACCATTGTTTACATACTTTTTATTGAAAAGGTTATTTACCAGTAATTTTAATGCGATATCATGATGAGCTAGCGTAAACTGATATTGTGCATTGAAATCCGTCAGGAAATAATCTTTCAGTTCCAGGTTTTTGTCTCCCGTATTATCCAGATTCTGTTTTCCGACATACTGATTCATTAAAGCCAACTGGAAATTTTTATTCGGATTGAACTTCAGACCAAGATTGGCAATAACATTTGGGGAGAACGATATATCGGTATTTCCCAGATTCTGAAGGGTCTCATTGCTTTTAATATTAAAATCTAGATTCCTGTTCTGGCTCAGGGTGACATTTCCGGACACTTCCCATTGCTTGGAAAGCCTGGCCAATGCACCAATCTCAACCCCTCTCCTGTAGCTCTTCCCAGAGTTCGTTCTTATAAACGCACCTACATTATTCAATTGTCCATTCAGCACTAACTGATTGACATAGTACATATAATATAAGTTAGCCGTTACAGACAAAATCCCGAATTGCTTTTCAATACCTGCTTCAAAATCGTGAAGCTTTTCAGCTTTCACCTCATTGTCGCTCATTAAATCATCTCTGTTCGGTTCGCGCTGAGCATGAGCATAGGAAAAGAACACTTTTCCACTTCCAATCTTGTAATTTACACCCGCTTTCGGATTAAAGAAAAGCCAGTTCTTATCAAGATTTCCACCTTCACCATCTCCGGCAGTAAGAATTTTTGTGTTATAATCGATATTTCTGAGCTGAAGATCTCCAAAGAATTCAAAATGCTCCCCTGTTCTCCATAAAGCTTTCGCAAAACCTGCTACTTCAGTTTTTACAGAACGGTTTCTGTAATATTCATATTCATTGATCTGTGGAAAATACACACCAGTAACATTTCCAAAATGTCTTCCGTAATACTGGTTGGCCACTACTCCGAAATTAAGATCTACATGATCCAGTTTTCCATACAACGTGGAAACAGCACCATAAAAATCATTATCCAACCATTTTTTTCTGATAAAATCAGTCTGCTCCACAGCAGATCCGCTCACGATCGGTACCGGCAAATTATAATTGGCATAATGTGTTGCATCTACATCCGTTTCATCTACTCTTTTATAGTTTTCATAATACCCTCTTCCTTTCGTATAGTGGAAAGTGGTTTCTAAACTCCAGTTATCATTGAATTTCTGCTCCCATAAAAGCTGGTAATGATTCTGTCTGTAATTGTCCGTCTCATTATCATAGAACGTCTCTTCTCCTGTAAACAGATCTGTGTACTGTCCTGAATAATTGAATTTTGGATTCGTTTCCCACGTTGGTCGGTCAATTCCGTTCCAGGCCTGATAAGTCTTCTCTTTTCCTCCGAAAGCCATAAGGCGAAGTCTCGTTTTCCCTTCTTCAAATAATGCTGTGAAATTGTAAGAATCCAGGTTTGATGAAGCTCTGTCGATATATCCGTCAGAATGAATACGCGTATACCTTCCCATCACCGAAAGCCTGTTTTTCCAGAATTTTCCGGAACCCGCTTCCGCAGAATACTTATAGGTATTAAATGAACCATAACTGTCGTCGGTCTTAAAATACATTTTCTCGTCCGGTTCTTTGGAGATCACATTGATGCTCGCTCCAAACGCAGAAACCCCATTATTGGAAGTACCCACACCTCTCTGAATGACGATCTGTGAAGCAGAACTTGTAAGATCCGGAACATTCACGAAGAACGTTCCCTGGCTTTCAGAATCGTTGTACGGAACACCGTTCATCATCACATTAATCCCATTTCCAGCCACTCCACGAATCCTGAATCCAGTATATCCGACTCCGTTTCCGGCATCAGAAGTAGAGATAATAGACGTTTGATTTTTTAAGAGGATAGGAAGATCCTGACCTAGATTCCTGCTGTCGATATCCTTCTGTACATTGATAATTTCCTTAGCAACGGGAAGTCTTTTGGTAAAATTGACAGCTTCAATTTCCCTGATCTTCAGGGAATCTTTATTTTGAGCCTGGATAAAGGCTACAGCGCCTACGGTAAGGCCTAAAAAAAACAATCCTTTCATTCTATAAATTTTTAAAATTTAATGAATAAAAGGGGCGGATTAAATAATGTAACAATTTACTAGTTTAACAGTCTAGCAATGAGAATTGGTATATTGTTATACTGTTCCATTGGTACATTTTAAATTCCCTAAACGGCATTATCCGTTCCAGGTTCATTGGGTATAATCTCAGCCTTTTACAGCACCCCTTTATTTCAGTCGCGAAATTACAAAAAAAATGCGAGATGTGGAGTTTGTGAAGAATCCGGTGTTTTCGGGAGGCAAGGTGCGCGATTTAATAAAAGCCTAAAGCCTTTTGCTTATAGCTTTCCACCTAATATGTCTTATTTCTTGCATCAATATAGTAATAGTTCTTCCCATCTTTCGTGACTTCAAACATTCTTCCCAGTTTCCAGCTGAAATTTCTTTTGATGTTGGAATATTCGAAAGGAATGATCACTTTATTATTAACATCTATCACTCCAAATCTGTCATTATGGGAAGCAACAATCATTGGGTTTTCAATATCATCACCTTCCATAATATATAAATACTGGTATTGAGGATAGATTTTGTAATCTCTGTAGTCTGCAGCATTCACAAATTTGGCTTTTTCAATGATTCCGTAAAAACCATTTAAAACATATGCCTGATACACCTGTTGCTTATAATCTCCAAACTTACATTTTCCGAGATCAGAATCTTTAAACTGGTAGACTCTTTTCCCTGTTTTGTCCACGCGGTAAGAGATCAAATCTTTTTCTACCGTTGCGTATTCCTCAGTTCCAAATTTTCGTGCTTTTTGATTGGGAGAATTCAAAAGATTGCAATCTTCATAAAAAAAGACAGCGATATGATACTCAGGTTTGATGATAAATTTTCCGTTTTGATTGACGTACCCAAATTTTCCGTTTTCCTTTTTAGGGATCAGCACAGGAAGATCCTGATGGATGACCACCAGATCAGGATTCGGCTTAGCCGCGACAGGTTGCTTCTTTACGATAGTTTTCGTTACATTTTTAACCGGCAGCTTCTTCACAGATTTTGTTTGAGAAAAAACGAAAATCGACATCAATACGCAGAAAAAATTCAGGATATTTTTCATATTCACCATTTGTGTGCAAAACTACGGCCAAAATAGAAACTATCAAATTCATATTTATAAAGAATCTAAATAATTTCATCCTTATAAAATATTAAAAATACGTAAATTTGGGAGCACTTTTTAAGTGTTTGATAATCTAAAAACGTTTTGGAGATATAATTTTTGATCGTAATACTTTCAAAAAAGTGTATAAATCTTACCCAAAGAGAGTTTTTTTAACAAGACAAACCGCAGGTAAACTACTTATACTTCTATAAAGATCATATACTTCACTTCAAAACTAAACATTATCTCACATTTTTTAAGGAGGTAGATGATGTTGTTTATTACTATAGTCGTTTTGCTGCGGCAACTTTAAATGTTTTATTGTAATTTATAACCCTGTTAAGAAAGAATAACAGAACTGACTCTACTTTTAAAAATTTAAAAGACTTCTATTATTATGAATATGTATCAGGATTACATCCAAGAGATTGAGGAAAGAAAAAACCAGGGGCTTCATCCAAAGCCAATTGACGGTGCCGGATTATTAAGCGAAATCATTGCACAAATTAAAGACTCAGGTAACGAATATCGATCGGATTCTCTTCAATTTTTCATTTACAACACCTTACCGGGAACTACCAGTGCAGCGGGGGTGAAAGCTCAATTTTTAAAAGAGATCATTCTCGGTGAATCAGTAGTAGAAGAAATATCACCGGCGTTTGCTTTTGAATTATTATCTCACATGAAGGGAGGTCCTTCCATTGAAGTATTGCTTGATCTTGCTTTGGGTAACGATTTATCTATTGCCAAAGAAGCAGCAAACGTTCTTAAGACACAGGTTTTTCTTTATGACGCCGATACGAATCGTTTGAAAGAAGCATTCAATAGTGGTAACCCGATCGCCATAGAGATCATTGAAAGCTACGCAAAAGCTGAGTTCTTCACTCAACTTCCGGAAATTGCTGAAGAAGTAAAAGTGGTTACATTTATCGCTGGTGAAGGTGATATCTCAACCGATTTACTTTCTCCGGGTAACCAGGCGCATTCAAGATCAGACCGTGAACTTCACGGTAAATGTATGATCACTCCTCAGGCACAGGAAGAAATTAAAGCTTTACAGGCACAACATCCTGACAAAAGCGTCATGCTGATCGCTGAGAAAGGAACAATGGGTGTAGGCTCATCAAGAATGTCAGGAGTAAATAACGTGGCTTTATGGACGGGTAAACAAGCAAGCCCATATATTCCCTTCGTAAATATTGCTCCAATTGTAGGAGGAACAAATGGTATTTCTCCAATCTTCCTTACAACGGTTGACGTTACCGGAGGTATTGGTCTTGACCTTAAAAACTGGGTTAAAAAACTGGACGAGAAAGGGGAGCCAATTCGTAACAAAGCTGGAGAACCTATTCTTGAAGAAGCTTATTCAGTTGCTACAGGAACTGTTCTTACCATCAATACAAAAACAAAAAAATTATATAACGGAGACCAGGAACTGATTGACATTTCGAAGGCATTCACGCCTCAGAAAATGGAATTCATTAAAGCTGGCGGATCATACGCTATTGTATTCGGTAAAAAACTACAAACATTTGCTGCGAAACTTTTAGGAATAGAAACACCTCTTGTTTTTGCTCCGTCAAAAGAAATTTCTCACGAAGGACAAGGTCTTACCGCAGTAGAAAAAATATTTAACAGAAATGCAGTTGGTTCAACACCAGGAAAAGTGTTACACGCTGGTTCTGATGTTCGTGTAGAAGTAAACATCGTTGGATCTCAGGACACAACAGGTCTTATGACTGCTCAGGAACTGGAATCAATGGCGGCAACTGTAATTTCGCCAATTGTTGACGGTGCATACCAGTCTGGCTGTCACACTGCTTCAGTTTGGGATAAAAAGGCGCAGGCTAATATTCCAAAATTAATGAAATTCATGAACGAATTCGGTTTGATCACAGCCCGTGACCCGAAAGGTGAATATCACGCCATGACTGACGTAATTCACAAAGTTCTTAACGATATAACGATAGACGAGTGGGCGATCATCATTGGTGGTGACTCTCATACAAGAATGTCTAAAGGGGTTGCTTTCGGAGCAGACTCAGGAACCGTTGCTCTTGCACTGGCTACAGGTGAAGCGTCTATGCCGATTCCGGAATCTGTAAAAGTGACTTTTAAAGGGGATATGAAAGAACACATGGATTTCCGTGATGTGGTTCATGCTACCCAAGCTCAAATGCTTAAACAGTTTGGAGGAGAAAACGTATTCCAGGGAAGAATCATTGAGGTCCACATCGGAACACTTCCTGCTGACCAGGCCTTTACATTTACAGACTGGACTGCAGAAATGAAAGCTAAAGCGTCCATCAATATTTCTGAAGACGAAACCTTAATCGAATCATTGGAAATTGCAAAAGGCAGAATCCAGATCATGATCAATAAGGGCATGGATAACCACAACCAGGTTCTTCAAGGCTTAATTAATAAAGCGGATAAGAGAATCGCTGAGATCAGATCGGGTGAAAAACCAGCTTTAACTCCGGATTCCAATGCTAAATATTATGCTGAAGTAGTTGTTGATCTTGATATCATTGTAGAACCTATGATTGCTGACCCGGATGTAACCAATGATGATGTTTCCAAGCGATATACTCACGATACAATCAGAGCACTTTCTTACTATGGAGGTGAGAAAAAAGTAGATCTTGGTTTTGTTGGATCTTGTATGGTTCACAAAGGAGATTTAAAAATCGTTTCTCAAATGCTTAGAAATATTGAAAAGCAACAAGGGAAAGTAGAATTCAACGCTCCTCTTGTAGTAGCAGCTCCAACCTATAATATCATTGATGAATTGAAAGCGGAAGGAGACTGGGAATTTTTAGAAAAATATTCTGGTTTTGAATTTGATGATAACGCCCCTAAAGGTGAAGCACGTGTTGAATACAAAAACATGATGTATCTGGAACGTCCAGGTTGTAACCTTTGTATGGGTAACCAGGAGAAAGCGGCTAAAGGAGATACGGTATTGGCAACTTCTACCCGTCTTTTCCAGGGAAGAGTGGTTGAGGATTCTGAACGTAAAAAAGGAGAGTCTTTATTGGCTTCAACTCCGGTTGTTGTACTTTCTGCAATCTTTGGAAGAATTCCTAATATAGATGAATACAAAGCTGCCGTTGAAGGTATTGACCTGACTAAATTCGCTCCACCTATTAAGGAGCTGGTTCAGGTTGGTCATTAATAGAGTTTGACGATAAGTCTTACGGCTATTTCAAAAAATATAAAATTGAAAGATTTTGGTCCTGCGGGATTCAAAATCTTTCAATTTTTGTTTAGAACCTTTCCATTTAAGACCGATTAACAATTATTTTAAATAAAATTGAGAAACGAAATTCCATTTTTTCTTAACTTGATAGAAATAAAACATCCTGATTATTGATTAGAAATATCCTTTTTATACATCGAAGGAACAGTATTTGATGAATTGTAGTAATAAAAGAATTTCCGCTTTTAAACCTTAATTAATAGCGGAAAAGTTTATTTGAAAAAAGAAAAATTAAATTAAGATATGACTTTTGATATTGATATGATCAAAAAAGTGTACGAGCGTTACCCCGAAAGGATTGCTGCGGCAAGACAAATCGTGGGAAAACCACTTACACTTTCAGAAAAAATCCTTTACACCCACCTATGGGAAGGAAATGCTACATCAGCACATGAAAGAGGAAACTCTTACGTAGATTTCGCACCAGACAGAGTTGCCATGCAGGATGCAACGGCGCAGATGGCGCTTTTACAATTTATGCAGGCGGGAAAAGCCAAAGTAGCCGTTCCTTCAACCGCTCATGCCGATCACCTGATTCAGGCAAGAGTAGGTGCAGAATCCGATTTGCAGGAAGGGATCAACAAAAACTCTGAGGTGTTCAACTTCCTGAGTTCGGTTTGTGATAAATATGGAATCGGTTTCTGGAAACCGGGAGCAGGTATTATTCATCAGGTTGTCCTTGAGAATTACGCATTCCCGGGAGGTATGATGATCGGTACAGATTCTCACACCGTAAATGCCGGAGGATTAGGAATGGTTGCCATCGGAGTTGGTGGTGCTGATGCAGTAGACGTGATGGCCGGAATGGCCTGGGAGCTTAAAATGCCAAAACTTATCGGTATAAAATTAACCGGTAAAATGAGCGGATGGACGTCTGCAAAAGACGTTATCCTAAAAGTAGCAGGTATCCTTACCGTAAAAGGAGGAACAGGATGCATCGTAGAATATTTCGGAGAAGGAGCACAATCTCTTTCAGCAACAGGTAAAGGAACCATCTGTAACATGGGTGCTGAGATCGGGGCGACCACTTCTACTTTCGGATATGATGATTCCATGAGAAGATATTTAGCCGCAACCGGAAGACAGGATGTTGTAGATGCCGCTGACAAAATAGCAGAACACTTAACGGGTGATGCTGAAGTATATGCGAACCCTGAGCAATATTTTGATCAGGTAATCGAGATCAACCTTTCTGAACTTACACCACACTTAAACGGACCTTTCACTCCGGACTTAGCGACCCCAGTAGCTGAATTCAGAGCTAAAGCTGAAGCGAACGGATGGCCAATAGAGGTAGAATGGGCACTGATCGGTTCTTGTACCAACTCTTCTTATGAAGATTTATCAAGAGCAGCTTCTATCGTAGAAGATGCGGTAGCAAAAGGGGTTAAACCAAAAGCAATCTTGGGGATCAATCCAGGTTCTGAGCAGGTGAAATTCACAGCAGAAAGAGATGGATTTTTGGATTCTTTCAGAAAATTTGAGAATACGAGAATCTTTACGAATGCTTGTGGACCTTGTATCGGACAATGGGACAGAGAAGGTGCTGATAAAGGGGAGAAAAACTCCATCATCCACTCTTTCAACAGAAACTTTGCCAAAAGAGCTGATGGTAACCCGAATACACATGCTTTCGTAGCTTCTCCGGAAATGGTAGCTGCAGTAGCGATCTCGGGAAGATTAGACTTTAACCCAATTACAGATACACTAACCGCAGAAAACGGCGAGCAAGTGAAGCTGAATGAGCCTAAAGGTTCTGAACTTCCTGCAAAAGGTTTTGCTGTGGATGACAACGGATATCAGGCACCTTCTGAAGACGGTTCTTCTGTAGTGGTGAACGTAAGTCCTACTTCAGACAGACTTCAGTTGTTGGAAGAGTTCCCGGCATGGGACGGTAAAAACATCGAAGGTGCTAAGGTATTGATCAAAGCTTTCGGAAAATGTACTACTGACCACATTTCTATGGCTGGACCATGGTTGAAATACAGAGGACACCTTGATAATATTTCAAACAATATGTTGATTGGGGCTGTTAATGCCTACAACATGGAAACCAACCACGTTAAAAATGAATTAACGGGTGAATTTGGTGAAGTTCCTGCTGTACAGAGAGCTTACAAAGCTGCCGGAATCCCTACTATCGTTGTTGGAGACCAAAACTACGGTGAAGGTTCTTCAAGAGAGCACGCGGCTATGGAACCAAGACATCTTGGTGTAAAAGCAGTATTGGTAAAATCATTCGCGAGAATCCATGAAACAAACCTTAAAAAACAAGGGATGTTGGGAATTACTTTCGCTAATGAAGCGGATTATGACAAAATCCAGGAAGATGACACCGTTAACTTCTTAGATCTTGATCAATTCGCGCCAGGAAAGCAGTTGACTTTGGAATTCGTACACGCTGACGGAACTAAAGACACCATCATAGCAAACCATACTTACAACGATCAGCAGATCGATTGGTTTAAGGCGGGTTCTGCACTTAACCTGATTAAGAGACAGGAAAACTAATTGTCAGATTTAATCTATCATAGAAAAGCGGCTTCCTAGGAAGCCGCTTTTTATTTGATCTGTCTCGTTCTGAAAAAGGTTGACTATAAAAGAATTTGCTCAGCAATAATCAGATGTTGATAGTCACTTTCTAGCCCTATTTAAACTTTTCGATTTAAATCTATTCCACCAGTTAATTGCTTGACTAGGCATAACATTATGCTTTTTAATGAAAATAATTCTTTGCAAAAATCTCTTTAAAGTATGTTTTTTATTTATGATTCTACGATGAAAATAAATATTATATTGACCTCATAAAAATCAAATGAAATGAAAAAAATAATACGACATACTTTGTCGTCCACCGATTATATATTTGTTATAGTACTACTTAACAGCATTTAAAAATACACCGGAAAGTGATAAAACTAATATTAAATCTCATTAAAGAGACATTGCAGAAACGTTAAAAATTGTTAAATTTGCGCAACTTTTATTAAAAACTAACATTAACTCAAATACACAAACAGATGAAGAAATTCTACTCTGGTGCATGTATTCTATGCACTGTCCTGGGGCTTTCTGCTCAGGAAGTATTGTGGCAGAAAGATATCAAATCCTCTACTCAGGATTTCTTAAGCCAGGTAACGACAACAATAGATCAACAGTATCTAATTACAGGAAGTTCGATCCAATCTCAGAAATTTTCAACGGAAAAAAAACAAAATAATGGCTATGATTTTCATCTGGTTAAACTCAACCAACAAGGTGAACAGGTTTGGGAAAAATATTTCTCAGGGCAGAATCATGACTATCTATCCGCAACCGTTTCTACACAGGAAGGAGGAAGTCTTCTGGCAGGGACAAGCTATTCTAACAAAGGTTTGGATAAAAAAGAAGATTCTAAAGGAGGCTCCGACATTTGGTTGATCAGGATCAATGAATTTGGAGATGAACTCTGGCAGAAAACCTTGGGAAGTTCCTCAGATGAAGAAGCCAGAACAGTTATTCAAAGCACAGATCTGGGATTCTTTGTAGCGGGTAATGTACAGAACTCAGCTAAAGGCTACGGCTCCAAAGATGTTTTGATTATAAAACTTGAAAAAGATGGAAAAGAACTGTCACAATCGGTTTTAGGAGGAAAGGGACTCGATGAAGTAGAGAAAATGATTCCAACTAGAGACGGTGGTGCTTTGCTGGGAATTTATTCAAGAAGCAACTTGGGAGGTTCAAAGAAAACTGAAAACTTTGGCGAAGGAGATTACTATATTATCAAACTTTCCAAAGAAGGAAAAGTGGAGTGGGAAAAGAACTTCGGAGGAAAAGCAGATGATCATCTAAGAACCCTAGCTTTAACTTCTTCTGGCTATATCATCGGTGGAGAATCGAGATCGGAAAGATCAGGAAATAAGACTGTAGGTATTGAAGAAGGAACAGATTTGTGGTTGATCTCACTCAATGAAAGAGGAGACGAAATCTGGCAAAAGTCTTACAATTTCAAGAACCGTGATATTCTGATGGGAATGAGTGTGCTTCACTCAGCAGATGATAAATCTTCAAAAGGAATTCTATTAGGTGGCTATACGCAGGCAGAAGGAAGAATAGAATCGGATGATGAAACATTCTGGATGCTTTACCTGAATCAAGATGGAAATGAACAGTGGCGGAAATATGTGAAAGGAGACAAGAGACAAAGAGAGGAGAGACTTTCAGACATTAAACTTAATAGAGATGGTTCAATAATCTTAGCTGGAACCAGCGCTGAAGAGCTTGGAAAAGAGAACTGGAAAATCGTGAAGCTTGGGGATAAACAGCTTGACCAGTTAATCGAAAAACAAGACATCAAAATCTATCCGAATCCGGTATCTGACTATGCTTATGTAGAAATAGGCTTTGACTTTAAAGAAGCTGATATTATCCTGTATGATATGGGAGGAAGACAGCTTCAGAGTCTGAAGACTAAGAATAAGGTGACGAAGATGAATACCCAGAATTTGATTCAGGGGGCTTACTTGGTGACGATAAAAACGGATACCAATAAAACCGCAAACGCTAAACTCATAAAGAAATAACCAAGATGAAAAAAATAATACTTAGTACTTTTTTATTAACTGCTCTTTTAGGAAATATCAGTATTTCCGCGCAGGATAAAATAGGCCTTCAAAAATATGATTATGTAACCAACGGTGATGCCAATGTATTTCAAGGCATTCCTAATATAGGCCTTCCGCTGATGGGTCTGGATGTTCCCACAACAGGCATTGGCATAAATCTGTCGGTCAGCTACACCACTGAAAGCCTTGCCCGCTTCAGTTTAGTAAGTGATGTAGGACAGGGCTGGAATCTTTCCGGTATTGGAAGTATTGTAAGATCCAAAACCCGTATGGCAGAAGATTATTACAAAGCAAGTAATGGCAAGGTAGATTCTGATGTTTTTTCGTACAATTATCCGGGGGGAGGCGGAAAATTCTTTATTACAGATAATAATGCCACCCATGAATTGACAGTGGTACATGCTTCTCCGTCAAACGATAAAATAGTCATAACCAAAGATACCCCGGAAGGTAAAATAAAATCTTTTACCATTACCGATACCAAGGGTAATACCTATCTTTTTGATAAGCTGAATATCAATAAAATAACTGTGGAACAAATGACCACTTCGGTTACTAAATCAATTAACAGTGGTTTTTTCCTTTCGAAGATCTTCAATATCAGAAATGAAGAAGTCGCTACTATTGAATATGAGACAACGACAGAGCAGTTTAGTCAGGCTATATTATTACAGCAGCAGAAGATTAAGAAAATTACAGTTCCTGGTGAAGGAAGTATCGAATACCTTTACAGGCATACGGGACCTGCTCCATTACTAAGTGCTGAAAAGGACAGAGATTGGTATATTGTGGATAAACTTGTTCTTAAAGATGCCCGAAATGCAGTCATCAATCAATATGCTTTTGAAAGACCCGGAGATCAATTGATGGGGCTCATTAACCTTGATAAAAATGGTGGCCAGACCCAAAAGTTTTCCTTTGAATATAATCAGCCTCCCTCCGGATCTGAAAACGGATTTGATAACTTTGGCTATCACAATGCATTTCATTTCTGTGATTTCGACAGTGGTATTCTTCGTTCCCCGGAAGCAAGAAACCCGGATGCTTGTAGCTATGGTGCTTTAAAAAGTATTACGCTTCCTTCGGGAGGAAGAACAGAATATGAATTTGAATCCCAGACATTGCCATATAACAATTCCAGTCCGTCTAATTACTATGATCATTATCCTTTTGAAAAAATTAAGACCATAACGTACCGTACCGAGCCCGGAGAATATCCTGCACCTTTTACGGTACCGGTAGACTATAAGGTAGCCATGGTGAAAATTGATGCTCTATTCTATGGTCAACAACCTGGACATGGTATTCCTGAGTATTCCATATACATCAATGGCGTAGAACCACAACCCTATACTTATGGTTCCAATAATAACCTGTATTGTCCTATTGCTATGTCTACATTTGAGGGAGAAGGAACCCTTAATTTTACATTTCAGGGGAAAAGTGAAGGAACGATAGAGCTTTATGCATTTAAAAAAACACGGATTGATGAAAATGATTATGGACACGGCCTGCGAATCAAAAGCATTAAAAACTTTAATTCTGGAGCTTCCTCTCCATTGAGCTATACGAAGTATGAGTATAACTTATTCGACAATCCCCTACGTTCCAGTGGAACTATATTGGATCAAAGTGTGGAACTAAGCTTCATTGGAGAATCAAGAAATGAAGTGAAACCTATCGGGTATACCAATATCAAGGTGACCGATATGATCAACAGCAGCTATTCCAAATATTATTTCAACAATCCTGATAATATTACACCAGGTATTAACCCCTCATACCAGTTTTCGGACGAAGAAATGAATACTTACCTCCGTGATATGGGGCTTCTTCAGAAGAAAGAAACGTACAGTGAAGGACAATTGCTTCAAAAGACAGAAATGGATTATCAGTTTAAGGAAGTCCTATTAGCTAATATTTTAGAGAATCCGTCTCCTCCTGTGCCTGTAAAAAAGATTGTAATCTCAAAACAGGGATCTACCACAGAAAACTATATTTCAGGAATGGCAAAAAAACTGGTCTCCAGCTCAGAAAGCAATTTTGAAGATACTTACAACAATATGATCTCTTCTAAGGAAATACTATCTGATGGAACAGTTGTAGAAAAAACACTTCTTTATCCGGCTGATAAAGGAGTACAGAAATTACTCAATGCTAATATGATCGATGTGCCTCTGGAAACTTCTACCAAAAGAAACGGAAAGCTGGTGGGGAAAGCTGAAACCAAATTTGATGACCCTTCCCATGTATACCCCACCTCTGTGATTGGTTACAATATGCAGACGCAAAGTCCCTTTACTGCGTCTACACTTGATTTGTACGACAGCAAAGGAAATCTTGTCCAGATCACCGGGAAAAATGGGATCCCTACCACGACGATCTGGGGATATTACCAGACCAAACCTATTGCTGTGATTTCAGGAGCAGCCTATTCCCAGATAGCCTCCCTTGCTACGGTGACTGCTGCTATTGCTGCATCCAATGCAGACCGTGATAACCCGGCCACTGAACCAGCCCTGCTGCAAGCCCTGGAAGCTTTAAGAAAAGATCCCGCACTGAAAAATTACAGTGTAACAGCAACAACGTATGATCCAATGATAGGGGTAACCAATTCTATTTCAGCCAACGGGATCAGAACGATTAATGTATATGATAATGCTAACAGGTTGGTAAAAGTGACCGATGCAGAAGGGAAAACATTGCAGGAGAATCAGTACAACTACAAACACTAATGAAAATGATGAATGAAGAATTAAAAATGAAAACTAAGAATGTATTGAAAGATAAGAGTTTTTCTTTCAGCATTGGTATCGTGGAACTGTATAAAAAATTGACTGAAAATAAGGAATTTGTCATGTCTAAGCAACTCCTTCGAAGCGGAACAGCAGTAGGAGCATTGATAAGAGAAGCTGAATTTGCCCAAAGCAAACCGGACTTTATCAGTAAACTTTCGATTGCATTAAAAGAAGCCAATGAAACCCATTACTGGCTTGAACTTTTGCACCAAACCAATTATATGGGTGCTGATAGCTTTAGAACACATTCGGAACAAAGCCATGAGCTTGTCAGTATGCTGGTAGCAAGCATTAAAACCTCAAAACTAAAACTGAACAAATGATTACACCTAATGAAAAAATAAAAACCCAAACCCGAATGAAAGGTGAAAAAATAAAAATGAAAAATAATTTTTCACTCTTCGCTCTTCTCTTTTCATTCACTACGGTTTTTGCGCAAACCAATCTCAGTACCGCTGAGAACTATGTCTATACCAAAAACTGTCTGGATGCAGACTGTATCAAAAAGTCAGAAACCGTTCAGTATTTTGATGGATTAGGAAGACCGATCCAGACTGTGGCTATTAAAGCAACACCTCTTGGAAGAGATGTGGTGATGCCTGTAGAATATGATTCCAAAGGCAGGGAGGCTAAAAGCTACCTTCCGGTTCCTCAGGCCGGAACCACGAACGGAGCCATCTATACCAATCCGCTAGGTAATGCCTCTTCAGCAGGATATGGAAATGAAAAGATCTATGCCGAAAAGATCTATGATAACATCTACACAGGCAGGGTCAACCAAATGGTTCCGGCAGGAACCGCATGGTCCCAGAAGCCTGTTAATATGACCTATAATACCAATGCTGACGGTGAAGTAAAAAAGTATGTACTCACTACCGACTGGACGGAAGGCAGAACCAATTCTGCGATCGGTTTACCGGGAAGTTATGTGTTCAACCAGCTTAATAAAACCTCCATTACCGACCAGGATGGAAATACCACTACAGAATTCCAGAACGGTGAAGGACAGACGATTCTGGTGAGAAAAAATGACGGACAGCGAGATGTAGACACCTATTATCTTTACAATGAATTTGGGCAACTGGCTTATGTGATTCCACCATTGGCAGTTTCGCAGACCATTCCGGATCAGGCATTGCTGGATAAGCTGTGCTACCAGTACCGCTATGACGGACTGGGAAGACTTGTGGAGAAAAAAGTTCCGGGGAAAGGTTGGGAATATATGGTCTACGACAAAGCAGACAGGTTGATCCTTACCCAGGATGCTAACTTAAGGGCTAAAGGGCAATGGCTATTCACCAAATATGATCAGTTCTCAAGACCTGTTTATAGCGGAATACTAGACAGCCCTCCAGGAAGGCTCGCACAGGTGAGTGCTATAGAAGGAATAGTTTCTAATATTGAAACAAGAAGTACTTCCAGCTGGAATAATAGTGGAATAGATGTTTTTTATACAAATAATATAGCTTATCCTACCACAAACTTTAAGTTATTAAGTGTCAATTATTATGACACTTACCCTTCATACAGCTTTAACCCTGCTTTTCCTACTACCATATTGGGACAGACCATCATGACCGACACCCAGAACGCTTCAGTAAATACCCAGGCAATGCCGACCTTAGGTCTTGTGAAAAATATGGAGGATGACAACTGGACTAAAAGCTATGCATACTACGATACAAAAGGAAGATCTGTAGGTACGTATACCATTAATCATTTGGGTGGATATACCAGGACCGAAACAGAACTGGATTTTGTAGGAGTGGCCAAACAGTCCAAAGTCTACCACAAAAGGTTCATTACAGATACAGAAAAGGTCATCTCCCAAAGCTTTGAGTATGACAACCAAAACAGGGTAATGAAACACCGTCACCAGGTAGGCAGTGGCCCTGTGGAACTTTTGACAGAAAATACCTATAATGAACTTTCCCAGCTTTCGAATAAAAAAGTAGGTGGCGGTTTGGAGAGTATCGATTATCAGTATGACATCCGTGGGGCGCTTACGAAGGTCAATGATCCGGCTGCTTTAGGGATCAAGCTTTTCGGGTATGACCTGAAATACTTTAATCCTCAGAATACCGGAAGCTCTATAGGAAAATACAATGGCAATATTACGGAAGTGACATGGAAAACAGCTTCGGACCAGGTTTTAAGACAGTATAATTACCAGTATGATGCCCTTAACAGACTTAAAAAAGGAATCTATTCTGAACCGGGAGCTTCTGTTCCACAGAACGGATTCTTTAATGAAACCTTAGCTTATGACCTGAACGGGAATATCACTTCTCTGCAAAGAAATGGAAAGTCCGATGTAGGAACAATACAGCTCATAGATGACCTGGCCTATAATTATACAGGAAACAGGCTTAATACTGTTACAGATACCTCAGGGAATTATAGTGGCTACCCTGATACTTCAGGAAACATTATCTCCTATGATGATAACGGTAATATGAAGGACCATATAGATAAAGGGGTTTTGCAGATTGATTACAACTTGCTGAACCTTCCTGATTATATTAAGTTTGATAAAGGAATAGTAACACGTGGAGGAATCATTAATGAAAATATATATTATACCTATCGTGCAGACGGAACTAAGCTTAAGAAAATTTATAACTATACTCCTACTTTTGTTGATCCCTCAGGCACTACCACCACGTTATCAACTAAAGTTACAGAATATTTGGATGGATTTCAGTATGAAAACAAGACCGGGAAAAGTGGAGGAGGAACACTTATTTTAAAATTCGTACCTACCGCTGAAGGCTATTACAATTTTGAAAATAATAAGTATATTTACAGCTATACAGACCATTTGGGGAATGTACGTTTGAGCTACTCTAAAACCTCATCTGGCAGCGCAGAAGTTCTTGAAGAAAATAATTATTATCCGTTTGGCTTAAAGCATGAGGGTTATAATATTTTATATGGAAATCCTGCTTACAACTATGAATATAATGGAAAAGAATTACAGAAAGAAACGGGTTGGAGCGACTACGGAGCAAGAATGTATCTATCAGATATTGGCAGGTGGGGTGTAATTGATCCATTGGCAGAGCAAATGAGAAGATACTCTCCCTATAATTATGCCTTCAACAACCCGGTAAGTTTTATAGATCCTGATGGAAGAAAGCCACAAACACCTGATGCTGAAGCTGAATCCGTTATGTTTCCTAAATCCCTTTGGAGTTTTTACATGGGAGGAGGCAGCACAGATAAAGATGCTCTTATGGATTTCATTGCACAAAACAACGGATGGGGAGCATTTCAGGATCTGTTGAAATCTATGGATCTAGGGGGAGGTGAAAGTGGAACTTTTGGAGAGACCCAGGCTTTTAGAGATATAATGGCTGCTTTTTACTTCGGAGGTATTGATTTTAACTCTCCACCAGATGATTTTATTTTCAATGAAAAAGGACAATATGTGAGGACTGAAAAAAATAAATTATCTGATAGATTTGTTGTTGAAAATTCTAAGAGTGGTAGTAAACAATACTATTCTTTTGCAGATCCAATAAATGATCCAAAAGACATTGCAAACGGTATTATAACAAATTATATTTTTGTTTCAAAAACAGCAATTGCAAGTATGCTTAGGAGCCAAGGAGCATTTAATAGCAATAATAAAAATAGTTATATAAATTTTTACACAGAAAGCAAAGGTGGTGGAAAATTTGATTATTCATATTCTATTTTACCTTTGGAATATTATGGACAAGGGGTTAGTATGACACCACTAGATCCTAAGACACCATCTCATGTACTATTTTTACCGGAAGGAGATAGAGTTGTACATAATCACATGAATTTTGGTAATTATTTGTGGGGAGCATCGGGCTATACATTAGGATTTAGTTTCTCAACATTGCAAATGGCAGCACATTTAAATAGTAAAATTAATTCAAATACAAACGGTTATAAATCTCAATGGGATAGCAAAGATGACCAGTATTCAATTGTATTAGGAGCCTATTATTCAATGAAAAATCGCTTTAGAAATATAAAATAATTTATTACATGAAAATTACACTATTCATACTTACTTTATTTCTATTATTCTCTTGTAATAAACAAGAAAATAATACCATACAAGATTTTGTAGAAAAGTATAAAAATGAAGACTTTTCAAAATTTGACAATTTATATATAGGAATTAGACAATCAAATACGTTTGAGACTATATATATAATAAGTAAAAGTAATTTCCCTCCATACTTTATCACCCAAAATAATGTAAATAATAAAATTTCTATTAATAGAAATTTGTTAACTAAGTTAAATAAGAAAGACTATTTGAATGAGAGTCAAATTCAACACTATTTAGATCTTTTTAAAAAATACAATATTTCATCAATATCGGTAGATGAAAATCATAATGTATATATAAACATTAAGGAAAATTCTGTCACTTTACTAAGAGTAAACAATATAAATGTTGAAAAGAATTATAAAAAAATTGATGAAAAATGGTATATTAAGAAATAGGTGGAATTGATCCCTTTTTTGAGACAAAAAGTTTATACTTTTTTATACTCCTATTTTGGATAATCTTGAAAATAATTAGAGTATTGAACTTTCAATACTCTAATTTTATAAAATAAGTTTCACCAGAAGCAGCACAGAAGTTCTTGAAGAAAACAATTATTACCCGTTTGGTTTAAAACATGAAGGCTATAATGTTTTATCAGGCAATCCTGCTTACAACTATGGATACAATGGGGAAGAATTGCAGAAAGAAACAGGCTGGAGCGATTATGGAGCCAGGATGTACATGGGAGATATAGGAAGATGGGGTGTAATTGATCCTTTGGCAGAGCAAATGAGAAGATACTCTCCCTATAACTATGCCTTCAACAACCCGATCAGTTTTATAGACCCTGATGGGAGAAAGCCGCAAACACCTGATGCTGAAGCTGAATCCGTTATGTTTCCTAAATCCCTTTGGAGTTTTTACATGGGAGGAGGCAGCACAGATAAAGATGCTCTTATGGATTTCATTGCACAAAACAACGGATGGGGAGCATTTCAGGATCTGTTGAAATCTATGGATCTAGGGGGAGGTGGAAGTGGAACTTTTGGAGAGACCCAGGCTTTTAGAGATATAATGGCTGCTTTTTACTTCTCAGGTATTGATTTTAGTGTACCGCCTAATGAATATGTCGTTGATGTGAAAACTGGACAAGTTACACAAGTAAGTGATTTAGGTGGTGATGAAATAGACTTTTTCCATTATATAGGTGGTGGAACAAGTTTTAATGGTAAAACCAGAATAGTGGATAGAGAATCTGGAGAGGATCAATGGATGAATTCATCCAAAAATCTAAAAGGTTATACACGTAGAAGCAATAGTACCAATTGGGCAAATCTATATGATGAATTTTTAAGAGGAGGAGGTCCTGAAAATAGTTTACTTGTAAAGGGAAATGCAGCTGTAAATCAACTGATGAAAACTGATATGTATAAATCAGCTATTCAATATTTTAAAGAAACATCAATGAACGAAAAAGTATCTTACTCTGGTATGTTTGGGCTTATTGGTGTTGCTACTGAGAACACCAATATGCAGGGGCAGTTTATGGGGAAAACTAATTTTAGTTTTTATCCTGTGGGAAACAAAGTTGTTATAATGGCATTTGACTCTAAATCGGTTTCATCTTATTCTTTAAACCCTTTTAATAAGGCTGAATCAAGAAATATACCTAGGGTTAATGGTATTGGGGCGGCTGAAAGTACTACACGACAAACATATCTATTGTGGATGAATAAAAATAATATGCAAAAAAAATAAAATGAAAAAATTAATCTTGTCCATTATACTTGGATCAGTTGTAACTATAAGTTGTAGTGTAAATAAAAAAAATTGTTAGGAAATTATTCTTTCACACGAGAAAATATTATTGATACATTAATTATTAAAGATGATATGTACATCCATAAAATTTATAATAAAAACTCACAATTAATGTATCAAGGAGAGAATAAATGGACTTTAGATAAAGATAGAATTAATCTTGATAAATTTTATAATAACGAAGACAATGAATTACAAGAGCCTTTATCCAATGAAGATGCTAAAAAGTTTTTAATGCTAACTTCTTTTCCTATTTATGAACAAAACGGTCATCTAATTTTGGAGGTTAATGCAGATGAAGGTATTCTATATAAAAAATAAAATAGTATTTTGTAATGAATATTATTCCAAATGGAATCGAAGGTTAATGTTTCAAAAATGTTGGTTTCCTTTACTAATTAATATTAACGAGAAATAATCAACAATAATTGTATAGATAGAGTGATCATTTGGTCACTCTATTTGTTTTTTAATAGAAAATTGGAATCTTTATGCATGTAAAAATTTATTCATGTTCTAAATGTGTTGGTGAAAAATTAATTCACAGAAAATCTATATATTTACAGCTATACAGACCATTTGGATAGACAAATAAAAGAGAATCTTTTATGAAGGCTACGAACGTAGTTCAGCACGTTTAAGCTACTCTAAAACCTCAACTGGCAGCGCAGAAGTTCTTGAAGAAAATAATTTTTATCCGTTCGGTTTAAAACATGAAGGTTACAATGCTTTATCAGGAAATCCGGCTTACAACTATGGATACAATGGGAAAGAATTGCAGAAAGAAACAGGTTGGAGTGATTATGGAGCAAGGATGTACATGAGTGATATAGCAAGATGGGGTGTCATTGATCCTTTGGCAGAGCAAATGAGAAGATACTCTCCCTATAACTATGCCTTCAACAACCCGATAGGTTTTATAGACCCAGATGGGAGAAAGCCTCGAACACCAGATGCTGAAGAAGCATCGCTTATGTACCCAAAATCACTTTGGGGCTTCTTTATGCAAGGAGGACAGAAAAACACTACAGCTCTTATAGATTTTATTGCACAGAATAATGGAGTGGGATCATTTCAGAACTTGGTAAATTCGGCAGAAGGTGGCGGTGACCAAAGTATTGCCTTTGGACAGACACAAGCATATAGAGATTTAATGGCTGCTTTTTACTTCTCAGGGATAGATTTTTCAAAATATGGACTTGATGATCCGACACCTAAAAGAAAATATTTGAAAAATGAAACGAAATCTTATTTTGGAGCAATCGAGAGTATAAGTCAATATCAACTAGATAATTCGGGTTGGACTGATGAATATCAAGGGACAATGGAATTTTTGGGAAATATGAAAGAGTATTTTGACTCTGCGAGTGATAAATTGGGAGGAGCATCAGTTTCAGGTTTAGCTATTGATAATTTAAAAACAGTTAAAGAAATTTTTCAAAAATTTAAAAGTTTTAATCCTAGCCTCGCATCTACAGCAAGTACAATAGCCGGAGTTGTAGGAACATCTATATCGATGGAAAGCGAAAGAATTGGTCAGATAATGGATATTTACAAGAATGCTGATTATCGGTATGATCAGTTGCATAAGAAAAATACACAGTTTGATAAAGGTGTGACTGTAAATATTCAAGTAGTAATAGGAACAAATGGTGGTGGATATACAAATATTATGATATATGATATTTCAACTCATAAATATTTGTCCGGTGGAAAAATTGTTCACAGATATTAAAATTTAAATATGAAAATTAGATTAATACATACAATAACTTTGGGAATTATTTTTGCGCTTAGAATTTTTTATAGTCTAGCTATTAAAAATATCTTTGATAACATATATAATATTTTTGACTATAAAATACCTGAGATTAGGTATCTTACATATTTTTTCCTTATAATTTCTATTTTTATTAATGCCTTCTTAATAAATAAAAATATTTTAAATCAACTTATTTTTTTGCTATTAATATTAATTAATTGCTGTATCATAATTCTATCATTTAAAGTTTGGTAGTGTATTTACAGTTAAGAAAAGAAAGACCCATTATATTCGGTAACGTTTCAAAAGTGTTGGTTTTATATTAAAGAGAAATAATAAACAGTAATTGCATAGAATAGAGTGATCGTTTGGTCACTCTATTTGTTTTTTGTAGAAATTGGAAGCTCTATAGGGAAATACAATGGGAATATTACGGAAGTGACATGGAAAACAGCTTCGGACCAGGTTTTAAGACAGTATAATTACAGTATGATGCCCTTAACAGACTTAAAAAAGGAATCTATTCTGAACCGGGAACCTCTATTCCACAGAACGGATTCTTTAATGAAACCTTAGCTTATGACCTGAACGGGAATATTACTTCTCTGCAGAGAAATGGAAAGTCCGATGTTGGAACAATACAGCTCATAGATGACCTGACCTATAATTATACAGGAAACAGGCTTAATACTGTTACAGATACCTCAGGGAATTATAGTGGCTACCCTGATACTTCAGGAAACATTATCTCCTATGATGATAACGGTAATATGAAGGACCATATAGATAAAGGGGTTTTGCAGATTGATTACAACTTGCTGAACCTTCCTGATTATATTAAGTTTGATAAAGGAATAGTAACACGTGGAGGAATCATTAATGAAAATATATATTATACCTATCGTGCAGACGGAACTAAGCTAAAGAAAATTTATAACTATACTCCTCCTTTTGTTGATCCCTCAGGCACTACCACCACGTTATCAACTAAAGTTACAGAATATTTGGATGGATTTCAGTATGAAAACAAGACCGGGAAAAGCGGAGGAGGAACACTTATTTTAAAATTTGTCCCTACCGCTGAAGGCTATTACAATTTTGAAAATAATAAGTATATTTACAGCTATACCGACCATCTGGGAAATGTCCGTTTAAGCTACTCTAAAAACTCAAATGGCAGCGCAGAAGTTCTTGAAGAAAATAATTATTATCCGTTTGGTTTAAAGCATGAAGGTTACAATGTTTTAGCAGGAAATCCTGCTTACAACTATGGATACAACGGAAAAGAACTGCAAAAAGAAACAGGTTGGAGCGACTACGGAGCAAGGATGTACATGGGTGATATAGCACGATGGGGCGTCATAGATCCTTTGGCAGAGCAAATGAGAAGATACTCTCCTTATAACTATGCCTTCAACAACCCGGTAAGTTTTATAGACCTAGATGGAAGAAAGCCACGGACACGTGATGCTGAAGAAGCATCGCTTATGTATCCAAAATCACTTTGGGGCTTCTTTATGCAAGGAGGACAGAAAAACACTACAGCTCTAATAGATTTTATTGCACAGAATAATGGAGTGGGATCATTTCAAAACATAATGAACATTATGGAAAGCTCAGGAGGAGTTTCAAATTCATCTTCATCTTCAAAATCTTCCGGAGGCAATGATAAAGGGTCTGCTACAGAAAGTTCAAATACTGATGATAGTACGCATTTTCAGGTTCCTACAGTTTTTGTAACAGCTAAAAAGGGATATAATATGGATAAGCTTCATGATGCTATGATGGTGGCATTTGAAAATGCTATGAAAAACGTTGAAAAAAAGCTTACAGATATTGCAAATGATCGATATTTTAGTGCAGGACATTTAATTGCAAGTGAATCTGTTGCTCGTTTTGGAGCATATTCTTTAAGTAAGGCTTTAAGACCCGACTATTCTGTAAATTATACAATGTTAGACGATGCTGCAAAACCCTATAGGATCACAACTATGGCAGGCATTAAATTAAAGCCAACTACGGCTGCAACCTTAAGTAAAGTAGCAAAGTATGGAGGATATGGTTTAGCTGCTGTTTCTGTTGTTGCCACAGAACTTCAATATGCAGATGGCCAGATAGGAGAAACTGAAAGAATAATGAATCACATGATGACCGGAGTAGGACTAATTCCTACACCTTGGACAATTGGAGCTGGTCTAGTGTATGGAGTTGTTACAGGTGGCTATCAAGCTGTAACAGGTAGAAGTATTTTCAATGATATGGGATTAGGTCCTCAAAAAAAATAATATTATATGATTAAATTTATAGATTATTTAATTTTCCATTTAGATTGTTTATATAAAAGAATGGACAAATTTAAATATAAAGATAGAGGAACAGAGAAATTTTGGTTGGTCGTAGTTGTTTCTATTTTTATTAATCTGAATACTTCAAGTATTGATAATGTTTGCCTGGGTAACTATTTGCATATATACCATAAGTATATTTTTTTCTTAATGATTCCAATTGTAATGGCTTTGGTCTACTATTTCTTTATTAAAAATGAAAGGTTTTTAGAGTATGAATTTAAAGAAAGCTACAAAGGATATTTAGTATTACTTATATTATTTATATTAACTGTAATTTTAATGTTTATGGTCGTTCCAAGAAAGAATTATTAATATTTTTAAATTGCAATAGTTATTATCCTTTGGAATTAGGTAATGTGATAATGTTTCAAAAATATTGGTTTCTTTTATTAATCAATAGTAACGGGAAATAATAAACAATAATTATATAGAATAGAGTGATCCTTTGGTCACTCTATTTGTTTTTTAATAGAAAATTGGAAAGAGCACAGTAATTGTTTTCGTTGGCTCAGTCCCGACCTTTTTTTAGACCACAAGAGAGTGTTTATAATGATGGGCTCTCGCAGATCTGGCTGATGGAACAGATTCTCAATTCACGCTTTTTTTAAACATTAAGATCAATGAAGGATGTAAGGTTAGTTAAGAAAAAATCAAATGATTTTTTAAGTTGTAGGTCTTAAAGCGAAGCTAAAACTAAATATTCTTAAAAGCTTAACAGAATCTTAATGGTTTGAATTTTTTCTCTCACAGATGAACGAGCAAAAGTAAAAATCTGCATCATCTGATTAATCTGCGTGAAATTTTAAAATTATTTGATCTCTATCCATTTCCAAGTTTTGTAATTGATCCCTTTTGTTATTCATCCAAACAAAAAAACAGAGAATGAATCTCTGTTTTTTTTTGCTTTATCTTATTTATTTTTTAAAATTTAAATTCTACTCTCGCGAAAACGAAACGTCCTCCTATCCCGTATTGAGAAACCTGTCTGGAATACACAAACTGGTTATCAGCAGTCAATGAACTTATATTTGGGCTTTTGGAAGGCAGTATATTGAATATGTTATTGCTTCCTACCGTCACCGAAATATTCTTGTTAAAATCATATCCTACAGAAAGATCGGTCACAATACGGTCATTTAAAACAAAATGCTCTCTACTTTCTGTAACTCCGTCAAAATTGGCATCCAGCACATCAGCATCTGTCACTTTTCCAAAGTAGGAATTTCTAAGAGCAACCGTAAGTGCAGAGAATTTCAGGGTATTAGCAAGGGTTGCTTTTATGTGCGGTACAGCTTCTTCAAAATAGACTCTGTTCGGTTCAGAGAAATAATTATCGATCTGGCTTACCAGTTTAGGAGAGGCATGAATATCACCAATCCTTTTGGTCTGATTCAGGTTAAGCCCCAGATTATTTTCCAGAGATATTCCCTCCGAAATCCTTGAATTCTGAGAGATGGTGATATCCAATCCTTTGGTTTGGGAATCTACCGCATTGGCAAAGAAATTCGCAGCACTGGCTCGCGCGATATCAAAAGCACTTTGCAATACCTGATCATCAGGGTTGTTAATCTTGTCTGGACGGAAAAATAAATCGGTAAGCACTACTCTATCTTTAATCTTGATCAGATAGGCATCTGCTGTAAAGACCAGACTTAAAGCTGGAATCTTCCAGGTAATCCCCGTACTGTAAGACTGTGAAGTTTCCTGCTTCAATTTTGGAATTCCTAAGGCCTGAGCTGCTTCAGAATTATTTCTAAAAGTCCCGACTTGTGTTGTTTTTCCCTGCTGGATCAATGTAGACGTGGAGCTGTAGTAAATCTGTGCTAAAGAAGGCGCCCTGAATCCTGTGGAAACCGCTCCTCTCCAGTTAAAATTTTTAGCCAGTTTTACATTCGTGGCTACTTTATAATTAAAGGTAGAACCAAAGTCGGAATAGTTTTCGTACCGTACCGCTCCTTCTACCAACCACCAATCAGTCGGCTCAATTTCCACATCAGCATATGCTGCAACACTGTTTCTGCTTCCTGAAGCTGCATTATCCGGACTGAAACCTGGAAACACCTGTGATCCCGCAGGTCTTGTAACTCCAAAAAAGTCAGTCGCTTTTTCATTGTCAGGAGTAGCACCAGTCACTACACGTCCAAAAATATCATAGGAAACATAAGAGTTTTCATTTCCTGCATTCACTTTATAGTTTTCATAACGGTATTCTCCTCCGAAGGCTACGTTCAGGCCGTGAAGGACATCATATTTTTTTGAGAAATCCAGATTCAGGGTATTTTGTAAAAATTCAGAACCTCCTGCTTTAAAAGTTCTGGGTGAGCTGTCTCCCAGAGAGGCATTAAATGTATTGACGACCCCGAAATTAAAAGCATTCTTCCCGAAAGTATTGCTCAAATCTACATTCCAGCCGTTCCATTTCCCTTTGATCCCTCCGGCTAAGGAATAATCATTCACATTGGCTTCAATCTGCGGCAAATATCCATTGGGAGTAATGGCATTGATATTCCTTTCTGTGTTGGGAAGACGGTAAAATCCTCCGGCATTTCCCAAACGATAACTATACCCTCCAAAGGAATAGACTTTCCAGTCTTCATTCACCGGAATTTCAGAATTGAAAAAAAGCTGTCCTGACTGCAGCTTGGACTGTCCTGCCCTCAGACTGAAATCCTTTCTCTCCAACCCTCTGTAAGTAAGCTCCTGGTCCGTAAAGTCTTTTCCTAGTAAACCCTGCAATGCAGCAATGCTGTTGGCTCCTGATATTTGATTCTTAAAATCCTGTGAAAAATAACCAACCTGAGAGGCATACTGCTTGACGGTATTGATGATCTGTTGACTGTTGAAAGTATTGGTAATGTTTTTATACAGTCCATCGATATTCACTCCATCCTGTAATGCCCGGTAATTAATAGCATTATAAGCATTATAAATATTACCTTCTCGTACACCCGCTCTTGAATACGGATCACGGTATTGTACGGATCCTGTTACATTAATGAAGCCTTTCTCACCAATTTTCGCTCCATAGTTCAGATCGGCTGAAATGGTCTGTCCGTCTATTCCTGCGGAAAAATTATTGGCGACCGGAGAAGCGTATCCCCCAAGGAAAACCTGTCCTGACAGTCCCAACCTTCTTTTAAGACCCAAATTCACGACTCCGGCAATGGCATCAGAGCCGTATTGTGCAGAAGCTCCGTCTCTTAGTACTTCAATTTTCTCCAGGGCAAATGCAGGAATAGCATTAAGGTCCGTCCCTACCGAGCCTCTCCCGGGAGTCAATGTAACATTGATAAGAGAAGACTGATATCTTCTTTTTCCATTAAGCAGGACCAGAACCTGATCCGGACCCAGTCCTCTGAGAAGGGCAGGATCTACAAAATCGGTTCCGTCATTGACCGTATGTGAGGTAGAAGAAAATGAAGGCACCACATAGTTGAGGGCCTGACTTATATTATTAACAGGACTTTGTCTTAAGATTTTTGAGATATTGATGATATCTACCGGAACCGGAGTTTCTGTAAGAGATCTTCCGGATCCCCTCGACCCCAGAATAACTACATCATCGATCTTTTTGGATGATGCCGAATCCGACTGTCCAAAGTAAAATACTGAAATGAGTGCCGCTGAAGCTATGATTGTTTTTTTCTGAAAATTGCGCATGTGTTTTCTATTTTTTTATTACTGATTGTTTGTTTGATTTTTGGCAATAGTATTCCCGTAACCTTATTTTAAGGTTACCGTGAAAAGCCTGAATGTTGGGTTTATTTTTTAAAGAAGTCTAAAAACAACAACACATGCGCATGTGAAAATGGCATGAAAAGAGGTCAGAATAATGAAGGGACACTTCATGATCTGAGAAACGAAAATTTAAATTGGTCTTGTGGTTTCCCTTGTCTTTAAACATTGATTTTATTTTTAAAACAAAAATGTCAAGATGGGTAGAAAATAGAGAATAAACATTTTTTCCGGGCATACCGGCTTATCTATTTTAGCACCTTGCTTGTTTTTGCAGGTTGCTATCCCATCTATGAGATTCTTGATAATTACACGGCAAAGATATAATTATTTCGGAATAAAAAAAATAATTGCTTAAAAATTTAACTTTTCGCAAATTTTACCGTAACAAATTGTTCTTTTTTACGTCTAACTGAACAGTAGTAAAAAACATTATGAAAAAAACTATATTAGCTTTATCCCTGTTGGGATCTTTTTTTGCCTATTCGCAAGAGAAGAGCAGCAATAATGCAGAGAAGGAAAAGCAAATTGAAGGCGTAGTTATTACGAAAACTAAAAAAGCCGTTGAACAGAAAGCAGATCGTACGATTTTTGACTTTTCTGAACAGCCACAGCTGAATAACGGTAACGTTCTGGAAGGGATTAAAAAACTTCCCGGATTGGTGGCTACCGATATTGCAGGAATGATGTATCAGGGTAAAATCCTGGATGTGTACCTGAACGGAAGACCTCTAAATATTACCTCCAATGAATTAAATTCTTTCCTTGAAGGAATGCCTGCCAATTCGGTAGAAAAAATTGAAGTAATTACGCAGCCGGGAGCAGAATTCCCTGCCACTTCAGGAGGAGCAATCATGAATATCATTACGAATAAAAACGCTAATAAGTATTTAACGGCAACCTATTCGGGAAACTACTCATTTACCAACTACGATAAGTTCAGAAGCAGAACAACGCATTCTGTGAATCTGAATGCAAGAAATAAACTATTCGGCTGGCAGCTGAATGTGGGTCAGAATTACCGTGAAAGTATGCTGAACGGTGATCAGGACGTAATTCTTCATAACAATACCGACAGAATAGGACGTGGGTATTTTGCGAAATCAGGTCTTACTTTTGATCTTGGACAGGACAGATTATTGGTGAACTACGATATTTACCACAACAATAACGACAACTATACCGCAAGTAGAGGGCTTGCCGATATCCTTGTCAACCTTAATCCTATCACCTATCGGGAAGCTGATTATCAAGCATCGGATGTGGCTCATACCAACAATCTAAGACAAGAAGGGGTCGTGACGTATCAGAAGCGTTTCAGCGACAAGTCTCAAAAGCTGGACTTCCAGTTTGGATATACGAAATCTGACAGTAAGTTTGCTCAGGATAATTTTTTCCAGGAAGGTAATTATACTGATAACGGGCAATTTTTCCGTAATGCCGGGATTAATGATGTTCTTAATAATAAATCGGATATGAGGATCGCGAATTTCAAGGTCGATTATTCTCAACCGATAAAACTTCTGGATGGCGGGAAAGTGAGTTTAGGCGGTTTATATGAAAGACAGGATTATGATACGGAAAGTAAAGGGCTTACCAATTTAGAATATCAGAGGCAAACAGCTTCTACTTATCTTGAATTTCAGGCAAAACTTAAGAAGTTTGACTTTATTTTAGGCACCCGTGCTGAAAATTATGATATTTCAGGGATTACAAGAACAATAAAGGACGGCGCTGTTCTTGAAAGAGATCTTACAACATTTAATAAGTTTAAGCTTTTTCCTAATGCCAGCGTACAATACAACCTGATGAACCAGGTTTACATTGCAGCGAACTACAACAAAAAGATCAGCCTTCCGAGTATTTCTGCCCTGAACCCGAATAACGTAACGTTTGGCAGCCCGAATACACAGGTCACGGGTAACCCGGATCTTCAGCCTACGATCTTTGATAATTATGAATTAAAAGTATCAGCTTTTGACTATGCTTTTATTGGATACAGCGTAAGTTCTGCTAAAGACCAGGTCGCTCAGATCGTGATGAAAGACGGTAAGAACCTTTTCAACAAGCAGGTGAATATTTCCAATATGAAAATTCACAACTTCAACCTGGGTCTTCCGATTCCGTTTATGATCTTCAGCAAGCCGATGAGCGAGATCATGAAGTTTGATTTTAATCCTGATAAAATTAATTTCATGTATCTGTATGCCGGTTATCAGAAGCATGAGATCGACAATTTAAACAATAAAGGTTTCTGGATCTTCAATATTATGACCCAGTTGCTTTTACCGAAAGACATCAAACTGACGGCTAACTATAGCTATCTGACTCCAAAAGCAGGCTATTTCTACTTTACAGCAGATAAACCGTTCAATAATAATCTGGATATCACCCTGACGAAAAAATTCATGAACAACCGTCTTACGGTTTCTGTTTTCGCGAACGACATCTTCAACGGACAGGTGATGCAGGTCTATTCCAATCCGCCTGAGGGACAGGCTGTGATGATCAGAAGCAAGTATGATACGAGAAACTTCGGAATTTCCATCAATTATAAAATTCCAACCAGAAATAAACTGGCGAAAGAGGATCCTAATATCCTGAACCAGACTAAAAAAGAGGAGACGGGCGTCATGCAAACTCCCTAGTAATTGATCCATATAAAATGAGGCCGTATAGAAATTTTACGGCCTCATTTATTTAAAAACAATATCATTTAAAAATCTATAGTCTGGAATCTCCAATTCAGGGTATCGATAAGAGTAAGCTGATCAGGATATACGAGAAGCCCGGTGATCATCTTTAAAACCTGCAGAGCCATCATGCTCCCTACAATTCCCGGCAACGCTCCCAGCACTCCGAGACTGTCACAATCCGGGGAATTTTCGTCAAATGGTAGTTCCGGAAACAAATCTCTAAGATTTTTGCTTCCTTGATAGTTGAATACAGCAGTTTGTCCTGAAAACCCTAATATACTTCCGTACACTAGCGGTTTTCCAAGTTTCACACAGGTATCATTGATCAGATATCTGGTGGCAAAATTATCGGATCCATCTACAATAATGTCATACTTTGAAAGGATTTCTTCTGCATTTGAGCTGTCAATCTTCTTATCAATTCCTGTAAATTTAATCTGATTATTAAGATTTTTCACAAAGGCTTCCGCACTTTTGATCTTCGAAATTCCAACTGTATTTTCATTGTGAATGATCTGGCGGTTCAGGTTGTGAAGTTCCACCTCATCAAAATCTACCACGCCTAAAGTTCCGACTCCGGCTGCTGCCAGGTACTGAATAACAGGGCTCCCCAAGCCTCCTGCCCCAATGACAAGTATTTTGGACGATTTGATTTTCTTTTGTCCTTCCAGCCCGATTTCTTCTATGAATATCTGCCGGCTGTATCTTGCAAAAATATCTTCGCTTTTCATTCTAAATTACATACTTTGAACCATTAAGTTTTTTTTAAGAGGTTAAGAAGTATTAAGGTAAGCTCTGCTTTAATATTTAAAAATCTATTTGATTTTTCTTAATTAGGCTTAATGACTTCAATGTTCTTAATGGTTTAATTTTTTAAAATCCGCTGTACGCAGGATCCCAGTCTTTCATAACCGGGTCGTAGCCCGCTTTTCTGATGCTGTTTTTCACTTCCTCCATGCTGCGTTCGTCGCTGGTTTCAAACTGCTCCAAAGATTCTACATCTACGGCATAACCTCCTGGATTTGTTTTTGAAGCCGCACTCATAGCGGTTGCTCCCAGTGATATAATATGGTTTCTGAATTTTTCATTTTCTCTGGTCGATATGGAGATTTCCAGGTCTTCATTCCATATCCTGTAGGCACAGATCAGCTGAAGCAGGTCTTTATCTTCCATGATAAAATTGGGCTCAATAATTCCTTCTGCAGGCCTGAGTCTTGGAAATGACACTGAAAAGCGGCTTTTCCAGTATTGTTTCTGCAGATAATCAATGTGAAGAGCATTAAAGAAACTGTCTACACGCCAGTCTTCCAGTCCAAGCAGAACGCCAAGCCCGATCTTATGAATTCCAGCTCTTCCAATTCTATCCGGTGTATCCAGGCGGAAATGGAAGTTTGATTTTTTCCCTTTGGGATGATATTCCTTATACACTTCCTGATGATACGTTTCCTGATACACCAACACAGAATAAACGCCTTCCTGATGCAGCTGGAGATATTCTTCTTCTAACAAAGGCTGTACCTCGATCGAGATATTGGCAAAATGAGGCTTCAACAGGCTGACGGCATTCAGAAAGTAAGAAATTCCCACTGTTTTATTAGCTTCTCCGCTTACTAAAAGGACATGATTCACTCCCATAGATTTTAGAACGGAGGCTTCAATCATAAGCTCAGTATCGGAAAGGGTTTTCCTCCTTACGTCATTATCCAGGCTGAAACCACAGTAGGTACAGATATTCTGACATTCATTGCTGAGATACATAGGCGCATACAGCTGAATCGTCTTCCCAAAGCGTTTCTGAGTAAGCTGACGGGTCATTTTCGCCATCAGTTCAAGCTCCTGTGCAGCAACAGGAGAAAGCAGATTCAGAAAATCATCTAAGGTTTTATGCTTCCTTTGAAGACTATTCAGTACATCTGAGTGGGTAACTTTTGTGAGTCTGGCCTTTATTTCATCCCACTGATAGCGTTCAAAAACATCTTTAAAGCTGTTCATTTTTTTCTGCTTTTTTTTATTCAAATAAAAAGGAGGTCAATGGACTTGAGGCTTCAGCATGATCCGCTATTGCTCCCAATCCTGATTCAAAAGCTCTTCTTCCTGCAATGACTCCTTCTTTAAAGGCTAAAGCCATATTGACTGGGTTTCTTGCTACGGCAATAGCGGTATTGACTAAAACGGCATCAGCGCCCATTTCCATCGCTTTTGCAGCATCTGAAGGCGCTCCGATTCCGGCATCTACCACAACGGGAACGTTGCTCTGACTGATGATAATCTCTAGGAAATCTAAGGTTCTCAAGCCTTTATTGGTCCCAATTGGAGCACCTAAAGGCATTACCACTGCTGTTCCAGCATCTTCCAGGCGTTTGCACAAAACCGGATCGGCATGGATGTAAGGCATCACGATAAATCCAAGTTTGGCCAATTCTTCAGTGGCATAAAGGGTTTCAATAGGATCCGGAAGAAGGTATTTCGGATCGGGATGGATTTCTAATTTCACCCAGTTTGTTTCCAGTGCTTCCCTTGCAAGCTGTGCGGCCAATACTGCTTCTTTTGCCGTTCTGGCGCCTGAAGTATTGGGAAGAAGATGAACATGGGTTTCTTTTAATGAATCCAGCAATCCGTCTTCTGCAGCTCCGGAATCTATTCTTTTCAGCGCCATGGTGACCATATCTGTTCCTGATGCGATCACAGCGGTGGCCATTTCATTGAGGTTCCCAAATTTTCCGGTTCCGAGGAACAGCCTGGACTCAAATATTCTGTCTGCTATTATTAATTTCTGATTATTCATATCATTGCTTTTTGAAATTCACTGATGGCGACCGGGCGATTGGTGATCTGCCCCGAGACCGCTACTCCATAGAGTCCGATCTGCTGTAACAGCTCTACGTCCTCAAGTACAACGCCTCCGATCGCAAAGATCTTCGGAATGGTGATTGATTTTTCTTCTAAACCATTAACGATATCCTGATAGCCTTTAAATCCTAAAATCGGACTGAGTTTTTCTTTAGTAGCCGTAAATCTCAAGGGTCCAAGACCGATATAACCACACTGTTCTTCTATTCTATGAATTACATCTGATAAGGTATTGGCCGTGCCACCGATGATCTTATTATGTCCTAAAACAGTTCTTGCTTCTTCAATGGACAGATCATTTAAACCCAAATGAACACCATCAGCATCGATTTCTTTTGCGATCTGAACATGATCGTTGATGATACAGACCGCCTGATATTCTGAACAGAGCTGTTTTGAAAACGTACAGAGTTCAGTTAATTCTTTCTCTGAAGCATTTTTCCAGCGGACCTGTACCCATTGTATTCCGTGGTCTAAAGCGGTACGGATATTGAATTCCTGTTCCTCCCTTGTTTGTCCCTGTGATATGTATTGTAATTTTTCCATTATTAAACTGAATGATGTATACGATCTCTATAAACCTATAATAAAAGGTATTTCTGCATGCATTTTTTGAATGTATTTAATGGCTGATCACTTTCCCAAACAGCTCCCAAAAGTGCTGCTCCGTCCGCTCCGTTTTCAAAGGCTTTACTGATATTATCTTCATTAATTCCACCCAAAGCAATCAACTTGACATCCGGATTATTTCTGTATTTGATATCTTCCATCACAGTAGATTGCTTACCATAGCCTTTTTTAGAAATACTTGGAAAAAAAGGACTTACCAATGCATATTCCCATTCTTTTCCCAAAGCATTAAATACTTCGATATCATGCACTGATGTTGAAATAATATATTCGTTTGCATAAGATTTAAAACCTTCGGTTAGCCTATCTGCTTCCCTGAAATGAAGACGTGAAACAGGATATTCTTTACCCAGATCATCATGTCCATGCAGTACCAATTGAGAATAAAATTCCTCATCAATACCATCCAGAAAACTTTTCATTTCTGCTTTATTGGTCAAAGGTTTCCTGATATGCAGCAAATCCAATCCTTCGTGAAACATCTGATTGATTATTTCCGTCTCATTTTGAACAGGAGCTTCGGGAGTGATCACAAAAATCATATATAGATTTCTTTTCCTTTTTCAATAAATTCCTGTGATTTATCCAGCATCCCTTTTTCTGCAGAATCTCTGATTTCCTGGGTAATTTTCATGGAACAGAATTTCGGGCCGCACATGGAACAAAAATGGGCAATCTTAGCTCCTTCCGCTGGTAAAGTTTCGTCATGATAGGCTCTTGCCGTATCGGGATCCAATGAAAGATTGAACTGATCTTCCCATCTGAACTCAAATCTAGCTTTACTTAATGCATTGTCTCTGTACTGAGCACCTGGATGACCTTTTGCCAAATCTGCAGCATGTGCGGCTAGTTTGTAAGTAATTACTCCCATTTTTACATCTTCCTTGTTGGGAAGACCCAAATGTTCTTTCGGGGTTACATAGCAAAGCATTGCACATCCGAACCAGCCGATCATAGCCGCTCCAATTCCTGAAGTAATATGATCATAACCTGGCGCAATATCCGTTGTCAATGGACCTAAAGTATAAAACGGGGCTTCATGACATTCTTCCAGTTGCTTCTCCATATTTTCTTTGATCATATGCATGGGTACATGACCCGGCCCTTCCACCATCACCTGTACGTTATGTTTCCATGCGATCTTGGTCAGTTCACCCAAAGTTTCAAGTTCTGCAAATTGGGCAGCATCGTTTGCATCGGCGATAGAACCCGGTCGAAGTCCGTCTCCCAAAGAAAAGGCAACATCATATTTCTTCATGATCTCACAGATCTCTTCGAAATGGGTATACAAAAAGTTTTCTTTATGATGGTAAAGACACCATTTTGCCATGATGGAGCCGCCTCTGGAAACAATTCCCGTCACTCTTTTCGCGGTCAGATGAATATATCTTAATAATACTCCTGCATGAATCGTAAAATAGGATACTCCCTGTTCTGCCTGTTCGATCAGGGTATCCTTAAAAACTTCCCACGTCAAATCTTCGGGGACTCCTTTTACTTTTTCCAGAGCCTGATAAATAGGAACTGTCCCAATAGGAACCGGGCTGTTTCTGATGATCCATTCTCTGGTTTCGTGGATGTTTTTTCCTGTGGAAAGATCCATGATGGTATCTGCTCCCCAGCGGCAGGCCCAGACTGCTTTTTCCACTTCTTCATCAATGCTTGAGGAAACAGCACTGTTACCAATATTAGCATTAATTTTAACCAGGAAATTACGTCCGATGATCATCGGTTCACTCTCCGGATGGTTGATATTATTAGGGATAATTGCTCTTCCGGCTGCAATTTCATCTCTGACGAATTCCGGACTGATCTTTCCTTTTGGAGTGTTGGCACCAAAACTGTTTCCCGGATGTTGCAATGCCATTTCTTTGGGAACCGTATCCAGTTGTTCAATACGCTGGTTTTCCCTGATGGCTACATATTCCATTTCGGGGGTAATGATTCCCTGTTTTGCATAGTAAAGCTGGGTAAGTTCAAATCCGTCTTTAGCGACCTTCGGTTTGTGATCATACCCGAAACGCAGTTCATCAAGCCGGGAATCTGCAAGACGTGCTTTTCCATATTCTGAAGTGATTCCCTCCAGGATATCTACATCCTTCCTGTCCAGAATCCATTGCTCCCGGATTCTTGGAAGCCCCTTCATAATGTCAATTGATGCATTTTCATCTGTATAGGGGCCCGAAGTATCATAAATGGTTACCGGAGAATTTTCTTCCAGTGTTCCATTGGTAAGACGTGTCGGACTGAGATGAATTTCCCGCATTGCTACGCTGATAGGATGTATTTTTCCTTCAACATAAATTTTCCTGGCGTTCGGAAATGGCGAACATGTGATTGAATGAGCCATAAGTTTTTGTATTATTAAATGAGAATTATCCGCCCTGAGTGGCAGTAATGATTAAAACTAAATCTTTGTCTTTAAGGAGGGTTTCTGTCCAGGCAGACAGTGGAATAATACGGTTGTTCACGGCTACGGCTATCCCTTTTTTCTTTCCGGGTATTTCCATAGCCATCAGTTCTTCCAGATTTTCGGGAAGTACTTCAAATGTTTTCGTCGTGTGGTTGATTGTAAGTTCCATTCCTAATTATTTTATATATACTTTAGGAATGGCCATTATTGCACAATAGAATGTACAGCAAAAGTCATTTACTTTTCCCTACGCTGGTATAATCCAGATCAGGTTCAAAGGGTAAAGTCTCAGTCTGCCTATTGGCAGACACCCCTAAAGTTGTGACGAAGGTAGGTATTTTTTGAGAACAGGCAAAATCTAAGTTTTGCTTAAAATAAAAAAGACCATTTCAGAATTGAAATGATCTCCTATTACTTTTAAAAGCTTTCTGTATTAAAAAATTGGCTTGCAAAACAAAGATTAAACCTTAAATACAGCTAATTTTTATTCTTCACAAGCTCGCCAGATGGCATCGTTCTGTGGGACAGGAGCTATAATTTCTATTTCTTCTTTAGTAACCGGATGAATAAACTCCAGCTTTCTTGCATGAAGATTAATACCACCGTCCGGATTTGAACGGGGTGCTCCGTATTTAAGATCTCCTTTTATTGGAATTCCTGTTTTCGAGAGCTGGGCACGGATCTGATGATGTCTTCCGGTTTCCAGATCAATCTCAAGCAACATATAATTATCTAATGTCTTGATAATATGATAGGTGAGAATCGCTTCTTTGGCACCCTCTGTTACTTTTGTAAAGACACTCGCTTTATTATTCTTTTCGTTCTTCTTCAAATAATGAACAAGCCGCTGGCTCTGAGGAAGCATTTCTTTTCCCACCACAGCCCAATAGGTTTTTTTGACTTCCCTGTTTTTGACCATCTGTGTAAGACGGGAAAGTGCCTTGGACGTTTTGGCATAAATGACCAGACCCGAAGTTGGGCGGTCTATACGATGAACCAAACCGAGAAAAACATTTCCCGGTTTGTCATCTCTTTTCTTTATAAAATTCTTAATGGACTCCAGTAAAGATTCATCACCGGTTTTATCACCCTGAACAAGCTGTCCTACTTTTTTGTTAACCACCAAAAGATGGTTGTCTTCATATACAATCTGCTCTTTCATACATTACGAACGCCTTGGTCTGTTAGTAAAAGAAATAACAATTCCTCCAAGAAGACCGATTGTTTTAAGCATTGAAAGTTTAGAATCTGCCGGTAAAAATGCGCCGATTACACAAAGTGCCGCTGCCGCATACATCCCGTACATAAAATTTTTATTGGGAAGCGATGGTGCCTGAACGAAGAAACTCGCTCCTATCAATACATAAAAAACTTTTCTGGAGAGAAGCTCGTTGATCTCCGGAGAGAATAAATTAAACCAGCCTACCGCCATGCATATAATTGCTGCGATTGATAAAATTCCCTGAAGTGATTGTTGTTGGTTCATCATCGATTAGTAGCTTTCATTTTCGTTAGGAAATTCAACACTTTTCACGTCTTTTACATACTGAGCAACCGCCCCTGTAATTTCTGTATAGAGATCAAGATATCTTCTCAAGAACTTCGGACTGAAACCTTTGTTCATTCCAACCATATCGTGGTACACAAGAACCTGTCCGTCACAGTCAGCTCCAGCTCCGATTCCGATGGTCGGAATCGTAATGCTTTCTGATACTTTTTTGGCTAAATCAGCTGGTATTTTCTCTAAAACTATAGAAAAACATCCCAATTCTTCCAAAAGCTGCGCATCGCTGATCAGTTTTTCTGCTTCAGCTTCTTCTTTAGCCCTTACTTTATAGGTTCCGAATTTGTAGATAGACTGGGGCGTTAAACCCAAATGTCCCATCACAGGAATTCCGGCATTGATAATTTTCTTAATAGATTTTGAGATTTCTTTACCACCTTCGATTTTTACAGCATGAGCACCTCCTTCCTTCATCATTCTAACCGCAGACTCCAATGCCTTCTCAGGATTACTCTGGTAGGTTCCGAAAGGAAGGTCTGCTACTACAAGGGCTCTGTCTACTCCACGAACAACACTTTGAGCATGATAAATCATCTGATCTAAAGTGATCGGCAAAGTTGTTTCAAAACCAGCCATCACATTGGCTGCAGAATCTCCTATCAAAATAGCGTCAACACCTCCGGCATCTACCATTTTTGCAGTGGTAAAATCATATGCCGTAAGCATTGTTATTTTTTCCTTGTCGAATTTCATTTTACGCAAGGTTTCAGTCGTAACTTTTTTAATTTCAGAGTGAACAGACATAATGTATCTATTTTTAAAAGTTAAAAAGTCGGCTTTCGCCGACTTAAGTTTTTGTATGATTGTTATAAAACTACGTGACCTAGTTTCATCAGTTTGTCGTGGTTCAGAATTTTGATATTTCTTCCGTCTACTTCTATAAGACTGTCCTGTTTGAATTCAGAGATCAAACGGATGGCACTTTCTGTAGCGGTACCAATGATGTTGGCAATTTCTTCTCTGGTGAGCGAAATTTTGATAAATCCTTCAGGATCTACCCCCAGTTTCTGTTCCAGAAGGATTAGAATTTCTGCCAGTCTTTCCCTTACTGTTTTCTGTGCAAGGAAGGTAATGGTATTGGATGACTCTCCTAATTCATAAGAGATTTTCTGAAGCATTGCAAAAGAAAGCTGCGGATCTACTTCCAGAAGATACATGAAAATATCTGCGGGAAGGAAAATGCATTCAATATCTGTCATAGCCTCTGCCTTTGCCTGGAAATTTTCCCCGCAAAGCAATGAACGATAGCCGATGATGTCGCCCTCTTTTATAAATCTTAAAATCTGGTCTTTTCCAAAAGCTCCGGATTTTGAAAGTTTAGCGGCTCCTTTTTCTAAAACGAACACTCCTTTTGGAGTTTCCCCGTCCTCAAAAATAGTATCATGTTTTTGAAAACTCAATTTTTTTTTGCCGTTAATATACTTTTCAAAATCAGTGCTAGAAAGTCTTTCCTTAAATGATTTATCATTAAAAACTCTGGCGAACCTCTCTTCCATTGCAATCTGTTGTTCCTGCGACATTTTATATGACATTTATCACAAAAATAGAACTTTTTAACGCGATAAACAAAAAAAATTGTTATAATTTTGTAGTTCAATATATTATGAGGTGAGCGAGAACTGTTTTCATTGTGGTCAAGGTATAGAAAAAGAGAGAATTCTGTTTGATGAAAAGACTTTCTGTTGCAACGGATGTAAATCTGTCTACGAGATTCTGAATATCAATAATTTAACTAATTTCTACGAACTAAATAAGAAGGCAGGAATCCGTCCCGGTGATGAGAACTCTTCTCAGTTTGAATACCTCGATACTCAGGAAATCTTTGAAAAGGTAACCGATTTCTCAGAAGGAAAGACCAGCCTTGTTACTTTTAAGATCCCCGTAATACATTGTTCTTCTTGCATATGGCTTCTGGAAAGCCTTCATACATTGAATGAGCATATCAATTATTCACAGGTCAATTTCACAAGAAAGACCCTACAGATTTCATTTAACCATAACGATCTAAAATTAAGCGAACTAGCTGTTTTTTTAACCAATCTCGGTTACAAACCGGTTATCAGCCTTGAAACAGCCGATAAAAATGTAGATCATCTTGATAAATCTCTTCTTATAAAATTTGCAATCGCAGGGTTTGCATTCGGAAACAGCATGTTCCTTGCCTTTCCTGAATATGTAGGTGGCGAAGATTTCTGGATGGAGCATTACAAAGGTCTTTTCAGAACACTGATGTTTCTTCTGGCATGCCCGGTTGTATTTTATTCCGCTTCAGATTATTATAAATCTGCCTGGTATGGATTAAAAAACAAGATCGTGAATATTGATGTCCCAATCGTACTGGGTATTCTTGTTCTTTTCGGGCGAAGTATTTATGAAGTAGTGACCAATTACGGTCCTGGATATTTCGACACCCTGTGTGGATTATTATTCTTCATGCTGATGGGTAAAATCTTCCAAAAAAGAACGTACAGCGCACTTTCTTATGACAGAGATTACAAATCATTCTATCCTATCGCCGTTACCAAAGTGGATTTCGAGGGAAAACAGAACAATATCCTTCTTTCCGAAATTAAAGTAGGAGACAGGATTTTGGTGAGAAACCAGGAAATCATTCCAGTGGATGCCATCCTGATCAACGGAGAAGGAAATATAGACAACAGCTTCATCACCGGAGAAAGTGAAAGCATCAGCAAACAGCCGGGTGACAAGATTTTTGCAGGAGGAAAACAAATCGGTTCTTCACTGGAACTTGAAGTGATCAAAGATGTTGACCAGAGTTATCTGACACAGCTTTGGAATAAGGAAGCATTTAAAAAGCACGAAACAGGTCTTGATACACTGACCAACAACGTCAGCAAATACTTTACATTCATTATTTTAGGCATTGCTCTGATCTCCGGAATTTACTGGGCATTCATTGATCTGAAGATCATGTTCCAGGTTATATCAGCCATACTTATCATCGCTTGTCCGTGTGCTCTTGCCTTATCTGCACCGTTTACTTTCGGCCATATTATGAGAATATTAGGCCGTAATAAGTTTTATGTAAAAGATACCTTGACGATCGAAAAGATTGCCAAATTAAATACTATTGTTTTCGATAAAACAGGAACCATTACCCACAGAAAAAAGTCCAACATCAGATATGAAGGTGTTGAAATCAATGATTTTGACCAACTGAATATCAAAACATTACTAAAGAACTCCAATCACCCGCTTTCTAAGTCACTATACGAATTCATAGATGTAAATGATGACTATTTCCCTGTTGAAAACTTCCGGGAGATCTCAGGAAAAGGATACGAAGCAAGGGTAAGAGGAAGCCTTTATAAGATCGGTTCTGCCCGCTATAACAACCAGGAACCTAAAAACCTTGAAACCGCTGTTTACATCAGTAAAAATGATGAGTTTGTTGGTAAATTTATCTTCAAAAATGAATACCGTCCGAAATTAAAAGAACTGTTTACAAAACTTACTTCTTATAAAATATTCATCCTGAGCGGTGATAATTCTTCTGAGGAAAACCAGCTTAAGGAATTGATCCCGAACTACCAGGGAATGGCTTTTAACCAAAGCCCGGAGGATAAGCTGAACTACATCAAGAACCTTCAGGATCAAAACCTGAAAGTAGCCATGCTTGGAGACGGACTGAATGATGCAGGAGCACTTAAACAAAGTAACGTAGGAATCGCTATCTCTGATGACACCAATAGCTTCACACCTTCTTCCGATGTGATCATGAATGGTGATAAAGTAGTAACCCTGAATAACTATCTGAATGTCTGCAAAGGCTCAATCACTATTGTAAAAATGACATTCATAATCAGTTTTCTATACAATATCGTTGGTTTAAGTTACGCAGTTACAGGCCATATGCATCCGCTCTTTGCAGCAATCATCATGCCAATCAGTTCAATCACCGTAGTAACATTTACTACTATTTCCACCTGGATTTTGGGTAGAAAACATTTCAAAAAGCAGGCGTAGAAGCCCTTATTTAGACTGATTTTAAATTAGCTGAAATCGGCATTTCGTGATGAAAGTCATTATTTTTCACTAAATTTGAACCCCGAAAATAGGTTAATTTTGTTGTCCAATGGATATTCTATATTTAATGATCCTCTGCAGTGTTTCTTTGGCTGCGATTTTCTTGATCGTATTTATAGTGTATGCCCGAAAAGGACAGTTTGAAGATGATGAATCTCCTGCTGTCAGGATTCTTTTTGACAGTGGAGAAATCAAGGAAAAGGATGAAAAAGGCAACAAAAATAAAGACGAGAAAAAAATAGGAGAGAATAATAAAATTGAAGAAAAAAGTGAATAGTTGATATGGAAACACAAAAGTTTAGTTATGACAACAGTATTGTCCGTGCGTTCCTTTATGCGACCTTAGTTTTCGGTCTTATAGGATTTACGTTCGGGCTTACGGCGGCATTAATGCTTTTTTACCCTGAATTACCGGAATTTATATTCGGTACTGATGATACCACCATCAAGAGTTTTGCATCAGGCAATATTCAAGGGTTAATAAACACTCATGGTGCATTTGGTTTTGGTAGAATCAGAATGCTTCATACCAATACCGTAATCTGGGCATTCGTATGTAATATCGTTTATACTGGTATTTATTACTCATTACAGAGATTATTAAAAACAAGAATGTACAGTGATACATTATCCTGGTTACATTTCTGGACTTGGCAGTTTATGATCGTTGCTACGTTCGTTACGTTCTTTATGGGGATTAATACTTCAAAAGAATATGCTGAACACGAGTGGCCGATCGACATATTGATTGCATTCTCATGGATTATTTTCGGGGCCAACATGTTCCTGACGATTGCAAAAAGAAGAGTAAGACACCTGTATGTAGCCATCTGGTTCTATATCGGTACATGGATTGCCGTAGCAATGCTTCACATCTTCAACAACCTAGAGGTTCCATTATCCTTCACGGGCTGGAAATCTTATTCAGCATATGCAGGGGTAAAAGACGCTATTGTACAGTGGTGGTACGGTCACAATGCCGTAGCATTCGTACTGACAACTCCGGTTCTTGGTTTGATGTATTACTTCCTTCCGAAGGCAGCAGACAGACCGGTTTTCTCTTATAAACTGTCTATTATTCACTTCTGGTCATTAATTTTCGTCTATATCTGGGCTGGTCCTCACCACCTTCAGTATACAGCTCTTCCAGCATGGGCGCAGGCTGTGGGAACTGGTTTCTCTATCATGCTTATCGCACCGTCTTGGGGAGGAATGCTAAACGGACTTCTTACGCTGAGAGGTGCTTGGGATAAAGTAAGGGAAAACCCTATTCTTAAGTTCTTTGTAGTAGCAGTTACATGCTACGGTATGGCAACATTTGAAGGTCCGCTTTTAGCTACTAAAAATATTAACAAAATTGGTCACTTTACAGACTGGGTTATCGGTCACGTACATTTAGGAGCTCTTGGATGGAATGGTTTCATGGCATTCGGGGTTATCTATTATCTGGTACCGATTATGTGGAGAACAAAAATTTGGTCTGTAAAATTAGCTAACTGGCATTTCTGGTTAGGGACATTAGGAATTATTTTCTATGCAGTACCCATGTATATTTCAGGATTTACACAGGGGTTAATGTGGAAGCAGTTCAATCCGGACGGTACTTTGATGTACAAAAACTGGTTGGATACTGTAACGGCGATTATTCCTTACTTCAAAATGAGATTCTTAGGAGGTATATTCTATATTTCAGGAGCTATCTTAATGATTGTTAACGTCATCGCTACGGTAAGAAAAGGTTCATTCCAAAAAGAAGTTCCTGCTGAAGCTCCAGCGTTGGCCAACATCGGAAACAAACGTAAAGAAGGTGAAGGTACTCACTTATGGCTTGAAAGAATGCCTGTATTATTAGGTATTTTATCTTTCATCACCATTTCAATCGGTAGTTCGGTAGAGATTATCCCTACCCTATCTTTAAAGAAAAGTGTCCCTACGATTTCAGCAGTAAAACCATATTCACCACTTGAACTAGAGGGTAGAGATCTTTATATCCGTGAAGGATGTAATGCTTGTCACTCTCAGATGATCAGACCGTTCAGGGATGAGATTACAAGATTCAACGGTAAGAACGGACAGTATTCCAAAGCGGGAGAATTCGTTTATGACAGACCATTCTTATGGGGTTCTAAGAGAACAGGACCGGATTTACATAGAGAGGGAGGGAAAAACCCAAGTTCTTGGCATTACAAACACATGTACAACCCAAGATCTACATCTGCAGGTTCTATCATGCCTCGTTACCCATGGTTAATTGCTACCAACCTAGACAGATCTAAAATGGTAGACAAAATGAAGCTTATGAAGAATACGTTTGATGTTCCTTATACTAAAGCTCAAATAGATTCTGCCAATACATGGGCAGACAACCAGGCAACGAAAATTGTAAAAGATATCTTCTCAGAAGCTAATGACCTTAAGGTAGCTTATGCTAAGAAACCTCAGGGAGAATTGGAGAAAAAAGAGATCGTAGCGCTTATCTCTTATCTTCAGAGATTAGGTACAGATATCAAGACTACAGAAATAAAAACAGCAAGTACTAACTAAACATTAAAAGGTTCACATGATTCCTCAGAACTTTAAAGATATATTATCCAATACAGAAAACGCTGGTCTTTACCAGACGCTGGCTCTGATTTTCTTTATGCTATTCTTCGTAGCTCTGGTAATCTATGTTTTTAGCAGGCCTAAAAAATATTACAAAGAGGAGGAAGAGGCACCGCTTGGGGATGATGAGGAAGACGATTTTAATTTAAAAAATTAAACTATTTATTATGAAACAAAGAACACCTGTTGTTGTAAACATCTTAATAATAACTGGACTTCTAATAGTTTTTTATTATTTGTTTGTACAGAGCTACTCGTTTCTAGCTTCACCATACTTCTGGGGAACTGTAGTGATCAGTGCTATTTTAGCATACATCCACAGCTCTATTGGAGATTTGATTGAAAACAACAAATTCAAAAAATTATCTCCGGAAGAAAAAGCAGCTTATTTAGCAGAAAAGAAAGTACCATTCCTGAGAAGAATGTATGATGCTGCATTCAAAAAGCAATCTGAAACGGAAGAAAAGGATATCCTTATTGACCACGGTTTCGATGGAATTATGGAATTAGATAATCAGCTTCCAAAATGGTGGGTAGGATTATTCTATTTTGGGACTGCTTTTTGTATTGTATATATCGCAGCTTACTCTTTCACAGATTTTGCTCACCCGTTGAGCGAATACGAGCAGGAATACAAGGAACAAATGGCAAGTATTGCAAAATATGAAGCTGAACAGCCTCCTGTAACGATAGAAACTGCAAAATATTCTGCCGACAATATCGCGGAAGGTAAAGAATTATTCAAAACCAACTGTGCATCTTGTCACAAAGAAGATGGTAGTGGTGGTATTGGACCCAACCTTACAGATAACTTCTGGATCAACCAGCCGGAGAAAACGTTGTTTAAAAATGTTTTCCACATGGACTGGAACGGTTCGCCTACTAACCCTTCGATGAGAGCCTTCGGTAAAAACGGAGAGGTTTCAGGAGCAGAGATTGAGAAGATTGCAGCATATGTATATCACATCAATCAGGAACAATCGCCAGTGACTCCAGCTCAGGGAGGAGCAGCTCCTCAAGGAACTGAAGCGCATTGGGAAAAAGAATAATTTTAAAAGATTAAATCATATGAAAAAAACATAATTTGTTATTAAAAAAAATAGTAACGAATTATGTTTTTTCTTTTTTAAACATATTACGAAATGTCAGATATAGAAGAAACAGAAGTACGCGGTGGACAGGGACAGGTTCTGGACCCTGAGACTTACAGAGATTCTATCGGGACAATGGAGCAATCCGGTAAGAGAAGATGGGTATTTCCACGAAAACCAAAAGGGAAATACACCAACTATAGAAACCTTGTAAGCTATGCTTTATTAATTATTTATTTTACGGTGCCATTCATTAAGATCAATGGTAACCCTTTCTTTTTATTCAACGTTATAGATAGAGAGTTTTTCATCATTGGACAGCCTTTCTATCCACAAGACTTTTTTATCCTCACTTTAGGTGCTATTGCATCTTTAATTTTTATTATCATTTTTACGATTGCGTTCGGAAGAATTTTCTGCGGATGGATATGTCCTCAGACAATTTTTATGGAATCTATCTTCCGTAAAATTGAATATCTGATTGAAGGTGACCGAAACAGGCAAATGAAGCTGGACAGACAGGAGTGGAACAGCGAGAAAATCTGGAAAAGAAGCTTGAAATGGATGGTGTATGCTGCTATTTCCTTAATTATCACTCACTTTATGCTGATGTATATTGTTGGGTATGAGGAAATATTAAGAATCATATCTGAAGGGCCTTTTGCTCACCCTACCAATTTTATCATCATGGTGCTGTTTACCTCTGCATTCTATTTTGTATTTGCATGGTTCAGAGAACAGGTTTGTACATTGGTTTGCCCATACGGTAGATTACAGGGTGTTTTGATTGATAAAGATACGATCAACGTTTTCTACGATTTTAAAAGAGGGGAAAACAGATCAAAATGGAGAAAAGGGGAAGACCGTAAGGCTGCAGGAAAAGGAGACTGTATCGACTGTCACCAGTGTGTGGTAGTTTGTCCTACGGGAATCGACATCAGAGACGGACAGCAGCTGGAATGCGTCAACTGTACCGCGTGTATTGATGCCTGCGACGAGGTGATGGAAAAAGTTGGTCTTCCAAAAGGACTGGTACGATATGCCTCTGAGAATGAAATTGAGAATCAGACCGAGTTCAAATTCACCGGAAGAATGAAAGGCTTTGCCGTTGTTCTTGTTTTACTGGTGGGATTCTTGGGATTCCTTCTTTATAGCAGAGGGGAGATGGAAGCAAAATTCATTAAACCGGCAGGAAGTACATTCTTTGTAAGAGATGGGAAGATTACCAATACCTACAATTATACCTTCCTAAACAAAACCAACGAGAAAAAGATCGTAACGATCAAAATTGTTGAGCCTGCTCATGGTGAGGTTATTTACAGTGCTTCCAGCAAGATTCAGGTAGATAGAGACAAAATTTCGAAAGGAACCATCAATATCAGCTTCCCGGAAGATGAAATGAAGCTTTCCAAACAGAATATAACCATCGGTGTTTATGATATGAAAGGTAAACTTATCGATTCTTATCAGACGTATTTCGAGGGGCCATTCAAACTGCAATTTTAATTTAAAAACCTCTGTAATTAAAAAATCGCAGAGGTCCTAAAAACAAATAAAAAATCCGGAAGAAATGAAAAACTTTAGTTGGGGACACGGTGTTGTAATTGCATTATTTGCATTCATTGTTTTTATATTATCCATGTTATTTCTTTTCCCGAACGGGCAGAAGAATTCTGAAATGGTAACCGATAATTATTACGAAGAGGAGCTTAAATACCAGGACGTTATTGATGCTAAAAAGAAAGCGGATGATTTACAGGAAAAACCTGTATACAGTCAGGAAAAAGACGGAATAAAGATTGTTTTCCCAAAAGAATACGACAATACGAATACTACGGCAAAATTTGTTTTAAACAGAACCGACGACCAGAATTTAGACATAAAAAAACCTGTACATCTTGATGCTTCACATTCTTTCATGATCCCTGCACAGGTATTGAAAGTAGGGAACTATACCTTGAGACTGATGTGGACTAAAGATAAAACAGACTACAGAATGGATTATGATGTGATATGGAAATAGGACTCATTTTATCGGCCATTGCATTGGGATTTGCTTCCGGTTTTCACTGTATCGGAATGTGCGGCCCTATTGCTTTATCGATGGGATTGACAAAAAAACAGGCCACCAATTTTTACCTTCAGAATCTGACCTACCAATTCGGCAGAATTTTCACGTACTCTTTATTAGGAGCAGTTCTGGGAATTATAGGAGAAGGTTTTGAGATGGCAGGATTTCAGCAGTATCTGACGATTATTGCAGGAATACTATTGATTATTATGGCTTTGTTTTCGTTTGGAGGAAAGGATTTTGCTTCTAAGATTCCTTTTCTTTCTAAATTTTTGTTTTCTGTAAAATCAAATTTAGGAAAACTCCTGCAGAAAGCAGATTACCGTTCAAGGTTTAGTACGGGAGTTTTAAACGGCTTTCTACCCTGCGGAATGGTGTATATGGCTCTTACCGCAAGCCTGGCAAGCGGAGGAGTGTGGCAGGGAGCTTCATATATGGCCTTATTTGGCCTAGGAACACTTCCATTCATGTTTGCGGTAGTTCTTGCCGGAAACCTCATGAATCAGGCTTTCAGAGTAAAGGTTTTAAAAGCCGTTCCGGTGATCATGATCATTTTGGGAGGATTATTTATCCTTAGAGGTTTAGAACTCGGAATTCCTTATATCTCTCCCCGAGCTGAAGCAATGACGATTTCTAAAGACCATAACGGCGCCAACTGTCATATTGAAGGACACGACCACAGTTCGACCAACTGTCATTAATAGAACTAACTAACCCATGAAAAAAATATTCTTCTTACTGATTGCTGCCGCTTTTGTACTGCAATCCTGTATCATTAATTCTGAAATTGTCTATCACAAGGATGCTGCATCTACTTCTGTTACAGATATTGACATGAAACAGTTTATAGCCGAAATGAAGGCCATGACTCCCGACTCTCTGAAACAGCAGAAGGAATTCGGAGACATGGATAAGCTCCCAACGGTCTGGACAAGTATTTTTGACATACAGAAGAAGGAAGGAAAACTGAAGACCCAAGATCCGGACTCCATCAGAATCATGAAAAAAATATTCATGAAAACCAATAAGGAGAATAATGAGCCTGCCGGTTTTTCTTTAAAAATGGAGCGCTTTACCAAGGGAGATTACCAAATGCTAAGCAGCTACAACAAAAAGGAAAAGCTTCCGTTTGATCAGAATATTTTCAATGACTGGGATGGAAAAACATTAACGATCAATACTGAAAACTTCAACCTTAAGAATATTGAGGAAAGCCTTAAAAGCAAAGCATCAAAAGATGAAGCTGAAAAGGTGGAAGGCATGATCACGATGTTCTTCAAAAGCATCGGAACCACCCTGAAATTTGAAAACAAAATAAAATCTATCACCGGAAAACACGATTGGGTGAAACAAACCGATAATTATACCGTCAAAATAGATTACGATCTCAAGGCCATGTATGATAAGGAGGCTAAGCTAAACCATGCAGACAAAAAAATTGTGATCGTTACAGAATAAAATGACCGGCTGAAGTTTCAGCCGCTTTTTGTTGGTATCTGTTTTGTAATATATCATAGAACAGTAAAAAATTTAGCAATGATTACACAGATGAAGTTTTTATGGGCTGCCATTCTTTTGATATTTCTCCAGTCCTGCTCTATCAATACAGAGACTACCTATTATAAGGATGCCGCAACCAGTATGCAGTCTAATATCCTGATGGATAAAAATGTAATGGGCATGATGAGCATGATGGGACCGGATTCAAAGAAATTGAGCGAGCTTGATAAGCTACCTACTGACTGGACAAGTCTTTACAATGTTCAGAAACATGGAAAAGTAACACTTAATGAGGATTCGGTGAAGGTGCTGAAGAAAGTGTATATGAAAGTGGATAAAGACAAAAACGAAATCGTAGGTCTTTCTCTTAAATATGATAAACTGATGCCTTCAGAGGTCACTCAACTTTTAACCAGCGACAAGCGTCTGAAAAAGATCCCTTTACAAGATATTGCAGTCTGGAATGGTCAGTCACTGACTATTAATACAGATAAATTCAATTCTGATGGTATTCTTAAAATGCTGGAAGAAAAAGATTCAGAAGAAAAAACAGTTCCCCAAACCAAAAGCGATTCCATTGAAGCTTACGGAAAACAAATGGCTTCCGGAATGGCAGGAATGCTCAGAATGTTCAATCTTACCTTTACCAATACCCTGAAGTTTCAGAAACCAATTAAAAGTATTACAGGAAAACACGATTTCGTCAAACAGATTGATCATAAAACCATTCAGATCATCGTAAGATCCAATGATCTTTTAGACAGTAAAAACCTGGTCAATAAGGATAAAAAAGTAGTGATCACTACAGAATAATTCAAGTGTCCAGTAACAAACAAAAATCATCCCCTTCCAAAACTGAAAGGGGATGATGTATTTCTATTAAAATATGATTCTAGTTAATCAGATCAAATCTTGCATATTCTGCAATCTTCTTAGGAATTCTGATTCCTTCTTCGGTCTGGTTGTTTTCAAGCAATGCAGCCATAATTCTCGGAAGAGCCATTGCAGAACCATTTAGGGTATGCACTAACTGCGCTTTCCCATCTGTTTTGAAACGGCATTTCAGACGGTTTGCCTGAAAGGTTTCAAAATTAGATACAGAGCTTACTTCCAGCCACATTTCCTGAGCTGCACTCCATACTTCAAAGTCATAAGTCATTGCTGAAGTGAATCCCATATCTCCGCCGCAAAGTCTCAATACTCTGAACGGAAGTTCAAGATCTGTAAGGATCTCCTTGATATGTTCTACCATTTCCTCTAATGCAGCATAAGAGTTCTCAGGCTTTTCAAGTCTTACGATCTCTACTTTTTCGAACTGGTGAAGACGGTTAAGACCTCTTACATGAGCTCCGTAACTTCCCGCTTCTCTTCTGTAGCACTGAGAGAAAGCTGTATTTTTGATCGGAAGGTCTTTTTCCTCCAGCAATACATCACGATAAAGGTTCGTTACAGGAACTTCTGCCGTAGGAATCAGATACAAATCATCAATACCGATATGGTACATCTGACCTTCTTTATCCGGAAGCTGTCCCGTTCCGTATCCTGAAGCTTCATTCACAACGTGAGGAGGATTAACTTCCATATAGCCCTTTTCAACGTTTTTATCCAGAAAATATTGAACCAATGCTCTCTGAAGTCTTGCTCCTTTACCCAAATAAACAGGGAAACCGGCACCGGCAATCTTTACTCCCAATTCAAAATCGATCAGGTTATATTTTTTGGCAAGTTCCCAGTGAGGAATAGCCCCTTCTCCAAGGCCTTCCACATCATGAGACTGGTAAATATTTTCGTTATCCTCCGCAGAAGATCCGCTTTTAACTAAATCAAAAGGAACGTTGGGAATCTGGTATAAAATATCCAGTAAAGCCTTCTCCGTTACATCTAACTGAGCCTGCAGTTCTTTACTCGATTCTTTGTATTGAGCTGTTTTAGATTTTGAGGATTCCGCTTCTTCTTTTTTTCCTTCTTTCATCAAAAGTCCAATTTCTTTGGAAATTTTGTTGATTTCAGCAAGTTGGGAATCTAATTCAAACTGAATTCTTTTTCTTTCGTCGTCAGTAGCGACAGCATCGTCTACCAACCCAAGATTCTTGAATTGTCTTTTTTGAAGACCTTCTAAAACGCGCTCTTTATTGTCGCGTAAAAAATTGACTTGTAACATTTTATTTAGATGTTAAATATTAGATGTTAAACTTAAATACTAAGCTAACAGTTTTACAAATTTAGAATTATTTTATGATAGTAAAGGTATTTATCGCATTAGGTGCATCGGCAGCTTTCGAAAATACGACCTGACCATTGTAACGGACCTCGGAAACCTGGAACAATGAAGGAGTCCAGCGGTAACGAATTTCCATAGCATCAGTAACGGTAACCACCTGATTGTTCACTGTTCTGCTAAGCGAAAAAGTGAGATTTGATCTGTATGTTTTATTCTCGGGGCTGACAGAATCTAAAATCACCCTTCTTGCTCCTCTCAAATACTCAAAATAGTATAAGGAATCCGTTGTCATTTTAAGAGGGACAGATACTGGAGCAATATCTGCTAATCCATTCGCATCATTCACTGAATAGGCAGTATATGATCCTGTCTTTTTACCGTTCAGCAGATCCTGTCCGGCACTGTTCTTCATATAGAAGTTCATGATCTGATCAATCCTCTGTAAAGATTCATCGTCGCTTCCGCATGAAACCGTTAAAAAAAGGACGGCTATAAGTTTAAGTATGACAATATGATTGAGCTTAGATTTCATCTTCCCTTAATTTTCAATAATTTTTTTTATGCAAATGTATAATTATATATTTGTTCTCGTAATATTTTACCATGTTTTTAAACAAACTCAAAAGATTAAACAGCAGCCACATCACCACCATCTTTAAAGGGAACTTTATTTCTAAGTTTGTTTTGGTGATTGGAGGGCTTCTGCTGGCAAAATATTACGGTTCATCTGAATACGGGATATTCAGTATCTACCTGAGCATCATGAGCATATTTACCGTAGTACTGAGCCTTGCACAGGAACATATGATCATGCTCGAGGGAAATGAGGAGGATGTGAACAATAATTTCAGTGCGGCCGGCATTATTTCAGGGGCAGTTATGATGTTGGCTTTCCTGTTGGTATTTATTCCTTTTGATATTCCTAAAAACATTTTATTTCTTGGGATTTTTACCGGTTTTATTTACTTATTTACCAACAATGCGAAATTTTTACTGGCTAAAAAGAAACTCTTCAAACTGGTTTCCGTTCTGACGATCGTAGATTCTCTGATAAGCTTTCTGTTTCAGGTGGTATTTGTATTTATTAAGATAGAAAACGGCCTTGTAATCGGCAGCCTGATCGGATATATCGCCGCTTTCCTTGCTGCCATTTATTACTCCAGAAAATATTATGTAAAACCAGATTTCAAAAGATACATAGCCAATGCAAAAAAACGGCCGGAGCTTTTTAAATACTCTTACCCTTCCACACTGATCAATGCATTAGGAAATAATATTATGCCGATCCTGATCTCCCTTTATTTTGCAGATTCATTGCTTGGAGAATATTCTTTATCGGTAAAAATCATGTCGGTTCCACTTCTTTTGGTCTCCTCATCTATTGCAACGGTTTACTATCCAAGAGCTGCGGAGATTAACAACAGAGGCCGGAGCAAAAGTGAACTTTTTGCGTATACCAAGAAAATGAGCTTAATGAATTTTTATATCATTTTTGCGCTGTATATCCTCGTCAACGTCGTTGGAATTCCTATACTGGAATTGTTTTTCAATAAAAACTGGGAACATCTTGGTTTATTTATTTTCCTGATGTCATTTGGATATCTTACCCGAAGCCTTATCAATCCTATTTCAGATATTCTCACGATCCTGAAGAGGAATAATGTAGCCATGGTCTTTAATATTTATCTTTTCCTGGCCAATATTGCCGCTATCCTGATCGGAAAAGAGAAAGGAATCAGCTATCTGGTGGGTATTTTTTCCATGTTCTTGTTTATAGGTTATGGATTTTTGTACTTTTACATCATGTTTATTCTGAAGAAAAATGAATCCGATTAAAAAATTTATTGAATACCAGATTTTCCATAGAATTAATAATTTTTTCTATCCGGAGTATTACCGCCAAAAATATGACTACCTGCTTCCTCATGTACTCTTTTTCTATTATTTGGTTCCACAAAAAATACTGAGAATCAATGGGAAAGTTCCATGGCCGGTTCATTTTACTTCGGAAATCAGAGGATACCAGAATATCAAGAAAGGGATTATGTGTGATCCGGGTGATAATCCCAATATTTATATTCAGGCAAATAACGGGATCATTATAGGACACAATGTAGGTTTCGGAGCGGGAACGTCTCTGATATCTGCCAATCATAACCACAATGACCACAGCATTCATGACCAATGTCCGCCTATCACTATAGGTAATAATGTTTTTGTAGGAACGAATTCTGTGATTCTTCCGGGCGTAAAAATAGGTGACAATGTCGTGATCGGAGCCGGCTCTATTGTTGCAAAAGATATTCCTTCCAACTCTATTGCAGTAGGAAATCCCTGTAAGGTTATCAAACAAAAAGAACCTTACATTGAAGACTTCACGAAGACTGTTTTTAACAGAAAACTCCCTGAAGGCATCAATCTAAAGTTCTAGAAGATTGTATTTTATATGGGGCTAAGCAATCCCTGCTGCCCAGCTTTTCTCTAATGGAAGAAGAAAGTGACTTAAAAAGTCCAGATAGGTATTTTTGGAAAAATCGAATACTTCTATTTCTTTTGATAATTCTCCGCTTCTGATTTTATTTTTGAAGTCCTGAAGTTTCAGAGTCTTAATTTCTCCATTCTCTACAAAGCTGGCCTTCATTCTGTCGAAAAGTCCCAGTTGATATTCTCCGTCGATCTCGCGCATGATCTTCCCTAGGGCATCAATACTGCATCCTGAAGCCATTTCTTTCTCCTCGTCTACACATACCACGATAAATTGATTTTTCTCAATTTTAAAGGAGGAAGCAAGCGGTTTTCCGTGTGCTGCCCAGGTAGCAAGGAAATCGAACAGTTTTTCAGTGATCACTTTAGCTTCTTTGGTTTCAAATGGTCTCGATGCGGGGTATATAATGACTCTGTAGTCGTTGGTTTCTACTATACTAGATTCTTCAATTTTCATATCCTGTCGGTTTTAAAGTATAAAATTAAGAAATATTCCTGAGTTTATAATCAAGAAAAACCCAAGCCTGAGCCTGAGTTTTTACATATCTTTAATAGATTTCTTATAAATCTTCTGCTTCAGCAAGAAGTTCTACAATATCCTTTACAACTACTTCTTCGTTTTTGTTAAAGTGTTTTACACCATCTGTCATCATGGTATTACAGAACGGACATCCTGTCGCAATGACTTTAGGCTGGAAAGACAAAGCTTCTTCCGTTCTTTCAATATTGATGTCTTTGTTCCCTTTTTCAGGTTCTTTAAACATCTGTGCACCTCCTGCTCCACAGCATAAACCGTTGGTTTTGCAACGCTTCATTTCTACAAGTTCGGCATCCAGTTTTTCAAGAAGAATCCTCGGAGCCTCATATTCGTTGTTGGCTCTTCCCAGGTAGCAAGGATCATGGAAAGTTATCTTTTTTCCTTTAAAAGCTCCTCCTTCGATCTTCAGTCTTCCTTCTTCCATTAATGTCTTAAGGAACTGAGTATGGTGAACCACTTCGTAGTGTCCTCCAAGGCTCGGATATTCATTTTTAAGGGTATTGAAACAGTGAGGGCAGGCGGTAACGATCTTTTTAACTTCGTACGCATTCAGGACCTCAATATTGGTAAGGGCCATCATCTGGAAGACAAATTCGTTTCCTGCTCTTTTCGCGGGATCTCCGGTACAGCTTTCTTCCTGTCCGAGAACAGCGAATTCAACTCCTATTTTATTAAGAATTTTACAAAAGGCTTTGGTGATTTTTTTCGCACGGTCGTCAAAACTTCCGGCACATCCCACCCAAAATAAAACTTCCGGGGATTTTCCTTCGGCAGCATATTCTGCCATTGTTTTTATATTGAAATCCATTTTTTCAAATTTACGAATATACCAATGTACCAGTTTACCAATGAATTGCTACATTGTTACATTATTTTACATTAATTATCGTTTGCCCAGTTCAGACGGTCAGCCTGATTATACTGCCAAGGAGCAGCATTGTTTTCTACATTTGTCATCATCAGATTTAGCTCCTGAGGTGCAGCGGACTGCTCCATTACAAGGAATCTTCTCATTTCGAAAATAATAGAAAGCGGATCCAGCAATACCGGACATGCCTCTGTACAGGCGTTACATGTTGTACATGCCCAAAGTTCTTCTTTTGTAATATAATCATTCAGAAGCTTCTTACCGTCGTCTTCGAATTTTCCGTTTTTGTCTATATTTCTACCTACTTCTTCCAGCCTGTCTCTTGTTTTCATCAGGATCAGTCTTGGAGAAAGCTTTTTCCCTGTAATGTTAGCAGGACATACCGAAGTACATCTTCCGCATTCTGTACAGGAATAGGCGTTGAGTAATTGTACCTGATTCAGGTCAAATATATCTTCTGCTCCAAACTTGGACGGAACATCTGCTGCTTCTCCTTCGGCCGGTGCGGCGTACGGGTCAGCGTTAGGATCCATCATCAGCTTGATTTCTTTGGTTACAGAGTCAAGATTATTGAATTTTCCTTTTTTATCAAGATTCGCAAACCAAGTGCTTGGAAATGCCAGAATAATATGAAGGTGTTTTGAGTAATAAAGATAGTTCATGAAGAAAAGGATCCCTACAAAGTGGAACCACCAGGCTCCTTTTTCAACAAACATTAGAAATCCGTTATCAAAGCTGAAAACTTCTAAAAACGGGACCAATGTCATTTCGCTGATCGGAAAACTTCCATGTTCCGCAAGAACACCTCTCATCTGCAGAACATAATCCGCAGAATTCATGCTAAAGAACGCCATCATCAGAGCAAACTCTATGATCAGAATCCAGTTAGCATCATTTTTAGGCCAGCCAAAAAGTTCTTTCATGGTAAGCCTTTTCACGCCATAGAAGTTTCTTCTGATAAAGAAAATAACCACTCCAATGATTACTAAAAGAGCCAGTACTTCCAATGTCGCCGTAAAGAAATTATAGAAACCGTGTCCAAAAATGGAAGCTAAAAATCTGTGGGTTCCAAAGATTCCGTCTACAATAATCTCTATCAATTCGATATTGATAATAACAAAACCAACGTATACAAAGAGGTGGAGAATACCTGCTACAGGACGCTTCACCATTTTGCTCTGGCCCATCGCCACTCTGGCCATGGTTTCCCAGCGCTCGGCTTTTTTGTCGCTTCTGTTGATCTCTCTTCCCAGCTTGATATTTCTGTAAATCTTGAGCAGGCTTTTTGCAAATAGCCCAAATCCAGCAACTAATAAGATCAGAAAAATAATGTTATCGATGTACTGCATAAGGTGATTAGTCTTTATTGTTCTTACCGAAAACCGAGAAATTAATATATCTCTTAGGGTTCGCTTTCATATCTTCAATCAATGAATTCAGGTTTGTAGATGCAGAATTCAGATTATTGTAAAGTTGCTCATCCTTCATTAGCTTCCCTAAGCTTCCCTGTCCGCTATCAACGCCTGCAATGACCTGATTAAGTTTCCCTACAGTAGCATCTAAATTGGATATGGCTGCATTCAGTTTTTTAGTATCGATGCTTTCTGCAAGATTTCCGTATTTATCCAAAGTCACTTTTCCACTCTGCATGGTAACGCTTGCATCATCAAGTACTTTCTGAAGTTTGGGATCATTATGTCCTACCAAGGTATTTACACTTCCTGCTGTAGTCTGTAAGGCGCTTACCGTCTTATTAAGATTCGAAAGCAATGCTTTGATTTCAGCTCTGTTCTGCCCGTCAACCAATAGATTGGCATTAGCCATTAGAGAGTCTACACGATGTAATACTGTTTGCAGCTGATCTTTCACCGGACCTACCTGAGAAGAAAGACTTCCCAAAGTTCCCAATTTGAAAGTCCCTTGTAGGGTATCACCGTCTTTTGCAGTCTGCCCGCCATACATAAGGTTTACCCTCATTTCTTTTCCGGACATAAGGCCTGGTTCAAAGATTTCTAGAGTTGAATTTTTGGAAAACTCGAACTTGTCATCCACCGTAATTTTTACTACAAAACTAATTTTTCCGTCTTTTGCCGTCTTAGGAATGATCTTATCGACCTGTCCTACTTTGAGACCGTTGATGGAAACTGCAGACGACTGAGCCAGCCCTTCTACATTGTCGTATTTTGCGTAAAATATATTATCGGTAGTAAAAAGACTTCTGCCCTTCATGAATTGAAACAACACCACAAAGCCTACAATAGCCAAAAGTGCGATCACACCAGCTTTTAATTCTTTACTGAACTTCACTTGCTAAATTTTTTCTAATGAGCAAATATAACACATTTTAAATTAATCTTTTTCTTTATTGTTCTGCGTTAAATACAAAAAAGCGGCAGAAAAATCTGCCGCTTTTATTTATATCTGTAAAAATTAATTTCTTACTGTTGTTGGTTTCCAACCTTGTTCCAGATCTCAATTCTGTAATCTTTGATATCTGCATTATCCTGAAGACTCTTCATCCAAGCCTGTCCGAACATCTGTGCTCCTCTCTGCGTAATAGATTCAGTAAACTGCTTAAGGTCGCCCGGCTGTTTGTTTATTGTTTCTGATTTTTTGATCAATACATAAACTCCTGTTCCACCTTCGATAGCATTTGAAAGTTTACCTTTCGCAACACCGAAAGCTGCACCAGCAACCTTAGGCTCCATAGAACCGGCTACTGAAGGGTTAAGCATATTCACCTGAGCAGACTGCTTTGTTGAAGCAAACAGTTTAGCGATCTGATCTAAATTAGAAGCTTTAGCTCCAGCAATTTTATCAGTAATCTGTTTTGCCGCTAATTTGTTTTTAACGATCACTTCGATCTGGTCTCTTACAGATTCAGCATCTGCAAGACCTGCATCCTGCTTCCCGTTAAGATAGGCTATAATTTTATCACCTGTTCCTTCTACGGTAAAGAATTCTGTATCTCCTTTTGTTCTTTTCTTATCGAAAGCCCAAGCTAAGATCTCTCCATCTTTATCTGTACCAAGTCCCTGAAGCTGTCCGTCAAATCTTTTGGCTGCTTTAGGATTGGAGAACTGATAGTTTCCTTTTTTAGCAATATTCACGAAATCGTTGAAAGATTTCCCTTGAACCTGCTGAATAAATCTTCTTGCTTTTTTATCAGATTCTGCTTCTGTAGCATCTGAAGACTTCACTTCTTTTACAAGGTTAGCTACTTTATAGCTCATTGACCCTGCTTTTTTATCTTCAATATTGATGATATGGTATCCGAACTGTGTTTCCACAACACCAGTAGCTCCTTTAGGATTATTGGCTAGATAGGTAAGGAATTCCGGAACGAAAGGCGTTTCAGGAGTTGTCCATCCTAAGCTTCCTCCTTGTGCAGCAGAACTTGGGTCATTAGAAAGTTTGATAAACTCTGTAAATTTAGCAGGGCTTGCTTTCACAATAGCTCCGATAGAGTCTGCCAGTTTCTTAGCCTGTTCCTTAGATCTTGTCACACCTTCTCCTGCCGGGCTTCCTTTGAAAGCGATCAGGATGTGTCTTGACAAGGTAGAGTCAGAAGTCTTTTTATCCAAAAGCTTTGAAACTACATAGAAATTCTGCTCCTTGTAAGGTCCGAAAGTCTGTCCGATAGCGGCAGATGCAATCTGTCCCTGAATAGCCTGAGGCAATTGGTTCGGCTTTGCATACTGATTGTTATAAGGCATATCAGAATTGGCCATTACAAACATGGAGTCATTCTTTGTATTCTGGAAGTTTTCAGTTCCTCCACTTGCATCTGTACCTCCAGAGAAAAGTTTATTGATTTCCTTCTGAGTAGCTGCATCATCTGCAGGGCTAGGTGTAGAAGGGAAATATACAATTCCAATATTTCTGCTAGGTTCGGCTTTAAACATTACAGGGTGTTGCTTGATATAGTTATCAAGGTCTGCCGTAGTAACGTTGATCTTCGTTTTCTGAAGGTATGCAGCATAATCAATCTTTACAAAATCGATGTCTGCTAACTGGTCTCTCTGCTTCATAAGCTCTTCAGCTTCTTTCTTACCAGTAGTAATACCCGCTGAAATATTAGTAAACACCTGTCTCGCCATGAGTCTGTACTCAACGGTTTTTCTGGTTTTCAACCATTGGTTGTAACCTTCCGGATTGGTGTTTTTTAACGTTTCAATTTCTTTTTTAAGTTCTTGAGTTTTAAAATTACCTTTCTCATCAAAGAACTGCTTTTGTTGGGCAAACATCTGATCATACTGGATCTGATTCCAGAAATAGTCGTCAGTCATCTCAAAGCCCAACTTCTCAAACTGTTGCTTGATAAGTTTAGATTGTACAAGTAACTGCCAAGCCTGCTCTTCAAGTCCCGTTTTTGGACGGCCTTGTTGTTCAGCCTGTTGCTGCAGTACGAAAAGCTGATCGTTGAACTCTTCGCGGGTGACTTTCTCACCGTTTACTTTTCCTAAAACGTCAGGATTTTTCCCAAAAACCTTGTCGATGCTCTCAGGGTTTACCAGAAACGCTAAAAGCGCCAATGCTATCACTCCCATCAAAAGCCAAGGCTTACTCCTAATCTGTCCTAAAATTGCCATTTTATATATTATAGTTTTTTATCAGTTTGCGAAAATACACATTTTTAAGAAATTAGAGAAGCAGAAGTCCTTTATTTTAATTTTTAAAATGAAAGATTGTTGAAAAAAGGAAATTTTGACCATATTTTTTAGCAAAAAACAAATGGCATAGGTATTGTGCAATATAGAGAACTATAGTACGCTGCACGTTTTCAGCGCATATTGTAAAATATCATTTTAACGATTTAAAACGAAGATGACAATTTGTCATTTGATTAACTATGACAGAATTTGAAGATATTAGTTTAGAGGAAATGATCAGCGATGGGTTTGACATTGTAGCCGAAGAGATCAATCTTTCAGACTTTTCGGAGACTGATAAAAATTCCGAACAAAAAATATTCCCTATACTTCCGGTAAGAAATATGGTTATGTTTCCGAACGTAGTAATTCCTATTACTGCAGGAAGAAAAACATCGATACAGCTTTTGGAAGAAGCTCAGAAAAATGGTGATTTCATTGGAATCGTCAGCCAGAAAAATTCAGAGTTGGAGCAGCCTGCCGAGAAAGATATGTACCAGACCGGAACACTGGCGAAGATCATCAAAATCATCAAACTTCCTGAAGGTAATATTACAGCTATTACAAAAGGTTTCCACAGATTTAAGATCAAAAAGATCGTAGAAAGCCGGCCTTATTTTAAAGCGGAAATCACAAAACTAAAAGATACACGTCCAAAAAATAAGGAAGAGTATGATGCTCTTCTTGAAAATATAAAAGATCTTGCTTTAAAGATCATTGAACTGGACCCGAATATTCCCAACGCGGCTAATTTCGCGATTAAGAATATCAATAATAATGATGATCTGCTGAATTTCATCTGTACCAACTCCAATTTCCCATCTCTAGAAAAACAGAAACTTCTTGAAGAAAAGAGTCTGGTAGAAAGGGCTAACAAGTGCTATGAGATGATGCACGAGGATTTCAGAAAGCTGGAATTAAGAAATCAGATCCATCAGAAAACATCAAAAGACCTTGATAAGCAGCAGAGAGAATATTTTCTGAACCAGCAGATCAGAACCATCCAGGACGAACTGGGAGGCGGTCCGGAAAGTGATGTGGAAGAACTCATCGATAAAGCAAGCAGAAAAAAATGGAACCAGGAAGTGGAAGATCATTTCCAGAAGGAGATCAACAGACTGCAGCGGCAGAACCCGAATTCTCCGGACTATAACGTTCAGAGAAATTATCTTGATTTCTTTACGGATCTTCCGTGGGAGACTTACACAAAAGATGTTTTTGATATTGCTAAAGCTGAGAAGATCTTAGACAAGGCTCATTTCGGACTTGAAGATATTAAGAAAAGGATTCTGGAACACATGGCTGTTTTAAAATTAAAAAACAACATGAAATCCCCTATTCTATTGCTTGTAGGGCCTCCAGGAGTAGGAAAAACTTCTTTAGGAAAATCTGTTGCTGATGCTTTGGGAAGAAAATATGTACGATTATCTCTGGGTGGACTTCATGACGAAAGTGAGATCCGTGGACACAGAAAAACATATATTGGAGCCATGGCGGGAAGAATCCTGCAGACGATCAAAAAATCCGGTACTTCTAACCCGGTGATTGTCCTTGATGAAATTGATAAAATCGCTCAGGGCCTTCATGGTGATCCAAGCTCTGCCCTTTTAGAGGTTCTCGACCCTGAACAGAATAAAGCGTTCTATGATAATTTCTTAGAAATGGGTTATGACTTGTCTAAAGTGATGTTTATCGCAACTGCCAATTCACTTTCCACGATTCAGACACCGCTTTTAGACAGAACGGAGATCATTCAGATTGCCGGATATACGATGGAAGAAAAGACGGAGATCGCCAAAAGACATTTAATTAAAAAACAACAGGAAGAAAATGGATTGGATGCGAAATCATTCAAACTTGGAAATCCTGAGCTTAAGCATATCATTGAAGCACACACTTCGGAAAGTGGGGTGAGAACTTTAGAAAAAAGAATTGCTGCTATTGCAAGATGGGTTGCTCTTCAGACTGCATTAGTAAAAAAATACGATCCAAAGATCACTATTGAGAAAGTAGACGAAATTCTTGGGGTTCCAAGACCTAAAAGTTTGTCTGAGATCACGGGTGTACCTGGTGTTGTAACAGGTTTGGCCTGGACAAGTGTAGGGGGAGATATTTTATATATTGAAAGCATTTTAAGCAATGGAAAAGGAAGCCTTACCATGACCGGGAACTTAGGTACGGTCATGAAGGAGTCCGCCACTATTGCTTTGGAATATATCAAAGCCAGACATGACGATCTTGGAATAGCTCAGGAAGATCTGGATAAGAAAAACATCCACGTTCACGTTCCGGAAGGAGCAACACCGAAAGACGGGCCGTCTGCGGGTATTGCAATGCTGACGTCAATGGTTTCTTCATTCAAAAACAAGAAAGTAAGACCTCACCTTGCGATGACGGGAGAGATAACGTTAAGAGGAAAAGTACTTCCTGTAGGCGGAATCAAAGAAAAACTACTTGCCGCCACAAGAGCAGGAATTAAAGAAGTAATTCTCTGTGAAGCGAACAGAAAGGATGTGGAAGAGATTAAAAAAGATTATCTTAAAAACCTGACTGTCCATTATGTGAACAGAATGGAAGAGGTGATTGATGTGGCGATCGAAAAATAATTCAAAACATATCAACTCTCAATAAGGAAACGCGTCTCAGATTTTGTCTGGGGTGCGTTTTTTGTTATTAAAATTCACTACAAAAGATGCAAAAGTTTTAACACTTACGTGATTTTAAGCTAAATATATTACACATAGGAATAGCACTTAAGTTTATGAAAATCTTAGATTTTCTTCAGTATAATAAATCTGTGTAATCTGAGAAATCTCCGTGAGGTTATTTTAAAGAAATACATACCACACGGCGCTATTCCTACATCTTCTGATTCAAAAAGAATTATGTTAATTAAACCAAAAGACCCGATTAATTAGTTGTGTTTTCTTATTTTTATCCGACAGATTTGAAAAATTATGAATTTCCTTAGACTCCCGTTTCTTGTTAAGCTCACGCTTGTCGTTATTTCCATCATTGGTCTAGGCTACCTGTTGACACTTGGACAGAGTATTTTAGCTCCTTTCTTTTTGGCTTTTTTAATGGCTATGCTCTTTCTTCCTGCTGCGACTTTCATGGAAAGAAGGCTAAGGTTTCCAAGATCTATATCGACGATGACTTCGGTCTTCGTTATGCTCGCCATTTTATCCGGAATCATTTATTTTTTTGGATCACAGCTTTCCGATTTCAGCAAAGATCTGCCCCATCTCAGGGATCAGATGACCACTGTTTTTAATAATCTTCAGCACTGGATCTCAAAAACATTCAACGTAAAAATAGATGAACAGCTTGATTACATTAATCAGGGATTAAATAAATTACTTTCTTCTTCCGGTGTCATCTTAGGCTTTACTTTTGGAATATTTTCCAGCGGTTTCGGCTTTATTGTTTTCTTCACCCTGTTTTTTATCTTCATTTTAAATTACAGAAGAATTCTTAATAATTTCATTGTAACCGTTTTTAACGAAAGACATAAAACCAGCGTACAGGAAGTTGTAAACGAGATCAGAGTAATGACGAAGAAATATATTTTCGGACTCTGCCTACAGGTTCTTATCGTTTCCATTCTTTGTTCAATCGTTCTTACAGTTCTGGGAGTAAAGTATGCGATACTTCTTGCCGTTTTGACAGGCTTACTCAATGTGATTCCTTATCTGGGAATCTGCATTTCCCTTTTGATCTCATGTTTCATTGCCTTTGCCACAGGTACGCCCTCTACCTGTATTTATGTAGCCATTGGGTATATTGCCATTCATGTCGTTGACGGGAACATTGTGCTTCCATTTGTAGTGGGTTCAAAAGTGAAGATCAACGCTTTATTTTCCTTTATCGGAATTATTTTGGGTGAACATCTTTGGGGAATCGCGGGAATGTTTCTCTGCATCCCGGCTATTGCCATCATTAAAATCATCTTCGAAAGAGTAGATGGCTTGAAACCTTGGGGTAAGCTGCTTGGAGAGGAAGAAAAGCCTAATAAAAAGAAAAAGACCTACAAGATCTCTAAAAACATTACTCTGAAGGAAATGGACTGATGATGAGTCATCATTCATCGATTATCACTTATAAAAAAAGCTGCCTCACTTGAGACAGCCTATAGGTAATTTTTACAATGCATATAACGGATCCATCCCGTTAGGACAAGTCTGATTACATGGAATATACGCATGGCTATCAGAATAATATCCTAAATCCGAACCACCTCCACCGCCTGAACCTCCTAAACAAGGGTCTCCCGGTGGTATTTTACATGAACAGCCTTCCGGACCTATATCACAGATAGGCGTTTTACCTCCCCCATTAATTTTTTTTAATTTTCGCGATCTAATTTTTGAAGATTTTTCAGCATAATACTATTGTTTAGTTTGATTTGTTCAACAAATATATCAAATCAAATTAAAAAATCATATGTGATACTAGATAAAATAATAAATATTCTCAAGTTTTATTTAAAATAAATAAACGAATACCATTTTTGTTTTACATTTGATATAAAATCAACAATCATGAAAATCGTAAAATTTATCCTTTCGTTCATATTTGCATTGATGTTTATTCATGCCGGTCTGAACAAATTTTTCCATTATTCACCCATGCCTAAAATGTCCGATGAGCAGATAAAAATCTTTGCTGCATTCGGTGAAATCGGCTGGTTACTGCCATTAGTGGGAATCGTAGAAATTGTTGGCGGAGTCCTATTTATCTTCCAGAAAACCAAAGCTTTGGGCGCCATTATCCTCCTTCCTGTCATGGTAGGAATCGTAATTCATAATATATACAGAGACCCAACCCAAATGGGAATTATCACCGCTGGAGTAATGTTCCTCATTAATATCTGGGCAATTATTGATGACCGGGAGAAATATAAAGCTTTGATTGGTTAAAAGGTTATAGTAATAGGTAGCAGGTGGCAAGTAACAAAGCGCGCATTAACCTGCAACCTATCATCTGCTACCTGCCATCTTTTATTATACAAATGCACTAAATCCGGTAATAGATCTTCCTACGATAAGTGAATTGATCTCTTTCGTTCCTTCGTAAGAATAGATAGCTTCAGCATCTGCCACAAACCTGGCAACATCATACTCAAGAAGAATACCATTTCCTCCCAACACTTCTCTGGCTCTGGAAACAATATCTCTTGTTCTTAAAGTACAAAAAACCTTGGCCAGCGAAGCATGTTCATCTTTTAAAATTCCTTCATCCTGCATTTCAGACAGTCTGAAAACCATTGTCTGCATGGCCGTAAGATTGGAAAGCATTTCTACCAAATGTCCCTGGATCATCTGGAATGAGGCGATGGGTTTACCGAACTGCTCTCTTGTTCTGGTATATTGTAGTGCACTTTCATATGCCCCTCTCGCACAACCCGTAGCCATCCAGGCCACTCCAGCTCTGGTCATACGCAATACTTTTCCGGTATCTTTGAATGAATTGGCATGTTGCAACCGGTTTTCTTCGGTTACCAGACAGTCTTTTAAAGTGATCAAACCATTCTGAACAATCCTTAAAGCCATTTTCCCTTTGATTTTCTCAACAGAATAGCCCAGATTATCTTTTTCGACAATAAAACCTTTCACTTCTCCACTATCCATATCTCTTGCCCAGATAATGATTAAGTCAGCAAATGTTGCATTTCCGATCCATTTTTTCTGACCGTTAAGAATCCAGCCTTCTTCTGTTTTTTTACAGGTGACGGTAAGACCGCCTGCTGCCCCGGACCCCACTTCTGGCTCTGTAAGACCGAAAGCCCCTATTTTTTCAAACTTTTGCATCTGGGGAAGCCATTTTTGTTTCTGTTCTTCTGATCCACAGATATAAATAGATCCCATTGCCAAGCCCGACTGAACTCCGAAAAATGTAGCAATAGAAGCATCTATTCTCGCCATTTCCATAGCAATCACCCCTTCCATCAGAAAGGGCATTCCCGGACAGCCATATCCTTCATAGGTGACCCCACAAATATTCAGTTTCTGAAATTTAGGAATGAGTTCAAAAGGAAAATCATCTCTCAGCCAATAATGATTCACCAAAGGTTTTACTTCTTTTTCCATGAACGCTCTTACCTTAAGCTGAATCTCACGTTGCTCAGGAGTCAGTGTGTGGTAGATATCATAAAAATCACCATCGATCGGGGGAAGCTCACGTTTTTTCTGATCAGGATCAAGCATTTTCATCATTCCGTTCAGTTGTTTATCATCCAGTTGGGAAAAGTTCTGCATCAGTTTAGGGAGATCGACTTTTTGAGAAATAGTACTCAACTCGTCAAAATCTATGGATCTGAATAATTCTATTGCGTTTCTGATTTTGGAAAAAGTATTTGACATAGTAATGTTTTGTGGGATTGATTTGTAAAAGTGAAGCAAAAACTGCTCCGAAAACAAGCCATCCCATTGCAATCTATTTTACAAAACACTCATTTACAACCCATTAAAACACAAATATTTCTTTACAATTTTTTTGCGACGGATTTTCAAATATTACAAACGATCCTGACAGAACTTTGATCTAAGAAAACCCACAAAAAAAATCAACGCTATGAAAACGACTTACATTCAATTATCCCTGTCAGCAGTTCTTTTATTAGGAATCTATTCATGTAAAAAAGGAGAAGTGGCCTCAACTGATCTCGAAGCCTATGCTAATACAGACTCTGCAACGGCCATTGTTTCAGACAGTGTTTCGTCTGTAGCAACAATGAAAATAAAGGACAAACAGTTTATTAAAACAGCTGATGTCAATATGGAAGTTAAGGACGTCTATGAAGCAACGGTTTCTATTGAAAAAACAGTGCAGGATTTGGGAGGCTTCGTTACCCACAGCAATCTTCAAAGCAATGTAATTTCCGAGGACACTTACAATACTTCCACCGATGATGCCATGCTGATCAAAAAATACCAGACGGAAAATACCATGCAGGTGCGTGTTCCGACAGAAAAACTGGGTGAGCTTCTTGTGCTCATCAATGATAAAAAGCTTTTCCTGAATTCCAGAACGATCAATGCCGAAGATGTAACATCAAACATCAAATACGCGGAAATGGAGGGTAAAAGAGTTAAAAAAACAGGCGAAAATATCGATCAGCTGAAAGCCAATAAAGACAAAGTAGAACTTGACAATGATAATATGGCGGAAGGAAATCTGCAGCAGCTCGCCAGCATGGACACTACAGACAACATCAAATACAGCACGATAGATATTTATATTAAAGAACCTAAACTTCGCATCGCTGAAATAGCCGTTACCAATACCCGTAACATTGATAATAAATATAAATTCAATTTTATATATGATGCTAAAAATGCCTTTGTAGAAGGGTTTTATCTGATCCAAAAAATTGCCGTAGGACTTATCACAGTATGGCCTTTATTATTAATCTTAGCTGTAGTCATATACTTTTTAAGAAAAAGAAAGCTGACAAAACTGCAAACTACAAAAATTACAGAATAACAAAAAGCAATCCTAACCCATTGGTTATCATCATAATTTTAGATTTTTCAAACCTCCTGTTCAGGAGGTTTTTTTATTTTTTTCAAAAAAACTGTAACGATTATTATACTACCCTTACCAACTGTTTAAAAGAATAAATAATCAAAAACTTAATCATATGAAAAATTTAATACAACTTGGGTTCGCAACATTATTATCGGTAACCTTTATGACTGCAAAAGCTCAGAGCAAGGACACAGAAAACAGTACACTTTGGGAGGTTTCCGGAAATGGACTTACACAACCCTCTTATATAGCAGGAACGTTCCATATCATGTGCAGTCAGGATTTTGAGATTAAACCGAAAGTATTGAAAGCTCTTGAAAAATCTAATCATTTTGTAATGGAGATCAATTATACGGATCCAACTGAAATGGCGGCTATGCAGAAAATGTATCAGACGGACAAAAAACTATCCGATCAGCTTACTCCTGAAGAAGCTAAGGAACTGGATAAGGTCTTAGCAGATTACGGAACAGATTTAAAAAAGATGGACAATTCCAGCTCACAGGCACTGTACGCGCTGATTTCAATGAAAGCCTTACCATGCCCACAGACTGAAATAAAATTATATGAAATAGAACTTCTTCAAAATGCCCTTAAAAATAAAAAGAAAGTCTCCGGGCTTGAAAAAGTAGAAGACCAGATGACCTCCATTAATAAAGCTTATGACTTGAAAGCGGTGATCGGACAGTTGAAAATGGGAAAAGAATACGAAATTCTGTTAAAAAAAATGATAACCGCATTTAAAAAAGAAGATCTACAGTCCGTTTACACCCTTTTTAAAAATGATAAAATAATGAATGCCGGGCAGGAAAAAGCCATGCTTACGGACAGAAATAAAAACTGGGTAGAAAAAATGCCGGAAATGATGAAAAAAGAAAGTGCTTTCTTTGCCGTTGGAGGCGCTCATCTTATGGGTGAAAACGGAGTGATCCATCTTTTAAGATCGAAAGGATACACCGTAAAACCCGTATCAAGTCTTTAATGTATAATCAAACCATGAAATCATCGTGAGCAGTCAAACTGAAACCGCTTTTTTAAAGCTCGTCAACCAGCACAAAGGCATTCTATATAAGGCCTCCCGCATCTATGCGGATTCTGTGGAAGACCGGGAAGACCTGCAGCAGGAAATTCTTATTCAGCTGTGGAAATCTTACCAGAACTTCAAGGGTAACAGTGAATTTTCAACGTGGATGTACCGTGTGGCCATCAATACCGCTATTACTTATTTAAAAAAAGAAAAACAGCGCACAAGTAATCAAACCGATGTACCCCACCATTTTGAAGTACAAAATGAAGACTACAATCCCGCAAAGGACAAACAGATGGAAGTTTTTTACAGTGCGGTCCAGGAACTTAAGGCTCTTGAAAAAGCCATTATCTTTTATTTCATGGAAGGAATGTCCCACAAAGAGATTGGGGAAAACCTAGGGCTGAGCGAAGTAAATGCCCGTGTAAAACTAAACAGAACCAAAGAAAAAATACAGCAAATCATAAAAAAATCAGGCTATGAATTTTGATCAATTAAAAGAACAGTGGAATAATGAAGACGGTAGCAGCGTCTATATTCCCAACACCATAGAACAGTTAAAGAAAAGCAAGCATCCCATTGAAAAGATCCAGAAAAGCATGAAAGCAGAATTTCCTATGCAGGTCATTGCCATCATTCTTATTGCCTTCTTTCCACAGCAATTGGATTTTCCGCCCTCTCAGTACATCATTTATTATACATCCTACGCCATGCTTGTCGTCATATCTTCCTATTACTTTTTCGGATTCTATAAATTTTATAAGCAAACCGAGCTGTATAGCGGAAATACCAAAAACAGCCTCTGGAAAATATACCATGAATTGAAACTGAACATGGAGCGCTATCAGTCATTCGGATTCCTGCTTCTACCCCATTTCATGATCGCATTAGGACTTGAATTCTATAATATATTCGAGAAAAAAGGCAAGTCTTTAGGAAATTTCGCCGATTCCTATCAGCAGGCTTTGATTATGATCGTTCTCATCGGAACTATAGCCATTGTAACCGGCATTGTTTTATGGACCAAATACATCTATGGAAGAAACGCCAAGCGTCTTGAAAATATTCTGAACGAAATGGAGGAATAATTTTCTTATCCATCTTTCACAAACAATAACGATGAACCTCAGACTTGATCTGAGGTTTGTTTTTTAAAAAATTGTTATTTATCATGCTCAAATTTATCTGAGGTTTTATTTTTCCTTAAATTTGCACATCAGAAATAAAATGATATGGATTTTAAACATCTGATCCAACCTTTCATTTCTGAATCTATATAATTCCTAAAATATGCTATCAAAAATAAATCCTATACAAACCACCAGCTGGAAAGCTCTTGACGAACATTTTGCAGGTAACGACTTTGACTTAAGAAGTCTTTTCCAGTACAATCCTGAGCGTTTCAAAGAATTTTCTTTGCAGAAAGATAATTTTCTTTTTGATTATTCTAAAAACCTGATCGACGCAAGAACCAGGGAGCTTTTGCTGCAATTAGCAGAAGAATGTCAGCTGAAAGATGCTATTTCCAAAATGTTTTCCGGAGACAAGATCAATGAAACAGAAGGAAGAGCCGTATTGCATACCGCTTTAAGGGATTTTTCAGATAAAGAGATCATCGTAGACGGAGAAAATATCAAACCTCAGATCAGAAGAATTCTTGACCATATGAAAGCTTTCTCCGAAAAAATTATTTCGGGGGAACACAAAGGCTTCAGTGGAAAAGAAATTACGGATATCGTGAATATCGGAATCGGAGGTTCAGATCTTGGCCCAGTGATGGTTTGTTCTGCTTTAAAACATTTTAAAACAAGATTAAACGTTCATTTCGTTTCAAACGTTGATGGCAATCATATTGCAGAAACCGTTAAAAAACTGAATCCCGAGACCACATTGTTCATTATCGCTTCCAAGACTTTTACGACTCAGGAAACGATGACCAATGCCAACTCAGCGAAAGACTGGTTCCTGAAAGCCGGAAAAGGAGAAGATGTGGCCAAGCATTTCGTAGCTTTATCTACTAACGTTGAGGCAGTTAAAAACTTCGGCATTGCAGAAGAAAATATTTTTGAGTTCTGGGATTGGGTAGGTGGAAGATATTCTCTGTGGAGCGCTATCGGTCTAAGCATCGTTCTGGCAGTAGGATATGATAATTTTGAACAGCTTCTGAAAGGAGCGTCCGATACGGATCAACATTTCCAGACGGCTGATTTCTCAGAAAACGTTCCGGTATTGATGGGGCTTTTAGGGATCTGGTACCGTAATTTCTATGCTGCAACAACCTATGCAATTCTTCCTTATTCTCAATATCTGGACAGGTTTGCCGCTTATCTTCAGCAGGGAGATATGGAAAGTAATGGAAAATGTGTTGACAGAAACGGAGAATTTGTAGAATATGAAACGGGACCAATTATTTGGGGTGAACCGGGAACCAACGGGCAGCATGCTTTCTACCAGCTTATCCATCAGGGAACTGAACTTATTCCTGCAGATTTTATTGCTTATGTAAAAAGCAGCAACGCAGTTTCTGATCACCAGCCGAAACTTTTAGCTAACTTTTTTGCTCAAACTGAAGCACTTGCCTTTGGAAAATCGGAAGAGGAAGTAGAACAGGAATTAAGAAACGAAGGAAAATCTGATGAGGAGATCGACAGATTGCTGAACTACAAAGTCTTCCACGGAAACACACCTACCAACTCTATACTATTCAACGAGTTAACTCCTTTTTCATTAGGACAGTTAATTGCGATGTATGAACATAAAATCTTTGTTCAGGGTGTTATCTGGAATATTTTCAGCTTCGACCAGTTCGGTGTAGAATTAGGAAAAGTTTTAGCCAACAAGATCCTTCCCGAGCTTGAAAACAATGAGGCAGTAAGTTCTCATGACAGCTCTACCAATGGATTGATCAATTATTATAAAGGAAATAAATAGCAGATGTCTGCATTACGATCATATTATTATAAACTTCCTCCCAGCCTTAGGCTCTTGGGAAGAAAGATCTATTATTTCCCAATAGATCTCTATGATGGCCTTACCGGAAAAAGATCCAAGAATGAACCTAAGAAAGGTGATATTTATGTGGGGGGCAGCGACTTTATTCCTCACGGGATACGTCAGGTAAATGCCCTTAAAAAATATATCGGCTTACAAAATACAGATCACGTCCTGGATGTGGGATGCGGAATCGGAAGAACCGCCGTAGCACTTACAGGAATCATCGATAAAGGAACTTATGACGGCTTTGATGCTGTAGAAAAAGGAATCAACTGGTGCAACAAAAATATCAGTCAGAAACATCCGAATTTTAAATTCAAGTTTACCCCTATTTACAATGACCTTTATAATACTTTCAGCCAAAAAGCAGAGAGTTTTACATTCCCTTATCATGATGCAGAATTTGACAAAGTATTCCTATTCTCGGTTTTCACGCATATGCAGATTCCCGAGATCAAAAGATATCTGAATGAGATCAGTCGTGTTTTAAACAGCAGCGGACAGTGTTTAGCCACTTTCTTTCTGTATGATGATTCTAAAACAGAATTTGGCACCATGCCATTTCCACATCAATATGAAGGCTACAGACTGATGGATGATAAAGTGACCGCAGCTAATATTGCGGTAAGTATCCCTTTACTGAACCAAATGGCTGCAGAAGCCGGTTTAAAAGTGACCACAGTAAAAGAAGGGTTCTGGAGAACTAATGTAGATAAGGAAAGTGCGGATGAATTTCAGGATATTGTTGTATTCAATAAAATCTAAATAAAAGTAAAAAAAGTAAAAATGGCAGAAATTCTTGACGGACTGAAAGTATCCAAAGAAATAAAAGCGGAGATCAAGGTTGAAGTGGAAAAGATCCTTGAAAGCAAGAAAAGAGCACCACATCTGGTAGCCATTCTTGTAGGAAACAACGGAGCGAGCAAGGCGTATGTAAACAGTAAGGTAAAAGACTGTGAGGAAGTAGGATTCCGTTCTACGCTTGTCAAATTCCCAAGCACCGTTTCTGAGTCTGAATTATTGGAAAAGATCGACGAGCTGAATAAATCTAAGGCGGTTGACGGTTTCATCGTACAGCTTCCTTTACCAGATCAGATCGATCAGGAAAAGATCATTCTGGCTATTGATCCAAGAAAAGATGTAGATGGTTTCCATCCTGAAAATTTCGGGAAAATGGCGTTGGAAATGGATACATTCCTTCCTGCTACTCCTTTCGGGATTCTGACCTTATTGGAAAGATATAATATTGAAACTAAAGGGAAAGACTGTGTCATCATCGGAAGAAGCAAGATCGTAGGAAGACCGATGAGCATCCTGATGGGAAGAAAAGATTTCCCGGGGAACTCTACCGTGACTTTAACACACTCTTACACGAAAGACATCGAAGAATATACAAGAAAAGCGGACATTGTTATTACCGCTTTGGGCGATCCTCATTTCTTAAAAGGAAATATGATCAAAGATGGCGCAGTAATCGTAGATGTAGGTATTACAAGAGTAGATGATGACTCTCCAAAAGGATACTACCTTGCAGGTGATGTAGATTTTGACAGCTGTGCAGCCAAAGCAAGCTGGATCACACCCGTACCTGGAGGAGTAGGCCCAATGACTAGAGCCATGCTGATGAAGAACACCATCATCGCATACAAAACTTCGGTCTATAACGACTAATTTTAAAATGAATAAAGAAGAAGATATTTTATTAAAAGAAGGTAAAATGCTCCCCGTAATGGAGCATTTTTACACTTTACAGGGAGAAGGAGCCCACACCGGAAAAGCATCCTATTTTATAAGATTGGGAGGCTGCGATGTTGGGTGTCACTGGTGTGACGTAAAAGAAAGCTGGGATCCTAACCTCCATCCGCTGATGAATGCAGAGGAAATTGCCGAAACGGCAGCAAAACACTGTAAAACGATTGTCCTGACCGGTGGAGAACCGCTGATGTGGAATCTGGATATCCTGACCTCCAAATTAAAGGAACTGGGATGTACCATTCATATTGAAACATCTGGTGCCTATCCGCTAAGCGGACAGATCGACTGGATCACCCTTTCACCTAAGAAAACAGGACTTCCGAAAGAAGAGATCTATGAGAAAGCCAGTGAACTTAAAGTGATCATATTCAATCAACACGACTTTACATTTGCACAGGAGCAGGCAGCAAAGGTTTCAGAAAACTGTAAGCTGTATATGCAAAGCGAATGGAGCAAGCGTGATGAGATGTATCCAAAGATTACCGATTTTATTTTGGCCCACCCGGAATGGCAGGCTTCGGTTCAGACTCATAAATACCTGAATATACCGTAAAAAATACGTACCTTAGCTCTTCGTATCCGTTATAAACACCGATAGATGCAGAGAATTCGATACTCTAGATACCTGAAATCGATCATTATTTTGCTTGACCTTATGGTTATTGCATTTATCTTCATTTTCTTTTTTATCAGCAGAAATGAAAGCTTGCGGTATCACGAAGAAACCTGGTATCAGAATATTTTTTCCCTGATATTACTCTTTTTGTTCTGGATGCTGCTTAGCGGCAGGACAAAAATTTATAATATCCAGAGAAATCTTACCTATACTTTGTTTTTGGAACGCCTTCTGATTCACTTCATATTTTTTATATTGGGAGTCATGCTTATAGGAAAGGTTAGTAAGAATGTATTTTTCAATTCGGATATTTACTGGCTTTCATTTTATCTTTTTTTCTTTATTTTTCTGGCAAAATCAGTTATTTATTTTACCATAAAATACTTCCGGTCGCTGGGGATTAATTATAGAAATGTCATGTTTCTGGGCGAGACCGGTTCTACTGAGATTTTAAAGAATATATTTAAAGACAGAAAAGATTACGGATATAAAACTTTTGATTACGAAAGCTCTGATATAAGTCCCAATGATCTGGTTGCTTTTTGGAAAAAAAATGGAATTCACACCCTGTTTTTATCTACAGAAAATACATTCAGTGAGGGGATAGAAACAGAAATCTTCAAACTGGCGGAGGACAATAAGGTTCACGTCTCATTGATTCCCAGCATTACACAGAGTGATTTTTTCCTGTATGATCTTGGGTATATTCAGACACAGCCGATCCTAAGCCAGGCAAAATATCCTTTGGACTATTATTCCAATTTTCTGGTTAAAAGGATTTTTGACATCGCTTTTTCAGTTACGATTTTAGTTTTACTTTGCTCATGGCTCTTTCCGGTGATTGCGATTCTAATAAAAGCAACGTCCAAAGGCCCTGTTTTTTTTGTACAAAAGAGGTACGGCTTCCATGAAGAAGTATTTTCCTGCCTAAAATTCAGAACCATGGTCGTCAATGACGAATCTGCTACAAAAACTACGGAAGAGAATGATTCAAGGATCACAAAAATCGGGAAATTCCTTAGAAAAACAAGTCTTGATGAGCTTCCTCAGTTTATTAATGTCCTGAAAGGAGAAATGTCTATCGTAGGTCCACGCCCACATATGCTGTCTGTGGACAATTATTACAAACCAAAGATCGGAAGATATAGCTTAAGAAGCATGGTATCCCCGGGTATCACTGGCCTTGCTCAGGTAAGTGGATTGCGTGGAGATTACGGAGATGTGGAAGTAGAAATGAAAAAAAGGATCCTTGCAGACACGTTCTATGTAAGAAACTGGAGTTTTGTTCTGGATCTGGTCATTATTTTAAAGACAGTCTTATTGGTGATCGGTGGCGATAAAAACGCAAAATAAATCAAACAAAAGGTTAAGATTAAGATTGAGGAATCATATTTGCTTCTAAGGTTAAATAAACCTCAGGTATTACCCTGAGCCTTAACTTTAATTAAATAAAAAAAGTCTAATTTAGCAGCATGTTAAAAAAGTTTTTCACAGCAGTAGGAGAATACATTATCCTTCTAGGTAAATCCTTGCAGAAACCCCAGAAAATGAGGGTTTTTTGGAAGCTGTTCATGAGAGAAATTAATGATCTCGGCGTCAATTCTTTTGGGCTTGTGATCTTCACTTCTATATTTGTGGGAGCGGTAGTCGCTATCCAGATGTTCAACAACTTTGCTTCTTCCTCTTTTCCAATCCCGCCTTCATTCGTGGGATATGCTACAAAGGCAGTTTTGGTTCTGGAGTTTTCTCCCACCATCATCAGCCTTATTCTGGCGGGTAAAGTAGGATCTTATATTGCATCAAGTATAGGAACCATGAGGGTTTCTGAACAGATCGACGCATTGGACATTATGGGGGTGAATTCTCCCAATTTCCTGATTTTGCCTAAAATTTTCGCCTGTGTTATTTTCAATCCTCTCCTTATCGCCATCAGTATCGTATTTGGTATTGGGGGTGGACATCTGGCAGGTATGCTGACCGGAAACTGGACTGAAAACGACTATATCACAGGTATTCAGATGTTTATGCCGAACTTATTCGTGTACTATGCATTTGTAAAAACTACTGTATTCGCTTTTATTATTGCTACAGTTCCTTCTTATTTCGGTTATAATGTAAAAGGAGGATCGCTGGAAGTAGGTAGAGCCAGTACGCAGGCAGTAGTATGGACCATGGTATTTATTATCATTTCTGAATTAATTTTAACCCAATTAATATTAAGCTAATGATTGAGGTAAAAGATCTTAAGAAGAGTTTTGACAATGTTGAAGTGCTTAAGGGAATTTCGACTTCCTTTGACAAAGGAAAGGTGAATTTGATCATCGGGCAGAGTGGCTCGGGGAAAACAGTTTTCCTGAAAAGCCTGCTGAATGTTTACCAGCCTTCATCAGGAGAGATCCTTTTTGATGGCCGTGATGTCAATACGATGACCAGAGATCAAAAACAGCACCTTCGGTCGGAGATTGGAACGGTATTCCAGGGCAGTGCACTTTTTGATTCGCTTACCGTGGAAGAGAATATCATGTTTCCGCTGGATATGTTTACAAATCTTACTTTCAGAGAAAAAAAGAAAAGGGTCTTTGACGTAATAGGCAGGGTGCATCTTGATAAAGCAGGCAGAAAATTCCCATCGGAGATTTCCGGAGGAATGCAGAAGCGTGTCGCCATTGCAAGAGCCATTGTGAACAATCCGAAGTATCTGTTCTGTGATGAACCGAATTCCGGTCTTGATCCTTATACGTCGAATATCATTGATGATCTTCTTGTGGAGATTACCCAGGAATACAATACAACAACCATCATCAATACTCATGATATGAATTCTGTGATGACGATTGGGCAGAAAATTGTATACCTGAGATTAGGGATCAAAGAATGGGAAGGAAATAAAGACATTCTGATCACTGCGGGCAATAAAAATCTTATTGACTTCGTTTATTCTTCGGAACTGTTTAAAGAACTGAGAGAATATTTACTTGAAAATAATAAAACGATTGAAAATACAATCCATAAAATAGATGATAATGAAAAAGGTACTTAGTATAGCATTAATCGGGTTTTCAATGTTCGCTTCTGCGCAGATCTCACTGGCAGGAAAAGCTAACTTAATCTTCCCGACAGGCTCTCCTTCATGGAAAAATATTAAAGGAACAGTGAATGAAGCCATTGAAGGAACAGGAAAAAACAATGCAGGCTTCAATGTTGGACTATCAGTAAAAGTAGCACTTCCGGGCTCATTCTATGTAATGCCGGAATTATATTATACACATTTCAAAAATGAATTCACTACAGAGAATACTACTTTTGATGTAAAAAGCAACCGTCTTGATATGCCTGTTCTTCTGGGGCATAATGTTTTAGGAGATATGCTTGGGGTTTTTGTAGGACCAGTGGCCAGCTACAATTTGAGTAAGGAAAATACCTACAACGATTTCAAGGAAAACGTTAAAAATAATTTCACAGTAGGGTATCAGTTCGGTGCGCAGCTTGAAATTAAAAAACTGATCGTTAATGCCCGATATGAAGGCTCATTCAGTAAGGATGAAAGAAACTTCATCAATAAGGTTTCTGGTTCAGAGATCAGATACGACAACAGACCTAACCTGTTTTTGGTAGGTGTAGGCTACAGATTTAAATAATTTGAAAATAACAGCTATAAAGAAACCCTCAAATTTTAAATTTGAGGGTTTTGATTTTGTTGCTGAAGTTGTGCTTCACGTTGGGCAATTTCTGCCGCCTGCTTTTCCAGTTCTTCTTTATCTTTTTGCAGTTGTTTGAATTCTTTTCTTTTTTCTTCAGCCTTGAGGGCGCTTCCTTTGCTTACATATCCTACCATTCCGCCGATAATAAGGCCTATTCCTACTCCGGCCATCATTCCCATCATATGTGAGATGGTAATTCCTCCTACCGTAAAATCAGTGGTCAGATAAAAAAGCAATGCTGAAACCGCAAGCAGTATAAGTCCGGTAATTGATAAACTTTTCATAAATATTGTGTTTAGTGGTTGATTAAAAAGCCTTACCCAATTTAATAAAATTCAATAAGGCTTTATATAAGATTAAAATGTTAAATCATTATATCTTTCCTCCTGCCGCTTTATAATATTCCAAAGCTTTTGGAAGGTTTCTATTGATGTCTGAAATTCTGGTCTCAGGATTTGGGTGAGTAGACAGGAATTCCGGCTGTTTTGCTCCTGAAGAGGCACCTTCCATTCTATTCCAGAAAGGAATGGCTTCTCTCGGATCGTATCCTGCCATAGACATCAGGTACAGTCCCATCTGATCTGCCTCTGATTCCTGATTTCTTCCGTATTTCAATAAAGCCACCTGTGACCCGATAGGATACACTTTTTCAAAAATACCGGCCCATTGTGAATTGGAAATGGTTCCGCCCAAAATAGAACCGCCATACTGTGCTACCATTGCCTGAGAAATTCTTTCATTTCCATGCCCTGCCAAAGCATGTGAAACTTCGTGTCCCATAACTACTGCAAGACCATTATCATTTTTCGTGACAGGAAGAATTCCTGTGTATACTGCCACTTTTCCGCCAGGCATACACCAGGCATTCAATTCATTGCTTTGCAGAAGATTAAACTCCCAGTTGTAATTGGCAAGATCTGCTGATCTTCCTATGCTCTGATAGTATCTTTCTGCAGCGCTTTTTATTCTGCTCCCTACACTCGATACTCTTTTGGCATCTGCAGTTCCGGAGATAATCTTAGATTTAGACAATGTTGTTTTATATTCCTGGGAAGACATAGTCAGTATTTCCGAGTTATTGGCGATCTGTAATGAAGACCTGCCCGTAATCGGATTTGTAGTACAAGCTACAGTTGACAAGGCAACTGCTCCTATTCCTAATAGATGTGTAAATTTCATATTTCGAGTGTTAATAATTCAACATTTACAATTTTTGTTCCAAAATGGTTGAGAAGGGATATATTTGCATACATTTTGCTATTTAAATTTAACAATTATTACGGTTATGAAAAAGTATATCTCACTTATATTTATTTTTGGTTTTCTTTTTTTCTTTCAGAGCTGCTCTTCACAGGGTTCATTGGATTCCAAAACAGTAGACACACTGGTAGATTCTGAGGAATTTACTTTTTATGCCCAACGGGCCAATCCTATGAACTATGAGGTGATTAATGTGATGGGGTCTATTCAAAATGCTCCTTCCACAAGAATGCTTCAGCTGGATGGACTAAGTTACACTATTGTTCTTAAGAAAAATAATTTAGAAGTTACTCTCCCTTACTTTGGAAGATTATACAATGCTTCTTATAATACCGCAAATAACAGCTACCGTTTTACTTCGAAAGATTTCACAGTAAACAAATCTCAAAATAAAAAGGGAAACTGGACTTTAAAGATCAAACCTGTGGATGTAAGAAACGTTGACGAAATTACGATAGAAGTATTTAAAAACGGTAAAGCATTCGTTTCTATGAGAAGTAACGACAGACAGCCAATTACCTATGACGGTACTGTTTCAAAAAATGAAGAAACAGAGAAACCGCAGGAAAAACTTTAGTCTTTAGATAAAAAATTTTCAACAAATATTTTTGCTTCAGTGCTGGGATTAGAAACCATTTCTGAAGCATTTTTTTTGTGCTGTACATAAGCCTCTTCTACAGAACTGCTTCTTTTCATCATGGCCAGAATATATTCCTGAACCCAATATTCAAAGCGTTTTTCGGCCTGTTGGGTGCGAACTTCTTTAAAGCGGTCGCTTTTCTTTTTTAGATCTATGAATTCATAGATTTTTGTATAAACCTCATCCAGACCTTCATTATAAAGAGCAGAACCTAATAATACAGGAATTTTCCAGCCTTTCTCTTTGGGAGGAATAAAGTCCAGGGCCCGTTTCAATTCCAATCTTGTATTTTTTGCCTTCTGAAGGTTATCCTTATCTACTTTATTGATAAAAATAACATCCACCATCTCCATAATCCCACGCTTGATGCCCTGCAGCTCGTCTCCCCCACCAATGATCTTCAGGAATAGAAATACATCGGTAATATCGGCTACCAAAACTTCTGACTGGCCAACACCTACAGTTTCGATCAAAATATAATCATATCCTGCCGCTTCGCAGATCATCATGGTTTCAAAGGTGGTATTGGCTACCCCTCCAAGAAATCCGGAACTTGGGGAAGGGCGTATAAAGGCATTTTCTTCTTTGGCAAGCTCTTCCATTCTTGTTTTATCCCCCAAAATACTTCCTTTGTTGATGGAGGAACTTGGGTCAATAGCCAGAACGGCTACTTTTTTTCCGTTAGCAATGACCAATCTTCCGAAATTTTCAATAAATGTAGATTTTCCGGCACCCGGTACTCCGGTAATTCCTACTCTGATGGAGTTTCCTGTAAAAGGCATGATTTCTTTCAGAAGTTCTTCAGCCTGGGCTCTGTGCTCGGCTTTTTTGCTTTCAACTAATGTAATAGCTTTTGCAGTCAGACGTTTATTTCCTGACCGTATTCCTTCGATGAGTTCTTCTGTAGAAAATTTCATTGATTCAAAAGTATAAAAATAACCTTCAAACTCCCATACAAACGGCCATTAATTTTATTTCTTCTAAATTAAAACTAGCAGTCGTTTCATCAACGGGAGAGGGAAATTCCTACATTTGTTAGGAATCAAAATTGAGAAACATGAAAAAAATATCCGCTGCTGCACTATTTACCTGTATTTTACTGGCATCTTGTACACCAAAGGCTTCTACAGCCGCCCCTATGGGACCCGCTGTTTCTACTGCAGAACAAATAGCACAGGGAAAAACAATCTTTGAAAATGCCTGCGGAAGATGCCATAAACTACCGGATCCTACAGCACACACGTCTGTACAATGGGTAGGAATCATGAATTCAATGGCTCCAAAAGCGAAATTGACAGACGAGCAGCATCAGTGGGTGTACGATTACATTGTTTCTGTGAAGAAATAATCACCAAATCAAAATATGGGTATGAAAAAAACAATCTTAGGTATGGGAGCATGTACTGTATTGATGGTATCGTGCGGCCCTAAAAGTACAGCTGTGACCGGACCGAAGTATACCGCGTCTGAACAGCTGGTTCAAGGGAAAACTATTTTTGAAAATTCATGTTCCCGATGCCATAAACTACCTGATCCTGCCAAGCATGATGATCAGGGATGGATCAAAACTTTAAGCAGAATGGCTCCGAAGGCTAAATTAAATAATGAACAGCACCAGATGGTTTATGATTATCTGATTTCTGTGAATAAGAAATAGTATTTTAGAGTTGGAGTGAGTGAGAGATTGAGAGTATAGATGTACAAAACTTATAACTACTTATCATTCATAACTCCTTTATGGCTTATTTTAGAACTATTCCCAATCCTGGTTTTCCGGATAGGATTATTTTCCCGTTTTCCACGAAATTTCCGGAAGCCTGATCATTGGAGATCAGGTTGGCTCCATCCAGATCGACAAAATCTGCCAATCCTGCCAGTACACAGCCTGCCGAAATTCCAACGGTAGATTCTGTCATACAGCCTATCATGATCTTATAGCCTAATTCTTTTGCTTTCCTGATCATTTCTAAAGCTGGAGTCAGTCCTCCACATTTCATCAGTTTGATGTTGACACTTTTATAGTAAGGTAGCAGTTCTTCCAGAGAACTGAGGTTTTGACAATCCTCATCTGCCATCCAGTTTGCAAAACTTGCTTTATTGAGCGTGCTGTAATTCCCAACGGGTCTTGGCTGTTCCAGATAAGAAAACCGACTGATATCTTTATTTTCCTGAAGCCAGAGGCAGTCCTGATCTGTGAAGCTAGCATTGGAGTCTAAGGCAATAGTATGGTCTAACTTCAGCAGTTTTTCAATATGATCTTTATTCAGTCCTTTGCATTTTACTTTGAACCTGTTCCACTTGCTGTTTTCTATTTTTCTGATCTGATCTTCAACATCTGCTACCGAAATGGTAATAGAACTTTCTACTAAGTTCTCAGAAGGAATCGTATTCAATTCTACAAAACTTTTGCTTTCCAGTTTTCCGAACAGATCCCAATAGGCACAATCTAAAGCAGACAGTAAAAACGGATGCAGATCAAGCCCCGAAAGAAAACGGAAAAATTCTGTTGGATGCATGATACCCTGTTTTTCAAGTACCGGCTGAATTTCTTTTAACCTGATGATAAAATCCTTGAGATTGATCTGATAATAATCTATGGCAACACATTCGCCATACCCTTTACTGTTGCTATAAGACAGTTCTACAATCAGCGCTTCCCTTTTGTCATAATTTCCATAAGCGATTGAGAAAGTTTCTTTTAGCTGAAGTGTTTTAAGTTTAAAATACAGTTCCATATATTAAAGCTACAAAAAAAGGACCTTTGCAGGCCCTTTTATATTGATTAAACGGTAGGATTTATCTTACAATCAGTTTTTCAGTCTGAGCTTTTTCACCCTGCTTGATGTGCACCATATATACTCCTTTTTGAAGGCCTTTTGTGGAAATTCCTTTTTTGGATTGAGAATCTCTGGCATCTGAGTAGACTAATTTTCCAGACATATCAAACATTTTGATCTGCACATCTTTAGAAGACGCTTCTAAATTACCTACAAAGAATTCATCATAAGTCGGATTAGGGAATATCACAAATTTATTCTCTGTTCCTTTTACATCCTGAGTCGCTAAAACAGTGTTACATTCCTGAGGAACTTCAAAATTTTCAACCTGATCATTAGCTGTCGCTCTAACTCCGGCAGAAGCATTAACACCTAACCCTCTCTTGGCAAAAGCTTTCCAGATCATGCATTTATCAAGCCCTGCATTTCCTACAGCATCTGCCTGAAGGATGGCATCTCTCCCATCGATAAATGTAGGGCTGCATACCTGTAGTTTAAGCCCATTGACAACAAGCTGTAAAACTTTTGCGTTTCCAGACGTGGCACTTGCCAGCACATCACTGTTGTATCCATATTTTTCTATGTATTTCCATGTCAGATCCCAAAGCATGGTTGCCCATATAAATCCTATGGCATGGGAACCGGAAACGGTATTTGTATTTCCGTAGGTATAACTGTTTACACCAAAATCCGGAGAGTATTTGGCAGGTCTTATTCCTGCTCCTGTTGTCGGCTGATCTGCTGAATAGGTTGACATCCCTCTGGCTAACGCTGAAGTGTCTCCCGGTCTTGTTGTAAGCATTAATGCAAAGAAATCAGACCATCCTTCTCCCATCTGTTCTGCACTATTGACTGCAGAAAGACAGCTGTATCCCTGGCCTGTTAATCTGTTTGAAATACCATGCCCGTATTCATGGGCAATGATCCCGTTATCCAAACTTGAATGTTTAAAGCCATTAAAATCATTTCCTAATGTAGCATTGATCATATTTCCATTCCCCACTTCTGTTACCATATATAGCCCTTCCGTTTTTCCTATATTGATAGAAGGAATGGTAACCTGGCTAGCGGAAGCACCTGCACCCATATTGGTCGGAGTATCAGTAGACGGTCTGTAGACAATAACTCCTACAGCTCCTGCTTTCTGTGCATTCAAAACTTTCAGGCTATATTCACAGGTTGTACTTGTTACTACTGCTATTTTACCGGTAAGACTTCCCAACGCTGGTTGTGTACAGGCATCTGCCGGTACTGAAACAGCAAGATCCCCGGTCACTGTCTGTCCATCAAATAAAAGAGGACCAAAGGCTGCGCTGCCCGTCATTACTTTTGGTCTGCTTACAGCAGTTGCCGGAGAATTATACTGGTATCTGGAAATAGGATCTGCTGCGGTCTGGGTTCTGTCCCAAAGATACATCTGCATTCTTGGAGCCTGGAGATAAGTTATTCCCGAAATTACAGTTTCATATCCAGAACTAAAATTCGCATTATTCAGACCACTTCCATCAAATGCTTCAGCATTTACAGCATCATTTCCCATTCCTCCATTCGCGAAGTTATTGGTCTGGTAGTTTCTTGCAGATTCTGTAAATCCAAACTTGTAGAAAATGTCATGCATTTTATTATTCATATAGAATAAATTGGTGATGGCCGCATCTCTGTGGGTTAAAGGGTTTATAAACCTTCCTTCTGCAAATGGAAAATCAAAGTTTAATGAAGCTCCACCACTTGGTGAGTAACCAGGAGTATTGGCATTCGTCTGATCAGAATAGGCATACACATTGTTCCCTCTGGTATTGGTGTAAGCATTCGTTCCGTCAGAATGCCATCCTTCCGGAGAAACTGTTATATCCCACGGATTACTGACAATTGAGCGAGATCCGAATGTGGGTGCTTCTACAGGAAGTGCGAAAACATTGTAAGAAGCATTCGTCGGAACAAGCAGGCTGCTGATTGGTTTATTCAATGCTCCAACCCCAGCTTCAGCCTTTGCTTCAGATCCTAAATGCTGCTCTGCATGAGATTGTGATTCATTATCAAAGTGATTGTCATGGGTAAAATTACAATCTACCGTTAAGTTATCTTTTGCAAGAACGTCACCTGTAGAAGCATCAGCAATGACATGCCATACATCGGAAGAATTTTTATCGGTAACAAACAGTTCTTTTGCCAAAACATAGACACCATTCTTTTCAAAATATACATTGGGAAGGTAATCCACTTTGGAAATTTCATCAAGATTCAGTTTTTGTTTTAGGAGGTCTTCTGAAAATCTGTCTTTAGACTTTCCCTGGCTGGCAACAGAAACATTTCTTTTAAAATCATTTTTTTCAGAGATGATTTTATCTTCTTTAATCATTACTTTACCCAAAGCATTATAGATCCTGAGTCCGTTAATCGTCTGCTGAACATTCACGATATTCACACCCAGGCTTTTGGAAGGATCTTCATTCAAAATAATAACGCCTGTGTTATTAGTGGTCCCGTTTTTTTGTGCTAACTGTCCACTTTTCTGATAGTACTTCTGAATAAGTTCATTTGAATTTTGTGCATTCATTTTGCCGAAAGCAAAGAATACAGCCACCGATACCGGCCATAAAAATAATTTTTTGTTCATAAGTTTGTTTTTAAAAAGATGAATTTATATTTTATTCACATAAAAACAGAATAAAAATTGTTAAATTAAAAAAAAAAACTTAATCAGTCTTCTTTTCTTCTTTTTATATTTTTTATTTAACCTTTTAGTCGGTTTTGCTTTTATAAATTTCACCTTTCCATTTAAAAAATCCAACATACTTTGAGCATAGATGTACTTTTTTGCTCCATTCAAGGGGTCCAAAGCTTTTTTATATTCAAATCTCATCTCCAACAACAACGATTTTTGGATCAATATCCTTGCTTTGTCTATTCCTTTGATTTTTAAAGCATAGGTAATGAGCTTTTCGGCTTCTTCCAAATCTTCATTATCCAAAAGACATTTGATATAGTGTAAGGGCGTATTGAGATTAGCGACATCACACTGTATCGCTTCTTCAAAATAGATTTTCGCTTTTTCATAATCCGTCAGCATTTCGCTGTATATTCTTCCCATCAGGCTAAGGCTGTCTGCATCTTCAGGGTCATAGGACAAGGCATAGTTCAGTGCTTCCAGGCAGTCCGGAAGGCTGTATGGATAATTGTCCAGTGCTTCAAAATAATATTTACTTTTAGTTAAGGTCATTTTTTTCGTTTTTTAATTCTTTTTTCAGGTCGTTCCTTTGTTTTTTGAATGATTTATCCTGATGATTCTTTTTAAAATCTGTTCCGGAAAATGTACGGACCGGATTTCCTCTCTGTACCTGCAAATGATTGTTCCAGGTGTCCTGCATCCTTTTTTCAAGCTGCTTGATATAAATTCCGGCCACTTTTTCTTTAAGCCGTATGATGGCGAGTTTTTTATTCTCCAGCTGAGACCGGGAATCCTGTGCAAAAACACTTTCTCCCGTTGGTCCGTGAATGGCACGAACAGCGGTATTGACTTTGTTCACATTCTGGCCGCCGCTTCCCTGACTTCTTGTGGTCTGGAACTGAATATCTTTTTCACTGAAATTGATTTTCTCCAATCCTTCCAGTTCGAAGACACCGATAAACCAATTGCTTCTTTTATGAAGTTTCCTGAATGTACTTTTTCCGGTCCAGCATATGCTTCCTAACCATGTTTTTAAGAATGTATTCAGTTCTTTTGCTTTTAAAAGCAGGGTTACGGATTTAAGGGTCAGGTTTTCATCACCATTTTCACGGTGAATAATTTCGTATTCTATTTTATTATTCTTGATTTCCTCAAGAAGAACCTTCAATACTTTAGCGGTAACCCACTGGCATTCTAAAGGTCCTCTTCCTGAGGTTATTTGTATGAGTTTTTCCATTTTTGTAAAATTTTTAAGACTGCTTCTCTATTCTTTGCTTCTTTGATAAAGGCTGGCAGTCTTTCTACCATACGCATTCTGTATGGCAGTGTTCTTAATTCTGATGAAACATAAGCCTCCATTTCTAAAAGGTGCTCTCTGTTTTTAGCCCAAAATAAATTTCCTTTGCAGTCATCCTGGAAATAAAGGGGACAGCCAAAAACTTCAGCCTGCTTCAGCCCCTGTGCTTTCTGAGAATAATTGCTGAAATACTTTTCATATTTTGGTTTTATATCGAACCGGGCATCACATTCTCCACACTGAACTGATATATTCGGAAGCTTTTCTTTTACACATCTTTCAACGCGGATAGAATGTGCACAGATAGGGCAATGAAGCTTAGCAATTGCTTTGTACATCACCATTTCATATCCTGTTTTTCTCAAATTACAGTGTCTGCATTCAAGAACGGCTTCTTTATAATTGTTTTCATTTTTAACAACTGCGTCCTTTCCACAGTCAGGGCAAACCACCAGGCAATCAGTATAGTAAGAAGAATATTGTTGTTTGTATCTTTTTTCCATTTTAATTGACGTTAGGCATTTCACTTAATTTTGGATGACCGATGGGGTCTATTCCTTTCTGGAGTAAATCTTTAGCAGCCATCACCGCCCAGCATTTATCACTGGAGTGAATGTTTCTGTAAAAAGTCAGTAAAGTTTCAGGTTTAACAACCGTAAAGCCATTAATCTCAATCGTTTCCAAATCATTTCTTTCAAAGAAATCTATAGTAACTCTATGAGGTTTCCCGTTTTCGGGTTCTATTGTTTTCTCATATCTGCGGAAATTTTCTTCACTCTGCAGATGATCATATCGGGTCCAAACTTTCTGAAACCCTTCCTGCTGAAGAACCTTAACTGCTTCTGCTGCGTTTTCTTTTTTTACAAAAACATCAATATCCTTGTGGTCATGGGCATGTTTGTATTCTGTATGCCCTGGTTCTGACATAAAATGCCAAGCCCAGCCCCCTGATATAATGACTTTATCTTTTAATTTATTCAAAATTTCAAGTCCGTGTCGGATTCTAAATTCCGGCCAGACTTCTCCGTATCTTTTTATGTTATGAGGTGCTCCCATTTTTTTATTTTTTTGTTGATCATCCTGATAACGATATGTATCAACATGATTATTTATAAAACCTTATAGGCTTTTGAAACCTATAAGGTTAAAACTGTAGGTTTGTAATTGAAAGCATAATTCTTTCAGCTGACAACTAGAAACCAACAACTACGTTATTTATCCATTCTCACAATTCTAGGCTGAAATGTTCCCAGGATGTCTACCAATTCGCTCTGGGCATTCATCACTTCGTGAATGTCTTTATAAGCCATTGGTGCTTCTTCCGTATTACCGCCCATCAAAGTGACTTTCTTCAACTTCAGCTCTTTTTTGATATCATTCTGAGTAAAAAGGCTTCTGCATTCTCCCCTTGAATGGGCTCTTCCCGCTCCATGCGACGCTGAGTTCAGGGCATCCGGATTTCCTTTTCCGCGGACGATAAAACCTTTTGCCGTCATGGATCCGGGAATCATTCCCAGTTCATTTTCATGGGCTGGAGTAGCGCCTTTTCTGTGAACGATCACTTCTTTTCCGTTATGAACTTCTTTCCATGCGAAATTGTGGTGATTTTCAATTCTGGCTTTTACTCTTCCACCCACCGCTTTTACAAGCCTTCTGTGGATATCATCATGACAGGCGGAAGCATAGTCTCCGGCAAGATTCATTGCAGTCCAGTATTCCAGACCGAGATGGGTATTCAGATCCAGCCAGGCAAACTGCTGGGCTTCTTTTGGCAACGGGCACTGATCTGCTGCTACTCTTGAGTAGTATTGTGCAATCTCAGCACCTAAGCCTCTTGAGCCACTATGGGACAGAATGCCCAAATATTTTCCTTTTGGCAACCCGATCTGTTCCTCTTCTTCCGTAATCTCTACTTCTCCGAATTCCACGAAGTGATTTCCACCTCCGGATGACCCCATCTGCTTAATGGCTTTTCCTTTTAATCTTCTTAAAATCGGAATCATATCGAAGGTATCTCTTTCAAAGATCTCGTGATCAATATGAGATTTATGGGTTTCGTACATCCCGAATTTGGTGTGTTCGGCAAGAGCTTTTTCATATTTATCTCTCGCGCCGTCTAGATATGAAACCGGTATATCCAAAATACTGAGGCTCATTCTGCAGCCGATATCCATTCCCACTCCGTAGGGGATTACTGCATTTTCTACAGCCAGAACACCGCCAATCGGCAGTCCATAGCCGCTGTGTGCATCGGGCATTAAAGCGCCCTGCGTTGAGATTGGCATTTTTAAAGCGGTATACAGCTGGTTTTTTGCTTCCTCAGAGATATTGTTTCCAAAGATCTGGAAGGAAGCGCGCTGATTATTGAGCATCCTTTTTTCTGTTTTTCTGGATGAAAGCAACGATTCTGCGATCTGTCCGAAAGTCAGGTCTTTTTCAAAGTTCTCCGGATTGAGGAGGATGTCTTTTAAAATAGATTTTACATGATGAATATTCTTCGTTGCAAAATTTCTTTTCATGACCTCCAAAGCCACATTGACGCTTTGATTATTTGGATAGCCGAGTTTTAATATATCCTTTCCTTTTAGTTTTAAATTTCCCATTGTTTTTGTTTTAAATCATTTTGGACTTATAAGTCCTCAAAATAGTCTGCAATTTCTGTTGCAGACATGATGCAGGCAGCATATTTTCTGCTTTTGATAAGTTCAGTTTCATATTCCTTTTTCCATGGATTTGATTTACCATAGATTTTCTTTTGGATGATTCCCTTAATTTTATACTGTCCCAGATATGATTCAAGCTGAGCATATTCTTTTTCAAGCTCTGCATCTACAGGTTTATAGTGCGTAATCATATTGGGTTTTATCCGTAAGGTGAATCTCCAGGGTTCAATGAATTCGTAGTAGGTTTCATTCCTTTTCCTGAATGGATTGTATTCTTCTTTTCTAAGAAAATACTGCCTTTCTCTGGGGGTCAATCCAAATTTTGGGTCTGTCCATGCATAGAAGGAAATCCGGTTGAGTTTCTGTGCTTTTTCCACATAAATCCTTCGTCCGAATTTTCTTCTCTTTTTCAGAAACAATCGGCTTTCAGAATACATATAGGTGTTGATCTTCTTCAGAATTCCTTCAAAGAAATCTGCGTCTTTGGATCTTTTCACATCATCATTTAGCACAAAGAATCTTACAAATCCTCTTTGATAGGGATTTTCCAGTGGAATCCAAGGAATATTCCTTTTGATTTCCCAAAGGTCTTTACTACGATTATACTTTTTTCTTATCTGTTTTTCTACATCTTTTATACCTGTTCTTTTTCTGCTTCTAGCGCTTCTAAGGCGGTGAAACAGAAGATTATTATTTTCCATTAATGATAAGACACAAGATGCCAGATACAAGATCCAAGACTTTGGATTTGTTTTACATCTTTTCTTATTCAACTAAAATTTCAGTTGATTGATTTTACGATAATGAACAGTATGAAGTGGGATCGTAAAAGATCTTTTCATTTTGTTCTTAATGACACTAAAAAATTTCGGGGAAACTGGAGTTTACATATTGCGCAATAAAAAACCCGAAATCTTTACGACTTCGGGTTTTGATATTTCGTTGTACTATTATTCTAAGAGTATACCAAACCACGAAGCCTTACCACCATAAGGGGTACTCCAGCTGAAGAATTTTGATTCGTTTTGAACATTGCTTCGTTGTTTTTTAATGGGTTAAACTTGATTTTCAGCTGCAAATATAGTATTTTTTCTGAATATCAAAACTTTTTTTTATTTCATGTGGATCAGGCTCAGAAAGATACCATCTATCACGTTGGTCATTCTTGCAAGATCAAGTGTTTCTAAAGTATCTGTGGTTTCATGGTAATTTTTGTTTCTGAAGAATGATGTATCAGTGATCATCAGGGCGGAGTAGCCGAATTTCCAATAATTAAGATGATCTGAAAAATCGGTTCCTTTTACAGATGTCGGGGCGGTAAAGGTTTCTGTTTTTATCTGATTGGCTTCCTTAAAATTGCTACTGAAATGATTTACAAAATTTCCGGCTCCGAACTTTTTAACAAGGGTTATAAAATCTCCTTTGTTGCCATAAACCCAAGACAAAATCCCTAATGGATAGCTTTGTGAATTTTTTTCATCTTTGAAATATCCTATCATTTCTACACTTGCCATCCCATATACATCGATGTTGTGATCTTTTAAATATTGAGCATGAATGTGGCTCCCCATATTTTCGGTCCTGAAATAAGGAGGTTCTTCCAGGGTGTAGGCCACAAGATCGATCCGGTAGTTTAGCTTTTGGTCTTTGAGCATTCTGGCCAGTTCCAGAAGGGCTGTCACTCCGGTAGCATTATCGTCTGCTCCCTGCTGCTCTCCGCAAACGTCATAATGAGCACCGATGATGATCCTTTTTTTGTTTTCTGTCCCGAAAGAAGTGATTACATTTTTATAGATTTTACCTTCAATATTATATTCCTGAAAGGTTGTACTGTCTCCATATTTACTGAAGTTCTGCTTAATGTAGTCTGCTACGGCATTCAGTTGGTCAATATTTTTATGATTTCTGAATTCGGAGGTTTGGGTAAGGGCTGTGAGGTGACTTTTAACCCGATTGATATCTGCAGGGACCGGAGATTTCTGAACCGGCTTGTTTTTAGAATCTGCCGCAAAACAAAACACAGCGATAAAAATTAAGCCTGCAACAATAATGATCTTATTGGCTGCAGGCTTGGTTATATTTTTAAAATTCATCTCACGGTATGGTTTATGGTTGAAATACTGAAATTAGTACTTTTCCATCAATCCGCACAATGATTTTAATTTTCTAAGAATTTCTGTAAGATTTCCACGGCACATTTCGGAAGGTTGGTTCCCGGACCGAAAATAAAGTCTGCTCCGTTAGCATACAGGAATTCATAATCCTGCTGCGGAATAACGCCTCCTACTACAATCGTTACATCATCAGCCCCTAATTTCTTCAGTTCTTCCACAACCTGTGGAACCAGGGTCTTATGCCCAGCGGCAAGAGAAGAAACTCCAAGGATGTGGATATCGTTTTCTACGGCCTGTTTAGCTACTTCTTCCGGGGTCTGGAACAATGGTGCCACATCGACATCGAATCCCATATCTGCAAATGCGGTAGCTACTACTTTGGCTCCTCTGTCGTGCCCGTCCTGACCCATTTTCGCCACCATAATTCTTGGGCGACGGCCTTCTGCTTCTTCAAATTTTTGGGTTAGATGAAGGGCTTTTTCAAAATATTCGTTTTTCCCGGCGTTCATAGCATATACTCCAGAGATTGTTCTAATATTGGCTTTATATCGGCCGAAAGTTTCTTCCATGGCATCGCTCATTTCACCAAGCGTCACTCTTCTTTTTGCAGCTTCTATACAAAGAGCCAGAAGGTTTCCTTTTCCTGTCTTTGCACTTTCACGGATTTCGTCCAGAATCTGGGTAACCGCTTCAGGATTTCTTTCTGCTTTTATTCTTTCAAGTCTTTCGATCTGCTTTCTGCGGACTTCTGTGTTATCGATGTCCAGGATTTCTATTCCGTCCTGTTTTAAGGCTGTTCTGAATGAGTTTACTCCGATGATGAATTCTTCACCACTGTCAATTTTAGCCTGCTTTTTAGCGGCCGCTTCTTCAATCCTCATTTTTGGAATTCCGGCTTCAATAGCTTTTGTCATTCCTCCTTCCTGCTCTACCTCATCGATATATTTCATCGCTTCTTCAATCATCTGCTGGGTAAGGCTTTCTACAAGATTGCTTCCACCCATAGGATCCACGACATCACAGATTCCACTTTCCTGCTGAAGGATAATCTGAGTATTTCTTGCAATTTTCGCTGAATAATCTGTTGGAAGGGCAATCGCTTCATCCAGGGCATTGGTGTGCAAAGACTGGGTTCCGCCTAAAGCTGAGGAAAGGGCTTCAATAGCCGTTCTTGTAATATTATTAAACGGCTCCTGCTCTGTAAGGGACCATCCTGAGGTTTGAGAGTGGGTTCTTAATGCCAGAGATTTTGGATTCTGCGGATTGAACTGCTTTAAAAGAGTGGCCCAGATGTATCTTGCAGCGCGCATTTTTGCAATTTCCATAAAGTGATTCATCCCGATCGCCCAAAAAAATGAAAGTCTCGGGGCAAAATCATCTACATTCATTCCTGCTTTAATCCCTGTTCTAACATATTCAAGACCATCGGCAAGGGTGTAAGCCATTTCAAGCACCGGAGTGGCGCCTGCTTCCTGCATATGGTATCCTGAGATGGAAATAGAGTTGAATTTTGGAATATTCTGAGCAGTATATTCAAAAATATCTGCAATAATTTTCATGGAAGGCGCCGGCGGATAAATATAGGTGTTCCTTACCATAAATTCTTTCAGAATATCATTCTGAATAGTTCCTGAAAGGAGTTCCTGACTTACGCCCTGCTCTTCGGCAGCCACAATATAGAAAGACAAAATTGGAAGTACTGCACCGTTCATGGTCATAGATACAGAGATCTGGTCTAATGGAATCTCATTGAAGAGGATTTTCATGTCTTCAACAGAGTCGATGGCTACGCCGGCTTTACCAACATCACCTACCACTCTTGAGTGATCAGAGTCATATCCCCTGTGTGTGGCAAGGTCAAAAGCGACGGATAGTCCTTTTTGTCCTGCGGCAAGGTTTCTTCTGTAAAAGGCATTGGATTCTTCTGCTGTAGAGAAGCCTGCGTATTGTCTTACAGTCCATGGTTTTTGTACGTACATGGTGGAATACGGGCCTCTGAGATAGGGAGCAATTCCTGGAGAAGTCTGTGTTAAAGATTCATTTTTAACATCTTTTTGGGTATAAGATGATTTTAATTCTAATCCGTCTTTTTCAAAATTATAGATCTCTCTTTCCTGAGGCTCTACGCTGAAATCGGGATTTTTCACAGAAATTGTCTTTCGCATTCCAATAATTTTTGTCTGCGTAAAGTTAATTTTTTTGAACGAAACATGAAACTTATGTTAACATCCGGTTTTTCTGAATTTTAATGCATAAAAAAGACCGGACAAATGCCCGGTCTCAGTTATTGATATACTTACTTATTATTTTTTGATAAGTTTAGTATTGTATGTGTTTTTGTCATCTTTAAGGGTGATCACATACATTCCTTTAATCAGTGATGCAACATTAATTCTGTTATTGCCATCTGTCTGACCTTGCTGAACTAATCTTCCGTCTGCACTGAAAATGCTGTAATCAGCTTTTCCTTTCAGATTCTTCACTTCCACGAAAGTATCTGCCGGGTTTGGATAGATAGAAATTTCAGATGTTTTTGTCCCGTTTACATCATTTACGGCTAATCCGCTTGTGATTTTCACTGAAAGATCCATCACGCTTCCTGCCTGGTTAGTATTTCCACAAGCACTGTTCAATGCTAAATTGAAGTTTCCAGCTACTCTCATTCTTAGCAATTTATCTCCGCTGTAAGCTGTTGCGGGAACAGTGAATGTCGCTGTTTCTGTTCTTGTTCCAGCTGCAGAGGCAGAAGTCATTACTTTTTCAGATGCTTCAAAAACACCGTTTCTGTTATAATCGATCCACGCATTAACAGTAAATGGATTCTGAGCATAATTGGAAGAGCTTCCTGCAAGTACAGAAACTGTATATTGAACTCCTTTTGTCAGGTTGATGACCTGTGCTGCATTTTCACTTACATCTTTGTAAGATCTGAAGGTTCCGTCTAAATAGTTAATATTAGAAAGTTGCACACGTGCAATAGTTCCTAACTGATTGATTCCTGTATTCAGTAAACAGTAATCTATTCCTGTTTTTAATCCTTTTGTTTTAAAAGTATAATTTGAAGAAAAAGCTCCCGGTACGCTGTTTACTACAGCTGCTACCTGCACTTCAAAGTTTGATTCGTCTTCTAAACCAGTAAGAACTACAGAATTTACTGTGCTTGTTGTATTGGACCAGTTGGTAGTCCCTGCTTTTTTATAATTTACAGAATAAGTAGCTGCACCCGGTACGCTGTTCCAAGATACTCTTGCTGTTGTTTTGAAAACTTCAGCATCTATTGTAGAAACTCCTGTTGGCGCTGCTGAAGTAGAGGTAGGTGCCGTCCCTACAGTAACAGCAGGAGATACAGCATAGAATACATTTCCAATTGCTGAAATTCTTAATTTAACAGCTCCCGTTAAGCTGGCTGGCATTTGACCTGTATAGCTTCCTGTATTCGGTACAGAAGCCGCTAAATCTGTCCAAGTAGCTCCGTTATCGGTAGTATAATCTATTTTCACATTGGCCACGTTATAAGGAGCACCCGTAGTATTAGCTACGTCCCATTGTATTGTGTTCGATGCGTTATTATATAGAACTGAAGCAGCCGTAAGACCATTAAATTTAAAAGGTCCGTCGTTTCCAACTGTTACTGTTGTTTCAGCAGAAGAAACCATTGGTCTCGTTACATTGCCATCTCTTAGTGTAACAGCATACTTTAAAGTTCTGGGAACATAAGTTACTGTTTCCCAATTGGCTTTATCTGTAAGTTTTCCCTCCATTACTGCGGCAAAGCTCGGGAAATATCTTCTTCCTCCTACTGTTCCGAAATATGATCTTGCTATACTTCCTTCGGTATTATATCCCCAACCGCTGTCTCCTGAAATAGTAGCATTAGCCCCAACACTGTCGTACTGTTCCCATGTGTAGGTAAAAGGATCTCCTTGCGCATCAGTTGCAGAGGCATCCAGGTAGTATGCTGTTCCTTTTGGAATATTTCTTGCAGTAAGTGGTGAAATTGCAGGTGCCGTATTGGTCGTGATATTCTCAGATGTTCCACAGGTTGCTTTAGCATCAAGACTGATTAATATCTGATTGATGGAAGAGTAATGGAAATAGGCATCAGAATTCATCTGTACATTATCTCCTGTAATCCCGGCATATGCCATGATGGTAGTTCCTCCACCCGGTTCAATATTTACTCCTGAATTTTCTGTTGAATGAGAGAATGTGTGGTTTCCACCAAGCTGGTGCCCCATTTCGTGGGCTACATAATCAATATCAAAGAGATCTCCTACCGGGTTTGTATTTTGGGTAAATGCAGATCCTTTTGCCAAGTTGGTAGAACTTGTAGGATCTTTACATGTTGATCCGATGGAGCCGGCATTCCCGTTTCCACCTGCTGCATTGAATACGTGTCCCATGTCGTAATTGGCATTGCCGACCACGGAGGTCAGGGTCTGCTGCAGATTCAGATTCAGGTTTCCAGTATAAGGATCTGAAGTAGGATCTGTGTATATGATTGCCGGGATATCCTGAATAATTGCTTTGATACCGAATTCTTTTTCGAAAACACCATTCACACGCGTCATGGTAGCATTCATCTGAATTACGGTATTCACAATTCCTCCTGCCGGATCAAATTTCTTGGTATATTCTCCCGTAGTGGAAAGTGCCAATCTGTATGTTCTGTATTTTGTAATAGAAGGTCTGTTGGTAATTCCTACATTAGAAAGGCTATTTCTCCCATTAGTTTCTAATGATTTGATGTCTTTCGTATTTTTCTCTTCTGTAGTACATTCAAATCCGTTATCGCTTGCGGTTCTTTTCGTTTTATAGAATACTCCGTAAGTCTGTTTGTCTGTAGTAATAGGCTCTATGAACTGGAATACTCCGTTTTTGATAATCATAGACTGGATTTCAGTCGGAGCCGTACTGAATCTCAAGTATTTAGAAGGGTCATCAACTCCCACTCCTACATATGAGCCCAACTCGTATCTGTCTGCCATAGACTTTTCTACAACAGGGTTGCTGAACACTGCAAATTTTTCAATTTTTCCTTCCGCTGTTGGAAGTGAGATAATGACAGGCTTTGCATCTTTACCTGTTTCTACAGCATCTTTTAAAAGATTTCTAAGTGATGCCAGATCCACTCTGTAAGAGTATTGAACCTCAACTTCTTTCCTGATTTGAGAAGTTTTCTGGGATGCAGGCTCCCACCTTTGTGCATTCGCAGAAACCAAACCGGCAGCAAGCGCACAAACTAGTAAAATTTTCCTTTTCATAATTTATACTGATTATTAAAAAACATTAAGCATTTTTACAAAAATAAAAATTTAAATTAAATATCGCACATATAAAATGCTTATTTACAATAAAATATCTAAAACAGATACAGCCATATATAAGTATTTCCGTAAATCATTTTCAAAGGATTGAAAAAACTCGGTAACGGACAAAAAAAAGACCGGACATATGCCCGGTCTTAGTTATTAATATACTGTATGCTTATTTTTTGATAAGTTTAGTATTGTACGTGTTCTTATCATCTTTAATGGTGATGATATACATTCCTTTAGTTAAACCAGCTACATTAATAATCTGATTATCAACATTACCGCTCTGAACTAATCTTCCGTCTGCGCTATAGATTTTATAGTCTGCTTTTCCTTTAAGGTTTCTTACCCCTACGAAAGTATCAGCTGGATTTGGATAGATTTCAACTTCAGTTTTAGTTTCTTTAGTTTCATCTACCGCAAGTGCAGATCCGAAGATTCTCACTGAGAAGTCCATTACACTTCCTGCTCCACTTGGTAAAGTACCACATGCACTGCTTAATGCTGCAGAATAGTTAGATGCGACTCTCATGCCCACTACCTTATTTCCAACAAGAGCTGTTGCAGGAACACTGAAGTTACCTGTAACGCTTCCTATACCATTTGCAGCAGGAGCTGTAGCAGCACTTGTATATACTTTTTCACTTGCTTCATATACCCCATTTCTGTTGTAATCGATCCATACGTTATAAGTCATAGGAGCAGCCTGATTGTAAATACCAAAAATACTTATCGGATAAGAGTTTCCTCTGATAAGGTTGATTATTTTTGCAGGGTCTTCACTTAAATCTTTGTATGATCTAATGGTAGTATCAATATGATTAATGTTAGAAAGTTGTACTCTTGCAATGTTTCCTACAGAATTATATCCTGTATTTAAGATACAGTAATTTACTCCTGTTGCCAATGGTTTTGTTTTGAAAACATAGTTTGAAGAGAAGCTTCCAGGTACGCTGTTGACAACAGCTGCTACTTGTACTTCATAAGTTGCTTCGTCTTCAAGAGTGCTCAATAATAATGAATTCGTTGTGCTTGATGCATTTGTCCATGTTGAAACTCCTAATTTTCTGTAATTTACAGAGTAAGTAGCCGCTCCCGGTACACTGTTCCAAGATACGATCGCTGAATTCTTAAGAACATCTGCAGATGTAGTAGATAATCCTGTAGGTGCAGCTGTAGTAGAAGTAGGCGCAGCTCCGATAGTTACTGCAGGTGATACTGCATAGAATACATTATTGATAGCAGATACTCTCAATTTAACAGCACCGGTTAAACTTCCCGGCATCTGTACTGTATAGCTTCCTGTATTAGGAGTAGAGGCTACCAATTCAGTCCACGTTGCTCCGTTTACAAGATCTGTAGTATACTCAATTTTTACATTCGCAACATTATAAGGAGCAGCTGTTGTATTAGCTACAGCCCACTTAATAGTGTTTGAAGCATTATTATATAAAACTGAAGAAGCTGTAAGACCATCAAATTTAAATGGTCCGTCATTTCCTACAGTAACTGTTGTTTCTGAAGAAGAAAGCATAGGTCTCTGTGCATTCTCATCTCTTACGGTAACGGCATAATGCAATTGTCTTGGAACGTAAGAAACCGATTCCCAAGTTGCTTTATTAGTAAGTTTTCCGCTCATTACCAAAGGTAAGCTTGGGAAATATCTTCTTCCACTAGCTGTTCCAAAGAATGATCTTGCTACAGCACCCTGAGAATTATATCCCCATCCGCTGTCTCCTGAAATAGTAGCATCTTCGTCTACGCTGTCATACTGTTCCCATGAGTATTTAACAGGATCAGTATCTGTTGCTGTAGCCTCTAAATAATAGGCAGTTCCTTTAGGAATACTGTATGCTGTAAGAGGAGAAATAACAGGAGCGGTATTTGTTGTAATCGTTTGAGAAACACCACACGTTGTTTTAGCATCAAGATTATTAAGAATCTGATTTACTGAAGCATAATGGAAGTAAGCATCGGAACTCATCTGTACATTGTCATATGTAATTCCTGCATATCCCATAATTGTTGTACCTCCTCCTGGCTCTACATTCACGCCAGAACCTTCGGTGTTATTTGAGAAAGTATGGTTTCCACCTAACTGGTGTCCTAATTCGTGAGCTACATAATCGATATCAAATGAATCTCCTGATGGAACTCCATTAGCTGGAGAAGTAAATCCAGAGCCTTTGTAAGCAACTGGTGAACCTTGATCTAATGTCATATCATCACTACAGATACATCCGATACATCCGGCATTACCTCCTCCTCCAGTGGCACCAAATAAGTGTCCAATGTCAAAATTAGCTTCCCCAACGTTATTGTGAAGAACATTCATAAGCTCTCCATTCCATAATGCATCATCTACTCCGGCATCTGAATCTGAATAAGGATCAGTAGCAGCATTCGTATAAATAATATTCGGATAATTCTGAAGAAGTAACTTAATACCAAAGTCTTTTTCGAAAACTCCATTGACTCTGGTCATTGTATTGTTTATCTGCGTAACAGCTCCGGCAACCCCTCCGAAATAAGCAGTATATTCACTTGTAGTAGACATTGCCAATCTATAAGTTCTATACTTTGTACTTGCAGGCCTATTCGTGATTCCTACATTAGAAAGTTTTTTTTTACCGTTCTCTCTTAAAAGCTGGATATCTTTGATGTTGGTTTCGTTTGTACCACATTCGAATCCCTGCTCGCTGTTTGTTCTCTTTGTTTTATAGAACACTCCGTAAGTCTGCTTGTCTGTAGTGATTGGCTCAATGAACTGGAATACTCCGTCCTTGATGATCATCGACTGCATTTCTGTAGGTGACGTACTGAATCTTACATATTTGGAAGGATCTTCAACCCCTACACCTACGTATGAACCTAACTGATATTGGTCTGCCATAGACTTTTCCATTACTGGATTACTGTATACTGCAAACTTTTCAATTTTTCCTTCTGCTGTTGGAAGAGAAACAATAACAGCTTTTGCGCCTTTCCCTGTTTCTACAGCATCTTTTAAAATACTTCTAAGTGAAGCAAGATCTACTCTGTAAGAGTATTTTACATCTACCTCTTTTCTAATCTGGGATGTTCTCTGCGAAGCAGGCTCCCATCTCTGTGCGTTGAAACTGGCAACACCCGCCGTCAAAGCACAAACTAGTAAAATTCTTTTTTTCATAATGATCTACATGAATAGAATTAATAAATTTTAAATATCCAGAACAAAAGTAATAATTTAATGCATAGTACCATCAAAAAAAATGGCTAATTTCAATGAAATCAGCCATTTTTTTTATTTTCTTACATTAATAAGCTATTTATTAATTCCCATCTCATATAAAGCAAATGATATAAGATCCGCATTTTCGCTGATCACCTGATCCGTTGCTCTTCCTGCTCCGTGGCCAGCATTTTTCTCAATTCTTAGCAAAATAGGATTCTTGCACCCTTGTTTTTCCTGAAGTTCTGCCCCAAATTTGAAAGAATGTGCAGGAACCACCCTGTCATCATGATCGCTGGTAATGATCATTGTGGAAGGATAGCATGTTCCTTTTTTCACATTATGTACCGGAGAATAAGATTTAAGGTATTCAAACATCTCTTTACTGTCTTCTGCCGTTCCGTAGTCGTAGGACCAACCTGCTCCCGCCGTGAACTTATTGTATCTCAGCATATCCAGAACTCCAACACCCGGGAAAGCCACTTTGGCAAGATCAGGGCGCATGGTCATCGTAGCACCTACAAGAAGCCCTCCGTTTGATCTTCCGGATAACGCCATATAGTCTTTGGAAGTATAGCCTTTGCTTTGCAGATATTCTCCTGCTGCAATGAAGTCTTCAAAAACATTTTTCTTTTGTGTTTTCGTGCCTGCATCGTGCCATTTTTTTCCATATTCACCTCCACCACGGATATTTGGTACTGCGTAGATTCCTCCGTTTTCCATCCATATTGCGTTCACGACTGAGAATGAGGGCTGAAGGCTGATGTTGAATCCTCCGTAGGAATACAGGATTGTTGGGTTTTTACCGTCAAGTTTTGTTCCTTTTTTATAATTGATCATCATAGGAATCTTGGTCCCGTCTTTTGAAGTATAGAATACCTGCTCGGAAACATAATCCTCAGGATTAAACTTCACTTTAGGCTTCTGATACACTTCGGATTTCCCTGAATCTGCATTAAATTTATAGGTAGTTCCGGGTGTAATATAGTTGCTGAAAGTGAAATAAAGTTCTTTTTCCTCTTCCTTACCTCCAAAACCTCCAATATTTCCTTTTCCCGGAAGGGTAATTTCTCTGACCAGTTTTCCAGTCTTATCAAACTGTTTTACCTGATCAATAGCATCAACCATATAAGTAGCAAAGAAATATCCGCCTCCTGTAGATATCCCCAAAACATTTTCCGTCTGCGGGATAACATCTTTCCAGGTTTCCGGGGAAGGATTGGCAATGCTTGTTTTTACCAGACGCATATTGGGAGCATCTTTATCGGTGAAGATAAACAGATCGTCGCCTTGGGTATCTACAATACTGGCATTAACATCAAATCCTTTGTTGATCTGTACAAAATCACCTCCTTTTTTTAAATCCTTGATATACAATTCATTTCCATTCGTTGCATTGGCTGCAGAAATGATCAGGAATCTCTGGTCTTCGGAAACTCCAGCACCAAGATATCTTCTGGGCGTTTTATCACCTCCGAAGATGAGTTTATCTTCAGATTGCTTTGTTCCTAACTTGTGGAAATACACTTTATGTTTATCGGTCATTCCGGAAAGCACGGTTCCCTCTTTCGGCTTATCGTAGCTTGAATAGTAGAATCCTTCATCACCCTGCCATGAAATTCCGCTGAACTTTACATCCACCAGCGTTTCGTCGATCTGCTTTTTGGTGATTGCATCGATGATAATGATCTTATTCCAGTCACTTCCGCCTTCGGAAATAGAATATGCGGCAAGGTTTCCTTTTTTGTTGAATGATAAATTGGAAAGCGACGTAGTTCCTTTATCTGAAAATTTATTCGGGTCTAAAAATATTTCTGTTGCCTTGGTCTTATTGTTTGTTCTGTATATGGCAGACTGTGCCTGAAGGCCATCATTTTTAGAATAGTAAGTATAATCTCCCTCTTTGGAAGGTGCTGAAATTTTTTCGTAATTCCAGATGTCTCTCAATTGGTCCTTGATTTTATTTCTGAAGGGTATTTTTGAAAGATAATTCTGGCTATAAGCTACTTCATCATCTACCCATTTCTTTGTAGCTTCAGAATCATTTTCAAGTTCTCTGAACGGGTCAGAAACAGCAGTACCAAAATAAGTATCTGTCTGACTTCCTTTTACTGCTTTAGGATAATTCATTTTTTGAGAATAAAAAGTTGCTGAAAACAGGACTCCAGCGGTTAATAAGATAGGTTTTAAATTCATAATCAAGGGTTTTCTCAAAAATACGTAAAGTATGTGAAATAAAAAAAGCCCTGAAACCAGAGCTTTTCATGAATAATATATTTTTCAGGGATGTTATTTGGATCCGAAACTTTCAAAGTAAAAATCAGTCAATCCCGAAACGATTTCATCAGGACTCCCATTCCAGTAATATATTTTCCCACCTTCATTAAGCTGATACAATTTAAATTTCTGCTCCGTTACTACTGTCTTATCAGCATTTTTAAAGTCCTGTACACTCTGAACCAGGTATTTCTTAAGGTCTTCGGGTTTTACATTTTTAATATCTCCTGAAGGAATATCTGAAAATTTTGAAGGAACTTTAAAACTTACTGAATAATTGATCTCAGCAATTTTCTGATCTTCTATATATTCGTTCTGGACAACCTTCACATCTTTAACGGTAAGTTTTCCATTTTTAAAATTCTCCATCATGGCACTAAAGTACTGTTCAGCTTCTTTTCTGCAGGCATCTGCCGTGGTTTTGGAAAAAGCAGATAAAAAATTGTCTGTACTTTCTTTCATCATATCCTGAGAAACTACTTTAAAATCTACCTGATAAGCATTCTCTCCTTCCACGGTAGGCTTCAAATAATCGTTCAGCTTAGCCAGTACGGCATCGTCATTTTTAACGAAAGTTCCGAAGTACATTTCAAACACTTCAGAAGGCTTTTTCACTTCAGTTTGAGCTATCAGATTTTGACTGAGTACCGCCAGCATCAGCAATACAATGATCTTTAACTTCTTCATATGTCTATTTTATTTTGGCTTTCTAGTGATTTAAGTTTTTAAAATATAATTCATTCAGTTTCCACACCAATTCCTGTGGCCCTCCATTCCAGTAATAGGTCCTTCCTTCTTTTTTAATCTGATAAAGCTTAAAAACCTGTTTTACAGTAACTTTTTTCTCTGATTTTGTAAAAGCCTCTGTTTTATTTTTTAAATAATTCTTCAGCTCTTCTGCCTTCATTGTCTTCGCATCCTCAAGTTTCAACTCTGGAATTTTAGCTGGAACAGAGAAATGCAGATCTACATTAAGCTCTGTCACAAGGCTGTTGTCAGCATATTCATTCTTTACTTCCTTTATCTCTTTTACTACGTATCGTGTCTTTTTTAAATTACTCAAAAGTGCATCGAAATATGCTCCTGCTTCTGTCTTACAAACAGCAGCAGTCTCTTTTGAAAGATTGGTAAGGAAGACATTCGTAAGGTTATTAACTTCCTCATTATTCGATCTTTTGAGATCTATTGTGTAGGTATTTTCGGCTCCAAGGAATGGGCTAAGATAGGCATTAAGTTTATGAAGCGTATTCTCATCCTGTTTTACAAAAGCATCAAAATACATTCCGAATACTTGTTCCGGGTTCAATGCCTTAGTTTGTGCGGATAAGCTCTGAATAGAGAACAGCAGCAGCAGAAATAAAATTCTCACAGGTCCTTTCATAGTATAGTTTTATTTTCAATCTGCTGAATGGTACAGCAAAAAAAAGCTCCTGAAATTCAAGAGCCTGATTTATATTTATTTTAATAATTTTCTTCTTCTCCCTTCATCTTCTCTGCATTCTCCGCCATGATCACGGCGTCTATCATTTCAGAAATATCTCCGTTCATGTAGGCATCCAGATTATACATCGATTTGTTGATCCTGTGATCTGTCACCCTTCCCTGTGGATAGTTGTAGGTTTTAATCTTTGCAGAACGGTCTCCGGTAGAAACCATTGATTTACGTTGTGCTGCAATATCACCAACAGATTTTTGAACTTCAATATCATATAATTTAGTACGAAGCATTTCCATCGCTAGTTCTCTATTGGCCAACTGGGAACGTGCTTGTTGACAAATTACAACCATTCCTGAAGGTTTATGCGTTAGTTGTACTTTCGTTTCAACCTTGTTTACGTTTTGCCCTCCAGCACCTCCAGAACGAGAAGTTTGCATCTCAATATCTGCAGGATTTAATTCAAAATCTATTTCTTCAGCTTCCGGTAAAACAGCAACAGTAATTGCAGAAGTATGCACTCTGCCTTGCGATTCCGTTTCAGGAACACGCTGTACGCGGTGAACGCCGGATTCAAATTTCATGATTCCATATACGCCGTCCCCTTCAATTCTGATAATTAATTCTTTATATCCTTTAGATGCCTCACTAGAATCTGTGATTTCGTGTTTCCATCCTTTGGTTTTAAAATACATGGCATAAGCCCTGTAGACATCTTCTACAAAAATTGCAGCTTCATCACCTCCTGTTCCGGCACGAAGTTCTACAATTACGTTTTTGTCATCAGTTGGATCTTTAGGAATCAATAAAACTTTAAGCTCTTCTTCCAAACCTGGAAGCTTAGCCTGGGCTTCTACTTTTTCCTCCTTAGCCATATCTACCAAATCTCTGTCTGAACCATCAGCAATGATTTCTTCAGATTCTGCGATATTGTCTAGCGCGCCTTTATACTGATCGTAAACTCTTACAATCTTACCCAAATCACTGTATTCTTTATTTAATGAAGAATATTTTTTTTGATCTGAAATGATATCAGGCTGTATAATAAGGTCTGCGACCTCATTATATCTTTGTTTAATCGCTTCTAGCTTTGGAATTAATGATTTAGACATTCTGCAATTTTTGAGAGTGCAAAGATAAGAATTATTAATTCAAATTAAAATTCGTTTACGTGATCAAATCATCATAATTTTTTGAATCATTAAGGTTTATGATATTTTGAAGATCATCAGGTACGTTTCAACCCTGGGATTTTACTTAAAATCAGAATGATTGCTTTAATGAATATTGATGATTTTCCACTGAATGATTATTCTGCAGGTTTGGTAAAAAACTTTTTATCAATGACATATAAAATCAGTCCAAAGGCTACAATTCCCAGCCCTATAATGCTCTCTTTAGGATTATGAATAAGTGTAAAATAGAGGATATAAACACTGAAAAGCAGAAAAACAGTCGGAAATAGGTAGAATACATTGGATTTAAATATCTTTCGCTGGTCTTTTTTCAAAAAGAAAACGGTAGAAATGGAAAGACTGGCAAACAGCTGAAGGATAAAGGCGGTATAGACAAATATTTCTTTGAAGCTTCCTGTCAGAATAATCACCGAAGCAATCACAGCGTGTACAAAGATGGCTCTTACCGGAATTCCTTTTTTATTATTGACCGCGAGCGATCTCCACAAATGATTTTCTTTCGCAAAAGCCTGTGTCAGTCTTGAACCTACCCACAGATATCCGCTAATGGTTGCAATCAGCTGCAGTGCAATGAAAATATTGACGATTTTCCCAAAACCGATGCCCAACATGTTACCCGCAGCCTCTCCCATCACATCTTCTTTTCCCGCCATCTGACTTATGGGGGCATGTTTAAGCATGATATAATTGACCAGAAGATAACTTACCGTTACAAAAACAGTTCCCACAATTAAAGCTCTGGGAAGGTTCTTCTGAACATCTTTTATTTCTCCTGCGATATAGGATGCAGAATTCCATCCGGTATAGGAATAGGTAACAAAAACCAGAGATGTTGCAAATGCCGGGAGCATAATTTCGTCTTGCCAGCTGCTTCCGAATTCCAGACTGTTCCCTGCCTCAGATCCAGGCATTACTACACCAAGAATGACCAAAACAATGATAAAAGCGATTTTAATAAAGGTGAAAAAATTATGGAATCTGCTCGAAGTTTTAAGACTGAATGACAAGGCCGCTGCCACCAAAAAAATAAATCCAATGGCAAAGCCGTTTCCAAAGGTGTAATTAAATGCTGAAAGGTATTTTGACATAGCCAACGCAGCCAGAGCAACAGGCGCAGAAAAACCAATAATCAGAGAGATCCAGCTGACCAGATAGCCAAAAACAGGATGATAGGTTTCTTTGAGATAAATATAATCTCCCCCATTTCCTTTAAAATAAGATCCCAGCTCAGCATAACAAAATGCTCCAAACAAAGCGAGAATCCCACCGATGATCCACAACAGAAAAATGCTGTAGGTATTCGTAATATCAGAAAGCTGGAAGCCTAAAGTGGTGAATATCCCCGTCCCGATCATATTGGAAACGACAATAGCAGCGGCGGTTTTCCAGCCGATCTGGTGTGTAGCAGTACTCATTTCGCAGTTAAAAATTAAAATTAAGTCTTCCAAAGAAATAGCTCCCCAGTGTTCCCATCTGAACCGGAGCATACTTAAATACTCCATAATATGAATTTTCATAAATCTGAAGATCCGGAAAGACATCAAATACGTTATTGGCGCCCACCGTCAGATTAATACTTTTTGTGATATCGTATCCTACGCTCACATCCGTTACTACTTTAGGGGTAAAACTCTGAACTTTCCCAAAAGGATACCCATCTCTTATGACCTGACCAAAATACGTATTTCTTGCCATGAAATTGAATTTTCCAATGGCATAATTCAGTCCCAGGGAAGCTTTTGTTTTTGGAGACAGGGTTTCGATGATATTGATCTGGTCCGGCCCGAAGAATTCATTTTGGGCAGGTACTAATTTTTCAGGAAAATGAAAATCTTTGATCTTTGTTTCTGTATAATTTCCTGCCAGATTGATATTTAAATTTCCAGCACCCAATTTCCAGTCATAGGTAACCACCACATCAACACCTTTTGTTTCGGTATCAATTGCATTGGCAAAAAACCTTCCGCTTTCTACATTATACTCAGCCAGTCTTGGATCTGTAATATTGCTAGTGATCACAATTCTGTCTTTCACTCTGATCCAATAGCCATCAATAGTAACAAGCAGCCTGTTGGCAGGCTTTAGAGCAAATCCGGCACTTGCATTTACTGATGTTTCCTGCTTTAATTTATCAAATCCCAGCGCTCTGGCGGCATCACTGTCATTCCTAAAAATTCCTTTTGTCACAATTCCCGATCCTGAAGTGGAAATATCCGCATAGGAATTATTAAAATACTGCTGCTGAAGGGAGGGAGCCCTGAAACCTGTTCCGACAGCCGCCCGTATAGCATAGTTTTTTACAAATTCATATCTCACGGCCAGTTTTCCGTTCAGGGTATTTCCAAAGTCTGAATAGTTTTCAAATCTCCCAGCCAGATCTATATTTAATTTTTTAGCAAGATCATAAGAAACATCTGCATATACTGCCGCTGAATGCCTGGCTTTTTTCAAAGCATTATCCGGTGAAAAACCGATAAATGACTGTGAACCTCCGTTTCCGTCAACCTTAGAGTCTGGGCCAGCCGGATTTCCGTTGATATCATAACGGGTGTAAGAAGCTTCATCTCCGGGCTTGATCTCATACTGTTCAAAACGGAACTCTCCTCCAAATGCTACATTGAACTGATTGATATTTTTAGAAACGTCAAGATTGACCGTATTCTGAAGGAAACTGTGTGCTCCTGCGTAAAAACTTGTCGGAGATTTCGCCCCCAAAGAAGCATTATTGGTATTGTTTACATTGTAATTGAATGTATTACTTCCAAAAGTATTGCTTAAATCAATCAGCCAGTTATTGACATTGTATTTAGCTCCTAAAGCATAGGAAAAATCATAAACCTGGGATCCCAGAGAAGCCTGAAATCCGTTGGGATAAATGGAGGAAACTACATTGGATGTTTCACTTGGCAGCCTTCTGAAACCAAAACCTTTTCCTTCTTTCATGCTGAAACCACCGAAGGAATACAGCCTGAAGTTTTCACTCAAAGGATATTCGGAATTAAAAAACAGTTGGGCCTGTCTGATTTGAGCATCTCCGATCTGAAAATTAAAATCATCACGGGTGAGTCCCAGTTCTCTTATCTTTTGATCATCGGCTGCTCTGGCCGCGTCAGGATCATCGGCAAATTCATAAGCAAAATTATCCCCGAAAATATCAAGGTCATGATTTTGGGTTCTCGTGGTTTTTCCTCTATGGCTCAACTGTAGGGAAAGATTGACATAGCTGTCTTTTTTTCCCAAAGAGGATCCGTAGTTGATTCCGGCCTGATACGTTTCTCCATCATTGCGGCCGCTAATTCCGTAAGATGCCGATGCCGATGCTCCGATATCTTTTTTAAGAATAATATTCACAACTCCTGCAATGGCATCTGAACCATATTGTGCTGCTGCACCATCTCTCAGAACTTCTATCCTGTCAATAGCAATTACTGGGATTGTACTCAGGTCTGTTCCGACAGATCCGTTTCCGACCGTATTCTGATAATTGACCAATGAAGTGGTGTGTCTTCTTTTTCCGTTGATCAGGACCAGAACCTGATCAGGACCCATTCCTCTTAAGGTTACGGGATCAATATGTTCCGTCCCGTCAGAAGCGGACTGCCTCACTGTATTAAATGACGGGATCACATAATTCAGAAGATCCTGAACCGTAGTCTGCGGAGCAGATCTCTGCAGCTTTTCTATGTTGATAATATCTACCGGAACCGGGGTTTCCAGTTTTGTTCTTTTGGCATTCCGGTTTCCTACGATCACTACATCCTCAATCTGAGTTCCTTTTTCCTGTTCCTGCGCATTGACCAAAACAGATCCCAAGAGTATAACAGACAGGCTTAATTTTTTCATCTTTTGTTCTTGTAAATTAATAATAACATGCTTCCACGGAGCTCATCCGCAGATATAAAAGACTTCAAGAAATGGAATTGCTGCCAGAATATTGACTTTGTTCATCTTCCCCACAACGGGCTGGAATTAGCACCTTTACACTTTTTAGAGACGTGCAGGTTGCTAAGGTTTCATAGGGCCAAATCCCTCCACCTTTCTCGATAATCTGCTGCAAAAGTAGACTAATATTTTTAATTAACAAAAAGTAGATTTATATATTCTGTACTATACATAAAAAAGAGGGATAATGTCTTTTCATCATCCCTCTTTTTTCAATTTATTTAATCATCATCTTCTGAATTGCCGTGCCTGTTTCGGAACGTAGATGAACCAGATAAGTGCCTGGCGGATATCCTACTTTCAATTCATAGGTTCCGTTTTCCTGATTTAACTTAAATGAATCCAGTTTTTTACCGTCCATATCAAAGATGGCGATTTCCCCATTCTTTGCTTTATGATAGATCAATTTTACCAATCCATTCTTTACCGGATTATCTGCAATCTGAAGTGATAGTTTATTAGCTGCATTCACATCAGATGTTGATAAGGCACCTGCATAATTTCCAAAAATTCTGAACTCTCCGGGCTGTAGCATAATAGGAGCTGTGGTAGAAGCAAAATTCGAGATCGTATTATCCATCAGGTTCTGCCATTGCCCTGCATAAGGGAAATAGGGAACAACATTTTGTGCGGAAGTGGTATAATTAGCCAGCACCACAACGTTTTTCATTCCACTTATTGCATTATCATACACATAAATCCTTGTGATCAGTCCTTCAGGATCATTGGTAAGGTTGTTGGATTCTATCGTGTATGTTTTAGATTTGAAAACCTGATGGCTATTTCTGATATTGATAATTTTAGCCCAGGTATCATATACCGCTTTTCTGTTTGCATTGGTATCATAGCCTAATGTAAAGGCAACAGGTTTTTCATCGGTTCTGCATCCGCTGCTGATCGTTCCGTTTGCACAACGGTTGATACTGAATTCGTAGCCTAATTCTCCAAACTGCCAGATCATTTTCGGTCCGGGAATGGTAAAAAATGTAGCCCCGAATGTTTTCATTCTTTCTAAGGCAGTGTTCAAATTGGTCACATTGTAACTTCCGTTAACAGCTCCATAGGCAAGGTTCTTAAACATTAATCTTTCTTCATCATGACTTTCCCCGTATCCCACTGCGCTCATATTGGTAAACCCGTGAAGACTGTGGTTCATTCTGTCATAATTGCTGTTATCCTTATAGCCCATCGTATTCTGATTATATGGATCGGTCTGCTTATTCCACAGCATTACTCCTTTTCCTTCCGCTATTCTGTAGTTCGCCCACTGCTGTTCTTCTGCATCTGTTCCCAAATGTTCGAAAATCATATAGGAGTTCGGATCGATAGCCCATTGTTTGTCAGCATACTGTTTCATAATGTCTACCCTGTCCTGCTGGTAAGCATTGGTACAGACTTCATCATTTTCAGAGCAGTTTTGGGTAAATCCTTTAGTAAGATCCCAACGGAATCCATCGATATGATATTCAGTCAGCCATTGCTGAAGGCTTCTTTCAACGTAATATTGAGTTGAAGGACTTGTATGGTTGAAATCATTAAACACATTATAGGAATGCTTGGGAACCTGGTTGAAATAAGGATTATTAGCCGCTATTTCACCATAACCGTCACCATCGGCATCAATATTCCAGAGTCTCGCCAGAGGAGAACGTCCCGTTGCATGGTTAAAGGCAATGTCTAAAATAACAGCAATCCCGTTCTGATGACACAGATCGACAAATTCTTTGAATTTTTCAGGAGTTCCGTAAGCTTTGTCTAATGCGTAATGGAAAGAAGTATTGTAGCCCCACGAAAGGTTTCCTTCAAATTCCATAATGGGAAGCAGCTCGATGGCATTGATATTCAAATTTTTTAAATAAGAGATCTTGTTGATCAGTGACTGCCAGTTTTTTTCCTGCGTAAAATCCCTCAGTAATAATTCATACACCACCAGGTTTTCTTTAGCTGGTCTTTGAAAATTGGTCATCTGCCAGTTATAAGGAGCCTGTCCGGTTTTAAATACTGAAACTTCGAAGTCCTGTCCTGCAGGAAACGTTGGCAGGTTCGGATAGGTAGAACTTGAGATCCACTGATCATCATAGGAAGATAAAATCTGTGGCGAATAAGGGTCTGCTACTTTTTTCAGATCATTGGTTCTGTACTGGAAAGTATATAATTGTTGTGGAGTCAGACCATTTAATTCGATCCAGTAAAGATCCGGATTTGTGGTGTCCCTTTTCATTAAATACGTGTCATTCACTGCCCAGTTATTGAAGCTTCCGATGACATGGACAAAATTTTTATGAGGGGCATACAGGGCGAGACCCACTTTTGTCTGATCTGTAGGAAGGTAATTAATTCCCTGTCTGATCCAGTTGGGAATTGCTTCCGAAATTACTGTTCTGGGAGTCTGTAGGATGAAAGCAGCATTTTTTGAGTTTGAATTAGTGTCTGTTGCAATCAGCTCCATGTTGGCGTCCTGAGTTACCGTATAACTGTAATTATAAGACTGTGAAGGAGTAGAGGTAGAATTCACCACTGTTCCGTTTGCCTTTAACTGAAATGTGGCATTAACGTTGGTTGTTGCCGTAATATTTATAGAGTTTCCTGCCGGAACCGTGGTCAGGCTATTGGCTACAGGATTGGTTAAGCTTAAGTTTAAAATACCAACATTGACAAAAATATCCGGTGAGGTTTGATGGGAGCCTGTTTTATCTTTTAACAGAAACCCGAACCTGCCTATTCCTGTTCTTCCGAAAAAAGCAGTAGGAGTTATGGTTAAAGAATAGGTATCGGTCCCGGAATTATAACTGAGCTTATTCAGTTCATTGGAATTGTTCCAGCTTCCGTTGGTAGGACAATCCTGGCTGTTTTGATAATTGGTATCAAAAGACCATGACCAAATGTAAATGGAATTATTGGAAACACCCCAGGCAGATTCATCGATCTGATCTCCGGGAACGGTGAGGGTAATTGCATCCGTTTCATTGAATGGATTTGGAGCAATTATATAGTTGATCTGTCCAAAAGCGAACACCGCAATGAGCAGATAAACAAGAGAATAAAACTTTTTCATTTCTTTATTTTTATCGAATATAGTATTAATTTTCATTTTTTTACTTTATTTCCCGGTGAAAAAAAAGCTCTGAAAAAAGGCTCATGAAAAATTTCATGAGCCTTTACGATAAAAATAATTGTAATGAACTATGTTTAAAACAAATTAATTCCGGGCTTTCACAACAAAGGATTTTCCTAAAAAAGCCTCTTGCTGATCAATCAAACGTATGAGGATCTAGTTTTTAATAATTTTCTTAGAAAAAACCTGTCCGTTCTTTACCTTTAATTCTACAATATAAATTCCATTCGGAAGTCCGTTCAGATTGATCTGGTTGTTGGAAAACTGGATATTGTTCAGTCTCTGTCCTGCCATATTGATAACATTCACATTCTCAATCAATGAATCTGCTTTAATATTTAAGATTCCATTCGTAGGATTCGGATAAAATCCTATCGTTTCAGTCTTTCGGATGATATCTGATGTTCCTAACGCAGGACCTGTCTTAATACATCGTACTGCCGACCCCTGTCCTCGCATTGCTCCTGAAGAAGGATTGGCCATGGTAGAACCTATATATAAGTATTTTCCTCCTGAATTTGAAGTATCTGAGCTCCAGAAATACCCTCTTTGCCCTACAAAAGTAAGCGCTCCGTTTGAAGAGCTTCTATACCCTGATGCCGGCAGTTTTAAATGACTATTGTATCCTGTTCCCGGATTGGCAATATTTTCTGAATCCACAATGACTGCCCACTCTGCCTGAGAAGGCATCTTCCATCCTGCTCCTACTGCCATGCACGGATCTGCTCCTGCATTGTTTGATACGTTGGCAGCATTGGAAGCTGTCCATTTATCAATAGCTGCAAAAACGCCCCACCAAGAAGGCGACCCGATGATAAAGGCATTGGATCCAGCCAACCCATCCGGTGTGTTGGGTGATGTAGGCGCTGCTGTAGCCGAATTTCTCAGCTGATGACCATCGTCCCATCTTCCCCATTGGAAAAGGTCTCCGTATGATTCAGCGTCACCCATTGCAGACGCTACCTGAGAGCTTCCAAGGTTCTGCTGTAACCAGATATTGCCATCACCTCCTCTTACCGTAGAATAGATTACCTTCTGTCCCTGGTAAGTAAAAGTAACACACCCCGTATCTCCTGCGTTGCTTCCCGGATCTGTATTGGTACAGCCGGGTGGAGTTCCATTCTTTTTGACTTTGGTAACATCTTCGGAATAAGAAAGATAATAATTTCCGGTTTGATCTACTACTACATTATTATAACTGCTACCCGCTGCCGAAACTCCCTGTGCACCTCCTACATCCTCCCATTGCTGGGAGTATAGATAACTTCCTGCGATGGTAAGCAATGCTAAACCGGCTCCTATTTTTCGGATCGCAAAATGTAAATTTTGAAACATATCTAATATTATTTTTAATTATTCTAAATTTAATTTAATTTTGCGCAAAATTACCTTTCATTCTTAACCCTGAGTTATCATTTCCAAACTTTTTGTTATCCTATGTAAGGCTTTTGTCTCAAATTGTACTCTACCCATAAAATCATTTCGTATGAAGAATCTCTCCAGTAGCGAATTACTGTTCAGTTCCGAAAATATCAAGATCGTCATGCAGGAAGAGCAACAGCCCGAAAAGTTTTCAAGATTACATATGATTGAAAGCAAGGAGAGTTTCAGTCTTCTTTTTCTGCTAAGCCCCAATATTAAACTGGAGGCGAATGACCGTGAGACCAGTTTTCTGTTCAGGAAAAATCAATACATTCTTCATTACTCTTCTCAGGAAAGTACCACAGAACTCTGGACAGAAAACCAGGAAACGATAAAATATTTCCAAATCCAGATCAATTACCAGTATATTTTTAACCTCATCAATCCGGAATCGAGCACAGAAAATGCAGATATTCTGGAGAACATGATGACGAACAATTATATATTTCTTCATCAGAAAACGCCACCCTACATGACCGTGGAAATGCATATGATCTTAAATGAGCTTATCAGTTATTCAAAAAAAGGGATGATGCAGAGATTGTTTGTGGAGGCCAAGATCATTAAGCTTCTGATCCTGATCTTTGAACAGTTTAATGAAAAGAATACAACACAGGCAGAGCCGGGAACTTCTTTTATTATTAAAAAATTTATTGATGAAAATTATCATAAAAATATCCGTGCGGAAGACATAGGAAAGCTTACCGGCATTAATCAGAATAAGATCAGGAAAGAGTTTAAGGCACAGTACCAGATGACTGTAGCTGATTATATTTCGGAGCTGAGAATGCTGAAAGCGAAGAAAATGATTATTGACAAAGGGATTATGATCAAAGAAATTGCCATTGAATGCGGCTATGAATATGTACAGAATTTTACACGGGCATTCAAGAAAAAATTCGGAATCTCCCCTGAAAAGCTAAGAAATGGATAATAAAAAAACCGCTTAAAAAAATTAAGCGGTTTATATATGTTGTTTTGCTTTGATATTACTTTTTCAGAATTAAGGTGAAAAAGCAATGACAATCAAATTAATGATGATGTCCGTGATCGTGTAGGAACGGTCCGTTTCCTTTAGGATTGCTGTAGATTACTTCTACACCTTCCTGCTCATTAACCTGTTTTCTTCTGATGTCCTCAGGGTCGAAAGGTTTTACTTTTCCGAAATACTCTTTCAGACCTTCAGTTAACCACATTGGGATTACCAAACCGAAGAACATGAAGATACACCAGAACCCTACTAAGAACATGATTATAAAGAATACAGTCCAAAGAAACTGGTAGAACGGCCAAAATGCTGATAAAATCGTTATCATTCTCTTAAAGATTTTAGGCAAAAATAGGACTTTTTTGCGTTGTACACAAAAGATACAAGTCCTATTTTCTAATTTATTTTAATTTTAAACTAATTAGTGGGCTAGATTTGCAAAGAAATCGTTGCCTTTATCATCCGTAATGATGAAGGCCGGAAAGTCTTTTACTTCGATCTTTCTTACCGCTTCCATCCCCAGTTCAGGGAAATCTACGATATCTACGGATACAATATTGTCTTTGGCAAGGATAGCCGCAGGCCCCCCAATGGATCCCAGATAGAATCCTCCGTATTTACTGCATGCATCTGTTACTTCTTTAGTTCTGTTACCTTTTGCAAGCATAATCATACTTCCGCCATGGCTCTGGAATTCGTCAACATAGACGTCCATTCTTCCGGCAGTTGTAGGTCCGAAGCTTCCTGAAGCCATTCCTTCCGGAGTTTTTGCAGGTCCAGCGTAATAAATGGGATGATTTTTGAAATATTCAGGCATCGGTTGTCCGCTATCCAGGATTTCTTTGATTTTTGCATGAGCAATATCTCTTGCAACGATCAATGTTCCGTTTAATTTTAATCTTGTTTTGATCGGATATTTTGATAGCTCAGCCAATATTTCAGGCATCGGCTTATTCAAATTGATTTCAACAGCTTCTTCTAAGTGTGGAGGGGTATCCGGTAAAAATCTTTTCGGATTTTCTTCCAGCTGCTCTAGGAAAATACCGTCTTTGGTGATTTTTCCTTTAATATTTCTGTCTGCAGAACATGAAACTCCCATTCCTACGGGACAAGAAGCAGCGTGACGCGGAAGTCTGATCACTCTTACATCATGGGTAAGATATTTTCCTCCAAACTGAGCTCCAATAGCACTTTCCTGGCAGATTTTCTGAACTTTAGCCTCCCATTCAAGATCTCTGAAAGCCTGTCCCCCTTCATTTCCTTCAGTAGGAAGATTGTCATAGTATTTTGCAGATGCTTTTTTCACAGCAGCCAGATTCGCTTCTGCAGAAGTTCCTCCAATGACAAGCGCCAGGTGATATGGAGGGCATGCAGCGGTTCCAAGATCTGAGATTCTTTCTTTAACAAATGCTTCAAGAGACTTTTCGTTCAGTAACGATTTGGTCTTTTGATACAGGAATGTTTTGTTAGCAGATCCTCCTCCTTTCGTTAAAAACAAAAACTCGTAGTAATCTCCTTTTTTAGCATAGATATCGATCTGTGCCGGAAGGTTTGATCCTGAATTCTTCTCTTCAAACATGGTCAAAGGAACTACCTGTGAATATCTAAGGTTTCTTTTCTGGTACGTATTGTAAATTCCTTTACTCAGGTATTCTCCATCATCCACTCCGGTGTAAACACTTTCTCCTTTTTTACCCATTACAATGGCCGTCCCTGTATCCTGACATGAAGGAAGTGCTCCCTCAACGGCAACGGCGGCATTCTGCAACAGGTTATACGCTACGAATCTGTCATTATCTGTAGCTTCCGGATCATCGATGATTTTTTTAAGACTTGCCAGGTGTGAAGAACGAAGCATGAAAGAAACATCAGCCATAGCTTCTTCAGCCAAAAGCTCCAATCCCTTTGGATCAATGGTTAAAATTTCCCTGTCTCCTAATTTTTCAACCTTTACATAGTCTGATGTCAATTTTTTATACACCGTATCATCTTTCTGGATCGGATACGGATCCTGATATCTAAAATCCATTCAATTTTTGTTTGTGCAAAAATACGGCATCCTCAAAAAAGCATGAGTAAAATCAGTCATCCATATTGATATTTATAATGATTATAAATTGCACGGGTTTTCATTTATAATTAACTTTATAGAAAGTTATTTTAATAGTAAAAGGTTTTAAAAATTACATATCCAAATTCAATGAAAAATATTTTGATCCTAGTTTTCTGTTTTATTATGTACAATAGCAGTTTTGCTCAGGAAAAACAGGAAAGTATAATCCCGCTTTCAGGAATCTGGGCTGGGAAAGCTGAAGGACATCCTATTAAGTTTGAGATTTTGGAAAAAACACCCAATTCTTTTACTTTTTCATTCATTAATTTTCAAAATGAGAGATTTACAATTCTAAAATCCGATATAACAACCAATGAAAAAAATGAATTTGTTATCCATATTAAAGAAGCTAAATTTTCTTCACAACGTTACGAAAATTGCATCTTTTCTAAAGGAGCCATAACACTCTCCGATGTCTCACAAAACAACATGAGACTAAGTTTAAAATCAGTTGGCCCAATATGTTTTATAAGCTATGATGTGTTAATGAATATGGATGATATAAAAGATGTGATTTTAATAAAAGAAAAATCAAATAAATAATATGAATTACAGAATCGAAAAGGATACTATGGGAGAGGTTCAGGTACCTGCAGATAAGTTTTGGGGAGCACAGACTGAGCGTTCAAGAAATAATTTCAAGATCGGACCGGAGGGTTCTATGCCCCACGAAATCATTGAAGCTTTTGCTTATTTAAAGAAAGCAGCGGCTTACACCAATACAGATTTGGGAGTTCTTCCTGCAGAAAAAAGAGATATGATTGCTAAGGTATGTGAGGAGATCCTGGAAGGAAAACTCAACGATCAGTTTCCTTTGGTGATCTGGCAGACGGGCTCGGGAACACAATCCAATATGAATATCAATGAAGTGGTTTCAAACAGGGCTCATGTTAACAATGGCGGAATTTTGGGTGAGAAATCTGAAATTCATCCGAATGATGATGTGAATAAATCCCAGTCTTCCAATGACACGTATCCAACGGCCATGCACATTGCTGCTTATAAAAAAGTGGTTGAAGTAACGATTCCCGCGGTTGAAAAATTAAAGAATACCATTGCTGCCAAAGCGGAAGCTTTTAAAGATATTGTAAAGATCGGGAGAACCCACCTTATGGATGCTACTCCCCTTACGCTTGGGCAGGAGTTTTCCGGATATAAAGCTCAGCTTGAATATGGATTGAAAGCTTTAAAAAATACCCTGCCACACCTTTCTGAGCTTGCTTTGGGAGGAACGGCTGTAGGTACGGGACTGAATACACCGAATGGTTATGATGTAAAAGTAGCTGAGTATATCGCCAAATTTACAAATCATCCTTTCGTTACCGCAGAAAATAAATTTGAAGCTTTGGCAGCTCATGATGCCATTGTAGAATCTCATGGAGCTTTAAAACAACTGGCTGTTTCTTTATTCAAAATAGCTCAGGATATCAGATTGCTGGCTTCCGGACCGCGTTCGGGAATCGGTGAAATTCATATTCCGGAGAACGAGCCGGGATCTTCTATTATGCCGGGGAAAGTAAACCCTACGCAGAACGAGGCAATGACCATGGTTTGCGCTCAGGTTCTTGGAAACGATACCACCATATCATTCGCAGGAACGCAAGGTAATTATGAGCTTAATGTTTTCAAGCCGGTTATGGCCTACAACTTTCTGCAGTCTGCACAACTGATTGCTGACGCCTGTATTTCATTCAATGATCATTGTGCGGAAGGCATTGAACCGGACCACGAGAGAATTAAAGAACTGGTAGACAAATCATTAATGCTTGTTACTGCTTTGAATACCCACATCGGCTACGAAAATGCAGCAAAAATTGCAAAAACAGCCCACAAAAACGGAACAACATTGAAAGAAGAAGCCGTGAATCTTGGCTTTTTAACCGCTGAACAGTTTGACGAATGGGTAAAGCCGGAAGATATGGTGGGAAGCCTTAAATAATAGACTGGAAGGTCGAAGATGGAGGCTGGAAGTTACTATTCGCCGCTAATTTTAGAGGCCTCAAAATAATTTTCTCCTTCAAACTTCCTTCCATTTTTTTTCAGATAAAAACATTAAAAACCTCAGCAATTCTGGGGTTTTCATTTTTAGTAAAATACTGACATACAATTTTTTATCAAAACATATTTTACAATTTTATTTTTTCCTATATTAGTGATATACAAAAACTAATCTATGAAAAATCTAAAAAAATTAAACAGAGACCATTTAAGAGAAGTAATGGGAGGACACACCTGCCCAAATAATCTTGTTCATGTGGAATTTAACGGTTATCATGCATGCTGCCTGACCATGCCTCCTCTAGGAAATCCGTGCAAAGGAACATTCTGCTTTATCCCGGAAGGAATGTGTTCTGGAGACCCGATGTAAAATGAAACTCTAACTCAACTATTTTCCAATGAAAAATCTGAAAAAATTCAACAGAGCCAATCTGAAAGAAGTATTCGGGGGCGTAGTTATTCCGCAATGCCCTACTAGCTACTCGTATCTTATCCCCTACAACGGCTATTATGCATGCTGCAGAGCCCGTACAGATAACCCCTGCCAGGGAATGTGCATAGTACATATTGATATGTGTGCTACTCCGATAGAGGAAGATCCTATTTAAAATAATTGATGGAAAGGCCGGGATATATATTTCCGGCCTTTTTATTATCCTGAAAATTCATCCAGCATATTCCTCGTAGGAACAAAAAACAATGTTCCGGTCACCGCTGTGCTGAAATCTAAAATTCTATCGTAATTCCCAACCGGATCGCCAACGAACATATTCGTCAGCATCTTCTTCGTGGTACTGAATGTACTTGAATATGCAATAAAGTAAGTTCCGAATTCATTGGACGATGGGCTTCCAAAAGGCATATTGTCCCTTACAATCTTAAGCTCTTCTCCGTTTTCACCTTCAATATTGGCTAAAGCGATATGGGAATTGGATGGTTTTACGGTATCCGACATTTCAATGTCATTTTCTTTTGATCGTCCGATCACTTTTTCCTGTTCTTCTGTTGAAAGGCTTTTCCAGGCATCCATATTATGAAGATATTTCTGGACGAATAAGTAACTTCCGCCTTTATACTGTAAATCTTCTTCTCCAATTTTCGCAAAGTAATCGCGGTCTTCCCCATGCGGGTTTTCTGTACCATCTACAAAACCGAGAATTGACCGGGCATCCCAGTATTTAAATCCGTGGATTTCAAGAATACTTTCGGCAACGGGATTCAAAAGTTTTGAAATTTCTATCGCCATATCAAAAATAAGGCTTTTATTATCGGCTCTCAGGTGAAAATGAAGATCGCCGGGTGTGGAAACAGCGGTGTGCTTTAATCCTCTAATTTCCTCAAAATTGACCAATTCTTTAGGGAACGGAGTTGGAAGTTCTAATTTTTTCCAGCCTTCACAACCTATTCCCATGACACAGCTTGCCCTGCTGTCCGGAAACCTGTTGAAGACCGAATTATTAAGGTTGAGAATCAAAGCACAAAGCTGCCGGAAAACATCTTTTAGCTGTGGGCTGTCATTCAGATTCCACACCATAAAAATAGTATTGCTGTTAGGATAGTCCGTGACGTTTTGTGATTCTATACTCATTATTTTTTATCTAAATTAAATTACTGAAGAGGCAGAAACCTGATCTGCAAAATACTGCTCCAGATCCTGCAATGTTTCCGGATTGGTCTTGATGTCTTTTACAAGCTGTCCTTTGTTGACCACAACAATCCTGTTACAGACTTCGGTTGTATGCGAAAGGTCGTGGCTTGAAATCAGAAAAGTAACTCCGTCCTGCTTTGAAAGTTCTTTGATCAGGTTTTTAAGCTTGATCTGGGTAGAAGGGTCCAGGTTGGCAAAAGGTTCATCAAGGATCACAATCTCCGGATTTCCGATAACTGCTCCTATAATTCCTACTTTTTTCTGGTTTCCTTTGGACAGATCACGGACGTATTTTCCTGAATTCAGGATCTCTCCGTTAAAAAAATCATGAAACGGTTTTAAAAATTCATCTATGGAAGCTTTATTCTGGCCTCTTAGCTCCCCAATGAAGTAAAAATATTCTTCAGGAGTAAGGTATCCGATCAGGAAAGTATCATCCACAAAAGCAGAGACTTTATTTTTCCAGGCTTCAGATTCATTGACTTTGATATCCTCGATGCTTACAAAGCCTGTCGTAGGCTGAATCAGATCCAGCATAAGGCTAAAAAGCGTCGTTTTTCCCGCTCCATTATTTCCTACCAGCCCAAATGTTTCCCCATTAGGAATTTCGAGATGCTCTATATTAAGAACTGTAGCCGTTCCATAGGTCTTGGATAAGTTATTGATAGTAATCATAGTTTAGTCTTTGTTTTTAAATGCTTCCAGTGTACTGTACTTTTCGCGTTTATATTGTTTGACAATGATATCGAATATTTTTTCTCTGAATAAAAATCCCACGAGCCCTAAAATAGCTATGCTTACGACCCCCGCTGTCATTCCAAAGAAGTATTTTGACACAGCAAAAACACCCATCGGAAGCAGCATTTTCGGAATCAGAAGGAGCATCGACTTCAGGTTAAAACTGTTTTTTTGCCCTATCCTTTTCTCTTTTGAATTAAGATCAATCTGGGTTTTGTTAAAAGCTCCGGACCAAAGAGTAAGCTGGGAATTCACGCCCATATTATAAAGTCCTGCTGCAAAAAATGTGATATAGAGTTCCCATCCAAAATACGCATAAAACAGCGCAATAATCATTGAAGCGGCTGTCACGATATTGATCAGCCACCATTTTGCTTTGAGATATTCTTTGTAAGGTACATTCAAGGTCATCATCAACGGATAGTACGAACTGTCGAAAGCAGGAACCCGCTGCCCGAAAAGAAACTGAAACCCTCCCGTTACAAACAGCCCCATAAACATCATCATGGCAGGTGTTTTATAGATCACAGAAGTATACATCAGCATTCCGTAAAAAAGAAATAAAAAACTTCCGATCAGAATTCCTTTGGTTACTTTATTCCGTCTCAGCATTTTAATATCATTGTTGATGAATGTTCCAATGACTCCATACTTGTTTAAGAATGCAATATTTTCTGTTCTTCCGAACTGTTTTTTAGCTTCCAGACCCTGATCGAGATAGAATTCTTTACGGACATATTTAAAACATATGATCCATAAACCAAAAAACAACACCATTGGAATAAGAATAAAGTAAGGATTTTGGTAGAAGCTGTATATAAAACTCTCTGAGTAAGAAAGTACAGGTACGATATGGTAATAACCGAGACCAGCAACCGCTGCAAAGAGACAGCCTACAATAATGGCGACAATTTCTTTATCATTGAAGAGAATATTGATGAAATTATTCAGGTAAAACAAAAAAGAAACCCCGATAAACCAAGCCAGAATGCCGAAAACACTATATCCGTTGAACATTGCAATGACGGAAAAGGTGATAAAGAATAGGGAATTCAGCCAGCTCAATGCGGAAAGAAAGGTTTTCACGAGCATATAATTGACCAGCGTATTCTTGGGAATATTCAGGGTCAGGAATGGCTTAATGTTTTGGGTTGACATTTCCTGCCAGATATACTTTAAAATCAGGTCTACCGCCCAGGCAACAACTAAAAGTTTTGAAATCGCTTTTAAAGGATCCTGATGCATTTCGTCCCGCACGTAGAAGAATGCAGCAAAAGCACCTCCAGCCAGGCAGGCCATAAAATAAAGGATTCCTATAAAACGAAGGATCTTCATGGCCAGATTCACGCCTACAGAGGTACCACGGAAAAAGCTTTTGATTTCCAGTCTGAGGAACTTTAGAAACATATTTTAGTTTTTTATATTAGTAAATATAATGTAAAATATGTTACAGCTTTTTAGCCAATTAATTCTTTCGCCTGTGCCAGTGCGGCCTCGGTAATTTTGCTTCCGGAAAGGAGCTGAGCGATCTCGTTTAGTTTTTCTTCTTCGTTCAGAGGAATGATGGTAGATTGTGTTTTGCCGGAGATATCACGTTTTACGACTTTGTAATTGTCATTTCCTTTGGCAGCAACTTGGGCCAGGTGCGAAATAACGATGAGCTGCATATCCGCAGACATTTCTCTCATCAGGTTTCCGATTTCTTCGGCTACTTTTCCGGAAACTCCGGTATCAATTTCATCCAGGATAAGTGTTGGAAGCTCATCACTTTCGGCAATGATCTTTTTCACCGCAAGCATTACTCGGGATCTTTCACCCCCGGAGATAGCGGTCTGGATCGGCTTTAAAGGAAAGCCTGAGTTGGCCTGAAAGAGCAACTGTATATTTTCTTTTCCAAATGCATTAAACTCTGGTGTATCCTGAAGTTCAATATCCACTCTGGATTTTTCAAGTCCTAATTTTTTAAGAAGAGTTTCTGCTTTTTTAATGAAAACAGGTACAGATTTTTTTCTGTTTTTCGAAAGTTTTTCGGCAAGAGCCTGAAGTGTTTTCTCTTTTTTGGAGATATTTTCCTGGATCTCAGCAATATGATCTTCCAGTTCTGAAGCTCCTTTCTGTTCACCTGCGAGCTGATCTCTGAGTTCTCTCAACTCATTGATATCAGAAATATTATGCTTTAAAAAGAGGGCGTTGATTTTATTATTAAGCTCGACAAGGATCGCCAGATTAGCTGGGTTGATCTCTATTCTTTCGGACTCATTTTCAAGTTCGGAAATAATATCTTTCAGTTCCACAAAAGAGGTTTCCAATCTTTCGTCAAGTTCTGAGAAACTGTTTGAAACTTCGGCAATTCGTGACAGTTTATGTTTGGCTTCGTTAAAGAAAGACAGAATCCCCACTTCCTCCTGGTGAAATCTGGACAGGATCTGTACAATATTTTCAGAGATCATTTCGGCATTCTCCTGAACAGACAACTGATTCTGAAGGTCTTCATAATCTACATCATCCAATTTAAGCTCCTCGAGTTCGTTCAGCAGAAATTCTTTGTAGTCACTTTCTTTTCTGTTTTCGGAAAGCTGAGTCTGAAGTTTTTTAAGCTGTATTTTTAAGCTCTGAAAGTCTGAAAATTCATTCTGATAGTCTTCAATCGTCTTTTTATTTTCAGAAAGTCCATCTATAATTTTAAACTGATATTCTGAGGTAAAAAGGTTTGAGGTTTCAAACTGGGAATGAATATCAATAAGTTGAGATGTCAATTCTTTAAGGACATCAAGGGTTACAGGTACATCATTGATGAACGCTCTGGATTTTCCTGAAGGAAGGATTTCCCGTCTGATGATGGTCTGGTGTTCATAATCCAGATCATTTTCAATAAAGAATTTTTTGAACTGGTTATTTAGGTCGAATTCAGTTTCTACAATACTTTTCTCTTCCGATTTGGCAATAGATTTTACTTCTGCTCTTTCACCAAGAATAAGCCTTAAGGCACCTAAAATAATAGATTTCCCAGCTCCGGTCTCGCCGGTAATTACCTGCAGACCGTTATTCAATGATACTTCAAGAGTATCAATCAGGGCAAAGTTTTTAATGTAAATTCTCGAAAGCATGGATAATAGCTGATTACTTTAAGTAATGCAAATATAGAATTTAGTATTCGGTATTCAATGGCTAAAACTGGCGGATTTTATTTCCACTTGCTCCATTTGTTCTCTGAATATTTGGGCGTCAGGGTCATCATCAGCTGCTTCAGGTCATTCATAATAAGTCCTCCATTGTTTCCGGAATTGAAAACATTGAAGATCTCATCACTTTTATTGTCAAGAAACAGATTGAAGTAATAAGACTGCTGAAAGGAGTTTTCGTACATTTTCAACTGCATAAGGGCATCAAAAATCACTTTTTTTGCGGCAGTTTGATCCTGATTGAATAAATTATCCAGGCCTGCTCTGTGGTAGGTATACATTGTAGAACGCAATTGGCTCCAGTTCGGATTGATGATCTCATTGATCAGTATCGTACGGCTTCGGGGTTCATTGATGATATTCCACCCTTCATAGTTCCTGTTCTGCGAATTCTGAGCTATCTGCTGAGCTTTGGAGAACCACTGTGCGCCTCCCATAGACTGGAAGCTGTCTGCGTCATAGCCTAAAATCACGTACACGTAAAAACTTACGACATCGATCAGGTTTTTTCCTGAAAACTGTCTTTCGTTAAATACAAGATTTTCATTTTCAATATATTCAAAGGCAAACCTTTGGTCCTGAAGGTTGATGAGTGGTGATTCGTAGTTGGTATTGTAAACGGGACGTACAGCCTGAATTACAATGCTTCCTTTGTATCTGTTTCCATCTTTTTCTGCAATAACGACCGCGAAATTACATTTGATCTTTTCGAAATTCTGGAGTTTTTTTCCGGTCCAGCTGGTATTATTGATAAAGTCTCTAAGGCTTTTTTCCAGGGCTTTGTAGGCTTGCTGGTTACTTCCTCCCAGCTGCTGGGAGTTGATCTGTACCGTTGCAAGCAGTTCCTGGGAAAAACTCAGATTATATATAAATAGCAGCAAGAATAGGCTTATGATTTTTTTCATTATCTATTAAAAATTGAGAACGGAAATTTATTAAAATTATTTTAAAAGTTGAGCCTCAACAAAATCCAGAATATCTACGGCCACTTTATCTTTGGATTTAAGGTCAAATTCCTTTTTTTCTGTTTTGGTGAATATTTTGATTTTATTGGTATCGTTTTTAAAGCCCGCTCCTTCGTCGCGGAGGGAGTTTAGGACAATCATATCAAGGTTTTTCTTTTCCAGTTTTCCTTTGGCATTTTCTTCTTCATTCTGAGTTTCCAGGGCAAAACCTACAAGAAACTGATGGGTTTTCTTTTCGCCCATTGTTTTGAGAATATCGGGATTTTTAACCAATTCGATGGTTAAATTTTCGTCATTCTTCTTAATTTTTTCTTTAGCCACCTCTTTTGGGGCATAATCTGCTACTGCGGCACTGGCAATACCGATATCGATATGGTCATAGAATTCAAAAACTTTATTCAGCATTTCTCTGGCAGAAGTTACTTTATGAAGTTCTATATTTTTATCATCGGTGGTCTGAGCGCTGGGTCCGGAGATTAAAATAACTCTGGCGCCTCTCATCGACGCTTCTTCAGCAAGGGAAAAGCCCATTTTACCAGAGGAATGATTCCCGATAAACCTAACGGGATCAAGGGCTTCATAGGTAGGTCCGGCTGTGATCAGAACCGTTTTCCCTTCCAGGCTTTTGATGTGGCTGCCGGAAGTAAAGAAATTCTCAACAGTTTTAACGATAGTCTCAGGTTCTGCCATTCTTCCCTGTCCTACCAATCCACTGGCCAATTCTCCTATTTCAGCGGGGATGATAAAGTGTCCGTAATCTTCCGCCATTTCAAGGTTTTGTTTGGTGGAAGGATGTGCATACATATCCAGATCCATTGCCGGGGCAATAAATACAGGGCATTTAGCAGACATATAGGTAGCAATGACAAGATTATCACACATGCCATGAATCATTTTAGCTAATGTATTGGCTGTGCATGGAGCTACGATCATTACGTCTGCCCACAGAGCCATCTCTACATGGCTGTTCCAGGTACCGTTATCACTGTAAAAATCTGAGTAGACAGGTTTTTTTGAAAGGGTTGAAAGACTTAGTTTTGTTACAAACTGTTCTGCATCTGGAGTCATAATCACCTGAATTTCGGCTCCTTTTTTCACAAAATCCCTGATGAGGAAATGAATTTTATAGGCCGCAATTCCGCCAGAAACAGCGATAAGTATCTTTTTACCGGAAACACTCATTTAGTTTTAATTTTTTGAAATACTAAATTACTTATTTTTTAGCACAAAGCCGGATATAAACAGACAAAGGTCATAAAAGAATTAAATCCCCTTATGACCTTCATATGATTAAAAACAAAAATAATTATTTTCTGTCTTCTGTCTTTCTGAAATAGATATCTTCATTCAGCCATTCTTCGATAGCAATAGAAGTAGGCTTAGGAAGTTTTTCGTAATGTTTAGAGATTTCTATCTGCTCTCTGTTTTCGAAAACCTCTTCCAATGTAGAATTGTGCACAGCAAATTCGTCCAATTTATTGTGAAGTTCCGTACGGATCTCCGCATTGATCTGCTCTGCTCTCTTTCCCATGATAACAATAGCTTCATAGATTGAACCTACTTTATCTTCAATCTTGTCTTTATCGTAAGTAATAGTATTTACTTCTGCTTTTGTATCTTTTACACTCATTTTGAGAAAATTATTTTATTAATAAGACGGCAAATTTACGAATTATCTTTGGATTTTGAAAGTGGCAGCTGGTGGAGGGGTATTAAGTGCCGCACTATCCCTCTGGATCTGCATTGCTTTCTTTTCATTGCTGATCTGATCGTTGATTTGCTGCTCCGTTTTATTTTTTTCAGCCAGTCTTTCTGCCTCTTTTTTCTGTTTTGCCGTTAAAGCTGCAATTCTTGCTTCTGTTTGTTTTTTAACAACCACAAAGTCTTGCTTTTCTTTTTCCAGTTTTCCTTTCAGATCTGCTGCTGTTTTTGCATATTCTGTATTCGGAAGTTCTTTTTCTACCAGTTTGGTATAAGCAAGAGCACTTTCTATACGCTCGTCTTTAAGGTCATAAATTGACTTTACAGCCAATTCGTAACGGGACTTCATGATAAAATCATAAATTTTCGGACGGAGTTTGGTACTTGGAAAATCTTCCAATACGTTTTCAAAAGCAACGTTAGCGGCTTTGTACTCACCCATCTTGAAATACTGTCTGGCATTTTCGTATGCTTTAAATTCCAGTTTATAAGATAGCTCGTCAACAAGCTGACCGATATTTTTAGATCTTTCAGAGTTTGGATAATTGGTCAGGAAGTCCTGAAGCTCATTAATCGCAGTTTCTGTGGTAGACTGGTCTAAATTATAGTCCATAGAACCTTCATAGTAACATAATGCCGACATATAAGCCGCTTCTTCTGCTCTTGGATCCTTAGGAAAGTTCACCGCAAAGTTTTTAAACTGATGTCCTGCCAGTTTATAACTTTTGTCATAATAGTTAGCATAAGCAGTATTAAAACCTACGTTTGGGAAATCATCTGTTCCTGCTACAAGGTTAGTAAGCCTGTCATATAGAGCCAATGCATTTTTCCACTTCTTTTTGGTAAAATTATCATTCGCTGCCTTTAAGATAAAATTCTTGTCAGCACTCTTCATTGCTCTTTCCTGCTGGCTTACGCATGAGGAAACAACTGCCACAGCAAAAAGACCTAAAATATATTTTTTCATATAAAAAATTCAACAGTTTTCGGATTATACGGCCGATTTACTAATTTGCAAAAATATAACTTTTTTGTCAATAGATTTTTTTTTATGAATATTTAACGTAAATTTAGTCTGCAGCGTATCCCAAAATAGCAAAAACACTGACTAAAAGATTCATTCTCACTTTTTTCTCCGCTTCTTTGGTGTAAGCTTCTTCGTTTTTACTCGGCACATACAGCTCATAAAAGTTTTTATTCCTGATGACGAATAATGTGGACCCTATAATCATGGTAAGGATATCTTCAGGTTTCGGTGTGAAAGTAAATACTCCCGAAGCCACCCCCTTTTTGATCACATCGTCCAGTTTCTTAACAAACAGCTGGTAGAAATCAAGCAGCTCATCTTTTAAGTTTTCGGTATGCCTGAGCTCCTGGGTAACAAACCCGTGGAAATAGTTGTATTTGAACAATTGGGAAACAATGTATTTGATGATCTCTCTCAGCTGCATTTCAGGTTTACCATCCTTTATGGTATCCGCAAATTCTGAAAAATTCTCTCTTGTTTTCAGCACTCTGTACTGATAAAGATAAGACATCATTTTTTCTTTGGAACCAAAGTAATAGGAAATCATCGCCACATTGATGTTGGCTTTGGAACAGATATCTCTTACCGAGGTTCCTTCATACCCTTTTTTGGCAATAAGCTCCTCAGCAATATCCAGTATATGGATTTGTTTTTCTGTAAATTTTTTTCTCATGAAGTGTACTTTGAGTAAAGTTAAGAAATTTTTAACACAATTGTAAACGTTCGTTTAATAATTTTAAATTAATTTTCTAGATAATCGTACTTTTGTGAATGGATTTTTTTGATTTTCACCATCATAAGAAGAATACTCGGGACGGGATCTACAATATAGACTTCGGGACGGTTCCACCGGAATCAGCTTATTCTATAGGTATACACCCCAAAGATATCGCTGTAGATTCTATGGAAGAACAGTTCAGCTGGCTGGAATCAAACATTTCGGAAAACTGTGTGGCCATTGGAGAATGTGGCTTGGATTCCATGGTACTCACCCCGCAAAAGATCCAGGAGCAAGTTTTTTTGAGACAAATTCTTATTTCCAATGAGATCAGAAAACCTTTAATCATTCATTGTGTCAGAAAATTTTATGAGGTTATTTCTTTAACAAAGAAAGCTGAACAGGCGGTTATCATTCATGGTTTTAACAAAAAGCAACGCATTGCTGAAGACCTCCTGAAAAATAATTTTTATTTGAGTTTTGGAAAAGCTGTTTTGTATCATTTATCTTTGCAGGATATTGTAAGGAATACACCCCTTGATAAAATCTTTTTAGAAACTGATAATGAATGTTTTAATATTGAAGAATTATATTCAAAAGTTTCGGAGTTAAAGGGTATTTCTTTGGAAAAACTGAATGAACACATTTTAGAAAATTTAGACACGATAAAGAATGGATAAGTACTGGCTGGAGAGAACGGAACTCCTGATCAAAGAAGAGGGATTAGAAAAGCTTAATAAGGCAAATGTCCTGGTGATAGGTTTGGGAGGAGTAGGTTCTTTTGCCGCAGAATTTCTAGCCAGATCGGGTGTGGGAAACATGACAATTGTAGACGGTGACACGGTGGATATCACGAATATTAACAGACAGCTTCCAGCCCTGCATTCTACGGTAGGAAAGCACAAGGTGGAAGTGGTTGCAGAAAGACTTCTGGACATCAACCCCGAACTTAATCTGACTAAGATCAATGAATTCCTTAATCCGGAAAGAATGGAGGAAGTTCTTGAGTCGGATAAGTTTAATTATATTTTGGACTGCATCGACAGCATTACTCCAAAACTATTTCTAATTAAAGCAGCCAAAAGAAAGAAAATAAAACTCATCAGCTCTATGGGAGCCGGTGGAAAAACAGATCCCAGTAAGGTAATGGTACGAGACATCAGCAAAACGCAAAACTGTTTCCTGGCCAGACAAATCAGAAAAAGACTTAAAAAAGAAAATATCAACAAAGGCTTCAGATGTGTTTTCTCCAATGAACTTCAACAGGAGGAAAGCCTGAAACTGACTGATGGAGCTAATTACAAAAGGTCTTTCTACGGCACGGTAAGCTATATTCCTGCAATTTTCGGATTGTATGCAGCAGCTGAAGTGATTAATTATTTAGTGAAACAAGATTAATGCAAAACTTCAAATACTCCAGAGAAGAAAAACTCAAGAAAAATACTGAGATCGCCTTACTTTTTGATAAAGGTAAATGGAGGAGCTGCGAAAATCTAAGAATCATCATTCTGAAAGACAAACCTAATTTTCCGGTTGAAAATCACAAGTTTGGTGTTTCCGTTTCTAAAAGATATTTCAAAAAGGCTGTCCACAGAAACAGGGTGAAAAGACTTCTAAGGGAGTGTTACCGACTGAACAAGAATTTGTACAAAGAAGCTTTCGGAGAAAAAACATTAGCCATGATGTTCTGGGTTTCTTCTGAAATACCGGCTAAGTTTCAGGAGGTGGAAGAGCAGTTTATCAAGCTCTGCCAGATGCAGAAGAAGGCTTAATAATGCAACAGTTTAACAGTTTACCAATGAAATGGTGAAACTTTATTTCCACTGATTGCACAGATTTTTACAGAGAAGAATCTTTAATTCTTTGTGAAATTATTTCTTTTGACTTTAATATCTTCTTTACAGCTCATCTTTTTTATTTCATGCAGAACAAATATCTGTGTAATCAGAGAAATCTGAGGGAAATAAATCTTTTATGATTTTACAGATCATAAATTTTCATCAAATCTTGCATAGTTTTTGTAATTTTAGAGGAAACAATAAATCTGAAAATTAAAATGTTGGACCATATTCCCTATTTCTCTTATGTACTGAGTGCCTTTATCGGCATCGGTTTGGCTGCAGCGACAGGCTTCAGAGTTTTTCTGCCCATGTTTGCGGTAAGCCTGGCTTCTTATTGTCACTGGATCCCGATGAATGAGCACTTTGACTGGCTTGCCGGGCTTCCAGCGCTTATTACAACGGGCATTGCCACTGTCGCTGAAATTTTAACGTATTATATTCCTTTTGTGGATCATCTGCTGGATACGATCTCGGTACCTTTGGCTACGGTGGCGGGTTCTGTTTTATTTGCCAGTCAGTTTGCAGATCTGGGAACTTTTCCGCAGTGGGCGCTTGCCTTAATTGCGGGCGGGGGAACGGCAGCCACGATCAGCTCCGGCTTTGCGGGAATCAGGGCGGCCTCTACTGCTACCACGGGAGGTTTAGGAAATTCTGTGGTAGGTACAACTGAAACGGCAGGAGCAGGCATTATGACTATACTGGCCATGGCTGCACCGGTTATTGCGGCAGCATTGGCGGTGATTCTGATTATTCTGGTCATTGTTTATGGCCGAAAAGCCTGGCGAAAACTACGAGGCAGCAAAAATACCCCTGACAATATATAAAAAATTAAAGGCTGAACACTTCTGTGTTCAGCCTTTCTACTATCTTTTATTCTATTTAGTTTTTGCTTCTGAAGTCTTTTATTTCCTGAATTTTGGATTGGAAATATTCCTTTTTCTCAGGGGTTTTCTTGATTAGAATTTCAAATGCTTTAATAGCTTTAGTATATAATTTCTGTTCGAAGTAGAGATTGGCAAGTGTTTCCGTCATTAAATGGGAAATATCATCATTTTTTTCTCTGACAACATAGGTGCTCTCATCTCTTAACTGACTGATTTTAGGACTATTCTCAATGAAAGCTTCAATCACTTTCTCCTGAATCGGCGGGATTGGTGCTTCTTTTACTTTTTTCTCAGCAATGACTTCTTCCTCTACAGGTCGGTCTATTTTAAGCCAACTCTGCCATGTATTGATAAATCCCGGAACGTTACTGTTATCCGTTGTTTTTGTATTATTTTGAGCTTTAACTTCCTGAACGGGCTCGTCTTTCTTTTTTTCTTTTTCAGCTCTTTCTACCGATAGACTTGAAATATCTGTCCCGAAGAAAGATACATTCATGACTGGTACTTCTTCTTTCGGTATTTTTGCTTCGATCCCATTTTCAGAGCTTTTAACCTCTTCCTCTTTTTCTTCTGCAATTTCTGACGTTTCTTCCACAGGCAGTATATTGTCTTCTGAAGTGGTTTCAAGATCTTTTTGAGGCTCTTCAACGGCTTGCACAGCCATTTCCTCACGTACATCTTCCACAGCTTTAATTTCTTCCTGTTTCGGAACTTCAATCTTAGCCGCCGGAACTGTCTGTTCTTTACTGATCATAGAATCCGGTAGATTTGCGTCCAGACTCATGGGTTTCCAGGCAGAAACTTCTTGTGGGACGATTTCCTTTGGCTGTTCTATTTCATTTATCTCTACAGGCTCTTCCTGTGGCTCTGGCTGAACTATACTATCTTCTATTGGCTCTGGCGCAGATTCTTCGGCTTTATTTTCCTCTTTTTCAGTGGACCAGAAATGGAAATTCTGAGTCTCTGCAAAACTGATCTCGTGGTCAACAATTTCAGGCTCCTCATTTTCAACCTGGGGAGCTGACTGAGCTTCTTTCATTTTCTTCTCGACTTCTTCGATCAGGCGTCTCATTTCTTCCTCATGCTTATTAACACTCGGTTTAGAAACTTCAGGAGCTACGGCTTCATCATCACTATTTCCCTGGATTTTAACATCCGGCAGGAATTCATCCATTCCGTGGAAACTTATTTCAGCATCCGGCTCGCCTGCATTTTCGTCTTCTGCAACGATTATGGAATCCTGTTCTGCTTCAACAGCAATTATTTCTTCAGCCGTTTTATCCTGCTCTGTAGCTTCAGTCGCTTCTGTTTCAGGGATGATGATTTCTTCTACTTCATGGAAACTTACATCTTCATCTTTATCGATTTCCTGTTCTTCTGTCTGGCTTTCAATTGTATTCTCGTCAACAATTAATTCCGGAGTAAATTCTGCTCCAACTTCTAACTCTTCCTGTTCTTCGCTTTTTTCTGTTTCTGCTGCCTGTACAGTTTCTTCGTGAAGATCTTCTGTGGCAGGTTCCGTTTTTTGAGTCACGATTACCCCTGATTCCAGTGTAGATTCAAGATCTATTATTTCAGAATGGGTTTCTTCAAGGAAGTTTTCTTCTCCTTCAAAGAGGATCCTGTTTCTTTCTCCGTTGACATGGATGTGCTTGATTTCCTGAACTGGCGGCATTATGCTTGCCACCGCTTCATATTTGTCCTGCACCTTTTCGGAAGGCTGGTCTCTTTTGATCGGGAAAGCTTTGTCTTTGTAGGAATATTTCACCTCTTTTTCAGCCGTTTTAGAAGCTTTTTTGTCTTCTATCATTTCGGGCTTTGGTTCTCGCTGAATCTTCCCGTTGATCAGCTGATAAAGAAGCTTTTTGTCGGTGGTATAAGCCGCCGTTGTAGAAAGTTCTTTCTGATAGTTTTCTTTATCATAAAGGTGTACCCCAAACAAGTGAAGTGCCCTGATGTTCTGAACATAAGGAAAAGTATGGATTTCTTCTTTCAAAAGACCAAGATCTTCTGACTGAATATTTTGGGGGTTCTTTAATAATTCTAAAACTCTGGGATTCATCTTACCAATTGGCTACAATATCGTTAAATATCTTGTTAATAATTCTGTCTGTCACAAGCTTCACCTGGGAAGCTTCGATCTCACTTTGGGTCAGGTTACTGTTAAAAACCGCTTCATCCGTATAGGTTCTGTCAAAACTGGAATCCGGATGTACTTTGTTTTCATAATGTACTTTTACGGAAATCGTCAGCTTACTCTGTGCCTGCTGTACTACTCCACCCGAAGGGTTTGTAGTTGTATTGGAGCTGATCGTAGTTGGTGAATAGCCGTAGTCGGAGATTTCACCTTCTATCAAAATATCAGGATTTGATTTTGTTCCTTTTAAGGTTGTTCTCTGCAGAAATCTGTTTTGGATATCCGTAGAAAACTGTTGGGAAAGAGTTGGATTGACCAGTGCTGCATTATTTGGAAATTCATTGATCTGAACGGTCTTCTCATCCGTCAAGGAAGATCCTGTAAAAGAGTAACACTGATGAAACAGCGAAAGCATTACAAACCCAACTATTATTTTTAATTTACTCATACCGTTTTTTTATTTAACGACTCTAATACATCTTTATAAGCAGCATATTTCATGCAAATTCCCAAAGGTATTGTAAACAGGATTCCTATTCCGCATACGATCATTCCAAGCTGGGATATGATGCCTACTACAATTGAGAATAAAAAGATCATAAAAAAGTTTTTTCTGGCAATTTTCCACGAAAGCCTGTACGCTTCTCTTACGCTTGTTATTCTGTACAGCGAGATCAAAGGCTGTACAAAATACATAGATATAGAAAGAATCATGAAAACGATCATGATCAGCATTATCCACAATCCCATTCCACCCGCCAGTAAGGCTGCGCCGGTATCAGATACCTGCCCGCCTTCAACGTCAGCAGCAAGCAGAAACGGAACTAACGTAAGCTGTATCGGAATCATGACAACGATACATATTGCTAAAATAAGCAGAAACAATTTCAGATACACTACGAAATCTGTAAAGTCGAAAATATCTCCTGCCGAAACCTGCTGACCTTCATCTACTTTTTTGCAGATCTTATAGAAGTTCCCCAGTCCAAGAATACCACAAAAAGGGATAAAGCTTATCACAAAAAGAAGCAGAGTGGCTACAATGAACCCACCGATATCTTTTTTGAACAGTTCAGTTCCCTGGGATAGGTATTTCCCAATATTAAAATCATATTCTTTTACATTAAGCACTTCTAAATTTTTCATTCCCGTTATTAGTCTTCTAAGTTATATTGTTTTATTTTTCTGTATAAAGTTCTTTGTGATATTCCAAGCTCGTCTGCAGCTCTGTTCCTGCGTCCTTTATGCTTATCTAATGCTTTGATAATCAAATCTTTTTCATTGTTCTGAAGCGACAGAGATTCTGGTCTGTTTTCTTCTATTTCTATATCTTCAATATCTTCGTAGCTGTCATCAGCATTTGACATAATCGTCGGTGCATTTTGGGCTACCGGAGATTTATCCTCGAAATACAGCAGTGAATTCTGGGCTACCGGCTGAGCCTGTTCCGCAGAATAGATCCTGTTGATCAGATTTTTCTCCTGGTTGCTCAAATCGGCCGTTCCCTTGTTCTTGATCAGTTCTGAAGTTAGTGATTTTAAGTCATTAATATCACTTCTCATGTCAAAGAGAATTTTATACATAATTTCTCTTTCGCTTCCAAAATCATTCTGTTTCTGAGTATTCTGATTGTTGACCACCATCGGAAGGTGGGTTTCCATCGGAATATATTCAGCGAGTTTCTCGACTGTTATTTCGCGGTTTCTTTCCACTACAGTCATCTGCTCTACCAGATTTCTTAACTGACGAATATTTCCCGGAAAGGCATAGTTTTCAATATAGTGAACAGCGCTTGGCTCCAGTTCCAATTCCGGCATTCTGTATTTCTCCGCAAAATCTATGGAAAACTTCCTGAACAGCAAGTGAATATCTCCTTTTCTTTCTCTTAAAGGAGGCATATCAATCTGAACCGTATTTAATCGGTAAAATAAATCTTCACGGAATCTTCCATCATGAATAGCCTTCATCATATTGACGTTGGTTGCGGCTACAATTCTTACATTGGTTTTCTGAACCTGTGAGGAACCTACTTTCATAAATTCGCCACTTTCCAGCACTCTTAAAAGCCGGACCTGCGTCTGTAAAGGAAGTTCTCCAACCTCATCAAGGAAGATGGTTCCACCGTCTGCTACTTCAAAGTATCCTTTTCTGGTAGCGGTAGCTCCTGTAAATGCGCCTTTCTCGTGTCCGAATAATTCAGAGTCTATGGTTCCCTCCGGAATCGCTCCGCAGTTGACCACGATATAAGGCTGATGTTTTCTTTTTGATTCTGAATGAATGATTTTCGGGATAAATTCTTTCCCTACTCCACTTTCCCCAATGACCAGAACGGAAATATCTGTGGGCGCCACCTGGATTGCCTTTTCCAAAGCCCTGTTCAGGACAGGAAAGTTTCCAATGATGCCAAAGCGGTTTTTTATATTTTGTAACTCGTTGCTCATAAGTAAATTTTTGATTATTGATTTAATAATAATCTACAGTTCCTCGATCTGTTTTCTGTAGACTTTGTTAAAGTGATGAGTGTAGACATCCTTCATGGTCTTTCCTTCATCATAGGCCGCTAATGCTCCCTTTTTTAAATCTAAATAATCTTTGTTTCTGATCTTAGAAACTTTACTTTTAAAATATATATTTTCTGCAAAGTTGTTTTCCTTGCTCTGTTTTTCAAAATTCTCTAAAGCTTTGTCATATCTGCCAAGCTCAAAATAGGTCACTCCCAGCTGGTAGTGATCGTACATTCCTTTGAAATACCCTTTTGATGCCAGAAGTTTTTCAATGATCCCTGCAGCTTTTTCTTTTTGCCCCAAGGCACTGTAAGACATTGCTCTCACCACCTCCAGGTTATAATCTCCGTTTAAGGATCTCCCAAGATCATCGGGATAATATTGTTTTAATGCTTCTAAATCCTGAATAGCTCCACTGTAATCACGCAGAAACTGGAATTTGCACCAGCCTCTGTACCCTAAATTCATTTTAGGATCTACAGCAACAGCTTTGTCGATGAGAATCTTCCAGGTTACAAAATCTCCGTTTTTAAGATATGGAACGGCTTTTTCCATATAGGAATTGGAGAAATCGGGACACAATCCGATGGCTTTATCAAAAGCTTCCTGAGATTCCCGGCTGCCCTGTCTGTCTGAAGCCCAGTTGTATAACTCACAGGCTTTTTTGCAGTTCTCACCCTCTACTGCATTACAGTTGACCTGTGCAATAGTATTGGTATAAACGATAAGCAGCAAAAAGCTAAGGTAATACCTCTGAAACTTTTCCATTCTCAATTTTATAGGTTAAATACTGATAATAGCCTATTTTAAAACCTTTTATCTCTTTGGGGATCCAGCCGTCCAGCGATTTTGTAAACCGCAGCAACCTTTCTCCTAATTCTTTATTTATAATTGTTTCCCTGAGATCTGCATTCATTTGCTGAACTCTGAACCATCCTGTTTTTCCTTCACAATTTACTAAAAATCTTACGGTAATATACCCGTTCGTTTTACTTTCGGAAGATATTTTTTCTTTTTCCAGTTTTTCTATAATGGCTATTTTCTCGCCTTTATAGTCAAACTCTTTTGATCCCTGGTAATACTGAAGGGTAAACAGTTTTTCAGGATTACATTTTTTAAACGCTGGATCATCCAGCTTTTCATCAAATTCTATGTCTCCTACTGTTGCGGGATATTTACTCATGCTTTTTTCTGTCTGACATGACATCAGAATACAAGAAAATAACGTAAAAAGATAAACCGCTTTGATCAAGATCTTCAATTATTCGGCTGTTCTCCCTAAAAGTGTGCCCTGTGTATTGTCATAGACAAATACGTTCACAATGTCACCAATTTTCTGGCCTTCCAACACATCGAATACACAAACCGCATTCTGTGAGTTTCTTCCTTTCCACTGGTCTTTGTTCTTTCTGGAAGTTCCTTCGATCAGAATCTGATGCGTTCTTCCTACATAAGTCTCCATCCTTTTTCTGGACAGTTCGCGCTGAAGTTCAATCACTTCATTCAAACGTCTCTGTTTCACTTCAAAAGGGATGTTATCCTCCATTTTTTTATGTGCCGGTGTTCCCGGTCTTTCTGAATAAGCGAACATATAACCGTAGTCGTATTCCACTTCTTTCATCAGACTCAGGGTATCCTGATGATCTTCTTCTGTTTCATTACAGAAACCGATAATCATATCCTGGGAAAAAGCAATATCAGGAACAATTTCCTTTGCTTTTTTAATTAAATCTAAATATTCTTCACGGGTATGCTGTCTGTTCATTGCCAGAAGCATATTGTTGCTTCCGCTCTGTACAGGAAGGTGAACATAATTGCAGATATTGTCGTGCTTCGCAATCATTCTGAATACATCCAGACTCATATCCTGAGGGTTGGAAGTGGAGAATCTCACTCTCATTTCAGGAACTGCTTTAGCCACTAAATCAAGCAATTGAGAAAAATCAACAGCTGTTGCTTTCTGCATTTCGGATGCTTTGGCAAAATCTTTTTTAGGACCTCCTCCATACCATAAGTAAGAGTCTACATTTTGACCTAAAAGGGTAATTTCTTTGTACCCGTTATCTAAAAGGTTTTTACATTCCTGAATGATGGAATGCGGATCACGGCTTCTTTCCCGTCCTCTGGTGAACGGAACCACACAGAATGTACACATATTATCGCAGCCTCTCGTAATGGTTACAAAGGCTGTAACGCCGTTTCCGCCTAAACGAACCGGATTAATATCTGCATAGGTTTCTTCTTTTGAAAGGATCACATTGATGGCATCTCTTCCGTCTTCCGTTTCCTTCAAAAGATTAGGAAGATCCCTGTAAGCATCGGGACCTACCACTAGATCTACCAACTGTTCTTCTTCCAGGAATTTGGTTTTTAAACGTTCAGCCATGCATCCCAAAACGCCAACCGTCATGTTTGGTTTTTCTTTCTTCAGATTTTTGAACTGGGCAAGACGCATTCTTACGGTCTGCTCCGCTTTTTCACGGATAGAACAGGTATTTAAAAGAATAAGGTCTGCTTCTTCTACTTTCAGCGTGGTATTGTACCCCTGCTCATTAAGAATAGATGCAACAATTTCAGAATCAGAGAAGTTCATCTGACAGCCATAGCTTTCTAAAAAAAGTTTTTTAGAATTCTCGGGCTTTTCAGCGATGGCAAAAGCTTCTCCCTGTTTTGTTTCGTCTATATATTTTTCCTGCACTGTAATCAATTTGATGTTCAGGATTCAAGATCCAAAAGTTCAATTCATGAATTTTTACCCCTAAACAGATTAGTCTGCAAAGATACAAAATATTGTGACAGAATGGCAGGGCTATCTTTCACCGAATTCTACTGAAAATTTCATAGGGAATACAAGCTTCTGTTTAATCGGAATATTTGAGTAAAAAGCTGGTTTCCAGGTTTTTTTCAATCTTGAGAGTGTTCTTAAAAAACTGATGTTAAAATTTTTATTGTCCACTTCCGGATAAATTCTTGGGTTGGTAATATGCCCTTCTCCGCTTACATAAATTTCTAAATTAATTTCCCCATTGATATGATAATCTGCGAAAAGCGACATAAAGTTGTCGTGAAAATCAGACTTGAATTTTTTTAATCCATCAGGATATTGTGCAGACTGAATGAAAGCATCTGCATTATAGCCTTGTTTATAGTTGCTCATAAGGTCTTTTGGATAAAACACAAATTCCGTGACCGCCCCCATCTTATTGCCTTTGACTTCTGCAGGGTTCCAGTGCTTAAGATTTTTAATCACTTCTTTTGACAGATTATAAGCACATTTATTCTTTGCAATATTCGCTGTATCATTATCCTTTACCAGTTTAACTCCTGCCTCTTTAGTAATAATAATTCTTGGCTGATAAATTTCTTTTTCACCACATTCTTTAAGCTTATTATTAATAAGATATTCATGCATTTCTTTATAAAAATCAACGGCTCCTCCTTCATAAAAGTATTGATCTTTAGGATAATCCTCTAAAACAGTCATTTGCGCATAGATGATCTGAGAAGAAAATATTGCCAGTAATAAAAACAGTATTCTAATCTTCATCATATCCATGGGTACTGAAATTAACCTTGACAATCATTTTGGAATCTACCGGAGTATTGTCTTTCATGGCTGGTTTCCATTTTCCTTTGATCTTTTTCATGGCATACTTTACGTCATCTACAAACATTTCGCTGTTTTTGATCTTGGGAAGAATATCAAGACGGTCCATTTTACCATTGGGAGCTATATTGATCACAAAAGTTACTTTGCCGTTGATGGCATAGCTCTGGGCATCTACATAAGCGTGAAGCATATCCATGAACTGTTTCCGGAAAGCTTCATCTCCACCGGGAAATTCTGCTTTTTGAGTATATGCTGTTACTTCAGTCTTCGGAGCTTGTTGGGAAAATCCTTTAATTCCAATGAATAGTAAAGGCAGTAATAAAAGGTATTTTTTCATCTGATCAGGTTATAGATCTGTTGCTATTGAGGAGAAATTCATTTTAAGTTTGATCTGTGAGGTAACAGGCTCGCCATTACATGAAGCCGGGATCCAGTTCTTTTTGATACGCCTTACTACGTATTTCATATCATCAAAAAAGTAAGTACTGTTAGAAACTTTCGGGCTCCCTTCGATATGGGTTACTTTTCCGGTCTTATCTACGGTAAGGGTAAAGGTAAAATCTCCGTTCAGGACATAAAAATCAGAATTCAGGTAATCATACATAAATTTCTGAAGTGTTTCCTTATAAACAGCTACGCCCCCTTCAAATGCTGCGGGCTTAAAATCATTACAATTCTTCACTGCAATCTGCAGAAGCGGTTCTTTGATGTCTATTTTCAGAAGGTTTTTATTGGTCTCCGTAATCGGATTGTCATCTCTGTCTTCAACATCCTGCTGGGCCAATGTGAAATTCGCCACAAGAAGTGCTATAAATAATGTAAAAGCTTTCATAGAACCTTATTCATTGGTTATTAAAATTACTTTAACAAAGTTAATTATTTAAATGTTGTATCAAAAAGAAAAACTTCAGGCTTTCACCTGAAGTTGTATGAATTATTGAAATTGATCTTACGTATTTAGAGCCTGAGTCTGTGCTTTGCTTCCGGTTTCTTTTAACAGTAATGAAATCAGAACAGCAAGTACAATTCCTCCTATCCAAAATAATATGGAATGCTGAAAATGTATCTCTCCGGAAGAAATATCCAGACTTTTTCCAAACCATCTGCTGAACAGGGGGCTCACCAATGTAGTGACTCCAAAGGTGATAAAATTAATAGCACCTGTTGCACTTCCTTTTACATAATCCGGATTTGCTTCTTTAATAATAGAATAGGGGATCATGGCAGCTCCTGAGCCAAGCCCGAAAATAAACATACTGATCATGGCAGAATAAAGCTCCGGAAGGTATACCAATTGCAGGAAGCTCAGGATCATTAAAACTGCCCCGCCAACCAATACGGGTTTCCTTCTTCCGATCTTATCGGTAATAAAGCCCAAAAGCGGACATCCGAAAACCCAGCCAAACGCGACCATTGCACTCGTGATGGCTGCATCGTGAAATACAAATCCCTTATCTTTTTGAAAAAAAGCGACTCCCCACGTCATGGCAAAGATGGTGGTAGGCGCAAACAGCAGTCCTGAAATAAGGCCACACATCCAGGATTGAGGATTTGTAAAAACGATTTTATAAGGTTCTAAATATCCTACTTTTTTATGCGTGTCACCAGATTCTGCTTCCGACTGTTTTTCTCCAGGAGTTACAAAGAACAGGCAAAACGCTGTAATCACCGTGATAACCCCTGACCAAAGCCAGAAGGTATTGATGTTCATCCCGTCTTCTACCCATGGTCCTACCACAAATTGTCCGGCAGTTCCACCCAGCATTCCGATACATTGCGTAAATCCTACGGCTGTAGCCAGAGATTTTGAGGAAAATCCTTTACTTGCCAGATATACACAACCCGGAAATGCAAAAGCACAGCCCGCTCCCTGAAGCAGTCTGCCTGCCACACCACCGGAATAGGCAGACGCCACAAACAGCAAACAGCCGACACCAAGAATTAAAGCTCCGGCAAAAAGTGATTTTTTTCCACCGAATTTATCCAAAGCTATTCCGGCGATCAAACTGCATGTGGAATAGGTATAATAATAGGTTCCGATGAGACTGACCAGCTTCAGTTCCGTTGTGCTGAAATGATTAACAAGCTTGGGTATCATTACCGCAGGTGCTGACCGGACTACATAATCCAGAAAATAGAACACCAGCCCGAACAACCAGGCAATGACATACAATCTTTTTAAGGATGCATTCATATTACAGCAGTCCTTTTATATGTTTGTAATTGGTTTTTACGGTGTCCAGAACTTCTTCCATCTTACCGCCAAGCATCAGCTGGGCCATCGATTTAGTCATTCCCAGAACCTGGTCGAAGTCTACTTTCGGAGGAAGAGCCAATGCGTTTGGATTGGTAAATATATTGAGAAGATAAGGCCCATCATAGGCCAGACATTCTTTGATCGCATTTTCTACGTCTTCGGGTTTGTGAACATTTTTCCCCGGGTATCCCATAGCCTGTGCTACCATTGCGAAGTCAGGATTGATCATATCGGTTTCATTATCCGGCATTCCGCCGACTTCCATTTCTAGTTTTACCATTCCAAGGGTTCTGTTATTGAAAACAATCAACTTTACCGGAAGCTTATACTGAAAGATCGTTGCCATATCTCCGAGAAGCATCGAAAGACCTCCATCTCCACACATGGCAATCACTTCTCTGCCCGGATGAGCCAGTGCTGCTCCGATAGCCATCGGCATCGCATTGGCCATTGATCCGTGATTGAAAGAACCCAGCATTTTTCTTTCACCGGTTCCTGTGATAAATCTCGCGCCCCAAACGCAACACATTCCCGTATCTACCGTAAAAATAGCGTCTTTTTTAGCCAGCTGATCCAGGGTATGTGCTACATATTCAGGTTGAATAGCATCTTCTTTTCCAAAGTCTTTCACATATTCCAGCTGGTTTTCTTTCACTTTTTCATAAAATGCCAGTTGTTCGTTAAGGAAATGAATATCTGTTTTTTCTTCAAGCAACGGAAGCAATGCTTTAATCGTTTCCTTAACATCTCCCGCAAGCCCCATTTCCAGTTTCGCTCTTCTTCCCAATCTTTCTGGGCTTTCGTCGATCTGGACAATTTTATTTTTTACAGGCATGAATTTTTGATACGGAAAATCGGTTCCCAGAAGGATCACAAGATCAGCTTCATGCATGGCGTGGTAAGCGGACGGAAGTCCCAGAAGTCCCGTAAGCCCTACCTCATTGGGGTTATTAGGCTGAATAGCCATTTTTCCACGGAAAGAATAACCGACAGGTGCTTTTAAAAACTTTGACAGCTCTACCACTTCAGCATTTGCTTCTCCCGCTCCGATTCCGCAATAAAGCGTCACTTTTTTGCTTGCATTGATCAGATCCGCAAGACTTTTCAATTCCTCATCAGAAGGTCTGATCACAGGATTGGTCCTGAATATTTGGGCAGAGGTAGATCCTTCTTCGGCATCCAGCTCCGACACATCGCCCGGAAGCCCGATCACGGCAACTCCTTTTTTCGAAATGGCATGCTGAATGGCTGTCTGTAATGTTCTCTGTACCTGCTCGGGTCTTGTAATCATCTGATTATAGTGACTGCAATCATCAAACAGTTTTATGGTATTGGTTTCCTGGAAATAATCCATTCCCATTTCGTCACTTGGAATGGTAGAAGCAATGACCAACATTGGAACGTGAGATTTGTGTGCTTCATAGACTCCGTTGATCAAATGAACGTGTCCGGGACCGCAGCTTCCTGCACAAACCGCAAAACCATCAAGTTCCGCTTCTGCTGCTGCTGCATACGCACCAACTTCTTCATGTCGTACATGAATCCATTCGATGCTGCTTTTTTTCACGGCAATATTAAGGTGATTAAGGCTGTCGCCGGTTACTGCATAGATTCTTTTTACATTGGCATTTTCGAGCATTTCGACAATCTGCTCTGCTATGTTTTTAGCCATACTATTATTTTTTGGTGTTTATTGTTGTTATAGAATACTGAAGAGAAAGTGGGTTGAAAGGTATTTTTAGTATTAAAAAAATCCTTACCTCTCTCAAATTTAGCTAATAAATTATAATTTTTATCCCAACAGACTATTAAAATTTCAACAAATCGGCATAGTAATACTCGAAGAAGAAAGTTTTAAACTAATGCATTTTTTTTAAATAAAGTTCAAATTCATCTTCTTAAAACTTAACTATCAATGGTTAAAATCCAATATATCCTATTTTTTTTTCAAACAAAAAAACTCCGCAAATTACTGCGGAGTTTATATAGCTTCTATCTGAGCTTAGATTACTTCTATCTGATTTCTTAATAGATCCTCAAATTCGTCTCTTTTACGGATCAGGTGTGCTTTTCCGTCTAAAAATAATACTTCAGCAGGTTTCAATCTTGAATTGAAGTTAGAACTCATTTCAAAACCGTACGCTCCGGCATTATGGAACGCCAAAATATCGCCTTCTCTTACTTCATTCAGCTTTCTGTCCCATGCAAAAGTATCGGTTTCGCATATGTTTCCTACTACGGTATAGATCCTTTCCGCTCCTTTTGGATTTGAAAGGTTTTCGATCTTGTGGTAAGAGTCATAGAACATTGGACGGATCAGGTGGTTAAATCCAGAGTTTACCCCTACAAAAACAGTAGCCGTGGTCTGCTTGATCACATTGGCTTTCACCAAAAGGTAACCGCTCTTTCCTACGAGAAATTTTCCAGGCTCAAACCATAATTCGAACTTTCTTCCTGTAGATTTTGTGAACTGAGACAATACGTTTTCTACTTTTTTTCCTAAGGTTTTTACATCCGTTTCTTCTTCACTGTCCTGATAAGGAATTTTGAAACCGCTTCCCATATCCAGATATTTAAGATTCGGGAAATGCTCAGCAAGTTCAAGCATGATGTCCAGTGCCTGAAGGAAAACGTCCGGGTCTTTGATCTCACTTCCTGTGTGCATATGAAGGCCTTCCACATTAAGGTTGGTACTTTTCATCACTCTTTCGATATGACGAACCTGGTGAATGGAGATCCCGAATTTACTGTCGATATGCCCTGTTGAGATTTTATAATTTCCACCTGCAAAAATATGCGGATTGATTCTTACAAGGATGGGGTATGTACTTCCGTATTTATTCCCGAATTGCTCAAGAATAGAAATATTATCTATGTTAATATGAACTCCAAAAGCCATTGCTTCTTCTATTTCAGCCAAGTCAACACAATTGGGAGTAAACAATATTTTTTCTTTCGGAAATCCTACCTTTAGTCCAAGTTTAACTTCGTTAATAGATACACAATCCAAAGAAGCACCCAGGTTCTTGACATACTTCAAAATGTTGATGTTCGTCAACGCCTTTGCCGCATAGAAAAACTTTGTGTGTTTTAAAAAAGAAGATGTAAGTTTCTCGTATTGAACTTTGATGGATTCAGCATCATAAACATACACCGGGGTGCCAAACTCAGTGGCAATCTTTAATAATTCTTTTGAATTCATAATTTCATTTTAACATAAAAAAAGGCAGATTCTTAGATAAAGAGCCTGCCACATTAATTATTTTTATGCAAGACAAGTCTTTTAAATATTCCAAACCTTAGAGAACTTTATAGTTCCCTTTTTTCCAGTTTTAATATGTTTAAAATTTTGCATTGCTCTATTTTATTTTTTACAAAAATACTATTTATTTTTTATTTTAGGAAAATTGATTTAAAAGCATCTTCTTTTTGATAAAAACTTCTAAAGTTTAAATTTCTCTGTTATTTCGGCAATGGTAAGGTCTCAAAATCGCCACGAAGCAATGCCAGCTGCAGATCATTATGCAAATCTGTAGAAGGTAAAGGAAGATCAATCTTCAGTTTTGAGATCTTGCTCATGGTCTGAATCTGGGTAAACAGGTCATAAAAACCATACGACATTATTTTTCCGTTTTCAATGATCAGGAACATTTTTTCTCCCAACTTTCGGCCTTGACCGAGCCAGAGTTCATTTCTTTTTCTGAAATCTATTTTTTTAATAAACGTATTAATATCATTAAATTCTTCCTGAAGGCTAATGAACTGAACGGCTTTTGTTCCCTGGGTAAATGCTTTGAATTTGAGGAGGGGTTTTTCTGTTTTGTTCAGTTTATTCTTTTCAACAATGTATTTATTATTTCTAAAATAAAGCCCAAACGGAAATACTTCCTTTTTCTTGATGTTTTTGGAATTCAGGACCAGCTTTGCAATAATATCCGTTCCTGTAAGTTCATAATTGATCTGCTCTACATCTTTCTGGATCTGTTCCCACTTTTTGGACTTGGAATTAAAGATTTTCTTTGAAAATTTATTGATATCCTGAACATAATCGGATAAAATAATTTTTCCGGCCTCATTCTGGAAATAGACGAATCCTTTTTCATTGGGCAGGTCCTGAGTCAGAATCTTGATCTTATTGATGTATGTTTTCGAATTGGTTTCGTCGTGCTGTTTCTGGATGATCTCATTCTCTGTATCTTTTGAGATCAAAAGCTTGAACAGTTCCAACGTTGCCCTTGCATCCCCATCAGCTCTGTGATGATTCGTCAATGGAATTCCCAAAGATTTCACGAGTTTTCCTAATGAATAGCTTACCTCATCCGGAATCATTTTTTTCGCTAAAGGAATGGTATCTAAAGTACTGGTCTGAAAATCATACCCAAGCCTTTTGAAAGACTGGCGGAGCATTCTATAGTCAAAATCAATATTGTGCCCCACAAGTGTGGTATTCTGAGTAATTTCAATGACTCTTTTTGCTATTTCATGAAATTTTGGGGCGGTTTTAACCATTTTAGGCGTTATACTTGTCAGTTTCTGCACAAAAGGGGTAATATCGCTTTCAGGATTAACGAGAGAGATGAACTGGTCAGTAATTTTCTGACCATCATACCTGTAGATGGCTATATCTATAATGCATTCGTCTCTATAACCTGCACCATTACTTTCTATATCTATAATCGAATACATTGAATTTTTAATTATACTGCTAATTTTTTTATATTAATATTAATAATCCCGGTCATCATCAACCCAAAGCTTAACGTTATGACGCTTAGTACATAACCCATGCCATATGTCCATAACGGCTGTAATTGTGCCTGCTGCACATCTTTGATATTGGAACCCAATACAGCAAAAATACATACAGGCTGATAAAGGAAATTATTCTGCCAAATAACTGATACAGCCATTTTTATTTACCAATAAAGGCAGTGCGGCTAAAATAACAAAAAATATATCAAAAAAAGTAAAACGTGTATTGATACTGTCCATCACCAGATTTAAAATGGCCAGTCCAATACAATAAAAAGCTGATACTCTTTTCATAGCAGATTATTTTTTATAGAATAAATTTTAAAATCCTATCTCCTTCTTCCACCCAGTCCGAACATTCCCAGGATGGCTTTTGCCCCTTCACGCATCAATGTGCTGGTAAAAGTTCTTCCGGCTTTGCTTTGAAGCACCTGTTCAAACATTCCCGGTTCTTCTTTCACCGGTTTTGTTTTTTGGGTCGGTGCAGAATTTTGGGCTGCCTGCTCCATTCTGTTCGTTAACATTTCATAAGCCGAATCCTTATCAACGGGCTCTTCGTATTTAGCGACTAAAGAAGAATTTCCCGTCAGTTCTGAAATTTCCGCATCACTCAGAACATCCATTCTGGACTCAGGAGAAATCAGATAAGTGTGTACAAGTGGTGTAGGAATCCCTTTTTCATCTAAAGCGGTGATAAATGCTTCTCCAATTCCAAGATTCTGGATCAGGCTGGATGCATTATAAAATTCTGTTGTAGGATAATTTTCAACAGCTTTGGTAATCTCTTTTTTATCTTTTGCCGTAAAACCTCTCAATGCATGCTGGATCTTCAGTCCTAATTGTGATAAAACGTTTTCAGGAACATCACCCGGAATCTGTGTAATAAAATAGATCCCGACCCCTTTGGAGCGGATCAGTTTTACCATGGTTTCAATTTGTGAAAGCAGTGCTTTTGAAGATTCATCAAAGATCAGGTGGGCTTCGTCTATGAAAAGGACTAATTTAGGTTTTCCACTGTCTCCTTCTTCAGGAAAAGTCATATAAATTTCCGCAAAAAGCGAAAGCATAAATGTGGAAAAAAGTTGCGGTTTACTTTGTATTTCAGCAACTCTTAATATATTGACGACTCCTTTTCCATCTCTGGTTTCAAGAAGATCATGCACATCAAAACTTAATTCTCCAAAGAAATCAGATGCACCCTGCTGTTCCAGGGCAACAATAGATCTCAGGATCGTTCCTAATGAAGCCGGGGCTATGGATCCGTAGTTGGCGGACAGTTCAGCTTTTCCCTGTGCATTGTCGGTGACATACTGCAGAACTTTCTTTAAATCATTTAAATCGATTAACGGAAGACCTTTATCGTCACAATATTTAAAAACAATAGACATAATACTCTGTTGGGTATCATTCAGTTCCAGGATCTTGCTTAATAAAACCGGCCCAAATTCTGTCACGGTAGCTCTTAGTTTCACCCCTTTTCCACCGGAAATACTCATCAGCTCTACCGGAAAGGCCTGCGGATTATAAGGGAGCTGTGTTTTAGCATATCTTTCTTCAATCACAGGGTTCATCTGGCCAGCTTCGGCTATTCCTGAAAAATCTCCTTTAATATCCAAAACCAGGGAAGGAACTCCTGCATGAGAAAGCTGTTCCGCAAAAACCTGAAGTGTTTTTGTTTTACCTGTTCCTGTTGCCCCTGCGATAAGACCATGACGGTTGATTGTTTTCAAAGGAATCGTTACGTTGACTTCCGGTACCACTTCCCCGTCCAGCATTCCTTTTCCCAGTATAATGTGCTCTCCTTTTGGAGTATATCTTGTATTCAGTTCTTCAATAAATTGTGCTTTATCTGCCATTTGATCTTTTTTTAACATCTAAATATAAAAGTTTTTGTAAAATATTCGGGTATTAAAGTGATATTCCAGAATAAACTTGGTTAATAAACTCTGAAAATCCCCCTGAAAGCCATCATCAGCAAATTTTAAACCACTAACAAGAAGGAATCATAGAATGTCTATAACCATTGACCCTAAACAATTATTTCGATTTTCCGGACATGATAAAAAACATTGTATTAAATCACTTTTCCAAGAGACACCTTTTCCGTTTGAAAACAAGGGATTTTAAGGCTGCCACACACAGAATATTGAAAGAAACTATCGCGTGGATTTAACATTTCATTTACATTTCATCTAATACTTTGTATCTTTATCTAAAATTTAAAAAAGACCCAATGAAAATTGAACAAATATATACGGGCTGTCTGGCTCAGGGTGCCTATTATATTGTATCAGAAAATGAAGCTGCCATTATTGATCCATTGAGAGAGGTAAAACCTTATCAGGATCGTCTTGAAAAAGACAATGTTACTTTAAAATATATTTTTGAGACCCATTTCCATGCTGATTTTGTTTCGGGACATTTGGATTTAAGTCAAAAAACAGGAGCCCCTATTGTTTACGGACCTACTGCTCAGCCGGCATTTGAGGCTATCATCGCTGAAGATAACCAGATCTTTGAGATCGGAAAAATAAAAATAAAAGCACTTCATACTCCGGGACACACCATGGAGAGCACAACCTATCTGCTAATCGATGAAAACGGCGTTGAAACGGCTATTTTCACGGGTGACACTCTATTTTTGGGTGACGTCGGTAGACCTGACCTTGCGCAGAAGGCAACCAATCTTACTCAGGAAGATCTGGCAGGAATTCTGTATGACAGTCTTCACTCCAAGATCATTCCACTGGACGACAGTATTACCGTTTATCCTGCACACGGCGCCGGTTCAGCATGTGGAAAGAATATGCAGAAGGAAACAGTGGATATCCTGGGAAATCAGAAAAAAACCAATTACGCACTTAACCAACCGGACAAGGAATCCTTTATCAAAGAGGTTCTTGACGGCCTTACCGCTCCACCGAAATATTTCGGAATGAATGTAGCCATGAACAAAGGTGGATACGAGAGTCTGGATGTTGTAATGACTAAAGGCTTAAGTCCAATTAATGCAGAAGATTTTGAAGCCTTCGCAGAAGATACAGGGGCCTTGATTTTAGATACAAGAAGCCCGGCAGAGTTCCATAAAGGATTTATTCCTAATTCTGTCAATATAGGCTTAAAAGGAGATTTCGCACCATGGGTGGGAAATATGATCGTAGATGTAAAACATCCTATTTTACTGGTTACTGATGAAGGAACTGAAGAAGAAGTTATTACCCGATTAAGCAGAGTTGGCTTCGACAATGTGGTAGGGTATCTTAACGGCAGTTTCAGTGCATGGAAAAATGCCGGAAAAGAAATTGATGAGATCAAAAGAATTTCCCCTTCTGAATTTGCAGAGCAGTTTACAGAGAATGCTACAGTGATAGATGTGAGAAAACTAAGCGAATATTCTGCAGAACACGTTGACAATGCATTCAACAAACCATTGGATACAATAAGTGATTGGGTAAAGACCATTGATGATTCCGAACATTTCTTCCTGCATTGCGCCGGAGGATACAGAAGCATGATTGCAGCAAGCATTCTTAACGCACACGGAATTAGAAACTTTACTGAAATTGAAGGAGGCTTTGGCGGTATTAAAAAGACAGAAAAATTACCAACTACTGATTTTGTATGCCAGTCAAAAACTTTATAGGATAATGAAATTAAGGATTTTTGGATTTATCTTAGCTTCAGCTTTAGTGCTAACAGCGTGTAAAACAAAAGGTCTCGACATTGGTCCAAAGGCAGACCTCAGAGAAGTGGTCAACAGTTCAGATGTTATCTTAGTAGATGTAAGAATTCCGGAACAGTACGAAGCAGGAACTGCAAAAAACGCCATCAACATTCCATTAGCTGAACTACAGAATACGATGGATTCGCTGAAAGGCAAAAAAGTAGTTGTTTTCTGTAATAAAGGAATACAGGCAGACCAGGCTATGGAAATCCTAAATAAAAACGGTGTGGAAGCATACGACGGAACCAGCTGGAAAAATGTAAAAGCGATTCAGGATGAGAAACTATCCGGAAAATAAAAATACAATTAAATTATTAAGATTGATCACGGTAAATCTTGATGATTTAGATAAAAACTAAAACTATGTCACAAAAATTTCAGGAAATCATCAATTCGGAGAGACCTGTACTTATTGACTTTTTTGCCACATGGTGCCAGCCATGCAAAGTACAGTCATCAGTGTTAAATACCGTAAAGGAAAATATAGGTGAAGGAGCAAGAATCATCAAAGTAGATGTAGACCAATATCCAGCTTTGGCAGCACAATATGGAGTAAGAGGTGTTCCGACATTGGCTGTCTTCAAAAACGGGGAACTTTTATGGAAAGAAAGCGGTGTCCATGATGTGAATACACTCACGGAACTGCTTAAACAATATTCTTAAACTGTGATTTTTCACAGTTTTTTTATTTTTATATCCCATAGATTTACACAGATAATTGAGAATAGAATCCGTTTCGATTCGTGAAATCCATGGGATTTTTATAACGAATTACCAGTATATTTACGGACAATTCTTCTCATACTCTTTTATGATTCCAATGTAAATTTCAGCCTGCCTGTTCTGTATTTTATCTCCAACGATATAAAATAATTTTTTGGCTTGCTCTCTATCCTTTTTTACTTCTTGTAAAGTAGTTTTATAAATTTCCTGATATTCTTTTTGTAAAGTTTTATCCAAATGCTTTTCCTGCATCATTTCTTTCTCAAAAGAATTTAAATACTGATTAAATGAACTACAATCTCCGGCAATTGCTCTGAAAGCATCAACGATATTTTCAATGGATGATCCCATCTTAGAATTGAACTGACTCTTTTGTTTTACTGCCAAAACCGTGTAAGGTTCACCACTTTTTTGGATATAAAAGTTTGAATGAGTATAATAGCATGCATTCAATCCCATACACTCAAATACATTTGAACTGTATAATTTAATTTTACCGTCATAGAGTAAGTATTCGAACGTTTCGGCTGTATCATTTGAAAGATCTCCTTTCTTATCTACCGTTTTTACTTTAATTTTTTCCTGAATTTGAGAAATTTCATCACCATTATAATAAATAATCTTTTTTACATCTTTAGAGTTTATTTCTTTCGTCTTCTCACCTGCCTGTGTTGTATATTGAAATGCAGATATTCTGTTGTGGACTATTATTTGTCCCACATTAATAGTTTTAGTAACTGCATTCACAGAGTTTGCTTTAAATGAGGATCCATCTTCCAATTGAAATTCAGCAATATCATTTTCTTGATTACGTGTATTTTCCTGCGCGTTCATAACCAAATTCAAAACACAGAAGACAACAAACAGTAGTTTTTTATTCATATATATTATTTTTTCTAGTTATATATTTAAAATTAAAAAAAATTACAATATCCTTTTGAAAAAAATAAAAAACATTTCAAAACATTCAATAAAAATCTTAAAATCTTAACTTTCGAATTATTTAATTTTGATCTCAAAATTATCTCTGTCATTCAGAAACTGGAAGTGCTGCCTGAAATCTTTCAGTTCCTCCATATTCAGTTCTGCAGAAATGATATTTCCATTCTTTTGTGAAATTTCTGTCCCATCTGCAAAAAAACAATGTGAGCTTTCCTGGTAAAAAAGACCATTCCCATCTGTCCCGATTCTGTTTAAACCAAAAACAAAAGACAGGTTTTCTATTGCCCTGGCTTTCAGAAGGTGTTCCCAGGCTCCCACTCTTTTTTCCGGCCAATTGGCTACGTATAGAACAGCATCATAATCATCATTATTTCTTGCAAAAACCGGGAAACGGAGATCGTAGCAGACCTGCAATAAAATCCTGAAGCCTCTATAATTTACAATAACTCTTTTATCTCCGGGCGTATACACTTTATCTTCTCCCGAAAAAGAAAACAGGTGCCTTTTATCATAGAAAACACTTTCGGAATCAGGCTGTACAAAATACATTCTGTTATAAAAATGCCCACCCTGTTCTACCGGAGCACTTCCACAGAAGGTCGCATTTTTTTCTTTTGACATCTTTTTCAGAAACTCCAGAGACTCTTCATATCTGTCCGAAACTTCAGCCGCATCCATGCAAAAACCGGTAGAGAACATTTCAGGAAGCAGGAAAATATCAGCTTCCTGATCCTTCAGCTGATCCTCGATCAATTGAAAATTTTTGTCCTTATTTTTCCAGACAATATCTAAATTAAGCCCTGCAATTCTCATAAACTTTGTTAAAAACTCCACTAAAAATACGATTTTTCAATGATTTCGGTTCTATTTTTGATGAGGATATTTTTCATTCGTATCATTTAAAAGTAAAATTTATGAAGAAATTGTTTTTTGTGTTGATGATGGCATTTTTGGGGACAGCAGCCAATGCACAGGCTTACACCGGAAAAGGCGACCAGAAAATTCAGCTTGGACTGAGTGCCTGGGGATATGGAACAGGAGTTACAGGAACTTATGACTATGGACTGAATAAGCTTGTATCAGTGGGAGCAGGGCTTAATGCTTACTTTAGTGATTATAAAGATAATGACAAAGACAATCGTGTTTTTGTATTTGGAAGGGTGAATTTCCATCTTCAGGAAGCCCTTGACCTGCCTTCTAAATGGGATATCTACCCGGGAGTTGATGTTGGTGTATTAGGTAAGGATTTTGGGATAGGAGCCCACATCGGAGCGCGTTACTTTTTCACAGAGAAAGTGGGTGTTTTTGCAGAAGTAGGCAACAACGGCAGTATAGGTGTTTCTTTCAATCTGTAAGATCGGCCCAATATATGACAAAGCTTCTCATTTAGAGGGGCTTTTTTATTTGGCATAGTTTTGATAATTCTTACCTTTGCAAATTAAAATCTAAAAATTATTAATGGAATTAGCAATCAAGATTTTCCAGTTCATACTAAGTATTTCTATTTTAGTGGTTCTTCATGAGCTTGGACACTTTTTACCGGCAAAATGGTTTAAGACCAGAGCTGAGAAATTCTTCCTGTTTTTCGATCCATGGTTTTCTATCTTTTCCATGAAGAAAATCAACGGAAAATGGCAGTATAAGGTTCTTTCTAAAAACCTTCCGGACACAGAAACTATCGTAGTAGACGGAAAAGAGAAAGAAGTTCCTATCGATATATCAAAACTTTCTGACAACGACTGGAGAAAACATCCTGAGCAGACAAAATACGGAATCGGATGGCTTCCTTTCGGTGGTTACGTAAAAATTGCGGGAATGATCGACGAAAGCATGGACACTGAGCAGATGAAAAAACCTGCCGAGCCATGGGAGTTCAGATCTAAACCGGCATGGCAGAGACTGATCATTATGCTTGGAGGGGTTACTGTTAACTTTTTCCTTGCCTGGATCATTTTCGGAAGCCTTTCGTACTTCAACGGAGAAACTTCTTTTGATACCACGAAAGTAGACACCCCGATGCATTATACCAATATTGCGAAAGCAATGGGCTTTGAGGATGGTGATAAGATCTTAAAAGTAGACGGAAAAGTTCAGAACAATCTGGATAAACTGTCTTTAGATATTTTATTGAGCGATCAGGTAACTGTTTTAAGAAAAGGTAAAGACGTTACTTTCAACACGAATGACGACGGAAAAGCACTGGCTTTCAAAGATGAGAACCCAAGAGCATTCCTTACGCCAAGATATGCACCTGTTATTGACACTATTGTGAATCCTAAAACTGCTGAAGCAGGTTTAAAAATAGGTGATCAGGTAGTTTCAGTCAATGGGCAAAAAATCAGTTATTACGACGAACTGCAAGGGGTTGTTGTAAAAAATGCAGGAAAAGCAATTAAAATGGAAGTATTAAGAGCTGGTGCATTACAGCCTTTAAGCCTTCAGGTTTCTAAAGAGGGTACATTAGGAATTGCGTCTTATAAGCAAATGCAAAAGTTCGTCAATACACAGCATTTTACTTTTGTAGAGTCTATCGGAAGAGGATTTACCAGAAGTATTGAAAGTTTAACGTATCAGGTGAAGCAGTTTAAACTGGTATTCAACAAGAAAGTTCAGGGATATAAGAAAGTAGGTGGTCCTTTGGCGATCATCAAGAATATGCCGGTAGAGAAGTCGAAAGACGGATCAGTATCGGTTAACTGGAGCATGTTCTGGAGTTTTACAGCTATGTTCTCTGTATGGTTGGCATTCCTGAACCTGATTCCTATCCCAGGTCTTGATGGAGGCCACGTTTTATTCACGTTATGGGAAGTGATTACGGGAAAACCTGTTCCTCAGAAAGTGTTGGAAAATGCACAGATGATCGGGGTTATCTTCCTGCTAGGATTGATGGTCCTGATCTTCGGAAGTGATATCTTTAAAGCGGTTACCGGCAGTTTATAATTTTTTTGAAATTTTTTCTAAAAAATATTTGTACGGTATAAATATTCGTCCTATATTTGCACCACTTAAAACAAAGGACATTCCTCCTTAGCTCAGTTGGTTAGAGCATCTGACTGTTAATCAGAGGGTCGCTGGTTCGAGCCCAGCAGGAGGAGCCAAAAAAGACTTACAGAAATGTAGGTCTTTTTTATTTTGCATACATTTTGCTTGATGGAAGTTGACTCTATTTAATCAAATAAGCACGATGCCCCACCTATCCCGGATTTATTTAAAGGACAACCATCCAAACGACTATCCCTTCAATCTCCCTTTTTTGAAGGAAGGTTTAGATCTAAGACTTAAAAGCAATGTTACTTTTTTCGTTGGCGAAAACGGAATAGGAAAATCTACTTTATTGGAAGCCATTGCAGAAAAGTGTGATTTTAATGTCGCAGGAGGAAGCCGGAATCATAACTATAATTTCCATAAAACCGAATCTGAACTTTCTGAATACCTTACTTTATCCTGGAAAACCAAAACCGGCCAGGGTTTCTTTATGAGAGCGGAAAGTTTTTTCAACTTTGCCACTTACATCGATGAAGTTGCCAAAGAAGACCGAAGGGTACTAGACGCCTACGGAGGGAAATCCCTGCATCAACAGTCACATGGCGAAGCTTTCCTTTCATTATTCCATAATCATTTCCAGAATGGCCTGTATATCCTGGACGAGCCGGAGTCTGCACTGTCGCCACAGAGGCAACTTTCACTATTATCCGTTATTCATAAATTAGAAAAAGCAGGAAAAGCTCAATTCATTATTTCCAGCCACTCTCCCATTTTAATGAGCTATCCCGGCGCCGAAATTTATTTATTGGACGACAAAATTCAACGAACCCATTACAAAGAGACAGAGCACTATCAGCTCACCAGAAATTTTTTAGAATCTCCAGAACTCTATTTCCGGCATTTATTTGAAGATGATTAACGTTAAATAAAAAAGATGTTGAAATATTTGTCCCTGAAATTCAACCTTTTTGCTCAAAAACCACCGTTAATTGGGGATAAAACTTGCCTGATATTAATATTCCTTTTATATTTGCAGCACCTTAAACAGAGGAAAATTCCTCCTTAGCTCAGTTGGTTAGAGCATCTGACTGTTAATCAGAGGGTCGCTGGTTCGAGCCCAGCAGGAGGAGCAAAAAGACTTACAGAAATGTAGGTCTTTTTTTATGTCCAGACTTCAAATGTAACAGACATTAGCAATATTTACATCACCTCTAGTTATTTAAAAGCATTCCCCATTAATGATTTCTACAAAAAGTAAAAGGTATTAATTATATCTTTATTTTTCCCACTCATCTCACCTATACCAATTGCTTTACTTATTTGTGGAAAAACAGCATAAAATATAAATAAGTTGGTGAAAATAAAATACTTATAATTGTTAATAACCTGTGGAAAAACTATTAAGAAGCTATTAATACATCATGGAAAACATCATATATACAAGTGAGAATCATGTGGATAACCTGACGAAAACATGTTAAACGTCTATTGGTAACCGTTCTTTTAATCAGGATATATTGTGGAAAAGTTGTGAATAGTAAAAAAAAATAAATTTCCCACCCTACCCATTCACGTTTGTTTATCTTATTCTAAAATTCACCGTAATCAGGGCATTTATTACCACAATCTTTTACTGTTATTTTCGTTACATTTGTAGTTTTGTGATTTTTCACAGAAAACGTTAAAAAAATATGATCTTTTTTAAATAAACAGCACGCTTTTTGTTTTGCTAATTGCCTGAAGAACCAAATGATGTTAAATAACAACCCCAAATATTACAACCTTTTTTTTCTGCTTTTTATAACCTGCTTGACGTATGCCCAAAACACAGCAAATGGCAAGATCACCGATGCGAAAACCAGTAAAGAAATTTCAGGTGTAGATATCTTTATCAACGACAGTACTGAGCCTTTTTTGAAAACTTCCGTGGGGAGTTTCAATGTTCAGTCAGACAGTATTATTTATAAACTAAAATTTTCGAAAAAGAACTACACCCCTGAAACCGTTACTATTACCCCTGAAACGGCAAACAATATTTTCGTAAAACTTTCACAGGAAAAGGAAAACACAATTGCAGAGATTGTGATTCATAACGAAAAACCTAAGTATAAAAATAAGAAGGAAAATCCGGCTTACGCTATTATGCAGGAAGTATGGAAAAGAAAACGAAATAACGGCTTAGAAAAGTTCGACACCTATACTTATAAAGAATACGAGAAAATCCAGTTTGACGCCAATAATCTGGACAGCGCTTTTATGAGTAAAAAGATCTTCAATAAGCTGGATTTTATTTTTGACTATGCAGATTCTACAGCCAGCGGAAAGATAGGACTTCCCATATTCCTGAATGAGTCTATCTATGAAAATTTCGGGGAAAACAAACCGGGAAAAAAAATAAAAAGACTGCTGGTCGCTCAGAAAACCTCAGGATTTCAAGACAACCAGGTCATCACTATTACGGCCAAAAACCTCTACAGGGATATCAATATTTACGACAATACGTTAAATTATTTTGACATTGGATTCCCGAGCCCTGTGGGTACGAATGGATTCAGTACCTATGACTATAATTTAACAGATACGATCTCTATCCATGGCGAGAATGCTTACAAGATAAGATACCAACCCAAAAGGAAAGACGTATTAGCCTTCCAGGGATACCTTTACATAGACACAGACAACTATGCTGTTTTGGGGGCTACTTTAAAATCTACACAGAAGATCAATGTCAACTTTATCAACAGTATTTCCACAGAGCTGGAATATGATAATCCCGACGAGAATACATTCCTTCCTAAAAAATTCATTACAGAAATAGAACTGACTCCTTTTGCAAAAAAGAGGACTTCAAAAAGCATTATTGCCAAACGGTCGGTGGATTATTCTCAATATGAATTCAACAAACCTCTTGATGATAAGGCATTCACTCGCAGAGAGGAAGAATACGACGCTAAGTTTGTAGACAAAGACGATGCCTATTGGGTTCAGGCCAGACCGGATTCATTATCGAAATCGGAGCAGGGAGTCTACGAGATGCTTGACAAGCTTCAGCAGACACCAAAATTCAACCGTATCGTTAAAATCTACGAGACACTGGCATCAGGATATTACAACGCTTTTAAAGGTATCGATATAGGACCTATCTTTTCAATTTACGGTAAAAATGAAGTTGAAGGAGACCGGATAAGACTTGGAGCCAGAACCTATTTTGGACAAAACGACCCGTGGAGAGTGCAGTTTTACACCGCATACGGATTCAAAGATCAACAGGTAAAATATGGAGCTGAAGCCCGCTATATGTTCAACAGAGTGAACAGATTCATGATTGGGGCAGGAACCAAACGAGACATAGAACAGCTGGGAGTACAACTTACCACCGATGACGGAATTATGGCTCGTACTTTTGCATCATCCACTCTTTTTGCAAGAGGAGAAAATGCTTCTTTGAGCTCTATAAACAAGACCAATATCTTTGCAGCTATTGAGCCGTGGAAAAACTTCCAGGTAAGAGTGGACGGAACTTTGCAGAGCATCAAATCTGCTAATCCCGAAAAATTTAGCCTGATGTACTATCGTGATGGTGATCTGAGAAAAACGCTTAATGACTCTCACGTTACCCTTAGCTTAATTGCAAGACCCGGGGCAAAATTCTCCCAGACCGGAGTAGACCGCTACGAGCACGGAACACTGGCACCAACCATTATATTGAAATACACGAGAGGAATCGAAGGCCTTTTCAACGGAGACTTTAATTATAACAGACTTCAGTTTATGTTCTACAAACCGGTATTGATCGGAAGCTGGGGTAAGACGCTTATAAGCTTTGAGGCAGGAAAAACTTTCGACAATGTTCCTTTGGGACTTCAGAATGTAATTCCCGGAAACCAATCATATAGTCTGGCACAGAACACATTTTCACAGCTTAATTATTATGAATTTGTTGCTGATACCTATTCCACCCTTCACCTGGAGCATCACTTCAATGGAAAAATACTTTCATTTATTCCATTAATTAAAAAGCTGAAACTTAGGGAGATTGCATTCATCAGAAGTGCTTATGGAACTTTAAGCGACGCTTCTAAAGCGATCAATGTAGATGGATTTAAATATTCTGCACCTAGTGAGCAAATCTATTTTGAATATGGATTCGGAATTGAAAATATCGGAATCGGAAACCTTAGAATATTCAGGGTAGACTTTAACTGGAGAGGAAATTACCTCGACAGACCGGATATTTCTACATTTGGAATCAAAGCAGGATTCCAGGTAGGATTTTAAAATACAAGCCCCTTGTTGAGCAACAAGGGGCTTTTTTTAGATCTTTTTAGCAAACTTCGCAGAAATCAATAACCATATTCATGCACTTTCTCTTTTGCTGATCGGTCCACTGGCACCATTCTGCACACCATGTTGCAGGAACCGGACAATCTAAACCACGTCCTCCGTTAATAGTTTTCAAATCTTTTTTTGCTAATTTTTTTAAGTTTTTCATAGAATTTTGTTTTAGTTTATATTTATTGTTTGCCTTTTGGCTTTCATACCATTATAAGTACTGACAGTAAAAAGATCCTCAACATAGTCGAGGATCCTTTTCAATAACATTATTTATATTAACATGGGCACGGATCTGGGTCCATAACCATATTAATACATCTAAGTCTCTGCTGTGGTGTCCACGAGCACCATTCTCCGCAAGTTGTGGCAGGAGGTGGACAAGCTAAAGCGCCTCCTTCTATTGTTCTTAATTCTTTTTTAGATAATTTTTTCAAATTTTTCATAATACTTTGTTTTAATTTGTTGGCCTACTCTATATGCTTTTCGGCATCCGCAAATGATTTGTTATTTGATAGTTGACAAATATATAAATATTTCACAATAATTGGAATATTAACGAAAATAATTTTGATTTCGCCCCATATAGGCATAAAAAAACCTCAGCAAATGCCGAGGTTTAAATTTTTATAAAACGCTTAAATTATGCGTTTGCTTCTACAGATACGAAAGATCTGTTGTTTGCTTTCTTTCTGAAAACTACTTTACCGTCTACTAATGCAAACAAAGTGTGGTCTTTACCCATTCCCACGTTTTCACCTGGGTGGTGTTGCGTACCTCTTTGTCTGATAATAATATTTCCGGCAATAGCTTCTTGTCCACCGAAAATCTTCACACCTAATCTCTTAGAGTGAGACTCTCTACCGTTCTTGGAACTACCGACTCCTTTCTTGTGTGCCATTTTATTACTGGATTATTTGTTAAGTGCTTTAAATGTATCAATATTCTTAACGATAGCAGCATCTACTTCTTCGTGAGTAAGAATAGTTTTTTCTAATTCCACTTTAACTGCTTTACCTAAAGTAATTAAAGTTTCTCTGTTCTCTTTAGACTGAGACAAGTTGTTTTTCTTTAAGTGATAGTTCAGTTCGTGATCTTCACCAAAGTTAACAGTTGCGTTGTCAGAAAGAATTTCAGTTTTTGCTGTTTCTTTTTTAGTCACTTTCTTTGCTCCAGCTTCGAAACCAGTAATACCAGTGATTCGAATTTGAGTTAAAGATTGTCTGTGACCATTCTTTACTTGGTAACCTTTTCTTCTTTTCTTTTTGAAAACGATTACTTTATCAGCTTTTACATGGTCTAGGATCTCTGCATCCACAGTGATACCGCTTACAGCTGGGGCGCCAACAGTGATTGAACCGTTTACAGTAAGAAGAATTTTATCAAAAGAAACCTTGTCTCCTTTTTCTCCTTTTAAACGGTTTACAAACAACTTCTGGTCTTGCTCAACTTTATATTGAAGCCCTGCTATTTCTACAATTGCAAACATTGTTTATAAATTTTTAGTTATTTCGAGGTGCAAATATATGAATAAATTTCTAAATAGCTTGCAATCAGATCTGTATTTTTTAAGAAAAACAATTTACAGTCATTTAAAGAATTCCCGGCAGTAAAATATTCAATCGCAAACACATTTTGAAAAAAAATACTTTCTTCTTGTCTATAGTTTAAAATCAGTACTCAAAGGTATATTCATGCCTATTTCTTAGTTATATCCAAGCAGAAACAAAAATCACCTGTATAAATTCCTATCCATATTCACAAATAGGTTTATTTTTTTCATAAAAAGTAATATAAAAATATAAATTCACTATGTTTTGAATAATTTTTTGCATTAAAGTGCTCATACTTAACAGATAATTTTATACCTTCGTGTTCACCAAAAAAATTTTATATGAAAAGAAACTTCAAATTCTGCTTATTAGCAGGAGCCATTGCCGCTTTCTCACTGTCAGCGTGTCGTGATGACAAAATGGAAGAATCTGTTCTTCCTGAATCTCAATCTGCAAGCTCCAAGATCGAACAGCCGGGAGATCTTCAAAAGAGCTGCTCATATGTAGATCAAAACTGGAGCTCATCTTCCTTACTGTACACTACTCTTCAGAATTCAACAGACACCAACTTTATGAATTCTCAGATGACAAAAATCGCAAGTTTGTGGGGAAGAAGCAATCCTACCCTTCGATTTGTAAATGATCCTTCCAATTTCAATTCTACGTACAATGCCATTTCTTATTCCACAGGAAAGATTTATTATGGCTATGCTATTTATTATGATGCAAAAAACAAAGGCGGAGACATTGTGAATGCCATGATCCTTGCTCATGAATATGGTCATCAGTTACAATACATTTTTGGCCTGCCTACTGTTAATGAATCTACAGCAAGACCTAACGAACTGGAAGCAGATGGCTTCGCAGGATATTACTTAAGAAGACCCAACGGATACAACAAAACGAGTTTTGCAGAAATTGCAGCAGCATATGAATTTGCACAGAGCATCGGAGATTATCAAACCAACAGTGCAAACCACCACGGAACGCCGCCGCAAAGAAGATCTGCAGTACGTTTAGGTTTCCTTTTAGGCCAGTATGATCTTAATGCGGCCAATTTTGATTATAACTTCTTCTATTATTACCAGGGTGTATTAAATGGCACTTATAAAATGGGCAAAAACTCTGTAAACCCGGAGATCGATGCCTATATGAGCCAATACATGGATGAACTTAGAAAAATCCAGACCGGAGAAATTTCCGCAGAAGAATTTAAACAACTTCAGTAAACATTCATTTTTAGCATATTTAAGAAAGGAGGCAGGCAGCGATGTCCTGTCTCTTTTCATTTTTATGAATAAATATCCCAAAGTTTATTTACTTTTGAACCATATCGTACAACAATGAACAGAGACCTCTACATTGATTTTGCCAAGGGAATGGCTACACTTTCCATTATATTCATCCATACCGCTTTCTGGTCCGGACAGTTTTACATTCCCACAGAGGTCAGGGTATTTTCTCTGGTATTTGATGTGGCACTTTTTTACGCCCTGAGTGGAATTACTTCAGGATCGAACATAGAAAAAACATTCTACAGGCTATTAAAACTTCAGATCACGTATATGATCTTTGTAAGCTTTCTGTTCTTTCTGGATTACTTTTTCAAAGTATTTGGATTAACCTTTTTCTCTATGGAATGGCTCCAGAGTTTCTATTCCACCTTTGGATCCAAATATGCCACAACAGGAGTTTCTAACATTCCCCAATGGCAGAATCTCGGAAACTGGTACCTTCACCAGTATACCAACGCAGATACATTCCCTGTCGTTATGGGAAGCTTCTGGTATTTGAAAGTATATTTCATTCTTGCCGTTTTCGGAGTCCTGATCTTGAGATTTTTCCCAAAACACGTCAATTGGTTTATAGGATTGTGTCTTATTTTAACTTTACTGTTCAACATTTTCCCCGAAATCTATCCTACAGGGCAGGTTGGGTATGTAGCTTTTTATCTGGCTATTTTTTTAATTGCCAATAGAATGCGGGGTAAGAAAATTCCTGCAAAATTGATTCCTGTCGTTTACGCAGTGGTCGCAGCAGCCTTGATATGGATGTTCTGGTATTATGGGAGTGAAATCTTTTATAAAATCAATAAAAACAAATTCCCGCCAAAGATTCCCTACATCGTCTGGTCACTGTTCTCTCTTACTACCTTATTTGTCCTTTACAACAGATTAAAAATCACGAAAGAAAACTTTGTTACCCACATCGGAAAGAATGCGATTTTCTTTTATTTCGCCCAGGGAATAAGTTCTTCGCTGGTCTATTTCATTGTTGTAGCCCTAAAGGAAAATATGCCCTGGTGGGCGCTGATGGTCTTCATCTATATCCTTAATATTATCCTTGCCTTTATTATTGCAGCAGGATTAAAAAAAGTAGACGATCTGGGATGGAGAATTCTGGAATTTTTAAGAAGAAAAACGGCTTCTTAATACTTTTACAGCCAATTTGAAATAAAATAATCTTTAGTATCGCAATTTATTTTAATTTTACAAAAAATTCAAAACATGTTTAAGTTGAAACTTCCTACCGATCCAAGGTGGGCAAATATTGCAGAAGGAAACATAGGAGAAATTTTAACAGATCATGCGTGGTGCGAGCAGAAAGCCACAACAAATGCCATCAGTTTAATCAATATGCTCCCAGAATATCCGGAAATTGTAACGGAACTTATTGCTATTGCGCAGGAAGAACTCGACCATTTCAGCCAGGTTCATGAGATTATTAAGAAAAGAGGATTCGTTTTCGGAAAAGCCAGAAAGGATGATTACGTCAACGAACTGGCTAAATTTGTTGTTCAGGGTAGAAGAGAAGATTTAATTGTTGATAAATTACTTTTTGCTGCTATGATTGAAGCAAGAAGCTGCGAACGGTTTAAAGTTCTTACCGAGAATATCAAAGATGAAGAGCTTAAAACATTTTATAAAGAATTAATGATATCAGAAGCCAATCACTACACGACTTTTATTGGCTTTGCAAGACAGTTGGGCGATATCGAAAAGGTAAACAAACGCTGGGAAGAATGGCTGGAATATGAAGCGAGTATCATAAAATCTTACGGAAACAAAGAAACCATCCACGGTTAAAAATAAAAAAGTAAAAAATCCACGTTGAAAAAACCAACCTTCGAAAATATTGCTAATTTTTTCCTGAAAAATTTCTTTCAGGGGCTGGTTATTATTGGTCCTATTGGACTCACCATCTTTGTGATCTGGTATATTGTCAGTGCTATTGACAATATCATTCCATCCGTTGCAAAGGAAATTCCCGGGCTGGTTTTCGTTTCAACCATTCTGATGACTGCGATTCTGGGCTACCTGGGAAATAAATTCGTAGTGGGAAGATTCTTTTTTGACACTATGGACAGCCTGCTGGAAAAAACTCCGGGGGTAAAACATATCTATACCCCTACAAAAGACGTCATGTCCTCATTTGTAGGAGACAAAAAGAAATTCAACGATCCTGTCTGGGTAAAGACGAATGAAAATCCGGAAATCTGGAGAATCGGTTTTCTGACCCAAAAAGAGATGTCAGACGTTGAGAAGCAAAACTACGTTGCAGTCTATCTGCCTCATTCCTACGCTATTTCAGGGTGGGTAATTGTTACTGAAGAAAAAAACATCAAACCTGTAGTGGGAATGAATGCGGCTTCTGCCATGAAGTTTGCCGTAAGCGGTGGTGTAGCAGGGTTCCATTCTGACGACAATATATTTAAAGCTCCGGAGTAATTCTACTCCGAGACTCTTTCAATAATAGCTGATCCGGCTATTATTCCTCTATTTCTTTTAAATATTATGTTAACCAAAAAAATCATTTTGGACATTTTTACCTATCTACTTTTATTCATTAACTTATTTAACTCAAATACCAATAATATGAACAAGAATCCTCTTCTCAATTGCGATTACGAAAAAGGTGTATGTGAAATCCTTGAAACACCAGATGCAGAATCTTCAGCAGAACAGCTGCACGGCACCAAAGACAAGATCACAATTATTTATTATACAGACCCTATCTGCTCTTCCTGCTGGGGAATTGAGCCACAGTTGAGAAAACTGAAATTAGAATACGGAAATGCTGTAGAATTAGATTATAGAATGGGAGGACTTTTACCGTCTTGGGATATTTACAATTCCGGGGGAATCAGCAAGCCCAGTGATGTTGCCCACCATTGGGAAGAAGTAAGCCCATATTACCAAATGCCTATTGAAGGAGGTGTCTGGATTACGGACCCGTTAAATTCCTCATATCCACCGTCAATTGCTTTTAAAGCTGCACAAATGCAGGATAAGAAGAAAGCAGTAGTCTATCTGAGGGTTCTCCGGGAAATGGTTTTTCTTGACAAATTAAACATCACAAAACTTGAACATCTTGAAAAGGCGGCGGAACTATCCGGATTAAATGTAAGTCAATGGAAAGAAGATTATGAATCCAAAGCTCAGATCGAATTCAAAAAAGACCTTGATCTTGGACGTCAGCTTGGGGTAAGAGGCTTTCCTACCCTGATCTTTACCAAAGACGATGAAATTTTAGACATCCTTTACGGAGTGAAGCCTTACGCAGATTTTGAACACAGAATAAAAAAAATAAGCGCTGACGCTAAAAAAGAAGAATATTCTTTAGAACCTGATCAGCTATTCGCCATTTATCCCACTTTAACGACTCAGGAATTTGCAGTCCTTTCAAATATGTCTTTCGAAAAAGCATTTGAAAAACTTCAGAAACTCACAGAAGAAAACAAAGTTTCCCGCAAAAAGTATAAAAACGGAGATCTTTGGATTTTTAATAAAAACTAATAACACTATTTAAACTAATAAGGATGTACAAAGTTGCAATCATTGGAGCAGGAGTATCGGGATTAAGCATGGCCAATTATTTGGAAAAAAACAATATCGACTACCATATCTACGAAAGGAGAACCCAAAATGACCTCAAAGGACATGGATTTATCCTTCCTAAAGAAGGTATTGAATTTCTTTCCAACATTATTGATATCAATGATCTCTACACAAAGGGCCGTTTTTTGAAAAAGTATCTTCATTACCATCAAAACGGTGAGATTCTTTCCGAAAAAGACCTGGAAGATGTTTTTGTGGTTTCAAGAAGTACTTTGATAGAGATTTTGGCCGAAGGTATACCTGCCGATAAGATATCATACAACACAACAGTCACCCTTAATGGTTATTCCGAAAAAAAAGCGTGCATTACGATCAATGACACTGCATCTTTAGAAGCTGATGTTGTGATCGCTTCAGACGGTTCCAGAAGCAGGATAAGGAGAAAAACTTTTGAAGACGAAAAAATGAAAGCTGTCCTGGAAAATGAAGTGGTAAATATCATAGAAAATGAAGAAATCGCCAGCAAACTCGACAATAATTTTTTGAAGTTTCATCATGAAGATGGCGGTCTTACTTTCGGAGTCTTAAAGCTTTCCCCAACAAAAATTCTCTGGTACTGCCAGTTTGATATTACCAGATTCTTTATCAATGAAGATTACACCCCTGATTGCATCAAACAGTTCATTCTCGATAATTTCGGTGACTGGAATCCTCTGGTTTCCTCTATTATCAATGATTCATCTTATGAAAATGCACATATCTGGAGAGTTTATGAATTAGAAAAGCTTAATCCCTTTTATCACGAAAATGTGGTATTCATAGGCGATGCAGCCCATCCATTGATTCCTTTTACAAGCCAGGGCGTTACCTCAGCCCTGAAAGACTCTTTTATGCTGACCAATCTCTTAATGGAAGGAAATACGCTTTCCGAGACCTTCGAAAAGTATAATGAGGAGAGAAAGGCTGAAATTGAAATTCATATCAATAACGGAAGAGCACTATTGAACCAATTCCTCCTGCCATTAAAAGAACAGCAAAAAAATACATTACCCATTTCATACAAATAATCATATGTTTACACATCAAGATATCAATTTCGAAGCCCTTAAAAGAAAAGCCTACAACGGAAGATGGGCAACCCTGGAGGACGGGATCATTCCTTTAACAGCAGCAGATCCGGATTTCAGAATGTCATCCGAGATCGAGCAGGGAATTATTGACTATATAAAAGACGGCTATCTGAGCTATGGCCCGTTTTCAGGAATTCCTGAATTCAAAAAAAGTGTGGCAGACCATTTCAATACCGAAAAAAATGGAAGCTTTACCCCGGAAAATGTTTTAGCAGTCAACAGTGCTGCCCAAGGTATGTTTCTGGTGGCAAAATATGTTTTGGGACCCGGTGATGAAGCCATTATCTTCGATCCCGTTGATTTCCTGTTCAAAAAAACAGTTGAAGCAGCAGGTGGAAATATCAAACTATGCTCTGTTGATTCTAAAACCGGAGAAATTGATTTTGAAATGCTGACTTCCCTCATCTCTTCCAAAACAAAGCTTATCAGCATCTGTAATCCTCACAACCCGGTAGGAAGGGTCTATTCTAAAGAAGTTTTAAAAAAGATTTCTGAAATAGCTGAAGCTCATGATCTATGGGTAATGAGTGATGAAATCTGGAGTGATATTGTTTTTGACAAAAAAGAATTCAATACCTACTCTTCAGTTTCAGAAGCTGCCAAGAAAAAAAGCTTTACCGTTTTTGGATTTTCTAAGTCCTTCGGAATCGCAGGATTAAGAATTGGTGCTGTTTTATGTAACGATCAGGAACTTTTGGAGGATTTTACAGAGAAATCCGAGTTCAATTCAACCATTGAAGGCGTTTCCACTTTATCGCAAATCGCCGCAAGTGTGGCTATAGAGAAGGCTAAACCCTGGTTCAATGACTTCCTGACTCATCTTCAGCACAATAGAGATCTTGCCTACAGCATACTCAGCAACTCTGGTATTTTAACCCCGAATTTACCTGAAGCTACCTTTGTGATTTTCCCAAAAATTGAAAACGGGTTTTCAAGTGACGCCTTTACCCAACATGTTTTAAAAGAAGGGAAAGTCGCCATTGTTCCCGGTTCTGAACGATGGTTTGGAAAAGGAGCTGAAGGACATATCAGGATTTGTTTCTCTACGTCAAAAGAAATCCTGGAGGAAGGTCTTAATCGAATTATCAAAAGCTTTTAAGGTTAAAAAAATCCACTTTTTATAACAATTTAATTAATATTTTACTAAAATTAACTAAAAATAAACTTCATTTAAAAAAATCGTACACAATAGCGAGATTTCACATTGATTTGAGGATGAAATTCAATATTTTTGAAACAATCACCAAATCCAATATGGAATATGAAAATAATATACACCAGTGTTCTTTTTTTAGGGACTGTATCGATGTTTTACTCGCAAAATACCAATGATACCATCTCCAAAGAATCAAAAATAGAGGAGGTATCTGTTACTGGGAGCCGGAATAAAAAAAGAACGGTTACCAATACACCCGTCCCTGTCGATGTGATTGATATCAAGCAGGTAAGCCAATCGACAGGGCAGATAGAAGTGAATCAGCTTCTTCAGTTCAGTGCCCCTTCATTTAATTCAAATAAACAATCCGGATCAGATGGTGCAGACTCTGTAGATCCTGCAACACTTCGCGGGCTGGGGCCAGACCAAACCCTTCTTTTATTGAACGGAAAAAGATATCACCAATCCTCACTGATCAACCTTTTCGGGACAAAAGGAAGAGGAAATACCGGATCAGACATGAACACGATTCCCATTGGTGCCATTAAAAGAATTGAAGTTCTCCGCGACGGAGCTTCGGCCCAATATGGATCTGATGCGATAGCCGGAGTAATCAACGTTATCCTTAACGACAGAAATCAGGGTTTTGAAGGCAATGCATTTTACGGAATGAATCTCTTTAAAAGCCCGGGAAACAAAGATGTCATATCAGATCATAAAATAGACGGAACTACTTTTGATTTCAGTGGAAATCTGGGAACAAAAATTGGCAACAAAGGAGGTTTCGGTAATTTCACTGTAGAATTTATCAATAAAGACCGTACCATAAGAAATGCAAACCCGGAAAAGGGCTATTCTTCTCCAAGAGAGAAGTTTGGAGATGCAAAATCTCAGAATATGTATTTCTTCGGCAATGTAGAATTGCCATTATCTGACGGATTGAAGTTTTATTCTCGCCAGGGATTTTCCTACCGTAAGACGAATGCCTATGCATGGACAAGAAGCGCAGATGCGGACGGAAATATTCCTGAGGTGTACCCAAATGGTTTTAATCCTATGGAAAATACTACCATTACAGATTTCACGTTTGACAACGGGCTAAAATTTAAAGTGGCAGACTGGGATGTAGATTTTTATAATGCATTCGGGAGCAATAGATTTACTTATCAAATCGACAATACCATCAATGCTACTTTAGGAATAAAATCACCGACAAGTTTTAATGCGGGAGGACATTCTCTTCTGCAGAATACAACAGGATTTAATGCTTCCAAACAGTTTAAAGTACTGGAAGGATTAAACGTAGCCTTAGGCTCTGAATTCAGGTATGAAGAATTTGAAATCATTAAGGGAGAAGAAGCGTCTTATGCTATGTATGATATCAATGGAAATATTGTTACTTCCAATACACCCGGAAACCTGCTGGTTACCAATCCTCTTTCAGGAGATGTACGTCCCGGCGGTTCCCAAGGCTTTCCCGGCTATTCGCAGGAGTTTAATAAAAACAGAAATAATTTTGCTGCGTATGTAGATACCGAACTTGACATTACTAAAAACTGGATGATCAGCGTGGCCGGAAGATTTGAAAACTACAATGATTTCGGAAGTACTTTGAATGGTAAATTTGCCACGCGGTATGCAATTACCCCTCAATTTGCGTTCAGAGGTTCCGTTTCTACAGGATTCCGGGCGCCTTCTCTGGCACAGAAATACTACAGCCTGCAGTTTACGAATTTCCAGGGAGGAAATCTTGTGACCATACAGCTTGCGGCTAACGACAGTGATCTGGCAAAAACGGTAGGCATCCCACAATTAAAACAGGAGACTTCACTAAACGGAAGCGCTGGATTTACTTTTAACACGGGAAAATTCACGGCAACGGTAGACGGCTATTATATTAAGGTAAAAGACAGAATTGTACTGACCGGCAACTTTTCCCAGGATGACGATGCGATAGGCGAAATTCTTGCTGAGAATCATATTGATCAGGCGCAGTTTTTCACCAATGCCATAGATACCAGAACAAAAGGTGTTGATATCATTGTAAGTTATACCGACAATCTTGGCCCGGGTAAACTTTCTGCCACGTTAGCAGGAAATTATAATGAAATGGAGATTACCAAGGTCAATACTTCAGATAAACTTCAAGGAAAAGAAAACATTTACATGAGCCCGAGAGAAAGAGCATTTATCTTAGCTTCTGCTCCGAAAACAAAAATCAATCTGAATTTAAATTATAAGATTGATAAGTTCAACGCCAATCTTCAGCTCGTAAGATTTGATAAAGTGAAATTAATAGGATATAATGATGCTGACCAGCTTTATGGCGCTAAAGTAACCACTGACATTTCTTTCGGATATGAGTTTTCCAAGAATTTCAATCTAACCATTGGCAGTAAGAACTTATTTAACCGATATCCAACACTACAAACTGCTGCTGTAGACGGCAATACAGAATCCGGAGGAATCTTCGATCCTGTACAGATGGGTTTTTCAGGAAGACAGGCCTTTGCAAGACTTAATTTTAAGTTTTAGAAACAAATCACTAAAAAAAATCTCCAGAAAATTTCTGGAGATTTTCTTTTATTTTTTTGAAATTTTATAGAGTTTTCCGCTGTCGGTTACTGCATAAAGATTGCCATCCATACCATTGAGAACATCTCTGAAGCGTTCCTTTTGATCGGCCAGAAGACGTTCTTCGCCAACTACCTTATTATCTTTCATCACAATCCTGTTGATGTGTTCACCACTCAGACATCCGATGATAAGGTTTCCTTCCCATTCTTCGATGTTTCCGGTATAGAAAGTTACTCCACTTGGTGAGATCACAGGATCCCAGTAATATACGGGCTGTTCCGTCCCTTCTTTTTGGGTAATTCCGTTTCCTACTTTGGCTCCTGAATATTCAATTCCGTATGTGACATCTCCCCAGCCGTAATTTTTTCCGGGTTGTATAAGATTGATTTCATCTCCTCCCCTTGGGCCCATTTCAACATCCCAAAGGGCTCCGTTTGGATCTATCGCCATTCCCTGTGGATTTCTTACCCCATAGGCATAAATTTCAGGTTTATATCCCTGTTTTCCAATAAACGGATTTCCCGGAGCTGGCTTACCGTCTTTAGTGATTTTTAAAATTTTACCTAAATAATTGTCGGTTTTCTGGGCATACACCCGCGTTTCTTTATCCGATCTTTCTCCCGTACTTACAAACAGGTTTCCGTCTGTGTCAAATGCAAGCCTGCTTCCATAATGCTTGTCACCATCATAAGAAGGTTCTGCACGGAAAATAACTTTAACTTCTGAAATATTTCTGAGATCTGCCGAAAGTTTACCTTTCGCTACAGAAGTCAAATTCCCTTCTCCAAAAGGTTCTGAAAAGCTGAAATAAATGATATTATTGGATTTGAAATCCGGATCAAGGGCTACATCCAGCATTCCTCCCTGCCCTTTTGCATCTACTTTTGGAAATCCATCAATTTTAGAAACCTTTTTTCCATCTGCAGAAACTACGTTCATGTGGCCGTTTTTATCGGTAATCAGGAATTTCCCGTCCGGAAGATTGATAATCCCCCAGGGCCTTCCAAGATCTTTATTCAGGACTTCCACCTTATAAGCGGTAGATGTTTTTACTGCCTTGATTCTGGTCTGCCCCTTGAAAGCAGGTTTATAGTTTGTATTGGGCTTTTCAGTTTCTACACTGCCATCGCTTCCGGTCTGCTGGGCATTGGCATTGTTCTTATTACACGAAGACAAAAGTAAAAAAACACTGAGCGCTGGTACGTAAATAGGATTGAATTTCATAGTGTTGTGATTAGATGATAAAAAGATAGATAGAAAAATAATGCCATAAAAATTTGCAGGTCTAAATTTTTATTCTACATTTGTAGAATAAATTACAACATTGTAGAATGAAAGATATAAAGTTAACCGATTCGGAGAAAAATCTAATGGAAATCCTTTGGGAAAAGAAGCGCATTTTCATGAAAGATATTCTGGATTCTTATCCGGACCCGAAACCCGCAGCCACTACCATCGCTACCCTGCTGAAGAGAATGCAGAATAAGGATTTGGTAGGCTATACACTGTATGGAAATTCCCGTGAATACTATCCAAAAGTAGAAAAAGGGGAATATTTCAACGAGGAAATGACCTCTATGATTGACCGTTTTTTCAACAGCTCGGTGACTCAGTTTGCTTCTTTTTTCACTACGAATGCTCAATTCAGTCAAAAGCAGCTGAAGGAACTCCGCGACATTATAGACCAGCAAATAAAGGAATAATATGTTACCCATTATTCTAAAAATCATTCTTTGTTCTTCCATTTTCATCGGTGTGTACTACTTTTTTTTGGAGAGAGAGAAAATGTATCGGTTCAACCGGTTTTATCTGTTGCTTTCATTGATTTTTTCGTATGTGATCCCGTTCATCTCTATCACACTGCATCTTCCAAAACCTGAGAACAAAGTTAAAATCCTGTTTGAAGATGCAGCACAGCAAATCACCCTTGCTCAGCCTGAACAGGAAAGTTTCAACTGGATGACTGCCATATGGATCATCTATGGAGTGGTTACCCTTCTCTTACTGATAAGAAGTATTCTTTCGATCAGGGCTGTTAAAAGAATACAAGGTGAAAAACGGATATATCAGAATCACAGCATTATAGTAACAAAAGAAAACATTCCGCCGTTTAGCTTTTGGAACACCATTTATTTAGGTGAGACTTACATAGAAAACAATAGGGTTGATACAAGGATTTTTCTCCATGAGAAGGGCCATATTGACCAAAAACATAGCTTGGACCTCATTTTTCTGGATATTATTAAGATATTCACCTGGTTTAATCCTGTTCTCTTTCTTTATAAAAAGGCGATCCTTACCAATCATGAATTTCTTGCAGATGAAGTTGTTTTAAATAACAGCTTCAATATTAAAGAGTATCAGAATCTAATCCTTAAAGAGATTATTACCCGTCAGAATCTGCCACTCACCCATTCATTTAATTTTAACAACACCAAAAAACGATTTATTATGATGACCACAAAAAAATCAAAATTCGTTGTCCTGAAAAAAGCGGCTGGAATCACAGCAATGATTACCGCTGCGGCTTTATTCGCGGAAAGGACATACGCTGTCAGCCCCGCGCTTACAGCAGACACTCAAAAAGCGAACAGTAAAGGAACGGGAATTTCATCAACCATGCAGGTCTCCAACAATGCGGGGACGCCAAAAAAACATCAATCGCCACAAGCTAATTTGACTGCCCAAAATTATTTCGAAAAAACAGTGGACGTAAAACCACAGTCCGCAATGGGAATCAAAAATGAAATGGTAAAAGTAGTTTCGGATACTATTTCTCCAAGAAAAACAGCCAGCAATGAAGGTATTAACACAAATGTAAACATGCAACAGGACAAGGATATTATCCCTGCGGAATTTCCTGAAGGGGTAAAATCACTTCGTTCAAAAGTTGTATCAACGCTTGATACCAACATATTTAGCGGAAAAGAGAAATTCGTAAAAACAACGGCATTTATACACATTGATGAAACCGGGAAAGTAAGTCAGATAACAGCTTCAGGTGATAATGAAAATTTCAATAAAGAAATGATCAAAACCATTACTGTAGTAAATAATGGAGCTGCCTGGAAACCAGCCACAAGAAATGGAAAAGCTATAGCAAGCATCTATAAGCTGCCAGCCACAATGAGTTTCCAGTAAATCCATCATAAGAAAAAACGCTACCCGTGTAGCGTTTTTGTTATTTTGTATTCAGCACAGATGGATGAAAAATGGATGATCCAACTATTCATCTCCAAATACTTTATGAAGGCTAAAAATTTCTTTCGTATTTTTGTTGTATACATCATTTCCTATGAACTTCAATCTTCAGTCAGAATATAAACCTACCGGCGACCAGCCACAAGCGATCGAAAAACTTACCGAAGGTATTGAGATCGGCGAAAAATACCAGACCCTTCTGGGAGTGACAGGTTCCGGAAAGACCTTTACCGTTGCCAATATTGTACAAAATGTACAAAAACCAACGATTGTCATGGCCCACAACAAAACATTGGCAGCACAGCTTTTTATGGAATTTAAAGAATTCTTTCCTGAAAACGCTGTAGAATATTTTGTAAGTTACTATGATTATTATCAACCGGAAGCCTACATTGCGACAACGGGAACCTATATTGAAAAAGACCTGAGCATCAATGAAGAAGTTGAAAAACTACGTCTTTCCGCTATTGCAAGCTTACTTTCCGGAAGACGGGATGTTTTAATCGTTGCTTCAGTATCCTGCATTTATGGTGTGGGAAATCCCGCAGAGTTCCATAAGTCATTGATATCAATTGCTATTGGAGAGAAAGTGACGAGAACGGCTTTTCTTCACTCGCTAGTTAATGCTTTATATTCCAGAACCTTAAGCGACTTTCAACGAGGTACATTCAGGGTAAAGGGAGATGTGATAGATGTATTTCCTGCTTATGCAGATAATGCGGTGAGAATTCAGTTTTATGGTGATGAAATCGAAAAAATTCAGAGTTTTGATCCGGTTTCAGGGAATGTTACTGCGAGTTTTGACCAAATTCAGATTTATCCTGCCAACCTTTTTGTTACTTCAAAAGAAACATTGAACGGAGCGATTAAGAATATTCAGGATGACATGGTGAAACAGGTGGATTTCTTCAGCGAAATAGGAAAACCACTGGAAGCCAAAAGATTACAAGAAAGAACTGAGCTCGATCTGGAAATGATAAAAGAGCTTGGATATTGCTCCGGGATTGAAAATTATTCCCGGTATTTAGATGGCAGACTCCCGGGATCGAGACCATTCTGTTTATTGGATTATTTTCCGAAGGACTATCTCATGGTTATTGATGAAAGCCACGTTACAGTACCTCAGGTGCACGCTATGTACGGCGGCGACAGAAGCCGAAAAGAAGCTTTAGTGGAATATGGATTCCGTCTTCCTGCTGCGATGGACAACAGACCATTGAAATTTGAAGAATATGAATCTATTCAAAATCAGGTCATTTATGTTTCTGCAACACCAGCAGACTATGAGCTTGAAAAATCCGGGGGAGCGTACGTTGAACAGATCATCCGTCCGACCGGTCTTCTCGACCCTATCATTGAGGTGAGACCAAGTTTAAACCAGATTGATGATTTAATGGAAGAGATCCAGAAAAGATCTGATGCTGACGAAAGGGTTCTTGTGACCACCCTAACCAAGAAAATGGCTGAGGAACTGACTAAATATTTTGTAAAGTTCGGGATCAGGACAAGATATATCCACTCGGATGTGGAAACGCTGGAACGTATCCAGATCATGCACGATCTGCGTGTGGGACTTTTCGATGTCTTGATTGGGGTCAATCTATTGAGAGAAGGTTTGGACTTACCTGAAGTTTCTTTGGTGGCCATCCTGGATGCAGATAAGGAAGGAATGCTAAGAAGCAGAAGATCAATGATTCAGACGGTGGGCCGTGCTGCAAGAAACCTTAACGGTAAGGCTATTCTGTATGCCGATAAAATGACAAAATCTATGCAGGCAACGATAGATGAAACAAACTATCGCCGTGAAAAGCAGATACAATACAATAAAGACAACAATAAGGTTCCAACAGCCTTAAATAAAAAGATCTCTGAAAATCTGGTCGGCAGAAGCAAAGATTTCCCTGATCCAAAATATACCCAAAAGGAAATCCTGCAAAAAGCAGCGGAAACAAAAGCCAGCTATGGAGGGGAAGACATTGAAAAAATCATCGGGCAGAAGCAAAAAGAGATGGAAGCAGCAGCTAAAAATCTTGACTTTATAAAAGCAGCCAAGCTAAGAGATGAGATTGCGGCTTTAAAAGAATAATCGATTGATATAAAATAATTTAGGGGCGGCATCGAAGATGCCGCCCCTAAATTTATGATTTTTTGGAACAAACCTACTATCTCAAAGAAGCCCTGATTGGTATCAGCAACTCCATCAGACCATTCAGCTTAATTTCGTAAACCGTTGCAAGCTGCATACCCAGCTTTCCAGCAGGCATTCCCTTTCTGTTAAACCACTCCAGGTAGCTTATCGGAAGGTCAGCAAGCACTGTTCCCTGATATTTTCCAAAAGGCATCTTGACGATGCAGATCTCTTTTAATATTTCTGAATTTACTCCCTCCACTTTTATACAATTAAATCAACTCTATTTTCCTGATCATTATCTCCATTGGGCAACTCAAGCTCAGGCGGTGTATCTTCATCCGAAAATTCATTTCTGTACACCTGAACAAGCAGTAAGGTAAACGAGATAAGAATGGGTCCGAAAATAAGCCCCATAAAACCAAATAAATTCATCCCCATGATAATTCCGAATACGGTATTCAGCGGATGGATATTTTCCAGCTTTTTTAAGAGCGTAAAACGGAGCAGGTTATCGGTAAGCCCTACAACGATCAAACAATAGGCAGCAAGGCCAAGCCCTTGACCCGTATTCCCTTCTGCGATCATAAAGATACAGACTGGAACATAAATTATAGCTGCTCCAACAACCGGAACCATAGAAGCTGCAGCCGTCAATGCGAAAAGAAGGATTGGACTTGGTGCTCCAAAAATGAAGTACCCTATAAGTGCTACAATCCCCTGTCCTAATGCTACAACAGGTATTCCAATGGCATTGGCCATGATCAGTTTTCTAAGTTTCTCGCCGATCAAAGAAATATTAGCTCTCTTTAATGGAGCGGAAGAACTGAGAATTCTCTCAAACAACCTCGGACTTGCCAGCATAAAATAAAGAATAAAATACATAGACATCACCACAGTAAGAGTGTTGAAAGTCCCGCTAACTGCAGAAGTAGAAACCCTTCCGGCAGAGCTCTTTAGTTTATCCATATTCTCTTTGCTGAGAATATCAAAATTTATTTTAGAGTAGATATATGAATGTATTTTATCGAGAAATACATTGAATTTAGTCATATAAACCTGGGCATTTCCCAGTTTCTCAATCAGCAGATCGGCAATAAAATAGATGGGAAGAATAAGGATAACAAGGCTTGCCAGCATCAAAACAAGGGCTGCGAGCCAGGGTTTCCACTTTTTTTCTTCCTGCAGATAGAAATTATACCTTCTGCAGACCACATAAATGGTGATCGCCCCGAGAACGGACGGTATAAAAAGGGAAAGGTTAAAACAGATTAACCCAGCCAAAACCAAAATTATAGCCAGCAAAGCGACCTGCTTTATCGCAACGTTGCTTATCTGCTTATCCTTATTTATCATATTTATTTTTTAAATTCAATCTGTCTTGGCTTTCCTAAAAATGCACAGTAAACGGAATACATAACAATCATCATAAATGGCGCTGTTGCAATAATACCGATACCGCATAAAATAACTCCTGCAATAGAAATCAAGCCTCCTACAACCGTTGCTCCAAGAAACGTTCCATAATTTTCTTTTGCAATATTAAAAGACTTTCCTAATGCTTCAGTAGCTGATGCGTTTTCAAATAATAAGATGGGATAACCCAACAAAAGGAAAGGGTAAACAAAAATGAACGGGAAGAAACACAATGCCATCGCAACACTGGAAATAATCCCTGAAATAATACTGTAGATCAGGATATTAACAAAATTCTGTTTGTATCCGATGAACAGATCAGCAAAATCGATCTGGCTTTTAGTATTGTACTTATTAACAATGTAGATTAAACCTACATATATTGGAGCTATTAAGATTCCCAAAAGACCTGACAATGAAAGGTAAAGCGAAAATCCCGGTACATTCCAGTAGCTAAAGGAAGAATAATCCCCTCCTGCATCTTTCATTTCCTCCATCATGGAAGCAGAATTGAATCCGGTAATGAACTGGATCGCAAAACCTGCTATCATGTAAATTACCATTGCTACAATACCGTATAAGAAGACTCCCTTATACATTTCAAAAGAATGCGAAATAATAGATCCCGTATCTTTGTTCGGAATGGACCCCTGCTGATCAAATTCGTTAAATTCTGACATAGTTTAATATTTAATGATTTTTACCAAAATTAACTTATTTTAGTAAAAAAACATATTAAACCTATGTAAATTTTAACTTTTTTCCGAGAAAATTGTTTTATACAGGGAATAAATCATGGCATTCCAAAAAGGAAACGTGAACAGACCACCCACAAAAAACAGTGCGAAGCCGATATATTTAAAGAAAAGAGCGACTATGATACATACCAGTATTTCCAGAAAGTACTTTCTGAGCGCCTGAAAGTTTAAAGAAATCGCTTCAAAAATCCTTTTGTCTGTAAAAAACATCAGCGGGGCCACAAAAATGGTGACCATCACCCACGCAACACCAAGTATAATGGTCTGAAATGTGTAGATATAGACAAACAACCAGAAAATATAATATCCTATATATTTGAAAAAATTAAGCCCGTTGTATCCCACAAGAAGATCTCCCAGCTCTAGTTTTTCTTTCAGGTCAATCTTCCTGTAAATATGATAAAAGCCAATATTCAGGGGATAAAGAAAGACCATTGTTCCAATAACAGCCCAGGAAAAATAGATGAGTCCGGGATTGGACTGCATCTTTAACATCTGTTCTGAGGCATTCATCCCCAGGTTTACATTTTTAGCGGCTTCTATGTACTGGGTTAAAACCCCATACCTTCCGTCTAAGAAGAAAAGCACTGAAAAAAAGATTCCAAAATAGAAGATTGAAAATACCAGTTGAAAGAAGAGGGTCTTATTCCAATAGAAAAAAGCCTGCTTCAATATAAAATCTATTCCCGGTTTCTGAGGATATTTACTCTGCATCAAAAAAATTTTACACAAAAGTAGTCATCATTAATTATTTTTGCAGGATGTTTTCAATGAATCATCAAAAATTTCTGGAAATGGACGAACTTTCCCTTCAGAAGGTTCCCTATTTTTTCATGATCGATTTCCTTTCGGAAAATGTAGAAGTGTATCGAGAAGATAAAATCAAAGAATCAGGCTTATTAATTGATTTTCAAAGCTTTTCAAACTCAGAACAGAAACATAATCTCAATAAAAAAATTGAGTGGACGGCGTTTCCTGAGACGCTGGAAAGCTTTAAAGAAGGATTTGACAAAGTTCAGAAAAATATCCGTCTCGGAAATTCTTACCTTGCCAATTATACCAGAAAGACCAAAGTCCAGACGAATTTAAGCCTCGAAGAAATTTTTTATCACTCAATTGCAAAGTACAAAGTGTTTTGTAAAGATTTTTTTGTATTTTTTTCTCCTGAAACTTTTGTAAAGATTATAGACGGCAAAATTTTAACCTATCCTATGAAAGGCACTATTGATGCATCATTGGAAAACGCGGCTGAAGTTTTGAAAAATGACAAAAAAGAAAAAGCCGAACATTATACTGTAGTGGATCTTCTTCGAAATGATCTGAGCATGGTAGCAGATGATGTAAAAGTTGATCAGTTTCAGCATATAGAACTCATCAGAACCCAACAGAAAGATCTGTATGCCATGAGTTCTGAAATTTCAGGAAAGGTAAAGCCGGAGTTTGAAGGAAAGATCGGAAGCATGATGAAAAAACTGCTTCCTGCCGGATCAATTCTCGGAGCTCCAAAGCCCAAAACGCTGGAAATAATCTTGGAAGCAGAAGGATACGACAGAGGATATTATACCGGAGTATGCGGCTGGTTTGACGGTGAGAACCTCGACAGCTGCGTTATGATACGCTTTATTGAAAAAGAAGGAGACCTCCTTTATTTCAAAAGTGGTGGCGGTATAACACACATGAGTAAATTAGAAGACGAATATCAGGAAATGAAAAATAAAATCTATGTCCCAATTCATTGAAAGCATAAAGGTAGAAGATCAGGATATTTTCCTTTTGGAACTACATCAAAAACGTGTTAACCAGACGTTTGCCCATTTCGGAAAAGAGGGCTCTATTGATCTGGGTAAGATTTTCAAAAACCTTGAACATGATGAAGACGGTCTGTTCAAGCTGAGACTTTCTTATGACCTTGATAAAAGAGTCCGAACCCAGATGATTCCATACGCGATTCCCGAGATACAAAGCTTCCAGCTGGTTGAAAATAACATTTTTGATTATTCTTTCAAGTTTGAGGACCGTAAAGAACTGGAGAAAATGAAGATGAAATCCAAAGCAGAGGAGATCATTATTATCAAAAACAACCACATCACAGATACTTCTTTTTCCAATATTCTTTTCCTAAAAGGGAAGGACTGGTTTACGCCCAATACTTACCTTCTGAACGGAGTACAGAGACAGAACCTTCTGAAACATAAGAAAATAAAAGAAACTGAAGTCACCCTTCAGAACATTAAACAGTTTTCTCATTTCCAACTGATTAATGCCCTGAATGATTTTGACAATATGTTTATTTATCCTATCGACAAGATTAACAATCTGCCGGGAAACGAAGAATACCTGGACTATTAATTTCCTTTCATAAACTCGAAGTAGGCCTTCTGAACATCTGCGCTGTTTTTCCCGTATGTATTCACTTCCAGGATCTTCGGCTGCAGATCTGGTTTAAAGAAGTTCTCCAGCACTCTGTCCAGCGTAGGCTCATCTTCCACTTTAATGTAGGAGAAGCCGAAATGTTTTGCTAAATGTTCAGCATGCTTGCGGTGCTTGGTTGCAATAAACTCGTCTAAAGTATTGGGATTCGCATTTCCGGGTCCCGGAATGATCTTAAAGATATTCCCTTCACCGTTATTGAAAATGATGATCCTCACAAACGGTGGGATGTATTGATTCCAAAGCCCGTTGATATCATAGAAAAACCCTAAATCTCCTGTAATAAGCAGTGTCGGATTGGCATTTTTTATAGCAAACCCCATCGCTGTAGAAGTAGAGCCATCTATACCGCTCGTTCCCCTGTTACAATACATTTTTCTTTTCCCGAAATCAAACAACTGCGCATATCTGATCGCTGAAGAATTACTGAAGTGAATATTATAGTTTTGAGGAATCGTCTGCGAAGCTTTATTAAAGAAATAAAAATCTGAAAATTCCGCTTTGTTAAGGAAAAGTTCGTGTTTAGCATCTTTTTTATCCCTTAAAACATCCCAAAGATTAAAATAAGGTCTTGGCTCAAGATTGATAAATTTTAAAAGTTTAGAAAAGAAAACTTCAGGCTTCACCTCCACTTTTTCTGTAAGGGAGAAATAGGTATCCGGCTGCCAGACTTCATCCAGATGCCAGTGCTTTTTGGGACGTGCATTTCTCAGAAACTGCTTTACTTTCTTGGAAACTACGTTCTGCCCTACTGTAATCAGAAGATCCGGAGCATAGGTTTTATAGTCTTCCTCTGTGAAATTGAAGATATAACGGTCAATATGTCTGAAGAACTTTTCATGATACAGATTGGAGTTTGCTTCACTCAATACAACAACAGAATGATTTTTCACAAGTTGTGTCAACTGGTTTTCCAACTCCGGGCTATAATCTCTGGTTCCCACCAGAATCATAATCCTTTGGGAGGTGTGCCAGTCTGCAATTAAGTTGGAAGGAACCTCATACTCCTTATGCCTGATCGTTTTTTCAACGGTAGGAAAAGAAGGAAGTTCCGAAACCAGTTCATACAAAGGCTCTTCCAATGGAATATTGATATGTACCGGCCCCTGTTTTTCAAAACAGAGCTCGATTGCTTTTTTAATAATGTCAAAATTAATGTCTTCCGCATTTTCTTTGCTGTCTTCCACGAGCTGGAAGTCCCCGTAAGAATGCTGATGAAAAATATCCTTCTGTCTGATGGTTTGCCCATCAAAAATATCTACAAAATCTGTAGGACGATCGGCAGTCAGGATCAAAAGCGGAACATTCTGGTAAAAAGCTTCTGTGACTGCCGGGTAATAATTGGCCACCGCAGAACCGCTGGTACAAGTTATTGCCACTGGTTTTTTCTCACTCTTAGCCATACCTATTCCCACAAAAGCTGCACTCCTCTCATCGACAATACTGTAACAGTTGAATGCATCAATTTCTGAAAAATGAATCGCCAGGGGTGCATTTCTGGATCCCGGGGAAATGATGACATCTGAAATTCCGTACTGCTGAAGAAGATGGGCAAGTATCTGAATACTTCTCTTTGAAGAATATTTTTTCATACAGCAAATTTAACTTATAAATACTTAATTCTAAAAACATTTAATTCAAAAAAGATGTAATTTTGCACCACGTTAAATTTCTAAAAATGGATAAAATACCTAGTGTAGACCTGCGTGATTTCCTTTCGGACAACCCGGAACGCAAACAGAAATTTGTAAATGAAATCGGAAAAGCTTACGAAGAAATTGGTTTTGTAGCCTTAAAAGGCCATTTTCTTGACGATCAATTAGTAGAAGGCTTATATGGAGAGGTGAAAAACTTTTTTGAACTTCCAACGGAAACTAAACAGAAGTATGAGATTCCCGGAATTGGAGGGCAGAGAGGTTATGTAGGGTTCGGTAAAGAAACTGCAAAAGGTTTCAAAAAAGGAGACCTGAAAGAATTTTGGCATTTTGGACAGTATGTGTCCGATGATTCAAAATACAAACAGGAATATCCTGATAACGTAATCGTTGACGAACTTCCAAAATTCAACGAGGTAGGTAAAGAAACTTACCAGATGCTTGAAAAAACAGGGAAGTATGTGCTAAGAGCTTTGGCATTGTATCTTGGTTTGGATGAGTTTTATTTTGACGATAAGATCGCAGAAGGAAACTCTATTTTAAGACCAATCCACTATCCGCCAATCACTCAGGAGCCAGATGATGCCGTAAGAGCTGCAGCTCATGGAGACATCAATTTGATTACCCTGCTGATGGGATCTCAGGGGAAAGGCTTACAGGTTCAAAACCATAATGGGGAATGGATAGATGCTATTGCAGAGCCGGACGAATTGATGATCAATGTTGGAGATATGTTGTCAAGACATACGAACAACAAATTGAAATCTACGATTCACAGAGTGGTCAATCCACCAAGAGAATTGTGGGGAACTTCAAGATATTCAATTCCTTTCTTCATGCATCCGGTAAGCGGAATGTCGCTTAATGCTCTTGAAAACTGTATTGACGAAAACAATCCTAAGCTGTATGAAGATACTACTGCTGGAGAGTTTTTACATGAAAGACTTATAGAATTAGGTCTTATCAAAAAGTAACATAAAAAAGTCAATAATTGATCTGTATTTTAGTTATCCACACTGTGTTGTAACTCTCAGATTAATTATTGACTTTTATTTTTCACACCCGCAACTGGCTAAAAACCAAGCCCGCAAGGCATTCCTTCACAGGACAGCGCACAGCTGCTAAATCGATTGCATCCCATACCTGCCAATTCTTCACAAAGGTTTTCAAATGTATCTCTTATCTCCAAACATTTTCTTGATTTTCCAATTATATTTTTCAGATCCTTTCACTCAATTTTCTTTAAATCCTTCACAGTTATAGTTTGTTGTAATGGGTTTTACCCTGTAATACAATAAAATTCAGGACATGGAGTGGTCTGCGTAAAAGTGCCCCAGGGACAAATACACGTGTAGGTGTCGCCGCCGCCAGTTCCGCCTCCGGTTCCGGGATCTACATAGGGTACACATTTGCCTCCGGAACAGATCTGACCCGCTGAGCAGCCTCCGGTACCCGGCCCTTCTCCTTCAAAGCAGAAAGAAGGTGTCAGATCTCCGGCAGAAATTTTCTTTTGGTTTTCTCTGGAAAGTTTTTTTAGATTTTTCATAGTTTTTGTTTTTAGGTTTCCTACTCTATCAGCTTTTCGGATAACGCTTTGTTTTATTTAAAATTAAATATTTTTTCATTAACAATCAAAGCTTTAAACCATTTTATTCACTATAAAATGATATTTATAGTGGATAATTCTTTGTCTGAAAACATTTAATATAAAAATCTACCATATTTGATTTTGGTTAAAAATATTTTAATTATATTTACTTTACTATCAAATTTTTAATTAAAACAATATGAAAAATCTAAAAAAACTAGACAAAGGCCAATTAAAAAGCATTTCCGGAGCAGGAGGAATTAAACTTCCGGAACCGGAATTCTGTATGTATTATTGCAACGGTACCGTAGTTTGTGCCACTTGCAGTGATGATTTCAAATGTCCGGACAACACTATGTAAGATTGAAAATCATACCGAATAAAAAAAACCGTTCCTTTTGGAGCGGTTTTTTAGTTTTAATCCAAAAAAAGCATCTTTTTCTGCCATTTCAAATAAGACAAATCATCGTTAAAATTCCAATGAACAACGGAAATAAGCCCAACGTAAGATTTACCAAATCATACATATTAAAAATAATTCAAAGCTGATTGATTTAATATTATTTTAATTATCTTTATGACATACCCAATAAAAATAATATGAAAAATTTAAAAAAGCTGACTAAAAGCAAACTGAAAACTATTTCAGGAGGAATAAGTTACCCTTATCCCGGAGACTGTTTTTATGTATGTAGTGACGGAATTACTTATCGCGCCTTATGCCGCAGTGAATTTCTTTGTCCTGATGGTGAAGAGCCCATTATTCATTAGAAAAAATCGACTTATATGTGAAAGGCCATCCTTTTGGGGTGGTTTTCTTTTACTTATCAAAATATAAACCCGGAAAATTTTAAATTACTCAAACAGCCGTAACTGCTGATCTTTTGCTCCTGTAAAGTTGGCACTTGATAATTTGGGAAATTCTCTGCCTTCGAAAAATTTCTTTCTCCCGATTTTAAATGTATTGTGAATCATTTCAGCGATATTACCCTCTCCCCTCTGTCGTTCAAAATATCTTTTATCTCCGAGTTTTCCGCCCCGCATAGAACGGATAAGATTCAAAACCTTTTGTGCCCTGTCCGGAAAATGAGATTCAATCCATTTTACAAAAACAGGTTCTACCGTGTCATTCAGCCGTACCAGGGTGTAACCGAAACTCAAAGCTCCTGCCTCTGAAATTGCTTTTAAAATAGCCAATGGTTCATCACTATTCAATCCCGGAATGATAGGTGCCACCATAACATGTACAGGAATTTTGTTCTCTGTAAGAACCTCTATCGCTTTTAATTTATTAGGGGCCGAGCTGGTCCGCGGTTCCATTTTTCGTCTAAGATCTTCATTAATAGTAGGAATACTTAAAGATACAGAAACCAGATTCTGCTCTGCCATAGGTTTTAAAATATCCAGATCTCTCAGAACAAGTGCATTTTTTGTCAGAATATTGACAGGATGTCTGTAATCCAGACACACCTGAAGCAATTTCCTGGTGATCTCAAACTGTCTTTCTGCAGGCTGGTAGCAGTCGGTATTTCCCGAAAGAAGGATGGGTGCAGGTTTATAGCCTCTTTTCTGAAAAAATTTCTCCAATAGTTCCGGAGCATTTTTCTTGACCATGATTTGTCTTTCAAAATCAATTCCTGCGCTGTAGCCCCAATATTCATGAGTGGGTCTTGCAAAGCAGTAGGAACATCCGTGTTCGCAACCCTGATAGGGATTCATAGAATATTCCATGGGAAGATCCTCGCTTTTCACCTGATTGACAATGGTTTTAGGAAAAACTTCTGTAAAAGTGGTCTTTACCGCTTCGAAATCTTCATCTTCAGGCTCATAGCTATACCTGTCGAAACGATTAATAACGTTCCGCTGTGCTCCCTGTCCTTTTATGAAATTTTCGTTCTGCATGGTCATGTAAAATTAGAATGCTTTTTCTATAAAATAATGAGTTTTAACATTAAAGTTATCCACAAAAAAAATCCGCCTCCTTTAATAAGGAACCGGATTTCAACATAATTAAAATATATTCTTTTACTACTTCAGCGCATAAAACTCCACTCCATGATATTCATCTTCGTGGTTTTTTTCATCAAAATGTCTATGATAATCCGAGTAGGTATCAATATATTTTTTATCTTTTTTAGTCAGTATCTTTTTTAGTCCAATAAAACCTAATACTGCCAAAAGACCAACACCTCCTGCCAGTAAAACGCCAACTTCTTTTTTCATATTTTGTCCGATTTATTAATGTCGTTACTGCAAAAAGCATACCTATTTATTTGTTTCAAATTATAAATTTTGTTAACATTAAACTTTATTTCGATCAAAAACATAATCGCTTTTTTAATTAAATTTACCAGATTAATGGTTTAATTATTGTACTTACTTTAAAAAAAATATTATGGATAATTCTGAGTATAGCGATAGAATGACCACCTTAAGCCAGGTCATGAATACCCTTGCGGGAAGAGGAATACACCGGGAATTCAGAATGAATGAAAACTGCGAAATGAAATTTGAAAATTCGGAAAAAGTGTATCAGCCGTCTGAACTTACCATTTTAAAAACATACCGTTTCGAAGGCGACAGTAACCCGGATGATAGTGCGGTATTATATGTCGTAAAAGACAATGCCGGAAACCGAGGAATGATCATAGATTCTTATGGAGCAGACAGCAACTATCCTGGTGAAAAATTTGATGAATTTCTAAGAGATATTCCAGTGCAGGAAAGCGACGAATTTAATTTCTGATCTCACTTCAATGAGAACATCAAGATACATCCCGAAACTATTCAGCTTCGGGTTTTTCTTTTTTCTTGAACACATTCTTTAGAAAGCCTTTCTTTTCCTTTTTCTCTTCCTGTGGCTTAGGTTCTTCCTTTTTTGTTTTGATCTCCTGCTTCAGTTCTTTTACCGTCTGCTTTACTTCCTTTACAGAAGTGACTGCTTTTTTAACCGTTTTTTCTGTTTTGTCAACATTCTTTCCGATAAGAGTTTTCTTTAACCCCTGCTCGATTCCTTTCCAGAAAAGATTAAAAAATGACTTCGTGGGATCTCGTTCAACATTTTCCACGGCCACGGATTCCGGAAATCTCCCGGAATCAGATCTGATAAAAAGATTGGCAACTGCCGTCAGTAATCCTTTTTTCTCATGGTTGTCCTTATTCAGGACTGCAATTTTAAGATCTTTATGTTTCAGGTTAAATGTTCCATGCAGCCCCGCAGGATTACCTTTGAAATTAAACAACATTTCCTGGATCGTTCCGGAAGTAGCCGTTACATGCAGATAGGGCCTGATAAATGGATTAATGCCGCTTGCCGGGAGGTTGGATGTTTTTCCTGAAATGGCAAAACCGTCATTATGATCTGCTACGTCAAAATTCCAGTTCACAGAAAGCGGCGCCAGATTCATAAACGAACAGTTGATCCTGATATCAACTTTTGTAGGCTTTCCTTTTGTCTTTGCAGAGTTCAGGTTTTTAACGTTCATATTAAAATTAGCAAAGGCCAGCTTTCCTGGTCCTGCACTTTCCGGAGTATCTTCTTCATAGACTAAAACTGAGTTTTTCAGATCCAGATTATTAACCGTCAATGGTATTTTTATGGAACGGAGCAGTTTAGAATATAGCGGCTTTACTTTTGGGTCGTCATTCGGGATTTTGCTTCTGAAAATATTGGCATCCGCCCCAAGAACCGTCACATTGGATGCGTTGATTGACTGATGATCTGAGAACAAATCCCAATGTCCGTCTGCTGAGATCTGGGAAACTTTGAAGTCATACAGATCGCGTTCCACAGGTATCATTTTGATAAACTGGGCTCTTGAAATGAGAGGTTTCATCACAAAATTATTAACCTGTATCTTGTTTTTATTTAATTTTAAAAGCCCGGCGCTCAGATTGTAAAATTGTGTTCTGTACGCAAAGTTCCGCGTGGTCAGGAAATAATCCTTCACCTTGAAAGAAAGCCCTTGATTATTAGGTTTAGGTGCTATTTCAATGGTATTGACCGTCGCATTCAGATCATGAAAGGCCAGCGGCTGTTTTCCTTTGTCATAAATGATATCAGAATTTTTAAGGGACATTTTCCGGACGATGACCGAATTTATAATTCCCGGACGAGGATTCTTTTGGGGCTTATTCTCGCTTGCTTTTATAGTTCCGCTTACATTCTCAACAAGGATATCTTTGAGGTCCAGATTAAGTTTTTTTTCTACAAACTCAAGCTTGTTGATATGAAAGGCAATATGTCCGATTTTCAGATCCATCGAACCTTTTCCCGCTTCCGGAGTTCCGGGAGACAATATCAGGTTCCTGATTTCGCCGCTTTTGGGGTTTAAAGCAATGCTTTCAACCATAAAATTCTGCTGATTGGAGTACTGAATATCTTTTCCAGAAAAATGGAAATCTTTATATCCTACAGGAATTACCTCTTCTGCAGTCACCTTATCCAATTTAAGCTGATTAACTTTTACATTCAGTGATTTTACTGATAGTAGCCTGTTTCCATCAGGTTTATTGATCAGTACTGAGGCATTGGTAAGTTTTATATCTTCTAAATTAACTTCAAAATTTAGCTTTTTCTCCCGCTTTTTGGCTTTTACTCCTGTATTATAGACAGTAAAGACAGGATTTTGGAAATCAGCATTGGCCAGGGAAATTTTATTTTTAGCTAAAACCACATCTTTAAAATCCATTTTGGGAATGGAAAACTCAAAGAGTTTGGGTTTTTGAGGATAAAATCTTTTAAACTGGCTGAAAGACAGAAGCGGAATAAGCCGGAAATTCTCGACAGACATCTGCCCGTTTGAAGTTGTGATCGTATTGGTCGTGACGGCATACACCTCATTCGGCCGGAAGAAAAAATTCTTTCCTTTAATATCATATCGGTCAAAAACCACAGGAAGTTTATCTTCTAATGATTCTTCGTTCATCTGCAGATTTTCTACAAACAGATCAAGCTGCTGAACAGATAAAAATTTCTGTTTGGTATGCTTGAAAATATTGATCGTCCCTTTATTGATTCTGATATTTTCAAACAGAAAAGGATTTCGTTTTTTTCCGGTTTTACGGTCTACCGGTTTTGCAAGGCTGATATTTAAATTCGGCTTCGTCAGCAGAAGGTCTGATGAACTGATTCTTTTATTAAAAATAGCATCATAAATCCCAAAACGACTGATTTTCAATGTATCGATCGTTCCCTGGAGGCCAATAACATTCGTATTTTGAGGATCTTTGCTGTTTACGGTAATTCCCGCAGCAAAAATGTTTCCTGAACCCAAATCCACATCCAGGGTTTTATAGGAAACTTTGTAATTTGTGTTTTTCTTGATATAATCTGGAAGCTGGGTTTTAAGCCATATATTCAAACCGAAATTCGCGGCAAGAAGAATCAGCAGCAGAATTCCCAGGCTTATTAATAACTTTTTGACCCATTTTTTCATATTTTTGATTTGGTGGTTATTAGCTTTAAAGTAAGATTAGTTTTTAATCTCCAGCTCTATCACATAGCCTTCGTGCCCTCTCACATTGATGAAATCTCCTCCGTGAAAACTTAAATACTGTCCTTTTATTCCTGTCAGTTTTCCTGTAAACTCAGGTTTTTTATCGAGTGTGAATGAGGTTACTTTTTCCGGCTTTTCAAAAGGATAATCAAATCTCCAAAGATCTTCTCCTTCGCTGTAAAATTTCTGAAAATCTTCAGGAAAATACTGCCTGATCTTTTGTTGAAAATCGGCGAGATCCATTTCTCCCTCAAAATCATCCTGAAGCATTTTTCTCCAGTTTGTTTTGTCCGGAAGATGTTCTTTTAAAGCAACTTCTATCATTCCTGCTTCATAACGGTTCTCTGTTCTGGCGATCGGCAGTGCAAAAGTAGCTCCCTGATCGATCCATCTTGTAGGGATCTGGGTATTTCTTGTTACTCCCACTTTTACATCACCTGTATAGGCAAGATATACGGTATGAGGCTGCAACTGGATTTGTTTTTCCACTTCCAGATCACGTTCACCCACTCCTAAATGGGCAGTGGAAAGCTCAGGACGAATGATTGTATCACTTGCATAAGGACTTTCAAAGAAACAGCTTTTGCAGAATCCCATCCTATAAATAGGCTTGTTTTCTCCGCAGTTGACACACTGAAATCCGACATGCTTTATACGTAACTCTTTTCCGAAAAGCTCGTTCATATGGATGAGATCTCCTGAAAGATTAAGATAATATTGGATCGGCTGTGCATCGTAGCTCGTCATTTTTAAAATTTGCCCTTGAAACTGCATAATTGTTCTGTTTATACGTAAATATATTAAAATTAAATTTATTTGATTTTGTTCTGAGATTTTATACGGTCTATTTCATCTTTCAGAGCTGTTATTTGACTTTGGAGCCTCAGCATTTCCGATTTTCCACCACTTCTTGCCCCTGGAGAATATTGCCATATCAGGTGAATATCTTTTACCAAATCATTGTGGGCATCCAGCCTTTTTTTACTGATAGCAACACTGTCATTCAAAAGTGTTATCCTCAAAAAATCCTGATCGTTTTCTTTAAAAGCCTCATAACTGATAATAGCTAGTTCCGAGTGGTTTTCTTTAATGTTTTTAATATAATTTTCCGCACGCTCCTTTAGCCTTTCCTTCTCCCATTTCTTTTTCGTCAGAAGAATACTTGGAAATAATATAACGATGGAAAGCAGGCTAATTAAACCAGAAATTTTACGGTTGTGAGATTTATCCTTCATTCTATAATACCTCTGGTAACCTAAAAATATACTTAATATCCACGTCCCCACACCTATAAAAAAGCAGTTGATAAGATAAAAATAGAAACCTCCCCAAAAATACTCCCAATTTGCATTTGCTATTCCGAAACCGGCTGTACAAAGAGGCGGAATACATGCCGTGGAAACCGCAACGCCCGCAATTACTTTTACCGCTTCCTTCCTTACAATCCCCAGAAACCAGGCGAAGCCACCTAATAAAGCCAAAAAACAATCAAAAATCGTAGCTGTTTTAAAACTTTCCAATTGTGAAGTTTCTGAGTGAAAAGGAGAAACAAAAAAATACAAGGCGGAAGAACAAATCGCAACAACAATCATCAGAACCCAATTGATAATTCCCAGCTTTATAAGTCTCTTGTTTCCTGTAGAAAGACCAAAGGCCATTCCTACAATTGGCCCCATTAACGGAGAAATAAGCATCGCACCAATAACAGCCGCTGAACTATTGATATTCAGTCCTACACATGCAATACCCATAGAAATCACCAGAAGCCACAAATTGTGTCCCCGAAAATAAATTCCCTCTTCTATTTCATGAAATGTAAATTCTTCATCTTCTTCCTTGGGTAATACAAATAGTTTTCGGAAATTGATCATTTATTATATTTTCTAACAAAAGTATGAAAACAGCATTCAAGTATTATTAATAAATTTGCCATTAAAAAACCACAAATGACTTATCTTGTAACTGGAGGAAGCGGATTCATAGGTTCCCATTTAATAGAAAAATTATTAAGAAATGGACATTCTGTCATAAACGTTGACAATTTTGATGATTTCTATAATTATCAGATAAAAATTAAAAATACTTTAGAGTCTATTGATAAAAATTCGGATTTTGAGTTTTCGGACAAAGAGACCGATATCAGACGTTTAACTGACATTTCCCAGTCAGATACCTATCATCTGTACTATCAGGATATCCGTGATAAAGAAGGACTTGAACATATTTTTAAAGACCACAGGATAGACCTTGTTATCCATCTTGCAGCCCTTGCTGGCGTACGCCCTTCCATTGAAAGACCTTTGGAATACGAAGAGGTGAATGTACGCGGTACCATGAACCTTTGGGAACTCTGCAAAGAATTCAATATCAAGAAATTCGTGTGTGCATCTTCTTCGAGCGTCTACGGAAACAACGAAAAGGTTCCTTTTGCGGAAACAGATAATGTGGACAATCCTATCTCACCTTATGCCGCCACAAAAAAGAGTGGAGAAATTATAGGACACGTGTATCATAACCTATATCATATAGACATGATCCATTTACGTTTTTTCACGGTATATGGCCCGAGACAAAGACCGGATCTGGCCATTCATAAATTCACCAAGCTGATCTCAGAGGGCCAGGAAATCCCTTTCTACGGCGATGGAAATACAGCCAGAGACTATACGTATATTGATGACATCATAGACGGAATTACCAAATCTATCCTTTATTTAGAAACCCATTCCGGGGTCTATGAAATTATTAACCTTGGGGAAAGCGAAGTGGTAACCTTGTCTGAAATGTTGGCTACCATAGAAAACACCCTGAAAATCTCTGCCACGAGAAAAATTCTGCCAATGCAGCCGGGAGATGTCCAGAAAACCAATGCAGATATCACAAAAGCAAAGACATTAATAGGCTACAAACCAGACACAGACTTCCAAAATGGCATAAAAAAATTTGTGGAATGGTTTTTGAGAAAATGACATCATGTAAGTTTCCGGTGCAGCTGTAATGCAGTCTATGACGGACAATGAACAAAAATTAATCAAAAAGAATTGAAAATCAAGTATAAAAAAGCGCATAATATAAGCTAATTTTATACTTTTGCAAAAAAATTAGAAAATTATGTACTGGACATTAGAACTAGCCTCCTATTTAAGTGACGCACCTTGGCCAATGACAAAAGCAGAACTTATTGACTATGCAATCAGAACTGGTGCACCAATGGAAGTCGTAGAAAACCTTCAGGCTATTGAAGACGAAGGAGAGATCTATGAATCTATCGAAGAGGTATGGAGCGATTATCCTACCGACGAGGATTTCCTTTGGAACGAAGACGAATATTAATTAAAGCAATAAGCTTTAAGCAGTAGCTTAGAGCTTATTTGCCCTTTTTTTATATATAATTCACACGATAAGCGTATCAATACAACGCTTAAAGCATATTACTTTAAGCATAAAGCAAAAAATTTATGAGTTTTTTAAACAAAGTTCTTAAAGGGTTTTTGGGAGACAAAAAAGCGCAGGACCTAAAAGAAGTAAAAAAAGTTGTAACAAAAATCAAAGCTGTTGAACCAACTATTCAGCAATTGTCTGATGATGGTTTGAGAGAGAAAACTGCTGAGTTTAAAGAAAATATCAAAACTGCAACCAGCAAAATCACAGCTCAAATAGAACAAGTACAAGAGCAGATCAAAAATTCAACAAACGTTGATGAAAAAGAAGCTCTTTTCACAAAGATTGAGACTCTTAAAAAAGAATCATACGAGATCGAAGAGAAAGTTCTTGGCCAGATCCTTCCTGAAGCTTTTGCACTGGTAAAAGAAACAGCAAGAAGATGGGCTCAGAACGGACAAATTCGTACTACTGCAACAGATTGGGACAGACAATTGGCGGCGGCAGGTAAAGATTTCGTAGAAATTCAGGGAGATACCGCAATCTGGAAAAGCTCATGGGACGCAGCCGGGACTCCTGTAGTTTGGGACATGGTCCATTATGATGTTCAGTTTATTGGAGGGGTTATTCTTCACAGCGGGAAAATCACCGAAATGGCAACAGGGGAAGGTAAAACCCTGGTAGGAACATTACCTATTTACCTGAATGCTCTTACAGAAAGAGGGGTTCACGTAGTAACTGTGAATGACTATCTTGCCAAAAGAGACTCCGCGTGGATGGGACCTCTTTATCAGTTCCACGGAATGTCTATCGATTGTATCGATAACCACCAGCCGAACTCAGACGGAAGAAGAAAAGCATACAATTCAGATATTACTTACGGAACGAACAACGAATTCGGTTTCGATTATCTGAGAGACAACATGGTAACTTCACCTTCAGAATTGGTACAAAGAGAATTAAACTTTGCTATTGTGGATGAAGTTGACTCCGTATTGGTAGATGACGCCAGAACACCGTTAATTATTTCAGGTCCGGTTCCTCAGGGAGACAGACAGGAATTTGATGTTCTTAAGCCTTCTATCGACAGAATTGTTGACGTTCAGAAAAAAACAGTTTCTGCTATCTTTAATGAAGCGAAAAAATTAATCGCTGCAGGAAACACCAAAGAAGGAGGATTCAAATTGCTTCAGGCATACAGAGGACTTCCTAAAAACAGACAATTAATCAAATTCTTATCGGAAAGCGGAAACAGAGCCTTGCTTCAGAAAGTTGAAGCGCAGTACATGCAGGACAACAACCGTGACATGCCAATCGTAGATAAAGACCTTTACTTTGTTATCGAAGAGAAAAACAATCAGGTAGACCTTACAGACAAAGGAGTAGAATATATGTCTCAGGGGAATTCTGACAACAACTTCTTCGTTCTTCCGGATATCGGAACAGAAATCGCTGAAGTTGAAGCCAGAAACTTATCCAAAGAAGAAGAATTCGAAGCTAAAGAAAAACTTTTCTCTGAATTCGCTGAAAAATCTGAGCGTGTACATACGATGAGCCAGCTATTGAAAGCCTATACATTATTTGAAAAAGATGATGAGTATGTAGTGATAGACGGTGAAGTAAAAATCGTTGACGAGCAGACAGGCCGTATCATGGAAGGAAGACGTTATTCAGACGGGCTTCACCAGGCGATCGAAGCTAAAGAAAATGTAAAGATTGAAGCTGCTACGCAAACCTTTGCTACGGTAACGCTTCAGAACTATTTCCGTATGTACAACAAGCTTGCGGGGATGACGGGTACTGCTGAAACAGAGGCGGGAGAACTTTGGGAAATCTACAAATTAGATGTTGTGGTAATTCCTACCAACCGTCCTATTTTAAGAAATGACAAACAGGATTTAGTTTTCAAAACTAACCGTGAAAAATATAATGCCGTAATTGAGGAAATTGAAAAATTAACAGCAGCAAAAAGACCAGTACTGGTAGGTACAACTTCTGTTGAAATCTCTCAATTGCTTTCCAAAGCCCTGCAGTTAAGAAAAATCCCACACCAGGTATTGAACGCGAAGCTTCACAAGAAGGAAGCGGAGATCGTTGCCGGAGCAGGACAGCCGGGAGTTGTAACGATTGCAACGAACATGGCAGGTCGTGGTACGGATATCAAACTTTCTAAAGAAGTAAAAGAAGCGGGAGGTTTAGCTATTATCGGTACAGAAAGACACGATTCAAGACGTGTAGACAGACAGTTAAGAGGTAGAGCGGGACGTCAGGGAGATCCTGGAAGCTCTCAGTTCTATGTATCTCTTGAAGACAACTTAATGCGTTTGTTCGGTTCTGAAAGAATCGCGAAAATGATGGACAGAATGGGTCATAAGGAAGGTGAAGTGATTCAGCATTCTATGATCAGCAAGTCTATTGAAAGAGCTCAGAAAAAAGTAGAGGAAAACAACTTCGGGATCAGAAAGAGACTTCTTGAGTATGATGACGTGATGAACAAGCAGCGTGATGTAATCTATAAGAGAAGAAAGAATGCTCTATTCGGTGATCACCTGAAGTATGACATTACAAATATGATCTTCGATGTTTCCAATTCAATCGTTGCCAAAGGAAAGGCTTCAGGAAACTATAAAGATTTCGAATTCGACATCATTAAGTTCTTCACCATGGAATCTCCTGTTTCTGAAAGTGATTTCAAGAGCAAGCAGCTTCCGGAATTAACGGATCTTGTTTTCAAGGCAGCTCAGGAAGATTACAAAATGAAACTGAACCTATTGAAAGAAAAATCATTCCCTATCATTGAGAATGTATACCAGAATCAAGGTTCAATGTTCAAAATGATCCAGGTTCCTTTCACAGACGGACACAAAACAATGACTATCGTAGCTGATCTTAAGGAAGCATATGACACTCAGTGTGAAAGCCTGATCAACGATTTTGAAAAGAACATTACTTTATCAATCATCGATGAAAACTGGAAACTTCACCTTCGTGAAATGGATGACCTGAGAAGATCTTCTCAAGGTGCCGTTTATGAACAGAAAGATCCATTGGTCATCTACAAACAGGAATCATTCCACTTATTCAGTGAAATGGTTGACAAAATGAACAAAGAAATTATTTCTTTCTTATACAAAGGAGAAATTCCGGCTTAAGAAATCTATAATAAAATCTCATAAAAACCCCGCATCAGCACCGTCTGATGCGGGGTTTTGCTATTCAGCACCTAATAATTTCATGATAAATATCAATCCTGTTATTTATTTAGAACAATTAAAAACAATATATTTGCAGAAAATTTGACTTTCATGAAAAATGTACTGATCTGTGCCTCATTGCTGGGTTCTATGCTGGTTTTATCTCAGGAAAAAGATACTATAAAATCTAATGATATTGAAGAAGTTGTTGTCAGCGGGCGATATTATCAAAAATATAAATTGAATGAGGTCTCCGGTTCTCTAAGACTGCAAACTCCGCTTATTGAACTTCCACAGAACGTACAGTCCATCAGTGGGCAGGTTTTGAATGATCAGATCACGTTAAATATGTCCGAAGGAATTGTCCGTAATGTCAGTGGTGCCAGAAAAGTAGAACACTGGGACAACGTTTATTCCAATGTTTTTATGAGAGGAGCGAGTATTGCTACGTATATGAACGGAATGAATGTCTCTTCTACCTGGGGACCAATTAATCCGGATGCATCCATTATCGACAGAATAGAGTTCGTAAAAGGACCGGCAGGATTCATGGGATCTATGGGTGATCCGGCAGGGTTTTACAACGTGGTAACGAAAAAACCAACCGGTAAGTTTGCCAACAGTGTAAGATTCACAACCGGAAGTTACAATCTTTTTAGAGGAGAAGCAGATCTTGACGGTGTTATCGTGAAGGACGGCGTTTTAGACTACCGTTTAAACTTAATGGGAAGCTCCAACAAATCATGGTCAGAAAATGACAAGACAAGCAAAATAATCATCGCTCCGTCTATTACATTCAGACCTACAAAAACAACGACATTCACGGCTCAGTATAATTATCAGTTCTTAAAATTCAACCAGCCGGGTGCTTACTTGATGTCTAATGACGGCTATGCTTCATTAAATGTTCATACTAATTTTAATGATCCTAACTTCAAAAAAACGGAGGTGAAAGATCAGAGTTTATTTTTAAGCTTAGATCAGAAATTATTCAAAGATTGGGTTTGGAGTACACAGTATGCTTATATGGACATGAACTATGACGGTGGCTCATGGTGGGGTGGTTTCTATGGTTCAGACCCCAATATTTTAAGCAGATCTTTAAGTAACTGGCAGGCTCTTGGAAAAAACAATATATTCCAGACCTACGTTAGAGGAAGTTTACAAACAGGAAATATTACTCATAAAGTCATTGCCGGATTCGATTACGGAAATAGAAAATACCAGGCTGATTTCTCTTATTTAGGAGATGGAGGATCTATTGATGTTCACAATATTGTTTACGGTGTAAATCCTAGTACATTACCCCCTGAAAGCGCTTATTATCTAAATAGAAATGCTAATTATTATAATGATCAGGGAGTAAAATACACTTCTTATTATGCTCAGGATCAAATAGAAATGCTTAACAATAAGCTCCGTATTACACTGGCAGGAAGATATACCAGTGGAACAACATTCTCGGGATATCCTAATTTAGATCCGATAAAAGCTGATCAAGCTGGAGAATTTACACCAAGAGCTGGTGTCAGCTACTCTATTAAAGATGATTTTTCAGTGTACGGAGTTTTTGATAAAACGTTTGCGCCTCAGTCTGCAATAGGGATTAATGGATCTTCAATCACAGATCCTTTAAAAGGACAGAATATTGAATTTGGATTAAAAAAAGACTGGCTGGGAGGAAAATGGAACTCTACTTTTGCCGTATATGAAATCCGAAGAAAAAACATTTTGGTTGCCGGAAATTCAAACGATAACAACGGAAATGCTTTTATGATTCCAACTGGAGAACAAAGATCACGTGGTTTTGAAGCTGATATTAAAGGGGAAATCGTAAAAGGATTAAACATTGTGGTAAACTATGCTTATACGGATGCCAAAACAGTTAAAGATACCGATGCAAGCAGAATAGGGATACAATCTCCCGGAAATGCCAAAAACGTACAGAATACCTGGTTAAACTATAGATTTGAACACGGCCAGTTAAAAGGATTCGGTATTTCGGCCGGATACCAATATCAGGGAGGAAGACAATCCTGGTTTGGAACAACGGCAAAATATGATCAGAGTCTGGAAGATTACTTTGATACCAACTTCGGAATCTCTTATGTTGCTAAAAAATTCGATGTTAATCTATTGCTCAACAACGTTCTGAACAGAAAGCTTTACAGTGGCTACAGATCAGATGACGGTTCGTATGCATGGATCTACAATGCTCCGCGTAACTGGAGATTATCAATCGGATATAAATTTTAAATAATCAAAAGTTAGCCTCTCCGGAGGTTAACTTTTTTCTATGAAGAAAAAGCACCCCCATAAAAAGAAAGTTTCTTTTACCAGGAAATGGTCTGCCAAACTGCATTTGTGGTTGGGTTTGTCCGTTGGTATCATTGTCTTTATTGTTTCGCTTACCGGAACTTTATATGTTTTTAAGGATGAAATACAGAACAGCCTCCGAAAAGAAGCGATGTATGTACAGAAACCTTCAGCATCACCACTTTCTATTGCTGTTCTTAAAGAAAAAGTCAGTCTTGAGCTCAATGAAAAATATCCGCTGAGCGCTGTAGAAATCTCTTTGGATAAAAACAGATCCTATCGTTTTTCATATTACGAAAAAAACAAAAAAGGATGGAATTATTTTGAAGAAGTCAAGATCAATAAGCTCGTATATGTGGATCAGTACAATGGAAAGATTCTGGCCGTTTACGATGAGAAATATAGCTTTTTCAATATTCTGAAATTCATCCACTGGAGCCTTCTTCTGAACTCCGAATGGGGAAAATATGTCGTAGGAATCCCTACCGTCATTTTCATCTTCATGCTGATCACGGGAATTGTTTTATGGTGGCCAAAGAACAAAAAAGCTAGAAAAGGACGCTTCTGGTTCAGCTGGGAAAACGTGAAAACCTGGAAACGTAAAAACTATGATCTTCATAATGTATTGGGTTTCTATGCCTCATTTTTCGCTCTAGTTATTAGCATGACAGGAATCTATTTTGCCTATCCGTATGTGAAAAATGCCTTCAATTTTACACTTTCAGGTTCTACAGAGCTCCCAAAAGAAAAGGAAATAAAATCTCCGGATTCTCTTGTGGGAAAAAATGCCTCAGTGTATGACCTTACTGCTCAGGAAACCAGAAAAATGTATCCCTCGTCTTCCAGTTTCAGAATTCCGTTGAACGGAAAAAACAAGAAAGGGAAAGAACTGAAAAATATCCCGGTTACTATTTACGGTGAAGAAGGAAGGTTTAGCGAAAGAAATGCATTGATCTTTGACAAATACTCAGGAAAACTGCTGGCCGAAAAACCTCATCAAAAACTGAGCAATGCTGAAAAATATGCCAATGCCAATTATGACATCCACACAGGATCCTACTTCGGGCTGTTCGGAAAAATTCTATGGTTCATTACCGGACTCATCTGTACTTCACTTCCTGTAACAGGATTTCTGGTATGGTGGGGAAAACAAAAAAAACAAGGAAAGAAAATATAATGAAAAAAGCGCTTATATCAGCTGCATGCTTAGGTTCAGCTACCATTTTTGCACAGGTTAAAGACAGCCTGCAGACCAACAGCGTGGACGAAGTCGTGATGACTGCTTCCAGAAAAAAAGAAAATATCAAAGAAATACCCAGTTCCGTAACGATTGTTGCAGAAAAGCATATCCAGTCTCAGCTGACCGTTAATTCAGATATCACCAGCATTCTTCAGTATACCGTTCCCAGTTTAGGAACCAACTCGGGACAGACCTCCAATACAGGTCAAACCTTGAGAGGTCGTCAGGTTCTTGTCCTGATCGACGGTATTCCTCAGTCTACTCCACTCAGAAACGGAGCCAGAGATCTAAGGTCTATCGATCCTTCCGTGATTGAAAGAATTGAAGTGATCAAAGGAGCGTCATCCATCTACGGAAATGGGGCAGATGGCGGGATCATCAACTATATCACAAGAAGAAGCAAATCCGATAAGAATATTTCCGGACTTACTCAGGTAGGTTTTACAGGCCAAACCTATGGCGGAACTCTTGGCGTAAGAGCCAGCCAGCTATTATCAGGAAAGGTGAATAAGTTTGATTACGTTTTCTCTCTCGCCTACGAAAGAACAGGCTATATGAAAGATGCCGACGGTATCAACCTTACGCCAACCTACAGTCCTGCGAAAATGGATAACTACAACGGGATGCTTAAAGTAGGATACAATATCAATAAGGATCAGAGAGTGGAAGCCTCTTACATCGGATATGCATCCAGATCTGACCTCAACTTAGGATTGGTAACGGGAAAATACGGAATCACCCCAACCATTGGGGAAGGCGTAGGGAAAAATCTTGAAACTACACCACAGGGAACACCGAGAAACCATAATTTGAGAATCAATTATGACAACCAGAATCTTTTTGGCGGAACTACTTCACTGAATGTCAATGCTTACATGCAGGATTTCAGGACAGTATACGGATACAGCGACACCTTCTTCGGAGGAGGTCAGTCCAATGTGATTTCAAAAAAATACGGAGCCCGATTCAATTTTGACACCAAATTGTGGACTGCTAAAGATTCACAGGGTGAAGTGATGTACGGAATGGATATCCTCAACGATCAGACGGTTCAGAAGCTGGAAGACGGACGTTACTGGACACCGGACATGAATATGACCAACTTGGCCCCTTTTGTATTGATTAAAATTGATTTATTAAAAAAATTAACCATCAAAGGAGGCCTTCGTTACGAAAACATGCGCGTCAAAGTCGGAGATTTTAATACCCTTTCTACGGTTAAAAGTGACGGGACCTTCACCAAAAGTATCTTTGTGACCGGTGGAGATCTGAAATACAATGCATTGGTCGCCAATTTAGGGATCCGTTATAATATTGAACCTTTTATCAATCTGTTCGGAAGCTTCTCACAGTCCTACTCTATTAATGAATTAGGAAGAATCCTGAGAACCTCTACAGAAGGAACCATTCAAAACCTTGAAACCAAACCGATCATCGTCAACAACTATGAATTCGGTGCGACAGGACAGATTTCAAAATGGATCAACTACGAGATCACTTCTTATGTAAGTACGTCAAAACTGGGAGCATCTTTTGTACAGAGCCCGGACAGAGCATTAACGATACAGAGATCTCCGGAAATCGTGTACGGTGTCGAAGGATTCTTACATTTTACGCCCACCAAATGGATCAATTTCGGAGGAAGCTACAGCTGGATGGAAGGAATTACCTCCATCAAAGACGACGGAGATTATTCAGCAAAGATCAACAACAGCCGGATTTCTGCGCCTAAAGTACTTGCTTACATTCAGGCAAGACCCATACAGTCTTTATCTATTGGACTTGATATGCTTCATGCGTTTGAACAGGACAGATTCCAACCTAATGCAAAGACCGGATTGTTCGTCTACGGAGAAGGCTATGTTCCCGACTACACGGTCTTTAATTTTAAAGCCAGCTTCGAAGTCAATAAGAACTGGAGGGTATCTGCAGGGGTTGAAAATGTATTCAACAGAATGTATCAACCTGCGATTGCATGGTGGTCTGCCCGTGACAGTGAATTCGTGAACTCACTGGGAAGAAGAGGCACCCTGATGCTTGAATATAAATTTTAATTAATCTAAATAAAAAGTAAAACTTATCTTTGCGATACTTTGAACTGCGATATGAAGAAAAAACATCATCATAAAAATAAACCGGGCTTCTTTAAAAAATGGTCTGCCAAACTGCACCTTTGGTTTGGTCTGGGGATTGGCTTTCTGATCTTTATCATTTCCATTACAGGAGCACTCTATGTTTTTAAAGACGAACTGGAAAAATTTACAAGAAAGGATGTTATCTATCATAACGAACAGAATATAGAACAGAAAAACGTTCTTCCTATCAGAATGATGGAGAAATCTGTTGTTGAACAGGTAAAGGAAAAATATCCGGTTCACTGGGTAAACGTTCCCATCGACAAAAAGATGTCCTACCTATTTTACTGGTATGAGCACAACACGAAAGCCTGGAATTATTTTGATGAACTTCCGGTTTATAAAGCGGCTTATGTAAACCCTTACACGGGAAAAGTCCTTAGGGTCTACGATGAAAAGAACGGATTCTTCAATATTGTAAAAATGATCCACTGGAGCTTTCTGCTAAAGCAGGACTGGGGGCCGTATGTCGTGGGAATTCCCGTGATTATATTCCTGATCATGCTCATCACCGGAATTGTGCTTTGGTGGCCTAAAAACAAAGCCGCAAGAAAGCAGCGCCTTTCTTTCAAATGGAAGAATGTCAAAAGCTGGAAAAGAAAGAACTACGATCTTCACAACATACTGGGTTTCTATTCCTCCATCTTTGCTTTAATCTTCACGATCACAGGGTTGTTTTATGCGTACTTCGTTGTACAGGCGATGATCTACGTCATATTTTCCGGTGGAGAAACGAAATATCCGGATTTCTCTCACATCAAAACAAAAGCACCTATAGAATTAAGAACAGAAGGAACACTGGACAAAGTCATCAGTACCGTTATTCAGAAATATCCTGATGCTTTCGGTTTTGCGATTGACCTGGGTCACAAGCATATGGACGATCACGAGCACCCGAACTTTGAAGTGTATGTAAAACACCTTTCTTATTCTTATCATAAAAGCAGCAGCCTGATCTTTGATGAAAACTCCGGAGAACTGCTTCACACCCACGATCCCAAAGACAAAAACTTTGGTGAAAAAGCAGTAGGAGCCAACTATGATATTCATGTGGGTTCTATTTTAGGACTGCCTACAAAGATCATCGCATTCATTGTCAGTCTCATCTGTGCATCACTGCCTGTAACCGGATTTATGGTTTGGTGGGGAAGAAGAAAAAAGAAACCGACCAAAACAGCCTAAAAGTTTTTTAAATAAAAGTTTTGTTAATAATCCATTAATACAATCTTTTTTATAATTTTAACCCCTTAGAATTTATAAATAGAAATGTCATTAATAGATTTATCAAAACAAGTTGCTCTAGGAATTGATATCGGGGGAACCAATACCAAGTTCGGAGTGGTCAACCACCGCGGTGAAGTTCTGGAAAAAGGAAATCTGAGAACTGATGAATACGGAAAAGTAGAAGACTTTATCGATGCTTTATATGAACAGGTGAAACCCCTGATCGAAAAGTACGGTACTGAGACCAACTTTGACGGAATCGGGGTAGGTGCTCCCAATGCCAACTATTATAAAGGAACCATAGAACAGGCTCCCAATTTGCCATGGAAGGGATTAGTTCCTTTCAGTGAGCTGATGAAAGCCAAATTCAACCTGCCGTGTACCATTACTAATGATGCGAATGCCGCAGCTCTTGGAGAAATGCTTTTCGGAGCAGCAAGAGGAATGAAAGATTTTATCATGATCACTCTGGGAACAGGCGTGGGCAGTGGAATTATTTCCAACGGAAGCTTGATTTACGGCCACGACGGTTTCGCAGGAGAATTGGGTCACACCATTGTAAAACCTGGCGGAAGAAAGCACTGGAGTACAGGATCTGAAGGAAGTCTGGAAGCCTATGCTTCAGCCACAGGAATTGCGATCACCGCTAAGAAGATGAGGGCTGAATTTCCTGAATCCATACTGAACCAGTATCCTGAAGAATCCATCAACTCGAAGACGGTTCATGAATGTGCACTGAAAGGTGATCTTATTGCGATCGAGGTGTTCAGATATACGGGACAGAAACTGGGTGAGGCTTTGGCTAATTTCGTGATGTTTTCTTCACCTGAAGCCATTCTTTTATTTGGTGGCGTGATCAAAGCCGGTGATTTTATTTTGAAGCCCGCAAAACTTCATATGGAAAGAAACCTTCTTCCGATCTTTAGAAATAAAGTAAAATTAGTTTTCAGTGAACTGGACGAAGCTGATGCTGCCATTCTTGGAGCAAGTGCCCTGGTTTGGGAAAAATAACTAAAAACGACATTAAAATAATAATAAAAGCATCCTTTTGGGTGCTTTTTCTGTTTTGAACAGGTTTGTATCTGGTTTGAATTCCCACAGATTCTACAGATCTTATACAGTGTATATATGATTTTTCCATACTTTATTTTACAAATTCCTTTTATTCCAGAAATTCAATACCGCAATGATCCATCTAATCTGTGAGATCTGCGCGAATAAATCATATCACTTCCACATCTTCAGTGGTTAAAAAGGCTGGGCTCAATTCTGTTTTAAATCATCAGATTTCTCACCCAAAATGAAAAAGTTTTTCTTACTTTTGATTGGTTTTTTACCCATTTTATGCCACGGCTGAATCGGTAAAAACCAACAAATACATAATTTAAGAACAATGGATAATAATAATTTAGAACAGATCACTTTCGGAGGCGGATGCTTCTGGTGTGTGGAAAGCTGTTTCAATATGCTTAAAGGAGTGCATTCTGCAATTTCAGGATATTCCGGAGGACACAAAGACAATCCTACGTATGAAGAAGTCTGCACCGGAGAAACCGGACATGCGGAAGTGGTACAGATCACCTTCGATCCTGCAATCATTTCTTATGCACAGCTGATGGATGTCTTTTTCTTCCTTCACGATCCTACCCAACTGAACAGACAGGGGAATGACATCGGAACACAGTACCGCTCCGTTATTTATTATAAAGATGATGCTGAAAAGGCTAAAGCAGAAGATGCCCTGAAAACCTCTGAAGCTTCAGGAAAATGGCCTGGAAAGTATGTTACTGAAGTTTCCCGGTTTGAGAAGTTCTGGCCAGCAGAACAGTATCATCAAGGGTATTATAACGTGAATCCCAACCAACCTTACTGTAGTGCCGTAGTAGGCCCGAAGATCCAGAAGTTTAAAAAACATTTTGGAGAATTGGGAATGCTGAATGAGGCGTAAAAAATATAAAAGCGAATATCCACAATGGATGTTCGCTTTTTTTATGTCTAAATTATTCTTCAACGTCTATCGAATCTTTTGGCTTGCCTGCATATTTATCAAGAATAAAAGAGGTTGATTTTCTCAATTCCTTTCCATTTTCTGGATCTACTCCATCCATTGTGAAAAACTCCACATTTCCATAAAATTTCGAATACCAGGTAACACCTAATGCATTATCAACAGTCAATGTATCTTTTCTAGTATTCTTTTTGAAATGTAGAAACAAATGCTCATCCATTGCTTTTACTTCAAGCCCGGGTCTGATAAAGCTACTATCCGTGGCAATATACCTTTCTCCATCCCAATACATATACTTTTTGTCTGTACCAGGCTGTACACTTGACATTAAACCTAGTAGAAATGAAGAGTTGCTAGAACTTTTCTTGTTATTAGAGAAAACTAAATTTCCTGTAACAAGACATAAAAGAAATGCCATTTCTATAATACCGAATCCATTCTGTTTCATAAACTCAGGCATTACGAGGATTGGCTTATTAATAATAGTGATCACAATTTTAGAGATTGCTTGTTGAATACTATATTCCAATGTCCTCCATTCCGAACAGTAATCTTTAAAAGTATCATATCCCAAATATCGGCTTAGGTTATCCAAAACCTGCCTTTTTATATTATAGTCTTCACCTTGCTCAACTATTGCCTTGTAATAATTTTCAAAAGATTTATAACTCAGTGGTTCAAAATCATCTTTTAAAATTTGCTCAAGGTGTAGGAGAATCCCATTAAATGATGTTTCTGTAGCTTCATTTGAAGCTTTTTCGTAGACATCTTCTAATAATTTCTTTTTTTCAGATAAAAATTTTGACATACTCATGGTTATTACTGTGAAAATTAAGAAATCTCAAGTCAAAAAAATTACGGTTTTCCGTACATCCCACCGAGGAAAACTTTCCAAAAACTTTCCGAAAACTTTCTAACCCTCGCCCTTTCTTTCGTCGTTAATTTGCCATAGAAATCAGTGAGAAACAAAACATTACAAAAACAAATTTACGAAACTGATTTCAAAAAACACCAGATAAAACGGAGGAAAACTCCGGGTTGGGAAGCAGATGTTTCTCCTCCGTTTTTGAAGGTTCACTTCCCAAAAAAATTAGAAGCGCTTCGAAATTTTAAACGTGTACTGCTCGTGATCGAAAACCACGAGAGGAAGAAAAACAGTCTAAAAACTTCAAAATTTTAAGGAAATGATCCAGTTTATATTAATGCTATTAAGTTTAGCATTTTCAAATAATAACGCCAATACGGCAACATGTACTAACAATCAAGGACAGCCAACAGTGCAACTGGTAGGTGATCCGGGAGAAGGTTTAGATCCGGGGGATGGAAACGGAAACGGAAATGGCCATGGAAACGGCGGGAATACAGGAGGAAATACGGGACAAACACCACCATTTTCAACTCAGCCATAAGTTAACAAACTAATTAAAAAAGAGCAGATTGTATAATCTGTTCTTTTTTTTTAATTTGTAAGAAAAAACCAACATCCATGAAAATGTTTTTTCTCATCGTTTTATCTATTTTGCTTTTTTCTTGCAACAATAATAAATCTGAAAAAATTGCTACTGCCAAAGCATACTTTGATAAAGCAAGGGCAGATACAACAGGTTCCTCTTTCTATTACTACAATCTATCTAAAAATTCATACTTTGAAGCAAACGACTCTATAGAAGGAGCTAGATCATTGGTAAATATGGCCATTATCCAAGAAGGTAAAGGAGATTATTATGGAAGCATCGAAACCTCACTTGAAGCCAATCGTTGTCTGGAGAAAAATGAAGACAGCCTAAGCCTACGAATACTAGCCTCTAGCTTTAATAATATGGCAATCTGCTCATCCTATCTTTACAATTTTGATGAAACTATAGAATACTATCAAAAAGCACTTCAATACTCTGATGATACAGAAAATAAATATATGTATCATAATAATTTGGGAGCTGCACTGATAACATTAGAAAAGTATAAAGAAGCTCAGGAAAGTATAAAACTTGCACTGCCAACAAAAGACAGTTTAAAATATGCAATGTTCATTAATAATATGGCCAGGGCAAAACATTACGAAGATCAAAAATATAACCCTCTTCCTGAGTTTAATCAAGCCCTTGAAATAAGACAAAAAAAAGGAGAAGATGAAAATTCAAGCTATGCAGCACTATCCAATTATTTTTTCTCTTTAGACAAAAATAAAGCATTATACTATGCAAATAAAATGCTGAATACTGCCGAAAAAAACCACAGTCCGGAAGACCGATTACAAGCTTTACAAAAAATAATAAACTTAGATCCAGAACATTACTTAGTATATTTTGAAAAATTTCAAGCCCTTAATGATAGTGTACAGATTGCCAGAAGCAAAGCTAAAAATCAGTTTGCCACAATAAGATACGATGTAGAAAAAAAGAAAAATGAAATAGCAGAAAATGAAGCGGAGCTCTTGAAAAGAAATATCGGTTTAGGTGCTTTATCAGTACTTTTAATTGGTGGCTTTTTTTGGTACAAAAGAAGAAAGAAAAGGCTGAAACAAGAAAATGAATTAAAGATAAAGAATGACCAATTAAGAATCTCCAAAAAAGTCCACGATGTCGTAGCCAACGGCATCTACCAGGTGATGACCAAAATAGAAAATCAGGAATATTTTGATAAAGAAGAAGCCCTGGACGAACTGGAATTTGTTTACGAGAAATCCAGAGATATTTCCTACGAAAAACCTGATCTTGAAAATGATATAAAGGACAATAAAGATAGAATCTCCTCCCTTATTGCCTCTTTTAAAAATGATATGACCGACACCTATATCGTTGGAAACGAAAATGAAATATGGAACGGAATTTCCTCATCCTCCTTTGAAGATGTCTATCAGGTGATCCGTGAGCTGCTCGTTAATATGAAAAAGCACAGCCAGGCTTCGCGTGTTATTTTTAAATTTGAAAGAATCAATAATTGGGTCAAAATCCAGTACACCGACGACGGAGTTGGGATTCCCGGTGAAATGATCTACAAAAATGGACTGACAAATACGGGAACCCGTATTGCCGCTATCCGTGGAGAAATTATTTTTGACAATAAATCCGAAAAAGGACTGAAGATTACTATTTCATTTCCTGTTTCTTAAAAAAAGACCTAAAGAATGTTCAAAAAAATTTTAATAGCCGAAGACCACGAAAGCAGCAGCATTTCTGTACAAAAAACATTGGAAGATCTAAATATTTCTCATGCTGATTATGTGTATTATTGTGATGATGCAGTCGCTAAAGTAAAAAAGTCCATTCGCGAGAATGACCTTTATGATTTACTTATTACCGATCTCTCTTTTGAAGAGGATCACCGTGAACAAAACATCAAAGAAGGAAAGGAACTGATCCTTGAAGTCCGGGAATTAATCCCTTCTCTCAAAGTGATCGTTTTTTCCGGAGAACATAAATCAGGAGTGATAGATTCTCTTTTTAACGAATATAAAATCAACGGTTTTGTCCGCAAAGCCAGACATGATTCCAAAGACCTGAAAAAAGCAATAGCATCCGTATACGTCAATGAAAACTACCTGTCTCTAGATCTTAAACAGGAAGTGAAAAAGCTCAACAGCTATGAGTTTACGTCTTATGACATTACACTCGTTTCCCTTCTTTCTCAAGGAGTGTTGCAAAAAAACATTCCCACCTATCTTCAGAATAATAATATTAAACCCAACAGTCTGAGCAGTGTAGAAAAAAGACTGAACAGTTTAAAAGAAAACCTCAATGTAGCAAGCAATGAGCAGTTGGTTGCCTTCTGCAAGGACCTGGGAATTATTTAATCCTTTTTTAATATAGCAGACAAACCTTTCAAGTTCATTGAAAGGTTTTTTTGTTTACGGATTCCCGTAAGGAAAATGTTTATAAGCTTTATACTTTTGGAATGTTAACCAAAAAATAAAAAAATGGCAAAATTTAAAATTTCAGGTGTTTGGAAGGATTCAAAAAACACAATTACTCACTACGCTTTTCACGAAATCAACGAGACAACTACTTCAAGAGCAGAAAAAGTAGAAAAATCAGAAGCAGTAAGACGTCTTCAATTAGCTGGTAATAGCGCTATAACTTGGGTCTGGGACTATCAAAATTCTTTTTGGAAGAATGGAGAAGAAATAGAAGTTGTAGAAGGAAAATTTTTAAGAACAAAGCATAATAATAAAACTATTGATAATTTATCACACTTGATTGATTATGATTGGTTGAAATTTTAAAACCTATTAGCTATGGAAACTCAAAATGAAACTAAATTTTATCAGGATAGTTCTGTAACAGTCACACAATCTAGATTTGTTACCCAATCAAAAACATATGCAATGAGAAACATCTCTTCTGTTCATATTTTTGAAATCATTAAAAGTAAGACAAAAGCAATATTGATGGCTATTTTCGGAGTCCTCCTTCTTTTTTCAAAAGATATTTTTTGGGTGGGAATAATCGTCATTACACTTGGAATCTGGTGGTTATTTTCTATTAAAAATGAATATGCTGTGAGAATAAGCACCAATGCAGGAGAGGCCAATAGTATTATTTCAAAAGACAAAGATTATATTCAAAAAATTGTTAATGCCTTAAATAATGCAATCATTCATAGAGGTTAAATTAAACTCATAACCATTAAAACTCTTATCATATAAAAACAAAAACACCATGAAAAAACTACTATTCACAGCCCTTTTGGCTGCAGGTTTAATGCTTCCGTCAAGCTTTACAGCAACAGGAAACACCACCATTTCTAAAACAGAACTATCCTCTAAAAAACAAAAGAAAAAGGCGAAAAAGAGCAAGAGCAGCTCCAACTCTAGTTCTAAAAGGTCAAAGTCTTATTCACAAAGTCGAGGATGCACTTATAATGGAAGTCAGTTGTATGTAGGAAAAAGAGGAGGCTGCTATTACTACACGGGAAGCAGTAAACAATATGTAGACCGGTCCTATTGTTCGGGTTGCAACTAACCTGAATTCAGGTCAAAACTCTAAAAAACTAAAAACATTCTACATATACCAAAAAAAGCGAAGATTTCTCTTCGCTTTTTTATTTTCTGATCATTTCCGTATGAGGAATATCGTCTTCCAGATATTTTTTTCCGGTATCTATAAATCCGAATTCGGAGTAAAATCTTAATAAATAATCCTGTGCTGAAATCCTGATCTCAGAAGTATGAAAACGGTTTTCTATCGTTTCTACAGCATATCTGATCAGTTGTCTGCCCAGATTTTTACCTCTCGCCTGCTCTGTGGTAAGAACCCTCCCTAAAGAAGTTTCCTCAAACTTGATTCCCTTATCAAACACACGGCAGTAAGCAAGGATCTGCCCCTCTTCTTCAGCCCAGATATGAATTCCTTTCTGATCGTAATTATCCAGATCAGGATAAGGACAGTTCTGTTCGATCACAAAAACATCAATACGGGCTTTCAAAACAGCATACAGTTCAGGAACCGTAAACTCATCAAAGGTTTTAATTTTCCAGATCATTACTCCTCAAAACTTACACTGTTATTTTTCAAAAACTCATTCGTTGTCTGAATGAAATTAAGGATCTCATCCCCTCCGGTTTTCTTTTCTGCAGAAGTCACATATATTTCAGGCAGATCTGCCCACGTTTTATGCAGTTCATTTTTATAATTTTCTACATTCTGAATGATAACATTCGGTTTCAGTTTATCCGCTTTAGTGAAAACAATCGAAAAAGGAATTCCGCTTTCCCCGCACCATTGGATAAATTCCAGATCTATCTTTTGTGGAGTATGTCTTGCATCTATCAGAACAAAAAGGTTTACCAGGTTTCTCCTGTTCAAAATATAATTGGTGATCAGTTTTTCAAAATCCTTTCTGATTGATTTTGAAACCTTTGCATATCCATAACCCGGTAAATCCGTCAGATACCAGTTTTCATTCACTAAAAAATGATTGATCAGCTGAGTTTTCCCTGGAGTTCCGGAAGTCTTTGCCAAGTCCTTATGATTCATCATTGCATTGATCAATGAAGATTTTCCAACATTCGACCTTCCGATAAAAGCATACTCAGGCATCGTAGGTTCAGGGCATTCCTGCCATTTTCCGCTACTTTTTACAAATTCTGCCGTTTTTATAACCATTTTTGAATATTTTTTAGAAAAACAAACCATTAAGAAAAGCTCTTAATGGTTTATTATATTTGTTTTAAACTTTATCTTTTAACCAGCTGTACAGAATTTCATTGAATTCGTCCGGCTTTTCCATCATCGCAGCATGTCCGCATTTCTCAATCCAGAATAAATCTGAATTCGGAATAAACTTATTCATATCTTCAGCCACTTCTGGAGGCGTTACATTATCCTGTCTCCCCCAGATCAGACACGTTGGCGTCGTAATCTTAGGAAGGTCATGTAACATATTGTGTTTGATGGCACTTCTTGCCAGCATTACTGTTTTTATTCCTTTCATCCTGTCGTTCACTACAGAAAAAACCTCATCTACAAGAGCTTCTGTAGCAATAGCAGGATCATAGAAAACCTCTTCCGTTTTCTTCCTTATATAGGAACGGTCATTTTTTCTCGGGAAACTATCCCCGAAAGTTCTTTCATACAATCCCGAGCTTCCTGTTAAAACAAGATTCTTAACCAGGTCCGGTCTTGCTAAAGTCATAATCAATCCTACATGCCCACCCATAGAGTTTCCTACAATGGTGACGGGTTCAGTCATATGACTCTCTATAAACTTGATAATATATTTTGCAAGAGTGGTAAGATTAGTATTGAGTACCGGCAGATCGTAGATAGGCAACTGAGGAACATATACCTTGAACCCCTTTTCCGAAAAAAAATCTACCATCTTATCGAAATTACTCAAACCACCCATTAAACCGTGCAACAGCACCAATGGATGTCCTTCTCCCGCCTCTATAAAAGTATATTTCTTTTCTTTTTTTGTACTAAATATCATAAAATGCCTTAATAAAGCTCTGCAAAAATACAAATTAAACCTCAAAAATTTTTTGATTACCCTAATTTAAAGTAAAAATAATATAATATCATCCTTTTTCTTTACTTTTTTCAAAACCTCTTTACTATGGCCTAAATAATACTTTTTACAACAGTCCATATATCAAATACTTACCCCAGTGAAATTCAATCTTTAATAAAACTTATTAACATTAAGTCAAAAAGTGGGAAAAAGTGGGAAATTTTGGAAATTATTATATAAATTTGTCCCAAATGAAAAGTTTCATTGGAACATATGAGTGTAAAATTGACGACAAAGGCCGTTTAAAAGTTCCCTCCTCCCTGATCAATCAGATGGAAAACTTCGACGATAAGGCATTTGTAGTCAAGAGATCTGTGTTCCAACCTTGCCTGGAGGTCTATCCCATGAATGCATGGGACAAACTGATGGGCAAAATTAATAAGCTAAACAGATTCATTAAAAAGAATGCTGATTTCATTCGAATGTTTACGGCAGGTGTAAAAACAGTAGAACTGGACAATGCAGGAAGACTTCAGATCTCAAAAGATCTGGTTCATTTTGCAAACCTTCAGAAAGACACTGTTATTACAAGCGCAGGAGAGCTTTTTGAGATTTGGGATAAAGAAGCCTATGAAAAGGTGATCTCGACCAATGAAGCTGATTTTGCCAGCCTTGCTGAAGATGTAATGGGCTCTTTAGATGAAGAATAAACCGCGCTTGCTGTAAAAGGCAAGGTAAAAAACACAATTAAGTATGTACCACAACCCCGTTTTATTGAAGCAGAGTGTTGATGATTTGGTGACGAATCCTGACGGAATATATGTGGACTGCACTTTTGGAGGAGGAGGCCACTCAAGAGAAATTCTGAGCAGGCTTTCAGAGAAAGGAAAACTTTTCAGTTTTGACCAGGATCTGGATGCCCTTAAAAATACAATTGATGATCCGAGATTTACCCTGGTCAATCAGAATTTCAGATTCCTGGAAAACTCCATGCTGATGTATGGTTTTCCTCAGGTAGACGGCGTATTGGCAGACCTTGGCGTTTCATCCCATCAGTTTGATGAAGCGGAAAGAGGCTTTTCTACAAGAAACAATGCCCCTCTGGATATGCGAATGAATGTCATGCAGAGCCTTGATGCCAAGAAAGTGATCAATGAATATGAAGAAACTGAGCTTGCCGATATATTTTATTACTACGGTGAGTTAAGAGAAGCAAGAAAACTGGCAAGAGACATAGTTCATCACAGAAAAACAAAAATCATCAATACCACCGAAGATCTGAAAAAGCTTTTCAGCTATCTTCCGCCTCATAAGGTGAATAAATTCTATGCACAGCTTTTCCAGGCAATAAGAATAGAGGTTAACCAGGAACTTGAAGCATTGAAAGAAATGCTTGTTCAGGCTTACAATATCTTAAGACCCGAAGGAAGGCTTGTTGTGATTTCTTACCATTCATTAGAAGACCGTTTGGTAAAAAGATTCCTTAAAAATGGAATGTTTGAAGGAGAACAGCAAAGAGACATCTACGGAAATTATAAAAAGGTATTTGAATTGCTTAAGACTAAAGCCGTCATCCCCGACGACAAGGAGATTGAAGAAAATTCAAGAGCAAGAAGTGCTAAAATGAGAACAGGAATAAAAGTATAAAAGTGAATGGTGAATGGCCAATTGTGAATTTGAAACTTATAAAAAATTGACAATTGACAAATGAAGTGAATTCACTGTAAACAAATTGACATAAAAAACTTTGGCAAAAAGAACAACAAACCGCCCTCAGAAAAGACTCACTTTTATAGACATTATAAAAGGAAACTTTCTGAACCGTGATGAGATCAAAACTCATTACAAGTATTTTTTACTGTTGTTCATTCTGATGATGGCGATGATCTTTAGCAATCACCTCGTCAACAAGAAGATTAAAATTGTCAATGCTTTAAAAGAAGAAACAGAAGAATATAAATCGAGAAACGCTTACGCTCAGAGTAAGCTGATCAAAGTGAAAATGGAATCGCAACTGGGGAAGGAAGTAGCAAAGGACTCATTGATGACTTTGGAAAATCATCCTCATAAACTGCTCATAAAACTAGACAGTACAGATGCAAAAGCAAAATGAATACGATAGCAAACGTAAAAAAACGTTAAGGTGGGGCTACCTCTTCGCAGTAGGAGTCCTGTGCGTATTTGTGCTGTTTCTGACAAGAATAGTGATCCTGCAAAACACTAACGTTCAGGAAATTAAAGACGATTACATTAATAAAAACTACCGCGAAGCCACTTTAAAAGCTGCCCGCGGAAACCTGTTTGCATCAGACGGGTCTATTCTCGCAACAACCGTAATGCGCTATGACATCTATCTTGATTTCAAAACAATGAAGGATACGATCTACAGCAACAACATCGGTGCACTCACAGATTCCTTAAGCAAAATGTTTGGAAAATCCAGAGGAGAATTCAGACAGAAATTTGATGAACAGAAGAAAAAGAAAAACCAATACTACACCCTGGTAAAAGGTCTTGATTTCGACGAATACGACAGAATAAGAAACTTCCCCATCTTTAAAAAAGGTAAAAACAAAGGAGGTTTTATCGTAGACCGAAACTATAAGAGAGAACTCGCTACTTCGGAGATTGGGGCAGGAACCATAGGTATCGACAACGGTGAAGTTAAAGCCGGACTGGAAGGTGCTTTCTCTAAATACCTTACCGGAACCGACGGAAAAAGGTTGGAACAAAGAATCAATTCCTCACAGTGGAAGCCGATTGATTACTGGAAAGTAAAAGAACCGGTGGATGGTGAAGATGTTTACACCACCTTAGATCTTAGAATTCAGGACATTGCGCACTCTGCTTTAGAGAAGCAACTGATCACTTATGAAGCAAAACACGGAACAGTAATTGTCATGGAAACACAAACCGGAAAGGTTCGTGCATTGGTTAATTTAAGAAAAAATGAAGATGGCAATTACGAAGATTCTTACAACTATGCCATAAAAGATAATATTGAACCGGGTTCTACCTTTAAGACGATTTCCCTTTTAGCAGCAATGGATGACGGCTTCATCGATGAAAACACAACCGTAAACGTCGGAAACGGGGTTTGGACTTATGCAAAACAAAGGATTTCAGACGGTCACGGAGGAGGAACTTACGATATAAGTGATGTTTTAGCCAAATCAAGCAACGTGGGAACAGCAAAACTGATCACAAAATATTACGCAGAAAAACCACAGATTTTCCTTGATCACCTGAAGAGATGGAAATTATTCGATAAAATGGATATCGAGCTGCCGGGAATCACAAAACCCAAGATCGTAACCCCACAGAACAAGAGATGGAACGCCGCCACTTTGGCTTCTATTTCTTACGGATATTCATCAAACATCAATCTGTTACAGTTAACAACGTTCTATAATGGGGTTGCTAACGGCGGTAAAATGCTTAAACCTCTATTCATTGATAAGATCATGAAAGACGGGAAAGTAATGTACAGCGCAAAACCGGAAGTCATTGTGAACAAAATGGCCTCTGAAAAAGCCATCAAAATGATGACCAGCGCATTGACCAAAGCCGTAGAAAAAGGAACAGGACGAAGCATTTTTACACCCAACCTAAAAATGGCAGGAAAAACAGGAACCGCAAGATTTGAATACTGGCTTCCCGGCCCAATGAAGTACAGAGCTTCTTTCGCAGGGTTTTATCCGGCTGATAATCCAAAATACACCTGTTATGTGATGATTAGTGAGCCTAATACAGCAAAAAGCTTTTATGGAGGTACGGTTTCAGCACCGGTGTTTAAAGAAATCGCTGGAAAAACATTCCTGAAAACACCTCAGAATATTGAAAAAGAAATGCTTGTAGACAGAAAGGTAAACCTCAATAAATTGATTGAACCTAATGTTAAAATAGCTGTAAATAATAAGCAAATGCCAAGCGTAGTGGGAATGATCGGTAAAAACATCATCCCCCAACTGGAAAACTTAGGATACAGAGTTGATTTTAAAGGAGTTGGACGAATTAAAGAACAATTCCCGCTGGAAGGCACCATAATCAGTAAAAACCAGAGAATTTATTTGTCTCTGCAGAATTAAAATAGAAAACCAAGTCCCCAAGGGACGATTTAATAACGGATAGGATGAAATCCTATTGATAAAAAATGATAATAACAGAATTATTAAAAAGAATCCCAGTTTTAGAAATTCACGGCGACGACGCCCGTGAGGTTTCAGAATTGGTTTTCGATAGCAGAAAGATCACGGAAAACTCACTCTACGTTGCAGTGAGAGGAACCGTTGCAGACGGACATTCATACATTGCATCATCTGTTGAAAAAGGTGCAAAAGCAGTTGTTTGCGAAGAATTCCCTGAAACAATGGATGAAAATGTAACCTACATAAAGGTGAAAGATTCATCTAAAACACTAGGACATCTGGCATCCAACTTTTACGGCAATCCATCTCAGAAACTTAAATTGATAGGCGTTACGGGAACCAATGGAAAAACATCGGTCTCTACCCTTCTTTTTGATGTATTCCAAAATCTAGGATATGAGTCGGCACTGCTTTCCACGGTGGAGATCAGAATTGCCGATGAAATTATTCCTGCCACACATACCACTCCGGATGTGATTACCATCAATAAAATGCTGGCTCAGGCGGTTGAAAAAGGTTGTGAATTCGCTTTCATGGAAGTAAGCTCCCACGGAATTGCACAGAACAGGATTGAAGGCCTGCATTTTAAAATAGCCGGATTTACCAACCTTACCCATGACCATCTGGATTATCATAAAACATTCGACGAATACCTTAAAACGAAGAAAAGGTTTTTTGACGAACTCGAAGATACTGCCATAGCCATCACCAATGTTGATGATAAAAATGGCATGGTCATGCTTCAGAACACTAAGGCACAGAAAAAGTCTTATGCTTTGAAAACTATGGCAGATTACCACGGAAAATCTTTAGAAATTGACTTCAACGGAATGCTGTTGAATTTCAACGGAAAAGAATTCTGGACAACATTGACAGGAAGGTTCAATGTCTATAATTTACTCCTGGTTTTCGGAATTGCATCAGAACTCGGTTTTGAGCAGGATGAAATTTTGCAGGCGATCAGTCAGCTAAAGAGAGTTTCCGGAAGATTTGAAACCTTCAAATCGGAAGGCGGCATATTTTTCATCGTAGATTATGCTCATACTCCGGATGCTTTAGAAAACATTTTGGACAGCATTAATGATATCAGAACCAAAAACGAAAGACTGATTACCGTTTTCGGATGCGGAGGCGACAGAGACCACTCCAAGAGACCTGAAATGGGAAATATTGCCACCAGGAAATCAACGCTGGCAATCATTACTTCAGACAATCCGAGGACAGAAGATCCTGCACAGATCATCAAAGAAATTGAAGCTGGTGTTGAATCTCAAAACTTCAGCAAATACACTTCCATTCCGGACAGAAGAGAAGCCATCAAAATGGCGATCAAGTTTGCAGAGCCAAAAGATATTGTTTTAGTAGCCGGAAAAGGCCACGAAACCTATCAGGACATGAATGGTGTAAAACATCATTTTGACGACAAAGAAACGATCAACGAACTTTGGAAGTTGATGAGTAAATAGATATAAATGATTATTGATAATGAATGATGGAAAACAATTATAATCAGATTTTCGCTAAAAGAACAAAAGATTTAGCTATTAAGATTATCAATGAACTATCAGAATTACCATTTTCAGATAAAGTTTCAGTAATCAGAAAACAAATATTTCGATGCGCAAGTTCTACAGCAGCCAATTACAGAGCAATGTGCAGAGCAAGATCTGATAAGGAAAAATATGCAAAGATTTGCATTGTTGTAGAGGAAGCTGATGAAACCGTATTTTGGCTGGAAGTCATTGAAGAATTAAATATGATTTCTCAAATAAAAATAGATGAACTGATGAAAGAATCTTTAGAAATTTTAAAAGTTACATCTACCTATAAAAGTAAATTAAATAGTAAAATTGAATAATATCCGTTTCAGATATCAATCATCAATTATCAAACATCAATAATAAGGACATGCTATACTATCTATACGAATATCTAACCAGTCAGGGAATCCATATACCGGGATTGGGAATGCTGAAATACATTTCTTTCCGTGCAGGAATAGCCGTGCTGTTTTCTCTTATCATTGCCCTGGTCTACGGAAAAAGGATCATCAATTACCTGAGAGGAAAACAGATGGGTGAGCTGGTGCGTGACCTTGGATTAGACGGACAAAAGCAGAAAGAAGGAACACCAACAATGGGTGGACTGATCATTATCATCGCAACCATCATTCCCGTGTTACTTTTTACGAGAATCACCAATGTCTATATCGTTCTGCTGCTTGTTTCCATGTTATGGATGGGTGCTATAGGTTTTGTAGATGATTATTTAAAGAAAATAAAGAAAAATAAAGACGGTCTGAGCGGAAAATTTAAAATTGTAGGCCAGGTTGGATTAGGGCTAATTGTCGGAATAACAATGTATTTCCACCCTGACATTACCGTTAAAAGAAAATATGCAGATGCAAAAGTGGTGAACCGAAATAATGTAGAGCAGAACTTCATGCCAACAGAAAAGATCACCGTTTCTACCGTTCCGTTTGCCAAAAACAACGAGTTCGATTACAGTGGAATCCTGTTTTGGATGAATGATAAAGATGCCCATGAGTGGGCATGGATTGTCTTTATCCCAATCGTTATTTTCATCGTGACAGCCGTTTCCAATGGAGCTAATATCACAGACGGAATCGATGGGCTCGCGGCAGGAACCAGTGCCATTATACTGCTTACCCTCGCCCTGTTCGCCTACCTTTCCGGGAACATTATTTTTGCGGATTACCTCAATATCATGTTCCTCCCAAATATGGGGGAAACCACCATTTTTGCGGTAGCCATGGTAGGTGCCGTGATCGGTTTCTTCTGGTACAATACCTACCCTGCCCAGGTTTTTATGGGCGATACAGGAAGTTTAATGCTCGGAGGAGTGATTGCTGTTTTAGCCATCATTTTGAGAAAAGAACTTCTGATTCCTGTTTTATGCGGAATCTTCCTGATTGAAAACGTATCTGTAATGCTGCAGGTCGTTGTTTTCAAATACAGAAAAAGAAAATACGGGCTGGAATATGCTCAGAATAATAGATTTTTTAGAATGTCACCATTACACCACCATTATCAGAAAGGAGGTTTCCATGAGAGTAAGATCGTCAACAGAATGATCATCATCGGTGTAGTGCTGGCTATTGTATGCCTGATCACATTAAAAATGAGATAAAACCTTGTGTAAAGTATGACGTATTAATACAAAACCAAATTACATTAATACATATTACATTATACATTTTACAAAAGAATAAATATGAAAATAGTTGTTTTAGGAGGTGGAGAGAGCGGATGCGGAGCCGCTTATTTAGCGAAAAAACAGGGTCTGGAGGTTTTTCTTTCAGACAAAGGAGCTATTAAGGATAACTATAAACAGTTTTTAGCCGAAAATGAAATTGAATTTGAAGAAGGAAACCACAACGAAGAAAGAATTTTAAACGCCGAATGGATTGTGAAAAGCCCGGGAATTCCCAAAAAGGCTGAGATCATCCATAAAATTCATGAAAAAGGAATAAGAATCTCCTCTGAAATTGAATTTGCTTCAGAATTTACCGATGCCAAAATCATCGCGATTACAGGAAGCAACGGAAAAACAACAACAACATCCCTGATCTACTACATCCTGAAAAATGACGGACTGAACGTAGGATTGGGAGGAAATATAGGATACAGCTTTGCAAAACAGGTGGCTGACGAGAATCATGAATATTATGTTTTGGAAGTAAGTTCTTTCCAATTGGATGATATTCAGAACTTCAGACCTTATATTTCCCTATTGTTGAACCTGTCCCAGGATCACCTGGATCAGTACAACTACAATTATGAAGAATATGCTTTAGCTAAATTCAGAATTGCTGAAAATCAGGAAAATGATAATTTCTTCATCTACAATAAAGATGATGAAATGAGCAAAAATATCCTTGAAAAGCTTGAAATAAAGGCGAAAATGATTCCCTTCTCTACAAAAGAAAAATTGTCTGAAGGTGGTTTCATTGATGACGATCAGATTGTGGTAAAAATGAAGGACGAATTTTCAATGAAGATTGATAAGCTTTCCCTTCTTGGAAATCACAATGTTGCTAATAGCTTAGCGGCTTCTATTGCCGGTAAAATACTGGAAATCAACAACGAAAGTATCAGAAACTCTCTAATGACTTTCCAGGCGGTAGAACACAGACTTGAATTCGTGACAGAAACCAATGGTGTAAAATACATCAACGACAGCAAGGCAACGAATGTAAACGCTACCTATTACGCCCTGGAAAGCATGAAAACCCCGACGGTTTGGATCGTAGGAGGATTGGATAAAGGAAACGACTACTCAGAAATTGAGGAACTCGTTAAAAGAAAAGTAAAAGCCATTGTTTGCTTGGGAATAGACAATTCGAAGATCATAGACTTCTTTAAAGACAAAAAAGAATTCATCTATGACACTTCAAGCATGGAAGAAGCCGTGAAAATATCAAAATCACTGGCCAAGAGCGGAGATACCGTTTTGCTCTCTCCGTGCTGCGCAAGTTTTGACCTGTTCAAAAGCTATGAAGACAGGGGAAAACAGTTTAAAGAACAAGTATTAAAGTAAATGTAAAAAGTAAAATGTCGGATGTAAAAAGTACATTGTACAACATACATTTTACATGAATACAAAAAATATGGACGAACAGAACACAGAAAACAGAATTGAATTGCTAAAGGGCGATAAAGTACTTTGGATGGTCATCCTTGTGATCTCCATTTTCTCTATTTTCCCTGTATATTCTGCAAGTTCAAATCTGGAATATATTGTTAATAACGGGACCACTACCGGTCACGTGATCAAACATATGTTCTTTGTGGTCTTAGGTCTGGTAATCATGAGAGTCGTTGGAATGGTGAAATACGAGTACATCGGAAAGCTCAGCAGTATTCTGCTAGGTTTAATGATTGTCCTGCTTGTAGTCACCATGTTTACGGGGCAAACTATTGACGGAGCCAGTGCTTCAAGATGGTTGAAAATTCCCGGAACCCCTATCTCATTCCAGCCATCATCATTTGCGTTTTTAATGCTGGTCATTTATCTCTGCAGATATCTGACCAAAAAAATAACAAGGGAAAGGCTTCCTATAGAGAACATTATGTACATCTTCGGGCCTATCCTGCTGGTGTTTGTTTTGGTAGCAAAAGACAACGGTTCTACGGCATTGATGATCCTTATGGTTTCCGTAATTGTCCTGATCATAGGACAGCTTCACTGGAAATACATTGCAGGCTTTATCTCTTCCTCATTTATAGCCATTGTTTTATTCCTGATTGTTGCATTAAATACCAACCTGATAGGCGGAAACCGTGTTCATACATGGATGAGCCGTATCGAAACATTTACATCCAGTAAGGCAAAGTCAGCTGATGTGGATGACGAAAGCGTAAAAGCAAAAAATTATCAGGTAATGCAGGCCAAAGCAGCCATTGTTCACGGTGGAATTACCGGAATGGGACCTGGAAAAAGTGCATTAAAACAAATGCTTCCACAATCTGCCTCCGACTTTATTTTCGCAGTGATTGTAGAAGAATACGGACTTATTGGCGCAGCATTCCTGATCTGTCTCTACCTTATTATGATGATCAGGATTGTGATGATTGCCAGTAAGATGCCGGCCTTTTTTGGCTCACTCCTCGTGCTCAGTCTCGGGGTGATGATCTTTATACAGCTTGCAGTCAATATTGCGGTAGCAGTCAATCTGATCCCGGTAACAGGACAGCCATTGCCCCTGATAAGTTATGGAGGAACCTCCATGCTGGTTACCTATCTCCAGCTTGGAATTATTTTAAATATAAGCTCAAGAATCCAGATATACGATGAAGAAGGAATGGGCAAAAAACAAAGTGTAGCGGAAATTAATGATATCGCATAAACTGTCAAAGAGTCCCAAGGGGACGGTTTAACACAGGATAGGATAAAATCCTGTCAAAGAAATATAGCAACAACAACAAAGAGTCCCAAGGGGACGATTTAAAAAATGAACAAAAAATTAAAAATAGTATTATCCGGCGGCGGAACAGGAGGACATATCTTCCCGGCTATTGCCATCGCAGATGAAATCAAAAAAAGATTTCCTGATACCGAATTTTTGTTCATAGGTGCCAACGGAAAAATGGAAATGGAAAAAGTTCCGCAGGCAGGCTATATAATTGAAGGAATTGATATTGCCGGAATAGACAGAGGAAATATGCTATCAAATTTAGGACTGCCTTTCAAAATTTTGAAAAGTTTATCTAAATCAAAAAAGATCATTAGAAATTTCGCTCCGGATTTTGCAGTAGGAACAGGAGGTTTTGCAAGCGGCCCCGCTTTGTATGAAGCAAGTAAACTGGGAATTCCCATCTTTATTCAGGAGCAGAATGCACACGCCGGAGTTACCAATAAAATTTTGAGTAAGAAGGCAAAAGCTGTTTTCACGGCCTATCCAAAAGTAGAAGGCTTCCCTGCTGAAAAAATAAAATTCCTGGGAAATCCTATTCGTGAGAATATCATCACAGGAATGACAGAAACAGCACAGGCGAAAGAAAAAATGGGATTAAATAAAGATAAGCTTACGATTCTTTCTGTAGGCGGCTCTTTAGGCTCCAGAACATTAAATAATGCCTGGAGATCTAATCTAAACGAACTTGTAAAAAAAGATTATCAGCTGATCTGGCAGACCGGAAAGCTTGATTATCAAGATATAATAGAAGAAACAAAAGATAACGATAGCAGAAACATCCAGATCCATGAATTCATCAGAGACATGGAAACAGCCTATTCTGCGGCAGATATCATTGTTTCAAGAGCAGGTGCCATTGCCATTTCAGAGTTAGCAGTAGCTAAGAAACCTGTTCTTCTGGTACCCTTCCCGTTTGCGGCAGAAGACCACCAGACTAAAAACGCCATGAACCTGGTTGAAAAAAATGCAGCCAGAATGGTAAAAGACTCTGAAATGCAGGAAAAATTCTGGAATACACTGGAAGAGATCTGCAGCAGTGAAAATTTAAGAAAAGAAATGTCTCACAACCTCGAATATTTTGCCAAGCCCAATGCCGCAAAAGAAATTGTAGATGAGATATTTAAAATTGTAAAAAGTACAATGTAAAATATATTCAACGATAAAAATACATTGTACATTATACATTATACATTAATACAAAAAAGAATGAACATATTAGAAACATATCAAAATTATTACTTCGTAGGCATCGGAGGTATCGGAATGAGTGCTTTGGCGCGTTATTTCAATGCTTCGGGCAAAAAAGTGCTGGGCTATGACAAGACCAATACCAAGCTTACTACCCTGCTTATGAAAGAAGGAATTGATATCGTTTTCGAAGATAACATTGACGAAAAAATAACTACACTTCAAAAAGAAAATACATTGGTGATCTATACTCCTGCCATTAAAACGCTGGGAATTTTAGATTATTTCAACCAAAATCAGTTTGAAGTCTTAAAACGGGCTAAGGTTTTAGGCCTGATCACAGAAAATACAGACTGTATCGCTGTAGCAGGAACCCATGGAAAAACAACAACTTCTACACTGGTTTCTCACCTGTGCAAAGAAGCCAATCTTCCATTTTCATGCTTTTTAGGCGGTATTTCTGAAAATTTTAAATCAAACTTCTTATACAACGGAACAGAATACTCCGTAGTAGAAGCCGATGAATATGACAGAAGCTTCCTGAACCTTTCTCCGGACTGGGCCGTAGTAACGTCTACCGATGCAGACCATCTGGATATTTATGGCGATAAAAGCCACATTGAAGAAGGTTTCAAGCAGTTTGCAGCCCTTGTTCCGAATGACAGACAGTTGTTTGTAAGAAAAGGCTTGGATATAGGAAGAGCACATCAGACCTATGCCGTGAATGAAGCAGCAGATTACTACTCAGATAACCTGCGTATGGATCACGATAAAATCTATTTTGATTTCCATACTCCTTCAGAAACCATAAAAGATTTTGTGTGGGATGTTCCGGGAATCCATAATGTGGAAAATGCGACTGCAGCCCTGGCTATCCTTCACAATTTAGGCGTAGATTTTGAAACACTGAAAAAGGCTATTGCCAATTTTAAAGGAATTAAAAGAAGATATACCAAACATATTTATCCAAACAGTAAAATTTATATTGATGACTATGCCCACCATCCGACAGAAATTAATGCGGTAGTAAGCTCTATCAGAACTTTTTACCCTGAGAAAAAACTTTTAGTGGTCTTTCAGCCACATCTTTTCAGCAGAACAAGAGATTTCGCTGACGGATTTGCAGAAAGCTTAAGTAAATCGGATGAGCTGATCCTTCTCGATATTTATCCTGCGAGAGAGCTTCAGGAAAATTTTGAAGGAATAACGTCCGACTGGTTATTGGAAAAAGTGAATTTAGATAAAAAAGAAAAATCGGACTTATCCGGTGCTTTTGAAAAAATAAAAGAAAAAGATTTTGACATCCTCCTTACCGTAGGCGCAGGAAACATTGATACCCTGTATGACCCTATTTGTGAATGGATTTCAAAAAAATAAAAGTGAAAAATTAATAATGAAAAATGAATCAGTTTCTGATATCTGACGTCTGAAATCTGACATCTTATAATTATGAAAAATAAATACAGAATATTAAAAATTGCTGTCACAGTGATCATCCTTGGATTACTGCTGAGTTTCTCATTGAAGAGATTCAGCGGCCAGAAGATTACGGACAATAAGATTTCTGTAAAAATGAATGAAAAAACTCCGGTATACTTCATAGATGAAAAAGATATCCGGGAAATTGTAAAAAAAGAAAACCCTTCTGGAAAAGTCGGAGACCTGAATATACCCGTGCTTGAAAAGAAGATCAACTCTCTTCCTGCGGTAGACAGTGCCAATGTCTATTTGAACCTGAACGGAAAACTCTACCTGGATATCAGACAAAGAATTCCTGTTTTCAGACTGAATAAAGACGGAAAAGACTTTTATGTAGATGAAAAAGGAACCGAGTTCCCCATATCCAGGACCTATTCGCATCCTTGTATGCTCGTAACAGGAGATGTGAAACCGGATGAATATGAAAAACTGGCTGAGCTGGTTGAAAAGATTGATAAAGATGATTTCAGCAAAAAATTCTTTATCGGGATTTCAAAAAGTAGAGGCGATTATAATCTTCTGACCAGTGATGGAAATTACAAAGTAGAAATAGGAGATCTTGACAATATAGAGTTTAAGGTAAAAGGTTTAAAAACCTTCGTGGAAAAATATCTGGTATTCCAGGATCCCCAAAAGTACAGCTTAGTATCTGTAAAATACCAGAACCAGATTGTAACCACTTTAAATCCTTATTTCAAAGAAAACGACAGTATTCTGAAAGCAGGAAATCTGGAACTGGCAAAGGCCCCGCTCCTGGCAGCAGCAAAAAAGCCGGAAGCCATGCCTAAAGTTGCGAATACAAAAAAAACAAAAGCCCCTTCCGTAAAGCCGAAGGAAAAAATAAAACCCAAAACGACGGTCAAACCAAAGGAAACTAAAAAGACAGAGAAAAAGCCGGCAGCTACAAAGCCCAAGGCAAAAGTAAAAATAGAATAAAGACAAGTCCAAAGGGACCATTTAGCATAGAATTGGATAAGATCCAATTTGATTAAAAAAAGGGACATCGTCCCAGACATGAAAAAGTAGAAAAAAATCAAATCGACATAAAATGGAAAATCAAGAGTATTCAGTAGGTCTGGACATCGGGACAACGAAGATTGTCGCGATAGTCGGACGGAGGAATGCACACGGGAAGATAGAAATTCTCGGCGTTGGGAAGGCCAAAAGTCTTGGAGTTCATAAGGGTATTGTGAATAATATATCACAAACCATTAATTCAATCAAGGCTGCCGTTTCTGAAGCACAATCCAGCGCAGGAGTTCCTATCCGTAAAGTTACGGTGGGTATTGCAGGAAAACACATCCGTTCTCTGCAGCATTCCGACTATATTATGCGTGAGCATCCGGACAAATTTATTACAGACGACGACATCGAAGCACTGAAAGATCAGGTAAAAAAGCTGGTCATGCTTCCCGGAGAAGAAATCATCCATGTTCTTCCCCAGGAATATAAAGTGGATTCCGAAGGCGAAATACAGGAGCCCGTTGGAATGCACGGAAAACGCTTGGAAGCCAATTTTCATGTGGTAGTAGGACAGATGGGCAGCATCAGAAACATCGCAAGATGTGTAAGAGAAGCAGGCCTGGAAATGGAAGCCCTTACCCTGGAACCTTTGGCGTCTTCAGAAGCTGTACTAACTAAAGAAGAAAAAGAAGCCGGCGTTGCTATAGTAGATATAGGAGGCGGTACTACAGATATTGCCATCTTCAAAGACAATATCATCCGTCATACCTGCGTAATCCCTTACGGAGGCGGTATTATTACGGAAGATATCAAAGAAGGCTGCTCCATCATTGAGAAACATGCAGAACAACTGAAAGTAAAATTCGGTTCTGCAGTTCCGGAACTGGAAAAAGACAGTACATTTGTTACTATTCCAGGGCTTCACGGAAGACCGGACAAGGAGATTTCTCTTAAAACCCTGGCACAGATCATCAATGCCAGAGTAGAAGAAATTCTGGAAATGGTTAACACCGAATTAAAAGCGTATGGAGCATTTGAGCAAAAGAAAAAGCTGATTGCAGGGATTGTCCTTACAGGAGGCGGATCCAACTTGAAACACCTTCGTCAGCTGGCCAATTATACAACAGGTTTTGACAGCAGAATCGGTTTTGCAAATGAATATATTGCCAACGACAAAAACCAGTACCTGAAAGGCCCGGAATTTGCTACTTCAATCGGCTTGCTGATGGAGAGTTTAAAGATTCGGGACAAAAAGCAGGGCGCTGAAGAAGAGGCGTTCGTTGAGGAAGAAGTTGCTAAAGCAGAAACTACTGAAATACAGACAGAAACAACTCAGCAACTTCAGCCGTCAGCTACAGTTCAGGAGCAACAGGCCGTTGTTACCCAACAGCAGGAAAACAGAAGAGCGAAACTCACCTTTGGGCAGTCGCTTATGGAAAAAGTTAAAAAATTCTTTGAAGAAGTAGAGTAAAATATAAATGATAGAAGATCATTGATAATTGATAAATAAAAAGCACACGGCTTATTGCATGGCGCCATTTATCACTCATCAATTATCATTCATCAATCGTCAATTATAAAAAGCATAGTTATGGAAAATATAGATACACAAGGATTTTCATTTGATTTGCCAAAAGGAAATTCATCCATCATAAAAGTAATCGGTGTAGGAGGCGGTGGAAACAACGCATTGAAACACATGTACGAGAAAGGAATCTACGGAGTAGATTTCGTGGTCTGTAATACAGATGCCCAAACTTTAGATAATAACCCCGTTGCCAACAAAGTACAGCTTGGTACTACCATCACAGAAGGACTGGGTGCGGGTGCGGATCCTGAAGTAGGAGAAAAATCTGCTATAGAAAGCATCGAAGAAATTAAAGCATGTATGGGCCAGAATACCAAAATGGTGTTCATTACTGCCGGAATGGGCGGTGGTACAGGTACAGGAGCAGCTCCTGTTATTGCCAAAGTAGCTAAAGATATGGGAATTTTGACGGTAGGTATCGTTACCGTTCCTTTCAGCTTCGAAGGTAAAAGAAGACTTGAACAAGCCGAAATTGGTCTTGAAAAGCTAAGAAATAATGTTGACTCACTGATTGTGATCAATAATGATAAATTAAGACAGCAGTTCGGAAACCTTGGATTTAAGCAGGGATTCTCAAAAGCCGATGAAGTTTTAACCAATGCCGCGAAAGGAATGGCAGAAGTTATTACCGGTTACTTTGATGTAAACATTGACTTTAGAGATGCTAAATCTGTACTTCAGAACTCTGGTACTGCTCTTATGTCTACAGGAATTGCTTCTGGAGAAAACAAAGCCGAAGAAGCGGTTAAAAAAGCCCTTGACTCTCCGTTGTTGAACGACAACAAGATCACCGGTGCTAAAAACGTACTTCTATTGATCAGAAGTGGTGCTGAAGAAGTGACTATGGACGAGATCGGGGTAATTATGGACCACATCCAGAAAGAAGCAGGAAATACAGCTGATATTATTTTCGGGGTGGGTGCTGATGAGGAATTAGGAGATTCTGTAAGCGTTCTTGTAATCGCTACAGGTTTTTCAAATGACAGCAAAAGATTTGCAGGCCCTACTGAGAAGATCAGAATCAGTCTTAATGACAGTTTTGATGCTCCAAAAACATCTCCTTTTAAAACAAGGGAAGAAAGAGAAACACCTTCTGAAAAAAACCGTGAATTTGGAGGAAAACATACCTTCAGACTGGATGATGAGGACAGCGATGCCCCACAATTCGGGATGACTTCTTCTGAAAAAAAAATGATTATTGAGGAAGAGCAGATTAAAACTGAAATAAAATTCTTTGATAAAGAGGAAGATACACCTAATAACGCTGCCCGTGACTGGAGAAATGAAGAAGAACCGGAGGAAGAGTCCTACAGCTTATTCTCTTATGATGAAGAAGGAGAAGATCCAAATGATCTGGAAATAGAGTCTTTCAAATTTGACTTTGATTCCAGAAAAGAAGATACTCCCTCTTCACCGGCAACCCATGCTTTCTCAGACGAAAAACCGGTTGAGTTCAGTTTCTTTGTCAACAATCAGCCTTCATCTAATGAGCCTAAAACAGATTACGGACAGCCAAAAGCAGAGTTTACGGCTCCCGCCAGTACAGTAACCGAAATTCCTGTTCAGGCTGTTGAAGCGATCTTCCAGACCAGATATGAAGAGCCAAAAGCTGAAACAAAACCAGCTTTTGAAGAAAAAATAGAAATTGAAACGCCAAAACCTGCAGAATCAGAATTCACTTTCGTGAATAAAGCGGTTGATCAGGAAAGAATCGTAGAAAGAAGAAATAAATTAAAAGAATTCAATTCCCGCTATCAAAGCTTTGACAGCACAAGCGAATTCGAATCTGTACCGGCTTTCAAAAGAAAGAATATCTCTATTGATGGAAACAATGCATCAGACCAGAATATCAACACCTATCTGTCTGACAACAATGGATCTATGCAGGTGAGAGAGAACAGATTTTTAAATAAAGACGTTGACTAAATAATGTAACAATGTATCAATTTAACAGTGTAACAATTGCTTGTTCAAATTGGTACATTGATACACTTTTACATTGATAAATTATATACCATGAGTTTAGAAAATATCATAAGCGAAGCTATTAAAACAGCCATGAGAGAGAAAGACAAAGTTGCTCTGGATTCTCTGAGAGCTGTAAAAGCTCAAATTTTAAATCTACAAACTGAAGCTAGAGGTACCGAAGTTTCTGTTGAACAGGAAATTGCCATTCTGCAGAGAATGATCAAACAGCGTAAAGACTCTTTCGAACAGTTTTCAGCACAGGGAAGAAATGACCTTGCAGAAGTAGAAGATGCTCAGATGAAGGTGATCGAGAAGTATCTGCCTAAACAACTGAGTCCGGAAGAACTGGAAGCAGAAATTAAGAATATTATTTCAGAAACCGGAGCTGAGTCTGCCAAAGACTTAGGAAAAGTGATGGGAGCGGCTTCAAAAGCATTAGCCGGAAAGTCAGACGGAAAAAGTATTTCCGAAATGGCCAAGAAGCTCCTTTCGTAAAAGCGGAATCCGTTTTTCGCGAGCCGGGATGTATTTAATCCTAATCACGAAACAAGACCCAAAAAACAGGATATCCAACCTTTGCATATCGATTTGATTAAAGAAGCCCTGAACGTTAACGTTCAGGGCTTCATTTTTTGGATATTCATAATTAATAATTCAGTTCGGTAGTATTCAAAACTGAAATAGGTGTTTATTTAACTACAATCATGCGCTGTTAAATAATTTGAGTGCTCGAGGGAAAGCAGTAAATGTTTTTTTCATGGTCGTTTGTTTTTCAGAATCATTTCAAATTTAACAAATAATTATCATTATTCATAATTTTATTTCATGTTTTTTTGAATATTATTACAATATTAATATTGCATTAATTTTATCTGACTAAACGATTGATAGTTTTTATATATTGAACGAAAGCCAAGAAATGATTAACTTTGTAGTGATAAAAAACAAAATATATGTATCCAACAGATTTAGTAATGCCAATGAAGGCAGAACTTACAGATAAAGGTTTCGAAGATCTAACATCTCCAGCACAGGTAGAAGAGGCTTTAAAGCAGTCGGGAACAACTCTATTGGTCATCAATTCAGTTTGCGGATGTGCAGCTGGAGCAGCAAGACCAGGTGTTGTTTACTCTTTGACAGGAGATAAAAAACCTGATCATTTAACAACTGTTTTTGCAGGATTTGATACAGAAGCTGTAGCAGAGGCAAGAAAACATCTTGCTCCATTCCCTCCAAGCTCTCCATGTGTAGCTCTTTTCAAGGACGGAGAATTGGTTCACATGCTGGAAAGACACCACATTGAAGGAAACCCTGCAGGGGCAATTGCAGCAAATCTTCAGGCTGCTTTTGACGAGTATTGCTAAGAAACAATAAAGCTAAATATTAAACCGTTACATTATTTGTAGCGGTTTTTTTATTTAATACGATAAAAATTCTTTAAAAATCCAAATATTATTATATTTGTTGGAATGGCAACAAAGGCACTTTTCAATACTGTCGTCAACTGGTTTATCCGCCAAAGGATAGATCAGATTCAGAATTTCATGGATCATCCTATTGAAACTCAGAAAGGCATACTCTTTTCTCAGCTGTTTCATGCTGAAGACACTGAATACGGCAAAGCATATGGTTTCAATTCAATTTCAAGCTACCAGGACTTTAAAAATAAGGTTCCCATCGTTACCTATGAAGATTTTGAGCCTTTTATTGAAAGAGCAAGGCAGGGACACAAAGATGTAAGCTGGCCCGGATACATTAAACATTTTGCCAAATCATCCGGAACCACAAACGCTAAGAGCAAATTCATCCCTATTTCCACGGAAAGCCTGGAATACTGTCATATGAAGGCAGGAAAGGATATGGTTTCCATCTATGCCAATAACCATCCGGAAAACCAGTTATTCACCAATAAAAACCTGCGATTGGGGGGCAGTTCTGAGCTGCACGCCGATTTCAACACCAAATTCGGGGATCTTTCTGCTATTTTAATTGATAATCTGCCTTTTTGGGTAGAGATCACCACAACACCCAGCAAAAAGGTTTCCCTGATGTCTGAATGGGAAAGCAAGCTCAAAGCCATCACTTCCGAAGTGAAAAATGAAGACGTGGGAAGTATTCTTGGTGTACCCAGCTGGATGATGGTTCTTCTACAAAGAGTTTTAAAAGAAACAGGAAGCGGAAGTATTTCTGAGCTCTGGCCTAATTTAGAGGTCTTTTTTCACGGTGGAATTAGTTTCAAGCCCTACAAGGACCAGTACAGACAGATCATCGGCAAAAAGATCAATTACTACGAGATTTACAATGCTTCTGAAGGCTTCTTCGGGATCCAGGACAGATCGGACAGTGATGAAATGCTTCTGATGCTGGATTATGGTATTTTCTACGAGTTCATTCCCATGGATCAGTTTCACTTTTCCAATCCGAAAGTGGTGAGCCTCGAAGATGTTGAAATAGGAAAAAACTACGCAATGGTGATTACCACCAACGGCGGACTGTGGAGATACCTGATCGGTGACACCGTTGTATTTACATCCATCAATCCTTTCAGAATAAAAATTACGGGAAGAACCAAGCATTATATCAATGCATTCGGGGAAGAACTGATGATCACCAATGTGGAATCTGCCCTTTCAAAAGCCTGTGAGGTGACCGGAGCTAGCATCACGGATTTTACAGGCGCTCCTGTTTTCATGAAAGAGAACGAAGGCGGTGCCCACGAGTGGATTTTCGAATTCAGCCATCATCCGGATGATCTGGACCGTTTTACCGATGCTTTTGATCACCATTTAAAAACGATCAATTCAGACTACGAAGCTAAAAGATACAATAATCTGACGCTGAAAAGACCCATCGTTCATATTGCAAAACCAGATCTTTTCTACCAGTGGCTGGAATCCAAAGGAAAACTGGGCGGGCAGAATAAAGTCCCGAGACTGAGTAATGACCGGGAATACATAGATCCTTTGCTGGAGCTTAATAAGTAAGGTATACAGAAAAGAAGCCTGATGCTGGAAGATGGAAGTTATTGAGGTCATAAAAACCAATATTCAGCTTTACAACTAAGGACAAATATAACTTCCTGCTCCCATCTTCTCTCTTCCATCAAAAAATTAGCATAAAAAAAACGCAATCAAAATTCTGATTGCGTTTTCTGTATTGTAGTATTTCACTATTTCTTTAAATCCTCCTTCAATTTCTTTGCTCCCTCTTCCACTTTGGCAGCGCCTTTTGCAGCAGCATCTTTCACATCTTGTCCGACTTCTTTTGCCCCGGCTTTGATGTCTTTTCCTGCTTTATTAAGGTCTTCCTTAGTTTTCTGTGCGGCATTGTCTATTTTGTTTCCGGCTTCATCTACTTTGGATTTTACATCCTGTTTAGCCTTGTCTATTTTAGCCGAATCTACAATCGGAGTAGGCGTTTCTGAAACGGTTGTCGTCGTAGTGGTTACTGATCCGTCAGCACCCTCAACCTGCTCTGTTTTAGTGGTAGATTTTGTACACGATACAGCAAATAATGCTATGGCAGCTGCTGCTAAGATTTGTTTTTTCATATTGTATATTTTTAAAATGTTTTTTATGTGAGTAAGCGTTACTTGGTCTTCGTTCCGTTGGCTGGTGGAGTGTCAGAAACGGTCTGCTTCTTTTCTGCTTCCGTTTTTTTCTTTTCCTCTTCCCGTTTCTTTTTGTTTTCTTTTTCCAGCTCTTCCTTCAGCTTTTGTTCTTCTTTTTGTAGTTTTTCAGCTTGTTTTATAGAATCCTGATATTTTTGCGAAGACATTCTGATCTGGCGGACAATATCTACTGATGTTGCTCCTGCTGAAAATGAGTCTACAGCTACCGTATCATAGTGAATTTTCATCTCCTGATCTGCTGCAAAACCTGGCGTTTCTTTCTTTGAACAGGCCATCAACAACAGGGATACAATAAAAACCACAGACAGTAAATTTTTCATGGAACTAATTTAGTAGAAATTCTGCAATTACAGGATAATGATCCGATAATTTTACAGAATGATCTACCTTATAACTTAAAGGAATGATTGATTTTGAAGTGAATATATAATCAATTCTCAAGGGGACCTTATAGTCATGGAAACTCGTAGAAGCTCCATTTCCTACTGTCAGGAAGGCATCCTGCAGATCTTTTCCCAGATTATAATATTCGTAGGAATTGGGCACAGAATTAAAGTCACCCGCCAGAATCACCGGATAAGGTGAAAAATCAATTACTTTTCTGATCTTTCTGATCTGATCTTCATGGGCCTGAAAAGTAGGAGTCAAATGGGAAATAAGATTAGCAATTTTACCTCCCTCTTTTGCAAAGCCATCAAATTTAAGCATTGATTTATGCAGTCTGAAAGGCTCCAGATATACATTGACTACTCTTATGATCTTTCCATTGATATCTACATCGGCATAGAAAGAATTGCCTCTTGCTTTATCTTCAATCAGCTGTTCTTGTCTTAAAATCTTATGTTTTGTCTTCAGAATGACTGAAGGATATTTTACCATATCCTTACTTATTGCTCTGTTGGTATCTTTTTCCTGAACCAAAATAATATCGGCATCCTGGTCCTGGATGTATTTTTTCACCTTTTCCCAGCCGAAATCTCCGTATTTTACATTAAACGTAAGAACTTTGATATCTCTTATCGATTTTAAACTTTCTGTTTTTGGGGAAAAATTGACCCATCGTCTTACCGGATTGTAAAAAAGAAGCAGCCCAAAAGCAAAAGCAATGGCTATTTTCTTTCTTTTAATAACCCAAACCATCGTTAAAAGAAAATATACTATGATCAGATAGGGAAAGCCTAGAGAAAGAAGATTCAGGGAGCCCATAAAATTAGGCGGAATCCACGCATTCCCCAATGTGCATAACAGCAACACGGCAACAACAATATGAACAAATAGTAATAACTGGCTCGGCTTCATGAAATAACAATCTAGGTACGACCTTCTCTTCATCAAAAACCCTACCAAGCACTAAAGCTTTAACTAATTTTATGATTATTAGTGATTTAGTGAAAATGTTGCCACCACAGGATAATGATCTGAAAGCTTTACAGTTCGGTCTACTTTATAGCTCACCGGCTGTATGGTTTTTGACGTAAAAATATAGTCGATCCTGATCGGGAATTTATAGTCGTGGAAACTGGTAGCACTGCCTTTTCCAGCTTTTACAAAAGCGTCTTCCAGCCCATTCGCTAAATGGTAGTACTCGTAAGAATTGGGGACAGAATTAAGATCTCCTGCAATAATAACTGGATAAGGAGACGTTTCAATAGCTTCTTTGATAGTATCTACCTGATCCTGATGCTTTTTAAAAACAGGAATAAGTCTTTTAACAATATTTTTCAATTTTTGCTCGTCCTCTTCTTTCACCCCATCTAGTTTAACCATCCCTTTTTCGAATTTAAAAGGCTCCAGATAGATATTAATAAAACGGTATATTTTCCCTTTAATTTCAATATCTGTCTGGGAAGCATACGCATTATTGGTCTCAAAATCACTCTTTATCAATTCCTTAGAGTCTATCAATTTATGTTTTGAAAAGACTTTTAAGACTCCATTCTCACCACTTTTCTCCATTCCTTTCACCGAAATCTTACTTCCGGATTCCTGCAATAAAATGACATCAGCATCGGCACTGTTCAGGTATTTTTCAATGTCTGTGGTTCCTAACAAACCTGCCTTGACATTAAAAGAAACGATTTTCAGATCGGCAGTCTCTTTTTTATCAGAAGAAAAATTCACCCATCTTTGTACAGGATTCATAAAGATAAGCCCTGCCAACATAAACGCAAAAGTTCTCTTTTTCCAGCTGAAAAGCCAGAAAAGCGTGAATACAGCATACAGAATAATAAGGATAGGAAACCCTAAAGAAAGCAGATTGAACCACGGAAATATTTTAGGTGGAACATAGGCATTCATTAAAGTACCGAGCAGCAGGAACAAAATGCCCACATGCAGGATCAGTATGATAAGACGGAAAACTTTCACAGAATTTTTTAATTGAATCTATACAGATGTTTTTTCCAGATCCTTGCAAGAATCCAGCCAACTAATGCCCCTCCAACGTGAGCTAGGTGAGCAATACCTCCTCCGTTACCGGAAACACCCAGATAGACAGAAACTACAATGACGATAGGCATCAGATATTTTACCTTTATAGGAACCGGGATAAACATCATCATAATTTTGGAATCGGGATAAAGAGTAGCAAAAGCGGCTACCACTCCGAAAATAGCTCCCGAAGCACCCACCATTCGCCCTGTCAAACCAAGGTATAAGTTCAATACCTTTTCATTATTTAAGTAAGGCCTAGGATCAAAATCAAATACAGAAAGATTTGCTTTTGCATAAATTTCCGAAACATTCACATTCATTCTTTCAAGCTCTGAAGTAAGCTGTTGAATTTCCACAAAATTCCATACATTAAATAAAAAGAAAGCACCAAGTCCACTTAAGAAATAGAGGATCAGATATTTTTTCTCGCCTAATGCTTGCTCCAGAATAGGTCCAAAACTATATAATGTCAGCATATTGAAAATAATATGCATATACCCACCATGCATAAACATATGCGTAATAATCTGCCATGATTTAAAATTGGGGGAAAAAGGATAATAAGCAGAAAAGCTATTATCTAAATTAGGCATGAAGAATGTCAAAATAAATACTACAATATTTATAATGATAATATTCCTGGTGATGGGCGGTATATTGTTAAACATTTTTAAAACTTGTTTTTAAAATCATTAAACGGAACTTCATAAAAACATCTTTTGCCATCCGGTAAAAATTCCGGGAAGCCTAAAGCTGTAAAATCTTTGATGACCTGCTCCGCATCTTTTTTATAGATAAAATCAAACCTTGATTTCGAATGCATTTTGCTCCACTGGTTCAGATAATACTGCATAAATTCCTCTTCACTCTTATATTCAAGGATCTCAAAAAGGTTTTCCAGGAACTTCATAGCCTGGGTTTCTTTCAATCCTTCGGGCAGCGCATCTATTCTCAGCACGCTTTCATGTGCAATTTTCATGTCAAACCCGAGTTCCGGAAGAAATTTTTTGAAAGAATTGTATTTATTCTTCTCTATCTCGTTCATATGATACTCCAAAGAAAACAAAAGCGAATGGCTGTTTGGGTTGATATTGAGATTGCTTTTCCTTGACGTTTTGTTATTTTCAGCAACGACCAGTCTGTGCATTCTTCCCAAATCCAACATCAGGGTTACGTCTCCTTTATTGAACAACCAGTACCCATTCGGCAACCTCATCAGGTCTTCATCAAAATCTTCGTCTTCAAATAAATTGATCTTCGACGGTTCTGCGGTGATATTCTGGTGATACATTTCCGTAAGATTCTGAATCTCTTCCGGACGTACATTTCTTTCTTCAATAAATGGATTGTAGTCTTTATCTACAATAATTTCAGGCATCTTGATCATCCCGCTGCCACCGTTTCCTTTGCTTGGAAAAGGCTTATTCATCATCGCATCCATTTCTGGATCTTTATCAAAATCAAGACTCGGGGAAACGTTATAAATTCCCAAAGATCTTTTAATGGTGGAGCGAAGCAGAGCAAAGATCAGGTGTTCGTCCTCAAACTTCACCTCTGTCTTCTGAGGATGAATATTCACATCTATTTTTTCCGGATCCATTTCCAGATAGAGGAAAAATGTAGGAACATAGCCTGGCTGAAGCAGCCCCTCAAAAGCTTCCTGAACCGCTTTATTAAAATACGGGCTTCTGAAATACCTTCCGTTAACGAAAAGAAACTGCTCTCCTCTCGATTTTTTGGCGCCTTCAGGTTTAGCCACAAATCCATGAAGCTTACACCAGATAATATCTTCTTTGATAGGAATCAGCTGCGGCTGCAGTTTGCGTCCGAAGACATCTACAATACGCTGCATCTGGCTTCCTTTTCTCAGTCTGAAAACAGCTTCATCATCATGAAACAGAGAAAACTCCAGGTTTTCATGCGCTAATGCCACACGCTGGAATTCATCGATGACATGCCTGAATTCAACATTATTATTTTTAAGGAATTTTCTTCTGGCCGGAACATTGTAAAAAAGGTTCTTCACCAGGAAATTAGATCCGTCTACGGTCTGTATCGGGTCCTGAAACTGAAAAACACCGCCTTCAATGTAGATATTGGTTCCAATCTTGGCATCATTCTGCTTGGTTCGCAGTTCAACCTGTGAAACCGCAGCAATAGAAGCCAGAGCTTCCCCCCTGAATCCTTTGGTCGAGATCTTAAAAATATCTTCCGTTCCTTTGATTTTTGACGTAGCATGTCTTTCAAAGGCCATTCTGGCATCGGTCTCAGACATTCCTTTACCATCGTCTACCACCTGAATCAGGTTTTTTCCGGCATCCCTGATAATCAATTCTATCTTGGACGCTTCGGCATCAATCGCATTTTCCAAAAGTTCTTTCACAATGGACGCAGGTCTCTGCACCACTTCCCCTGCCGCAATTTGGTTAGCTACATGATCCGGTAAAAGCTGAATAATATCTGACATAAAACGTGTAATCAACTTACAAAAATAGTCAATGGAAACGGGAATTAAAACAATAAAACCGTGAATTAAAATTTAATTATCAACATTTTAATCACAATTTGCCGTCCAGTTCTATTTTTATCCCTGATAGAGGAAAAAAATACTGAAAAGGGACCGATGCTTTTGTGACGCAAAGTTTAATGATGAATTGCTTTAATTTTCAGTTGGGCAAAAAGATGTGGCTACGCCACTGAATAAGCTGCTGGATAACACGTACGCTTAGTCGAATCAATGAAATTGATTCCTTCTTTGCAGGCTTAAAAGCTAAAAGGCTTTACTATCAATCTTTGCGTTAAATATGTTTGTTTTTTAACGCAAAGATTAAAGGTGACATGCCCGAAGTTTAAGCTGAGCAAAGGGATGTGGCTTCGCCACTGAATAAGCCAATGAATAATACATCTGTCTGGTTGATTCAAACTTTGCAGGCTTAAATATGAACAGGTTTAAGTCAACCTTTGTGTTAAATGATAACATGTTTAAAATTTTGTGTTTTAATAAACAAAGAACACCCCTTCTCTACCATCGAAAAGGGGTGCCTCACAGCTAGTTTACACAAAAAATAATACTGATATTTATTTCTTCGCTTACTCATCAAAGACAAGCGTTCTTTTTTCTTTTCTTTTTGGAATTCCGTGGACCTTATCATACAAATAAGCAAACATATTAGGCTTTTTATAAATCCTGCTGTAGCGGTATTTGGTATTAAAGTGTCTGATATGAATTTTATAGGCATCATACCCGATGACAATTAAAAGACAAAGGCTGATCACATAAAATACCCTGAACTCAAGATAATAATAAGTAAGTCCCGAGAACACCGCTCCTAAAACATAGGCCGCCATAATACTCGTCAGCAGCTTTGCTCTTGCAATCAGTTCGCCACTCTTTCTGTATTTCTTTTTCGTAAACATCGAAAGCAGAATTCCCAGGTCGGTAGTGGTACCCGTAAGGTGGGTAGTTTTCACCGAGAAGTTGGAGATACTTGCGGTAAGGCCATTCTGAAGGCCGGTTGCAAAAAGCATCAGCGCTACCAGATATTCTGTTTCTTCCAGTGTTTTCTGATAATAAAACTGTCCATACACCCCGACAAATAACAAGCATATGATTTCCAGCACAATTGGCATGGAGTGGGCAAAATACTTACTCTTATTATTGAAGTTGATGACAATAAAGTTAGACAGAAAGCTTCCGAAGAAGAACAGGAAAATCCATGCTCCTACTACGGCCACCTGCGTCCAGTTTCCTTTACTGATTTCCGCCGCCAATACGGCGTAGTGTCCTGTTACGTTGGACGTAAAAGAGAGAAATATTAGCAGGGAGGCAATATTTATAGTACCTGCAGTGAATGCAGTCAGCGTCCCCAATCTGATATTGTCTCCCAACGTTCGGCTGTTACTATAATTTCTTAACATTTTTTTATTTTTTAGTATTGTGTTTATTAATTTCTAGACCTCTACAAAGATCTCGGCCAGTCTTCCTCTTTCCGGAAGTCTCTCAGGCATTTCCACTTTGATTTCCCGAACTTCCAGATCTTTGCATTTTTTGATATAAGGCGCAATATCAAATTTTCCTTTGCCCTTACTCTTGATAGATGGAGAATAATAAGCTTCCTCAATATTCTCTGCTTTCACGTAATTGTTGAAGGTTCTCTGAAAACTTCCCGTGAAAATATCGCAGATGATCTTACGGACTAATTGAGGATATTTATTCTTAATGATCCCGTAGGCATCACAGAACTCCTGAGGTCTGATCTTATTGAAAACCGTGTTTTTTGTATTGAACAGAAGATCTCTGATGGAATCTCCAGCCTCGTATCCTGAAACCAAAAGAACATTATACTGATTAGGGTCTTCAGAAGCCTCCTTCTCTTTCAGTACTTTTTTTAATATATTCAGTGACTCAAGAGAGTAATCCGTGGCGATTAAAATGGTTTTGGTCATATCTTTTAGATTTAGGTTTGTGTTATCGTATTTTGATACTACAAAACTAAAGCGGCAAGATTAGAAGCCCTTTGGAATGGCATTAAAATGTGATTAAAGAGATTAGAATGAGATTAGAATATTGTTAACAGCCGTTAATATAAAGAAATGATATAAACCCCAATCCATAACAAAAACGGCCTGAACGGTAAGTTCAGCCTTTATTATTCAACCCTATCCTCTAGGTTTTTTTATAGATCAATGAATATTGGGACGACCTCAGCCTCGGCCTAGCATTAAGCTAAACCCTGGTTTTCTCTGCCCTTTCCGGTCTTGCAGTATAGAAATTAGGAAAACGCATCTGTACCGTAGTTCCCTGATTTTCGTCGGAACTTACGATCAGTTCACCGTGGTGCATTCTTACGATGTTTCTTGCCAGCGGAAGTCCGATTCCATAGCCTTCATAGTTTTTGGTATTGGAAGCTCTGAAGAATGGGTCGTAGATTTTATTCATCTCTACTTCAGGAATTCCGATTCCAAAATCTTTTATAATGATATAGACATCGGTATCTGTGGCGCCAAGAGAAACTTTTACCTGCTGGAAATTAGAGTATTTACAGCCATTGCTGATGATATTGGCCACGGCAAGATGCAGCAACTGTTCATTACCCTGAACTTTTAGTTTTTTAGGATTCTCAGGCAGCATACTGATATCCAGATAGATATTATTTCTTGAATCGATTTTCCTGAGTGTTTCGATCACATCCCAAAGCAGCTGATCGATTCTTACCTTATCCATTTTCTGAATCTTGCCGTCGAAACCGGTTTCAGCTATCATCAGTAAGGCTTTGATCTTTTTATCCAGCTTTTCAGCTTCGTCCAGGATTATTTGTAATGTATCTTTATATTCTTCTGCTGTTCTGTTGATGGAAAGCGCTACGTCAGCTTCGCCCATGATGGACGTCAAAGGCGTTCTCAATTCATGGGAGACATTTCCGATCAGATGATTCTGGGTTTCAAATGAAGTTTCTATACGGTTCAGCATTCCGTTGAAAGTGTCTACCAGCTCATTCAGTTCTTTATTGTCCGGCTGAGCTTCCAGTCTAAGGTGCAGATTTTCTGAACTGATTTCCTTTACTTTGCCCGTAATCTTTAGTATGGGTCTGAATAAAGTTTTAGACAGATAAAAAGAAAAGATCATACTGAAGAACAGGGAAAGTACAATACAGGTGATCAGCGTTCTCTTTAAAAATCCCAGATAATAGATTACATAATGATTCTTGGCAGAAGCAATAGCAATGTATTCTTTATCATCATATTTAAAGGTCTGACCGATATAATAGAATTCTTTATCATTATAGTTAGCCTCTCCCTTTCTGACGATACTTTTGAAAAAATAATCAGGGATATGGACTTCCTGTGAAATCTTTTTAAAGTTGGAATCTGCTGGAACCGCAAAAACATAATCTTTTTCCATGGGAAGTTCCTCATCATTCAGACTGTTGAGGATATAGTTTTCAGGAAGATCGAGATGATCTTTGCTTTTCTCAATCTGAACAATCGTCGTGGTACGTATTTTTAGCAGTTCATAAAACCTCTGATGCGAAAAGTTGACAATCGAAAAATAAACCAAACCACTGAAAAGCAGAATGATGGCCGTAAACACCAGCATTAAAAGCACCATTGTTTTGGTCTGATTTGTGACAACTTTATTAAACATTTATTAAGCTTTTTTCAGTACATATCCCATCCCTATTACGGTATGAATCAACTTATTATCATCCTGGCTGTCCAGCTTTTTTCGTAAATAATTCACGTAAACATCGACTACGTTGGTTCCCAGCTCGTAATTGACACCCCAAACAGCATCCAGAATTTCGGCTCTGGAAATTACTTTTTCTGGATTATTCAGGAAATACAGCAGAAGTTTATACTCTGTGGAAGTCAGTGAAATTTCATCACCGCTGCGGGTCACTTTCTTTGTGTAATCATTAACGATCAGGTCAGAAAACTGAAATACATGTTCATTATCCGGTTCCGGTTCAGTAATTTCCTGAGGACTTATTCCGTTACTTCTTCTCAGCAGAGATTTTACTCTTGCTACCAGTTCGATAAATTTAAAAGGTTTTACGAGATAATCATCTCCTCCGCTTTCCAGTCCCAGCACAATATTTTCAGAAGTACCCAAAGCAGTCAGAAACAGAATCGGAACATGCTGATTGGTTTTCCTGATCTCTTTGCAGACATCCAGGCCATTCATTTCCGGCAGCATAATATCCAAAATCACGAGATCGAAATCATTCGCCTGTACAAGCTGTACGCCTGTACGGCCGTCAAAAGCAACGGAAATTTCGTACCCGCTTTCCTGAAGCCCTTTCTTTATAAAAGATACAACGCTGGTTTCGTCTTCGATGAGGATAATCTTTTTCATTGAAATAAGGAATTTTACAAAAATAGGGAAAAAGAGCGAATAGCCTCAATAACAATTTTCAATGAATTGATTCCGGACTTTACAAAAGCTATATAGAATAATACTAACTTTGCTTTTCATCTATCATGACGAAAAATAATTGAAGGTTAAATTGTAAACACTATGAATGATTTTTTAATAGGTATCGGTAAGAGACTGAAGGATATCAGAAAAAAGAATAATTTAACCATTAATGAACTGGCTTCCAAAGCTAATGTAAGCAACGGCCTTGTTTCCCGGATCGAAAACGGAAGAACCATTCCTTCACTTCCTGTGCTGCTGGATATGATCCAGTCCCTGGAGATTGATGCCAGCTATTTCTTTGAAGGCGTTGAGAAAAAATCCAGCGCTAAATTCATTTATCTTCCCAAAGACAACCAACAGGTCATTGAAAAAGAAGTGGAAGCCGAAGGGTTTAAGTATATGCATATTTTCAGCAAAAGCCTGCACTCTTTAGGTTTTGAAGCGGTATTACTGACCATTGAGCCGAATTCCAAAAGGGAAAAAGTGATTACAGATGCCTGGGAATTCAAATACATTCTGAAAGGCGAAGTAAAATACCTCATCGATAACGAAGAAATCATCTTAAAGGAAGGTGATTCTCTTTATTTTAACGGAAAATTTCCACACGTTCCCGTAAGCATCAGCGATGAAAGCTGTATTATGCTTGTCCTTTATTTTTATACGGCATAAAACTCATTTTTTTTAACCCAATTTAGATCTGTTTATTTCTAAATTTTACGATAAAAGTTTACAAATAGTAAACTTTTTGTTTCTTTATTTTTCGACAAAATTAACATTATGTTAACCAACAGGATTATTTCTGTTGCAGTTACCTGTTATAGAAACATTTCTTCAATACACGTAAAAACCTTTACAATAAAGGCATAAACTTACAATTGATGATTTTAGTTCTGATTTTCTTAACGCCTGATAAAGTAAAATATAAGTAACAAATTCCCCTTATTTGTTAAACAATACTTAATACAAAATATTTATATATATTAAAATTATTAGCTTGATTTGCAGTGAAAATTTAATATATGTAAAAATGAAGACCCAATTAGAGAAATTACTTACCCTTGCTTTTGTCTGTTTCATATTCTTTGTGTCAGCACAGAAGCAATTAATTATAGGAACTGTTTTTGACGACAGCCAACCCCTTCCAGGCGCGTCAGTCAAAATAAAAGGTTTATCAAAAAATACCGCTACAGATATTGATGGAAAATTCACGGTGAATGATATCAAAGAAGGGCAATACAATCTGCAGATAAGCTATATCGGTTACGAAACAGCAGACATTAATGTGGATGTAAAATCCGGAGAAACGGTAGACTTAGGTTCTATCAAATTATCCCAGCAGAGAAAGAACATCGACGAAGTTTTGGTGACCGGAACTTTAAAAAACACGGAAGCAAGAGCCTTAAACCTTCAGAAAAATGCGGTGAATATTACCAATGTCATTGCCTCAGACGGAATCGGAAAGCTTCCGGACAGAAATGCCGCAGAAACCGTTCAGCGTGTTCAGGGAGTGTCTATCGAGAGAGATCAGGGCGAAGGAAGATTTGTTTCCTTAAGAGGACTTCCCCCGTTTTGGGCGTCCACTACTATCAACGGAAACAGATTGCCAACTGCAGAGGAAGAAACGACTTCAAGAGCGACAGCATTCGACTTTTTCCCAACCGAACTGATCTCCTATGTTCATGTAAACAAGTCGTTTACCCCTGATATGGAAGCAGACGGAATCGGAGGCGGTGTTAATTTCATCACGAAAACACCACCGATGAAAACAGAGTTCAAAGCGACTCTGGGAAGCGGCTACAATGCAAAAGCTGACAAAGGGGTTTACAATCTTGGACTTCTTTACGGAGGCCGAACGAAAGATAAAAAATTCGGGTACTTATTTAATGTGGCCCACTTTATCAGAAACTGGTCTACAGACAATTTTGAGGCGAGAAGAAGTGGTGACGAAGGCGTTTTCAGAATGGAACTCCGCGATTATAACGGAGTACGAAAAACAACGGGTGTGAATGCAGCTTTTGAATACGTCCTTTCTCCAAAAAACACATTCTATCTAAAAGGAATGTACGGAACGCTTTCAGATGATGAAACCCATTACAAGCACAGAATCAGGTTTGATAAATTCAGCTCTGCGAATAATACCGCAAGAGTGGAACTTCAGAACATCCACAACTTACTGATCACAGAACTTACTTCTGTATCCTTAGGTGGAGTTCATACTTTAAATAAAGGAAAAATCGATTGGGATCTATCCTATTATGACAACCGTTTCAAATACGGAAACATTCCTGACAAGCAAAACAATTCGTATTATGTCATTAAATACACGCAATCCGGAGTAGGCATTAACCCTGATTATATTTCCAACCATGGAAGTGGCCCGAGAGCTTACTGGAAAGCAGATGGCGGAAAATTAGACTATAAAAATCCTGATGCTTTATTTGGTTTCTACAACGATCCCGGCTTCAAGATGGACGCCTCGCAAATGAAATTTACAGACCTTGAATTTTATAAAGTTTTTGTTGAGGAAAAGGACAAGATCGTAGCGGCTTTCAATCATGAAATCAACGCATCAGATCAACTGACTTTAAAATACGGGTTCAAATACAGAGACAAAGAAAGAAATGCCAGATTCTCGGATATTTTCTACAACTGGAATGGTGGAACAGCTCCTCTTCTGTCTGATTACGCTCCCTACATCACCACACAGGCGAACGGACCGAAATATTTAAGTGAAATGAATGCCCATATCGGAAACACTTTCGGACCGGTACTTTCTACAACAGGCATGGATCAGTTCTGGATTCAAAACCAGGGAAATTTGAAGATTAATCCTACTGATTCTGAAGCTTTGGAATATAATAAGGCCTTAGGAAGAAACTTTGATGTTTTTGAGAAACATGCGGATGCTTACGGAATGGGAACGTATAAATTGAGTGACAAGGTCACCATTTTAGGAGGAATCAGATTATCCAATACCCATACAAGAGTAAAAGGATATAATGTAGTTGAGGATGTTCTGACACCCGTTGAACATACCAAAAACTATCTGGCAGTTCTTCCGATGCTTCACATCAAATATACTCTGAACGAGAAAACCAATCTTCGTTTTGCAGCAACCAGAACCTTTTCAAGACCGAACTTCGGGGATATCACACCAGGCGGAACGTACAGCGAAGCAGACAACGAATTCAAAGGGGGAAATCCAAACCTTAATCCAACCTATTCCTTAAATTTTGACCTGATGGGAGAATATTATTTCTCCAATGTCGGGATCGTAAGCGGTGGTGTTTTCTATAAATCCATCACAGATCCTATTTTCCAGGATTCTTTCATCGGAAACTACAACGGAATGACAGGTGTACAGTTTACGGCACCCAATAACGGAAATGCAGCATGGCTGGGCGGCGTTGAACTGGGAATCAACAGAAGATTCGACTTTTTACCCGGGTTTCTTCAGTATTTCGGAACACAGCTGAATGCGACGTTCATGACTTCGGAAATGGAGAAACCGAGCGGAAGAAAAGTAGCTCTTCCTTATCAGGCTAAACAGCTGTATAACGTACAGGTCTTCTTTGAGAAAAAAGGATTCAATGCAAGACTGGCCTACAACTACAAAGGAAAGTATGCTGTAGAATATTCTGAAGATGACATCAATCATTCATACTACGGAAAATACAGCAGCTTGGATTTCGGAGGATCATACCAGTTCACGAAACATATTATGCTCTATGCAGATGTCAACAACATCCTGAACAAACCGCTGATTTATCATTTCGGAAAGAATGAAGACCGTCCTGAGCAGGTAGAATATTACGGAGTAAGATGTAATCTGGGAATAAAACTGAACTTCTAAACCACCATCAATGGCTCAAAGTATCAATAAAAAAAAATTAGTAACACTGAAGGCTGCCCTAGCCGCTTTCGGGGTCTACTTCTGCATGTACGGTTTCAGAAAACCTTTTACGGTAGCCTCTTTTGAAGGGCTCACCTATTTCGGGGTTGACTATAAAATTCTGATCATCATTGCGCAGGCTGTCGGTTATTTTATTTCAAAATTCATCGGCATTAAATTTATTTCAGAGCTGAAACCGAAGAATAGAATAGCTTACTTATTGACATTCATCGGAGTGGCAGAACTGGCCTTGCTGGGTTTTGCATTGGTTCCCGCTCCCTACAATATCATTTTTATGTTCATCAACGGTATTCCGCTGGGAATGATCTGGGGAATCGTATTTTCCTATATTGAAGGCCGGAAAACAACAGAAATCATCGGACTTTTCCTGTGTTCAAGCTTTGTGGTTTCTTCAGGGTTTACAAAATCTGCAGGGAAATTTTTAATGGATACTTTCCCTGTTTCCGAATTCTGGATGCCATTTTGCACAGGATTGATTTTCATCATTCCACTTATTATTTTTGCGTTCCTTTTAAATAGGATTCCTAAGCCTTCAGAAGAAGATATCCTGCTAAAAAACAAAAGACAACCCTTACTTCGCGCAGAAAGAAAAAAGCTGATCCGTCAGTTTTTCATTCCCATTGTGTGTATTATTTTTCTGTATATCTGTTTAACGGTTTTAAGAGATTTCAGAGATAATTTCAACCGCGAGATCTGGGACGGGCTGCATTTTACTTTTAACAGCTCCATTTTCACCCTAACAGAAATTCCAATAGCAGTAATGGTGCTTTTAATTTTAAGCTTTATGGTTAAGGTGAAAAACAATAAAAAAGCCTTTGCGTATTACCACTACATCCTTTTTGCAGGCATTCTTACAGTCGGATTGTCAACGTATTTATTTCAGAACGGCTCCTTATCCCCTTTTTTATGGATGGTCATCTCCGGTTTTGGAATGTACATCTGCTATATTCCCTTCAACGGAATTTATTTTGACCGGATGATTGCAGCCTTTGACATCAAGGGAAATGTAGGGTTTCTGATCTATACCGTAGACTCTTTCGGTTACCTGGGAAGTGTTCTTATCCTGCTGTACAAAAACTTCGGTTCTGCACAGACTTCGTGGCTTAGTTTTTATATTCATCTGAATTATATCATTACAGCCGCCGTTTTTATTCTTTCGGTCACTGCTTTTTTAGCTTTCAAAAAAAAGGCAAAACCGAACTCAAACTCTAATCAATTCATCAATTTCGATCCGTCGAAATTTTATAAATTAAAATAACAATGACAGCAAAATTTGATTTAATCGTTGTGGGAGGCGGAATTCTGGGAACATTCCACGCCTATCATGCCCTAAAGAAAGGTCTGAAGGTCGCTTTACTGGAAAGAAACTCTGTTCCCCAGGGCGCAACGGCGAGAAATTTCGGACAGGTAGTTCCCTCCGGAATGGATCTTACATGGCAGAACTACGGAAGAGAAAGTCTGGCCATATATAATGAACTTCATACCCAGGCAGACCTTACTATCAGAAAAAACGGCTCTGTATATATCGCTTCGAATGATGAAGAAATTCAGCTCATTGAAGAATTGTATGAGATTAACAGGAATAATGAGTATGAATCTGTTCTGTTATCCAAGAATGACTGCATCAAGAAATTTGATGGCCTCCGCTCGGATTACTGTAAAGGAGGACTCTTTTTCCCGCAGGAACTTTCGGTAGACTCTGCAGACATGATCGTCAAGCTTCATAAGCTGTTGCAGGAAAAACTGGGACTTCAAATCTTTTACAATACCACCATTATTGAAACGGGTGAAAACGGTCATAACTGTTCCGCCATAAGTGCAGATGGAACGAAATTTACGGCTTCGAAGATCATCATTTGTGGTGGGCATGAGTTCAAAACATTATATCCTAAAGTATTCGATGAAAGTGATTTAGAAGTGAGTAAACTGCAGATGCTGCAGACGAAACCTCAGGGTATTTATTCGCTGCCGGGGAATATTTTGACAGGGTTATCCATTAGAAGGTATGAGTCCTTCAGTGAATGTGCTTCCTTTCAGAAGATTAAGGAATCTGAAGACCCGAAATCATTTGAAAAAAAGTTCGGAATTCATATTCTATTTAAACAGGCGCTTGACGGATCTATCATTCTGGGAGACTCCCACGAGTATGCGGATGCTAAAAATGCCGATGATCTTGGGTACGATCTGAGCATGGAAATCGACGAATTCATGATCCACGAAGCCAAAAAAATTATAGATCTCCCCACTTACGAAATTCAGAGGAGATGGTTCGGGGTCTATTCCCAGTGCAAAACAAAAGATATTTTCGAACACAATCCTTCCCCAAATATCCACATCGTAACAGGAATCGGAGGAAAAGGAATGACGGGAAGCGGAGGCTTTTCCAAATTTAATATAGATAAAATTTACACATAAATTTCAATGAAGAATATAGAATTACTGGTTCTGGATATGGCCGGAACAACGATTGACGAAGACAATGTAGTGTACAAAACGTTAGCTCAGGCTGTGAACAATCACGGCTATCCTGTGACTTTGGATAAGGTTCTTTCAACCTGTGCCGGAATGGAAAAACTGGAAGCCATTACCAGTTTACTGAAAGAGATCCATGGAAATGAAGAAGATGCTTCTGTTATTTTCCAAAACTTTTCTGAACAATTAAAAGAAGCCTATCAAAAACTGGAAGTAAAACCGATCAATGGTACGGAAGCTTTTCTTCTAAAAATGAAAGCTCAAAATAAAAAAGTCGTTCTGAATACAGGCTACACTTTCGAGATCGCACAGCAGCTTTTAGATAAACTACAGTGGAAAGAAAATATCCATTTCGATGCCCTGATCACAGCCGATGATGTCTCTGAAAGCCGTCCAAGTCCTGATATGATCAACCTTGCGATGAAAAAGTTCAATATCCTTGAGGCCAGCAAAGTTTTAAAAGCGGGTGATTCTGTGATTGATATTGAAGAAGGGAAGAATGCAGGCTGCGGGCTTACCATTGCCGTTCTCTCCGGAGCGCAAAACAGAGCAGAACTGGAAAAGGCCAATCCTGACTATATTTTTAATACAATTTCTGAGGCTGAAGATCTACTTTAAACTCTTCTTTCAAATCATACTTACTTTTTTCAGCCTCATTTTTATTTAAACACTAATGGCACAAATACTTTCCACTAATGACACCACGCTATTATTTGTGGAAATTCGTGAGGTTATTTGTGCTGTTTGTGTTTAAAAACCTCTAAACATTTAGTTGTCAATTTATTAACTTTAAATTTACACTTGTTTACAAATAGTAAATTAATTTTACAATTATTAAAAATAAATTACTATTTGTAAACTTTTTCTTTTAAAATCTTTATCTATGAAAACAAAATTATTCTCAATGACCGTTTTTATGAGCTGTTTCCTCGGAGCTCAGACTAAAAAAGTTCTTTTCATTGGTATTGACGGATGTCGCGCAGACGTCATGATGTCCAGCAATATCCCAAACATCCAAAACCTTGTCAATCAATCCATTTACTCTCTGGACGGTCTATGCGCCGCTACAACCTGGAGCGGAAACGGCTGGAGCACCATGCTTACAGGCGTATGGCACACAAAACACAATGTTCAGGACAACAATTTCACGAGCCCCAATTATGTCAACTATCCTGATTTTCTTACAAGAGCCGAAACGTACAATCCTAACTTAAGAACGATGTCTTTGGTCAATTGGGCTCCGCTTAATGACAAGATTGTAAAGACTGCTGATGTAAAGAGCAATCTTGGATCTGATCTGGCCGTAAAAAATGCAGCCGTGAGTGCTATGCAGAATGACAATCCTGATATTCTTTTCGTAGATTTCGATGATGTAGACCACGCCGGACATTCTTACGGATTCGCAGGTACGGTTCCTCAGTATGTTTCCTCTATCCAGACTACCGATTCTTATATCGGAGAGATCGTGAACGCCATGAAAAGCAGACCAACTTATCATAATGAAGACTGGCTAATGGTGCTAACAACAGATCACGGTGCCATCCAAAGTTCTCACGGTGGCGGAAACCTTTCTGAACGTAATATCTTTAACATATATTCCAATCCTGGATTTACCCCTCAACAGATCAGCAAAACGATTCTGGAGTCTAATAAAACTTTCAACCAGCTTAGTTTTCCGGCAGGTACCTATGCAAAACCGGCTAATCAGGGGCCTTTCAATTTCGGAGCCACTCAGGATTTTACGGTTGAATTTTGGGTAAAGCCAAATGCGGCCTATTCAAGTGACCCGGTAATGATCAGCAATAAAAACTGGGCGAATGGAAAAAACAAAGGGTTTGTGATATCCGGCAGTTCGGGACAGAACTTCAAAATGAACATCGGTGATGGTGTGAACAGAATTGACATGACAGGTGGAAAAGTGGAAACGGGAAAGTGGAAACATATTGCAGTAAGTCTCGACAGAGACGGACTTGTAACCATGTATGAAGACGGTGTTCCGGTGACTTTTGCTAAAATGAATACGATTGGGAATATAGATTCCGGGCTGCCATTTACCATCAACCAGGACGGAACAAATGTATATGGAGAGAATCTTGCCGCATCCTATAAAGATATAAGAATCTGGAAATCTGCTCTTCCGAATGATGTGATTGTCAACTGGGCCAACCAGGATATTACTCCTTCCCATCCTTATTACACTCAATTACTGGCAGACTGGAAATGCAACGGAACTTCAGGAAATATTTTAACTGATTCAAGCCCAAATGCCAATAACCTGACAGTAACAGGATCTCCTGCGTATGCTGCAGGTACTACCAATACATTTAAAATCCATGATTACACCTCTACAACAAGAGAAACGGATCATTTCCCAACCGTTCTGAACTGGATGTGTATTCCGGTACAGCCATCTTGGGGAATCGATGGGGTAAACCGAATTCCGGTATGTATCAACGGAGCTTTGGCCGTGAAAGACACTAAAGTGGCCATGAATGATTTCAAGCTCTATCCTAACCCTGCTTCAGAGAGCATCAACGTACAATATCAATCTGATTATAAGGAAATTAAATTAGAAATCATTGATACAAACGGATCGCTGATTTCAACAAAAAACTTAAAATCTTCCAACGGTTTGTTTCATGAAAAAATAAACATTCAAAGTCTTACGGCAGGAATGTATTTCATAAAAATCAGCGGAAATAAAAATTCTCTGACCAAGACTTTCATTAAGAAATAGGTGAAGATTGGAAGCTTGAAGCTCGAAGATGGAAGTTATCTTAGCCTAAAGCCAAAATTGCAGTGGGTTTTAATCACTTTTTATGGAAACTGTTGAGATGAATGGCTAACAGAAACTTCCATCCTCCCTCTTCCAGCTTCCTAACTCTACCGACGCATTAGATTTAATTTTTTGATATTAGAACAAAGATATTTGTATCCAAGTTCTAATATCTTTTTTTGCTTAATCATTGAATTTCAGTAACATTTGAGTATCACACCGCTCATAGGCCGAACCTGAAACCGGCATATGCTTAAAACCCAGTTTTTCGTATAGTTTTATGGCAGGAACCAGCACGGAATTCGTTTCAAGAAAAATGCTTTCAGCGTCTAGCTCCCTTGCTTTATCCACCAATGCCTGCCCTACCAGATATCCTATTTTCTTCCCTTGCGCTTTTGGGCTTACAGCCATCTTGGACAGTTCAAATCTAAGCGGCTCATCTGATATTTTCACCAATGCACAGGTTCCTACGGCTTCGTTATCCAGAAGTGCAAAAACAATGTGTCCTCCTTTATTTATAATATGTTCTTCGGGGTTGTCCAGCAGCTTGTAATCTCCGGCTTCCATTGTAAAGAACGTTTTAATCCATTCTTCATTTAATGCCTTGAAAGCTTCTTTATATTGAGGTACGTAGTTTATAATTTGTACTTCATTGTTTGTATCATTCATCACTATAGGGTTTAATTGATATTATTATTTATATTTTGCGCAGGTTTCAGATACCGCAGTGTTTTCTAATATTTTTTAAACATTAAGATCTGTTAAGGAGGTAAGGATCGTTAAGAGAAAATCTAAAGATTTTATAAGCTGTAATCCTTAATGCGAAGCTCACTTAATGATCTTAAAACCTTAATCTCACTTAATGTTTCAAAGCATTTTTTTAAAAATCTCCAATTTTTTTTTTAATCTTAAGCGTCCTTTTTATATCGGATTACCGAAAATTAGATCCTTTTTTTTACCATTTTTGCTAATTTCTCCAGATCACTTTCTACCCTGTCCGTCCATTCCAGCGCATAGTTCAGGCGCATACAGTTCTGATACTGATTGTACTGGGAAAACATTCTTCCCGGGGCAAAATTGATTTTCTGACTCATCGCTTCATCAAATAAATCTTCCGTACAGATTCTTTTGTCCAGTTCCAGCCACAGCATAAAACCTCCTTTCGGTTCTGAAATTTTGGTATTATCCGGAAAATATTCTGTCACCGACTTCTGGATCTGAAGATAATTGGCGTATAATTTTTTCCTGAATGTCCTCAAATGATGGTCATACCGCCCGTGTTCCAGAAAATCTGCAATGACATCCGGATATATGGACGGGCTGCATACCGTCTGCACCAATTTCTGCCGGATCACCTGTTCTTTAAATTTTCCCGGAGCGACCCATCCCACCCGGTACCCCGGGGCAAGAGTCTTAGAAACCGATCCTATCCACATCACAAGTCCTGCCTCATCATAGAATTTACAGGGTTTCGGCCTTTCTGCTCCAAAATACAGGTTGCCGTAGATATCATCCTCGATCAGCGGAACATTATATTCCGTGATCAGTTTTACCAATTCTTTTTTGTTTTCATCAGGCATTTGAAAGCCTAATGGATTGTTGAAATTCGTCACAAAACAACAGGCAGAAAGCGAAGGCAGTACTTTTTTCAATGCATCCAGATCAACACCGTAAATAGGATGGGTAGGAATTTCCACCACTTTCAGTCCCAATTGCTGAATAGCTTGAAGAACTCCGAAATAGACAGGGCTTTCCACCGCAACAGAATCTCCGGGTTTCGTTACCGCCATCAGGCAGGTATACACTGCATTCATCGCGCCTGAGGTGATCACCAGGTCGTCTTCCGAGATCTTCCCTTCCAGCACCAAAGCCCATTTTGCAGATTCCCGTCGCAGGTATTCGTTTCCTTGCACCGGTTCATAATCTGTTCCGCTGTCAGTCTTTCTATTAATCACATTGATCATAGATTTCTTCAGCTTAGCCAATGGGAGAAAGCTCTTCCCGGGAATCCCTAAAGCAAACTGCGTAACATCATCGGATCCATCAATGGTTCCGAACACTTTATCGATAAGAACCTCAGCGGTATTTTCTCTTTCCGCCACTTTCATAGGCGCCACAGACGGCAGCGCCAGCTTTCTTTGGGAACTCTGGCTCACAAAATAGCCGTATTTCGGGCGTGATTCTACCAGGGAACGGCTTTCAAGCTCCATGTAAGCCTGTTTTACCGTATTAAGACTCACATTATAGAGCTTCTGGGCACTTCTGAGCGAAGGCAGCCTGTCTCCAAACTGCAGAGTATCACTTTTAATCTGCTCGGTGACAGATTTTGCTATTTTAAGGTAGAGAACGTCTCTGGACATGCGATCTGGATTTTAAGTAAATGTACAAATTTCATTCAGGGTTATCCAACGTTCAGCCAACTAACTAGTCTGCTGATACTGCTTTTAAGCTGCTCCGGATCACGGAAATTGGCTGTATTGTTTTTTCTGAAATAACTTTCTGTGCGCGTAGTAAAATTTCTTTTTTCAGCATCGGAAAGGCTGTTTTCATATATTTTAAAAGCAATTTCTCCTTTTTCATTGATCACGAGGCTGGCAAATGCTGCCACCTCAGTCTTCTTTTTCACCAAAAGAAAGGGTACACCAAAGTTCTGATTCAGTTTTTTAAGGGTCTGTGTCTGTAGAAAAATATTTTTCAGAGACAACATGTCTGAAATATAAACTTCAGCATAAAGAAGCTGATTGGGGGTTTGTCGTAACGTTTCCATAGTGTTCTGCTTTACTTTAGCAAAGTTATGGAGTATTCAAATTTGGATACAGATACAGAAGTTACCATTATATTGGGTACAGATTGTAAAGAGGGAAGTTGGAAGAGGAAGGAAGAAAGTTATTATTTGGTGACTAGTCCTGAAAATCCGATACATATTACAGGACAAAAATAAATAATTAAACCAGAGCAAATTTGTTTTTGCTTT